>JBHLQM010000014.1:19742-35635 GCA_048884785.1 Candidatus Thorarchaeota archaeon | reverse complement strand
TCTCTTTTTTTCGGACATCGTGTGGCATGATTTCGAAGTACAGTCATGTCAATAGTATTTCCAGCTCTAAGAGAGAGGACGGGACCAAATAGCAGCAGGCAAACCATTTCTTACTATTATCCTACAATTCGTACTTGTTTTCGGCAATGATTGAGTACAATTCATCCATGGTTTCTGGCGGGACCCGCTCTTCGGCATGTTTTCGAAGAGTCAGGGCTTCTGAGGGGCAATTTGCCACGCAAATTCCACATCCAATACACCTATTCAAATCAATCAATAATGCATCGCTTTCCAATGCAATAGCTTCCATCTGGCACCAGTCCACACAATTTCCACACAGGTTACAGATTCCTTGGTCCACCTCAGAAAAGTGATTTGTAGAGAAGAACTTGACTGGCTTTCGGGACATCTTCGTCCCAGCTAGGATACCACAGCAGCAGCCACAGCAGCTACAAAGAAAGTCTAGAGTCCTAGAATTGCTTGGCTGAAGTACAAGACCATCGTCCTCATTCTGTTGTACAACCTCAAGTAGTTCATCTCTGGTAACCTCTCGCCCCCAGCCTTGATCGATATACATTTGGGCCATCATTCCAAAGGCAATGCAGGTTTCTCGTCTATCAGTGACCTTGCAAGGATTCTCAACAGTATCCATCCCCTGTCGACAGATACAATTTGCGACTAGAAATGGTCCCTTAGAAGAAGAAATTAGCTCTCTGACATTGTCGTAATTCGCTATTTCATTACTGTGCGTGACTGTTTTCCCAATCGGAATCACTCTGAGTTGAGGCTTCTTGGATTTATGTAGCACTCTGCCAAAAGCCTCAATATTGTAATCAACAATGTCTTTGAACAAGTCAGCTGTCAATCTGTTTACTTGAAATTCGTAGATTCCTACAACCCACTGGGCATTATTGTAGAATCTTCTATTGCCCTCGTGTCGGAAAAGGAGCAAGCCCTTACCCACCATTGTATCCAAGAGATTTTGAAGCTCTTCCATAGAGAATCCAGGCTCCTGTGTCTTCTCATGTATTTCTTCGAGAGAATCAGATGGGCATGGTGAATACCTCAAGAGAGTAGCTAATCTGGCTTCCTCCGGAGTGAATAGTTGTTTCAGGATACGGATTTCCACTCCAGATTGAGTCGGTGGAAATCCAACAGGCATCTCGTCAAGATGCTGCTGAAGCAGACGATATACATCTGGGTTTTCAACGTCCATGAAATGGCAACTCCAAAGCCTCTATTTCATCAATCCCAGTTTTCAATCTTATCATTCAGAGTTTTGATTCTGATTCACTTGGATCCTCCGATTCGAGTCCCAGCGGATTCACACCGTCTTTTCTCCAATAATGCTCCTTATCCAATGCAGATGTCTTATCTGCTTCCACGTCACTACAATACTATCTTAGAATGGAGGCAGTCCCATGGATTTTCCCAATGATTTGAGGTACGCAGAGGAATCTCTGAAACAAGCCGAGAAAGATTTCTTGGATGGAACTGAAGGAATAGCGGAGGCACTATTAATCAGGTTTGAAGAAGGGACCTTTTCTTCCGATGTGAAAACAGCACGTGAAAGAATGCAGAATCTGGATGAGTCGCGGTATGTAAAATGGAATCGATGGGAAAAGAAATACGAATTCTCAGCATCATTCTGGAAGAATGAGGGATATTCCAGTATTGATACTACTACTCTCCAGGCTGGTAAACCCGATTGGTACTCAAAAAGAACAGCGACGACCTCATTTGTAAAAGACCTTATGGTTCATCGGACACTAGTAGCACCTACTGTGGATGGTGAACAGAATGGGCCTGCAAGTCCCTCGGGAAATCCATCGAACAGATGGTTGCTTGATTTTGCCGCGCTTTCCAGCCTGCGTCTATCATTCAAGACTCATTGGGAGCAATTGGTAAAGAATATCGTGAGGAAGAGGTTCCAAACTGATCTTAAACTTGTATCTGAACGATTGGGTCTGTCAATTCAAGAGGTTCTTGAAATAGCCCGGAAAATAAGGGATTTGGATGATCAAGTGATTGAACATGATGTGAGTGATTCTAGTCGGAATCTCACTTATCTATGTAGAAAACCTGATTCTTCTTTGACTCCTCTAGTTGACATAACTATGTAACCAATGAAACCTTCTACTAATACATTGTCTGCTAATTGGTAAATGCTATAGCTAGATGATGGAATACATTCTAAATTGCAGGATTCATCATGTTCATCCAAACTCGAAAAGGAAATCCTGTTGAATAGAGTAATTCTAGACTTCAATAGATGTATGTCTTCCTCTTCAATATCAATGATATATTGGATTTGCATTAGTTCTATTTCCTATAGTATCTCATCGTGTTCCTAGGCACAGGTATGTCAATCATTGTCTTCAGCCCAGGAGAGAGATTCGACATGAGAGGAATGAGATTGATAATCATGCCAATTGTGCCTTGGTCGCCCTGAACGCCACCCTCGATTCTTTGGTGGATGCTAGGATGCCCCTCAATGACGACCTCATCATATTCTGGTGCTGCCTCAGCATAGGCAAGAAAGTCCAGCCTGACGATTTCCTTTCCTGCTCGGACACCCACTCCCGTACTCTTGAGCCCAAGCACATCTCCCTTCTTAATGGTTGTAAATGAATTGGTGATGGTCTTCTTCGCAATGACTGCTTCAGGAGGCAACTCCTTGATTTCTTCGAGATGTAGTTGGAGCGCTTTCTCAATCATCTGAATGGATTCAACAAGACCGACATGTCCAGTGATTTGTCCCTCGTCAATTTTCTTCCTAAACTCTTCTTTAGCCATGCCAGTTCCAATCTTCTTCTGAAATGAGGGGCGTCTCCGACTTGAATTCATGTGGCGAGTCACGTGGATTGAGTCAACGCTCTGACATGGAGCTGTTAAAACAATAGGTAGGAGGTCCATAAGGTATCCCGGATTGATTCCAGTTCCGAGAACGGCCTTGCCTGCCTCTGTTGCGATCCTATGAAGTTCCGATGACAGACCTGGTTGTTTCTTATATGGATATGACAGTTGTTCACAGATGGAAATGACATCCATCCCATGTTTTAGACAGGATGTGATTGTTGGGAACACCGTTTCCAAGGAGGATGCAGTTGCGACAACAGCAACATCCGGAGGGTTCTTCCCCAGTATACTGAGAGCTTTTTCCAAATCACCCTGGATAGTAACAGAAGATTCCGTGGGCTTCGAAAGAAACTCATTAACAGATCTTCCCAAAAGGGAAGGGTCTGCGTCAATAAGAGCTATTAACTGAAGGTTATCCCTGTTGAGAATCGCTTCTGCAATATGACGACCTAATGACCCGAATCCAATCTGTAAAACACTGAAGCATTCTGGCATGATACTGGAGTGACTCTTCTCTCCTATATAATCTGCTCAGTAATGCTTTTCTTTTCATACAGAATAGTCTCTGAATATCCTTGATCCTTCGGAATTGTCAATTAGAAAAGAGTGCGACGTTACAGGAGAGATACATGATGTGTGGAATGCATGGACTACTACCGAGGGAGCCAAGACATTCTTTGCACCTGATGCGTATGTTGAGCTGCGCATTGGTGGACCATATGAGATGTATTTTGATCTGGAAGCAATACCCGGATATCGTGGAGGCGAAGGGCTCAGAGTGTTAAGCTATCTAACACCCGAAATGATTTCGTTCGAGTGGAATGCTCCACCTTCATTTCCCAAATTTAGGGGAGCCAAGACTTGGGTAGTCGTGCAATTCAAATCCAACAATCAGGGCGGTACCAATGTCGTATTGACTCATTGTGGATGGAGAGAGGATTCAGAGTGGATGGAGGTGTACAACTACTTCAAACGGGCATGGGATATTGTAATGGATAGATTACAGCAGAGGTTCGCAGAGGGACCAATCGACTGGAAGGCGTTGAGTAGGGCCTAGGAATTTAGGTCATAGATACGATCGGCATTCTTCCAGTATAATTTCTTGAGAACTGAGATAGGCAAGTCTAATCCGTTGATGAACGTTCCACCAGAGTTCTTAGTATCTGGGTCAGGAAAGGGAAGGGGAGTATTCCTCTCACGGGTTTCCCACAAAATCCTCTGAGCATTGTAACGTCCGGAATAGTAGTCATAACCGATCCCGTTAGATGAAATGTCTGTGCCAAAAAGAACTCTGTCAGAATGACGAATCATGAACTTACGCGCTTTCTCCACATCCTTGCTCAGTTCTCTGGCCATCCATCTTGAAGATGCCGTATCAAGTACAATATTTGGATATGAGTCCAACCAACGTGAGAGATTGTGCAGCCTATGGATTTCTGGCTGTGATCCAAAATGCGGCAACTGGAAGATAAGCTTCGGATGACGTGCGATGACTGTTTCGAGCTGATTCAATTGATCCTCTTTTGTTCCATATGTCTTTGAGTCGCTGTATTGTGCTGCAAAGTATGTGTCTGGGTCTGCAATATGAATCAACAAAGGGATTCTGTTGTCCTCCAAAGTCTGGAAGATGGGCTCAAGACGAGAGTCGCTAATGGCAAAGTCAGCAGGAACCTTCTCAATGTAATCTCTCCAACGAGGACCAAACCAGGACTTGGATAATGAGAATCCCTCCTCCTTTAGCGTTTCAATCTGCTTGATGACTGGCTCGACATTGTATTGTGCAATGTCACTCAGGGAGAGGTATTTGGCGAACACGAATCTATCAGAGTAGTGATTCTTGGCAGATTGAAGGACTTCATGGGTATGGACTATTCCGATTTGCGCAGATATCCCGAATTCTTCCTCAATTTCAATCATTGTCGGGAGTTGTTCTGGTGTGCCAATGTGAGTATGAGCATCAAAGATTCTGCTTTTGTATTTCCACGTTCGACTCAAAATAGACCACTTCAAACGAATTATTGTCGGTTGAAAAGCTATTCTCTTCAGCAGGGGGATAAAATGAGGGAGTACTACTTCTATCTGAGAGCAGCCTTCACTCGACTGATGACTTGTGGACTGGGCGGGACAATTCCTGTGAAGGCAATTCGATTATTGATAACTATGAGCGGAGCTGAAGAGTTCACAAACATCGTAAACCTCTCAGGAGAGTCTAGAGGATTACTTCCTGCAGATTCCAATGCGTGATTCAAAACTTCCATGCCGCGTTCAATGCTTCGAGGCTCCTTATAATCGAGCATCTCGATTCTGACGGAATCACCAAAAGCCGCCTCAACCTCATTTAGACACTTCTCAAGTAGAACATCCTGATTAAGTGTGACCACAGGAATTGAAGCAGGATCACAAGATCCATCTGCACAGCTTTCATCAGCCGGATCTTGAGGCCCTACCTCACCCACATGAAGACCATGCTCACTTGAGGTACTCGGAAAGACCATGATTCTGACTTGCTTCATAGCAAAGCCACAATCTTATTTCGACTTATGTGTAACGCTAGGGCAAAAACAGTATTCATGTATACTTCTTATGCGAAACATCAAATGGCTGATTAAGAGTGGTGTTTCTATGAAACGCGTTTTGTTTCTTTGTACTGGCAATTCGGCTCGGAGTCAAATTGCAGAGGCATTGCTAAGACACTTGGGAGGAGATATTTATGATGTTCATAGTGCGGGTACCGATATTTCATCAGAGGTGAATCCATTGGCCATTCAAGTGCTAAAAGAGAGGGGTATTTCGATAGAAGGACTTTATCCAAAGGGACTCAATGAATATGCAGGAATACCTTTCGACATTGTGATTACCGTCTGTGATAGCGCAAAGCAAAGCTGCCCCTATTTTCCCGGTGCAAGACAGACTATACACTGGTCAATTGAGGACCCAGCTGCGTATCAAGGCAGATATGAGGAAATGCTACTTGTTTTTAGAGAGACCCTTGAGGAGATTGAAAACCGTATTAGAACATCCCTATTGAGGCCCTAGTTCACTCCTATTGACCGGAGGATTCGATCCACGCAAACTTCCTTTGCAAAGTCTTGGTGTACACCTTGCGCCAGTCATACTCAACCTTCTGACACCAGTCATAGACAACTTTTGGATGAATATAGGACTTCAGAGAAGTACCGAGGTTCCATGTCCTACTTGCCTTCGCAAGTGCATAGTCAATCTCTATCTTCTTCTTCGCCTCTTCTACTTTTTTCACTCTCTCTGCAGCACTATCTACAGATTTCTCTGCACGAGCTATTCTCTCACTCGATCTCTCTTTTGATTTCAAGATTGCTTCTTGCTTCTTAGTCAAGGACTCCTTTGCCTTCTCATATCTGACTCTCGCGTTCTTTAATGACTCTTCAGCTGAGTCCAGCCGATTTCGAGTTCGTTCAATGCTTTCTTGCGCATCATCAAGGCGTTCTTTCTTGGTTGACTTTGCTTTTCTCTTACTTCCGCGAATCCTGCTCTTTCGTGTACGAGCATTATCCCATGCTTCTTTGGCTCGATCACGTTTTTCACGCCAAGTCAGAACGAATTTCCAAAATTTGTCAACAGTTTCCTTCTGCTTCTTGACTGCATCTTGCTGCTTCTTGATTGCCAGATCTTCTCGCTTTCTGATTTCCCTGAGGTGCTTCTTGGCTGCGTCAACTAATGGCTTTGTCTTCACTACATTCTGGGACGCTCGTGTAATACGCTCTTTATACCGCGCCTCACTACTTGTCCATCCCTTGGGTGCCTGTTTTGTATGATTCATCACTCGGGCAACTTCAAGATTTGCCCTTCTCACGGCTTCTTTCTTGATGAAATCGGGGTCAATATTGCGAGCCCTGCTCTTTTTCAGCTCCTCACGCATAACTACCGAAGCATGATGCGTTCGAAACATCTTGGCTGTGAAGCCGGGGAGGACCTCTCCTAAGAAACGATTCACATGAGTACTGTTTATGGTGGGAAATATCTGAGCGACCTTTTTTGGATCTGCAGAAGATTTCTTGCCTCGTCGAGATTGATAAGATTCAACACGCTCCAAGGCATTTTCATATAATTCACCGAAGACAGCATAGACCTCAGTTTCCATATCTAATTCCTTGTGCCACGGAACGCTGTCCTTTCCCAGAAAATCAAAAACCACAGAAGTACCTTTCAGAGTGAGGTGTTCTACTCTCAGTGTAGTTGCACCTACTGTATCTGCCTCCTCTGGATCCTTCTCATCCCCTACACGCAGACTCAGAGAATCAATAAGATAACAAGCGGCTGCAACAGCTCGGCGTTTTGCATCAGATGACACAAGCCCTTTAGCAATGTGAGCACGGATGTCATCCATCCTTTTTTCAACCTTTAATGCCTGGTCGAATTTTGCGGCTTCCCTCTCCTGTTTAATGGGAGTGCTGTCATGAAGCCAGAGATACTTGGTCTTGCCTGTTAGTGTATCTGTCCATTTGGCAATCCACATGCAATCATCGGCCCAGATTACTTCACCCCAATCGCCCTCAGGAATCTCAGCCTCTGAATCAAGGTTCAGCGTAATGTCTTTGTATGTTGCACCCTGCTTCCATTTACCGCGCAGGGGATGCTCACCTCTGCCCATGAATATTCCAGATGGCTCAGTTTGGTAGGCACCCAGCTCCATCTGCTCACCATCAACTTCAGCATATCCATACTTTTCTTTCAATTCATCTCTGATAGCTTTGCGGGTCTCGCGGTCAGCCTTCGTCTCCTCTTTTGTCAAGCTCTCCTTTCTAGCTCGTTCACCCTCGACATATCTGATGACCTCTGAGAAATCGATTTCATCAATCTGAAGAGGTGGGTCAATACCTAATGCCCTGGTGAAATCAGTCATGAAGTTTTGAGCGAATACTTCATCATCCACGTATGGAGTGCCTATCTTTCGCACCCAAGCAACTGCCATTTCACTCTGAAGTGGATTCAGTTCAACTAACTGACCTCTAGCTGTGATCCTAAAGAGAGGAAAATCAGGTGGTTCAAGTACAAGTACGCCATTATGCCTGAGTGTGTCCATGGGTTTGCCTCGTTTTTCTTGGTGAAGTAACAGAGATTCGTTTTTCTCTGGGACTTGGCCACAAAAACGAAATCAAGATGGAGTGAACAAAAGGGTTGTGCTACCGGACCCAAATATTGGTGGGTAGTACATAGAACGAGATTGCGAGAGATGGTGCGGCCACCGGGATTTGAACCCGGCTCAGTAGCTTGGAAGGCTACGATCCTAAACCAGGCTAGACTATGGCCGCTTCAAGTTCTTCTGCATCCAGTGGTCGAGATTTAAGCATATTGGAGTGCCTAATTCCTGAGTGACTGTTTTCTCCACCTATAGTTCATAACGAGTCCTTATCACATGGTGTTTCAGCGTGTAAGTCCAGAGAATCTCTGAACATACATGCCATCCCATCATGACCTCTTTGTCAAGTTCGATAGCTGTTTGGAATGCAGTCCTAGTAGCTGAGGAAAAATCACCATGTGGAAACATACCTACGCCAATAATGACCGGGACATCAGATGATTCTGGCAGGAGTTCAAGTAGCTCCTTCATAGGTGTCCGCTGACCACTCTCCACAGCCAAGAGGGTTAATGTGTTTGAATGTCCATCTCTCAATTCATCAACCAGATTCATTAGATTGCCCCTAATGATTTCAAGAAGCGGCTCGCCTGTTGGAGGCACTCGTCCTTCTGCAAGCAGCTGCTCAATCAGACCAACAAAGCGATCATAGTTGCGAGGAAGCCTTACATTAGGATGCACCTTTACAATGCGGCTATCTTGAAGATGAAGATGAATACTCATCAATCCAGACTTGCAGAGAGGTGTTTCTAGAATTGATTGCAGGCTAAAGAATGGGATATCAGGTCGTCCTCTTTTCTCTCCATCTTCAAGTCGCGTCATTGCCTGACCATGAAATGACTGATCTAGTAGCAGCTCTCCAGGCTTCTTGTTTCTTCTTCCGGCATGTTTCTGAATTGCCTTCAACGATGTAAGTTCCGGAGGAACTAGCTCGAGTGCGGACTCAAGGAGTATGAAATGTAACATGAAATGGACCCACCTCTGTTCCTTCTGCGAACAATTTAAGCCATATGACTCATGGTCTAGAAGCAGGTAGAATCTGTTGGTGAGAAGAAGAACCCCAAAAAAGCAGACAAGAGGGATTGCCAAGTCTCGCATTGACCGCCTTTGGATGTATTCTAAAACAGAAGCTGCAAGAAGACCGTATCTTGCTCGAAGATGGATGTCTAATGCAAAAAGCATAGCACAACGTGCAAGACTTAAACTCCCAGTAGAGGTATCAAAGAATCTGTGCAAGGGATGTGGAACCGTCTATGTGCCAGGACTCAACTGCAGAGTAAGAATGAGGGGGAATCGAGGTAAGCATCTCTCGATCACTTGTATGCATTGTGGAGAGATTCGACGATTTCCGGTCATAAGAAAATCTTGATTAGCAAACTTCTCAGCCAAAGAATGTGATTCATAATGACAAAGTCTCAGCCTGATTCAGAGAGAGTATCTATAGCCTGGAATGAACCAGTGATGCTTCAGATTGGCAAAGGTGGTCTCTCAGAGGGTACCATTGCTGAGGCTAAACGTCTTGTGAAGAAACACAAATACTTGAAGGTAAAACTCCTCAGGAGCACTGGCACTGATAAGCATTCAAAGCATGAATTCTTCGAAGACCTCTGCAAACAGTGTGGAGCAAATCTAGCTGGAGTGCGGGGAAATACTGCAATCATATACAAGTCCCGATAGGTAGCTGAAAAATCAGGTATGTGGCCATAGCAACAGGCCATTTCCATTCGGGTTCTAACGATAATCTTTTATGGACTCTCTTGTCGGTGGTGCCAGCCTTCTGAGGTAGGCAATCGGCCGAATTTGGGTCAGATTCCCTCCCTTCAGCTAATATGGTGAGAAACAAATGCCCACAGTCTATGATATTCCAGCCAATATTCTCATACGGCGTCTCGCACAGGACCTAAAGAATCGAAGTGAAGTTCAAGCTCCAGAGTGGGCCCTCTATGTGAAGACAGGTACGCATAAGGAGAGAACTCCTGAAGATCCAGAGTGGTGGTACACCCGCTGTGCCAGTGTTCTAAGGAAGATCTACATGAAAGGTCCAATAGGAACTGAGAGGTTGAGAATTCAATATGGCGGACGGAAGAGACGAGGGACAAAACCAAACCGTTTCCAGAGAGGTAGCGGCGCAGTTGTCAGAACTGCATTGCAGCAGCTGGAACGGGCCGGGTTTATCACAAAACGTGGCAGTAAGGGAAGGGAGATGACTAGCGTCGGTAGATCCTACATGGACAGAGTATCAGCAAGCCTGATACAGGAACTAACGAAGGCAATACCAGAACTAGAGAGATACTCCTAATCAATCAAAATTCCGGTGATAAAAGTGAGTGACGATGAGCTTGATGCTATCCGTCAGAGAAAGCTTGCTGAACTGCAACAGCAGGCTGCTCAGGAAGAAGCATCTGAGAGAGCAACTGCAGAAGCCCAGGCCCAGAAAGAAGCCATTCTTCGGCAGATCCTGACTCCAGAGGCAAGACAACGTCTCACAAACATCAGAATGGTCAAACCACAGCTGGCCGAACAGATCGAGATGCAGCTCATTCAGCTGGCCGGTTCGGGTAGGCTGCGAGGCCAAGTTACTGATGAACAATTGAAAGGACTCCTCAAACAGATACAGGGGAGAGAACGAGAACGCAAAGTATCGTTCAGATAAGTGGCTGCGATAGGTGAAGAAGATGGCAAGAAATAAGCCCCTCGGTAAGAAGCTAAGAATGGCAAAAGCAATGAAATCAAATTCAAGCGTCCCAACATGGGCAGTAGTGCGTACAGGTGGTAAGGTTAGAAGAAATCCTAAGCAGCGACACTGGCGCCAGACCAAATTGAAGCCATAGTAGGTGCGTTGATACATGTCAAAGAAGAAAACCAAAGCAAAGGCAAAGGTCTCCAAGGAAGAACCTGAACTAGAAGAGATTGAAGAGACCCTAGAAGAGGAGCCTATCGAAGAAGCCGAAACCATTGAAAAAGCGGCTGAGGAAGCGGCGCCAGAGGAAGCTCCAGCGAAGGAGGTTCCTGAAGAAGAGATTATTGATGAGAGAATCTACACTGTTCCCCTAAGAAAGGCATACTGGACAGGTAGCAGGCTTCGACGAGCAAATCGTGCAGTTAGAATACTACGTGAGTTCGTGGAGAGGCACATGAAGCCTGAGGAGATTCTAATCCAACCAGAAGTAAATAATGAGATTTGGTCGCGTGGAATGCAGAAACCACCCCGTAGGATTAGAATCCGGGCGACCAAGAACGATGAGAATCTTGTGCGCGTGTATCTAGCGGAGGGATAGCCAACGACAATCGCCCGAACTAATTTCGAGGGCGATACCAATGTGGGAGCGTTCGGGGTTGTGACCGATCGCTTCGTGTTTATTAGCCCTAGGATGTCTGAAAAAGACCTTGACATCATTGAGAGGACATTCAATCTCCCCCTTGTCCAATCGACAGTAGCAACAATGGATACAATCGGTCTGGTCAGCGCTGCAAATGCGAATGGAATCCTGGTTCCGTATACCACTACTGATGAGGAGCTTCGGATACTGCAGCAGAGTGCTGAAGTCCCTGTGGACTGGATTGAAAACAAGATGACTGCGCTTGGCAATATCATACTGGTAAATGATCATGGAGCGATCTGTCACCCTGAGTTTGACAGGGCGTCAAGGGAGAAGATTGCAGATGTGCTAGCAGTGGAAGTTGTTCCTGGTACTATTGCCAGACTGCCAATAGTCGGTTCTAATAGCATTGTAACCAATAAAGGTGCAGTGGTGCATCCCCTCGCAACAGATGATGAGATTGCGATGATATCACAGCTGTTAAAAGTAGAAGTCGAGGTTGGTACTGTGAATAGAGGTAGTCCCTATACCAGCCTGGGTGTTCTAGCAAATATTGATGGAATGATTGCAGGTTCAGACACGACTGGTGTAGAACTAGCGCATATCTCGCAAATATTAGGTTTCGTATAAATTGACAACAGGTGAAATGAAATGAGTTCAAAGGTCTGGAGAGCGACTGGTGCATACCTGAAGAATAAGAGAAAATATAGGTTCTCAAGGGAACTTATGGGACTGAAAGAGGCGCATGTACGCGAAAAGGTGCTATCAGAAATAGGTAGTCGCCACAGAGTCCGAAGAAAGGATATCAGTTTCACCCAAGTCAAGGAGATCAAGCCTGAAGAGGCTACGAACCTCGAACTAAGGAGAATGCTAGGTCTGGAGAGCGAACTATAATGACAGAGAACCCCTTTCAGCAGCTAATTAATGAGCAACGGGAGTTGGAAGAGAGAGCTGCCGAGCTGGAGGCTAGTATGGGCATGTTTCAGGACACCTTAGGCAGCTATATGGCTGGACTGGGTGTAATCGAGGAGCTTGAAACAAAAGAACCGGGAGAGAAGATGCTCATTAATGTTGGAGGGGCAATATTCATTGAGGCACAAGTGACTAGCAACGACCGAGTTATTCGGGGCATTGGAAGTGGCGTTCGCGTCGAACAGAGCCTTGATGAAGCCAAGAAGATCCTATCAGAGAGGATAGAGGAAATTAAGGGGCACCTGACAGGTATCCGGCAAGAATACGAAAACACAGCTGGCCGTGCTGCATTCCTTGCAAATCAGGCCCAACAGATTCTTGCACAAGCACAGGCAGCTCAGAATGCTCAGTTAGCTCAGCAGTCCGAACCGGAGGAATAGCTGCATGTTCGAGAAGCTTCGCGGAGCCCTCGATGGAGCAGTTACTGCAGCTACAACAAAGGAACTCACTGAAAAGAATCTTACAGATGCTGTATGGCAACTTCAATTGGTACTAATTCAGAATGATGTCGCAGTGGAGGTTGCCGAACATATTTGTGAACTCACTAAAGAGAAGCTTTTAGGAACAAGAACAGGAAGACTTGAGAAGACTGGCAGCCTATTCAAAGAGGCATTATCCGAGTCTGTTCTTGAAGTGTTGACTCCTAAGAAACCATTAGACATTCTAGATTTTGTCTTACAAAAGAAGGCTTCTGGAGAACCAACTACCATAATGTTCGTAGGAGTGAATGGTACTGGAAAGACCACTACTCTTGCCAAGTTCGCAAATCTACTGAAAAAGAATGGACTGAGTGCGGTCATTGCCGCTGGTGATACTTACCGCGCAGGCAGTATCGAACAGCTGGAAAAGCATGCTGAAAGACTCGGGATACGTGTGATTAAGCAGGGCTATGGTTCTGATGCAGCTGCAGTGGCTTATGATGCCATTGCGCATGCTGTAGCCAAGCATATTGATGTGGTATTAATTGATACAGCTGGACGAATGCAAAGCAACAAGAATCTCATCAATGAGATGAAGAAAATTGCACGCGTCGCAGACCCTGATTTGAAGATCTTTGTGGGAGATGCGCTTGCTGGGAACGATGTATTATCCCAAGCAAAGGAGTTTCATGAAGCCATTGACATTGATGGTGCGATTTTAACTAAAGTAGATGCTGACCCCTCAGGCGGAGCTGCTCTCTCCATCGCATTTGTTACGGGAAGACCTATTATTTACGTGGGAGTTGGACAGACCTACGATGACCTTCGAAAGTTTGAACCTGAGTGGTTTGCAAGCAGATTACTGGCAAACTGAGTACAACGGCATTCTTATTACGTAGAATAAAACTTCTTGGTCATCATTCAGCCAGAGGTGACTGAGTTTGAGTTTGAAAGGCAGAAGTTTCATTGACCTGTCACATTTTGAGAGGTACGAACTGAGGAGATTTCTTGATACCGCCCATGATTTGAAGAGAAAGCAAAAGCGTAATGAGCCACATGAGCTTTTGAAGGGAAAATCGCTGGCAATGATTTTCATGAAGTCTTCCACTCGTACTAGAGTGTCTTTTGAAGTAGGCATGACACAACTTGGTGGTCATGCATTATACTTGGAAACAGGCGGAACGCAGCTCGGAAGAGGAGAAACAATTGGTGATACTGCTCAGGTATTGAGTCGGTATTGCGATGTGATCATGGCACGGGTCTTCGGTCACAAAGATATTGTTGACCTTGCAAAGTATGCAACTGTTCCAGTAGTTAACGGTCTATCAGACTTTCTTCATCCTTGTCAGATTATGGCTGACATGATGACAATTGAGGAACACAAGGGTAGTCTGGAGGGGCTGAAGATAACCTATGTCGGTGACTCCAACAACGTGAGCAACTCCATTATGCAGGGATGCACTATCATGGGAATGGATGTGACAATTGGTTCTCCCAAGGGGTATACACCATCCGATGAGATTATGAAAAGGGCAGATGCTCTGAGCAAGAAGTACAAGACTACTCTTGAGGTAGTCAGTGATCCCAAAGACGCTGTGAAGAACAGTGATGTGATATACACAGATACCTTCTTCAGCATGGGTCAGGAACGAGAGAAAGCTAAGGAAGATGCACTGATGCCATTCCAAGTAAATCGGTCATTGGTGGGAGCTGCAAAGGATGACGTTATTGTAATGCACTGCCTGCCAGCCCATCGTGATGAAGAACTCACTTCAGATATTATGGATGATTCTCGTTACAGCGTTGTGTTTGATCAAGCTGAAAATCGTCTTCATGCACAAAAGGGGATTCTTGCTCTAATAGTATAAGGTGACAGTAGATTGTCGTTGGAGATAGTGTCCATCGGTAGAATAAACATAGACATTGTCATGAATGTTGAAAAACTACCCATTTCAAACGAACATGTATTCAGCCAACACTCAAGTTTCACCTTTGGAGGCTCTGCAGCTAACTTCGCCACTCAATCTGCGAAGCTAGGAGTAAAGACAGGCCTAATCAGCTGTGTGGGAACCGATCTCTACGGACAACTAATCTTGAAGAGTCTCCAGGAAATTGGAGTTGACACAAAGGCAATACTGGCTCTTGACAAGCAACCCACAGGGTTGTTTTTCCTTGTCCAAAGCAACAATGGAGAAAGCGTAGTCTATGCAGAATTGGGAGCCAACAAATTCCTTGAGAAGCAGATTCTAGATGAAGAATACTTGGCAAGGGCACGGACTGTCCACATTGCAGGCGGTTTTCCTAACCTCATTACGAGAGCCATAGAGCATGCAACAGTGGCTGGAATGGTTGTTTCAGTCGACCCCGGTAGAGCTGCTGCCGATGTTGATTTCTCAAAGATATTACGACTCATAGACATCATGTTTCTTAATGAAGTAGAACTCAAGCAGTATTTTGGTGTTGAATGCGAAGAAAAGCAACTTCGAAACTTCGCGAAGACATTTCCAGGCATACTTGTTGTGAAGCTGGGTAACAAGGGTTCAATCGCCACTGACGGATTCGAATATGTCACTTCCCCGATCTTTGAAGTGAAAGTGGTCGATACGTTGGGAGCAGGCGACTCATTTGCCGCTGGCTTTATCACTGCTTGGACTCGGTCAGAGAATATTGAACAGGCACTACACTTTGCTAATGCAGTTGCGTCCCAAACAATTACCAAAGAAGGAGCGCAGAATGGTCAACCGGACCTGCAGGCGGTTTCCAAAGTTTTGGCCGACCATTCCATCAACATTCAGGACATATTGAAGACCTTTCATGGCAAAAAGTGACTCGATAGTAGGTATTACCCACGTAGTATTGCAGTTTTTGTGTGTATATTACACTGATGTGACTGCTAAGATAGTAGAAGGTGCCAATAATTCATCCATTACTTGAAGAGGTTCTGGGTAACCCAAAAGTGTCCAAGCAGAATCCCGTGAAAGGAAAGGAAAGGAGAACCGGAAAGAGTGAGATCACTGACGAAGAGTTAGCTATTCTCCTTGAGTCAGTCAGTGCACGGATTCTTGTAGTAGGCGTAGGGGGTGCCGGGAATAATGCAGTCACACGATTAATGGAAGTGGGGGTAGAGGGAGCAGAAACCCTTGCTGTCAACACTGATGCCCAAGATCTATACTTTTGTAATTCCCATCACAAGCTTCTACTGGGCAAAGA
>JBHLQM010000014.1:0-19642 GCA_048884785.1 Candidatus Thorarchaeota archaeon | reverse complement strand
GAAACCCTTGCTGTCAACACTGATGCCCAAGATCTATACTTTTGTAATTCCCATCACAAGCTTCTACTGGGCAAAGAGACCTGTGGCGGGCTTGGTGCAGGAAATAATCCTGATTTAGGTGAAACTGCTGCACTTGAAACATATGACACAATAAAGGATGTAGTAAATGCGGATCTAGTATTCATTGCCGCTGGAATGGGTGGAGGAACAGGCACTGGAGCAGCACCTCACGTGGCAAAGGCTGCAAAAGAGAATGGCGCCTTAACTGTGGCAATTGTGTGTCTGCCATTCGAAGTTGAAGGGGCGACAAGAAAGAAGAATGCTCGACGAGGTCTAAATGCACTAATGGAGCACGTGGATACGCTAATTGCAATTCCGAATGAAAAGCTCCTTGAGATTGCTCCAGATCTATCAATGCCAGAGGCATTCATGGTTGCTGATGAAGTGCTTGTACGTGCTGTCAAGGGCATTGCTGAATTAATTTCCAAGCCCGGACTTGTCAACCTTGATTTTGCAGATGTTAGGACTACTATGAGAAACGGGGGCGTCTCCATAATTGCCCTAGGTGAAGGACAAGGCGAAGAGAGAGCAGAGGAAGCTGTCTATAATGCTCTGCGGAATCCTCTCATTGATGTTTCGATTGAGAATGCTAGAAATATCCTTGTGAATGTAAGCGGTAGCAGTGATCTCCAGCTTATGGAGGCAAAACGCGTTGTTGAGCTTGTAACTGAACAAGCCAATCCAGATGCAGAGGTAATCTACGGTGCTCTCATAATCCCTGAACTCGAAGATAAAATTAGGGTAACTATCATAGCATCGGGAGTGAACTCGCCATATGTATTCGATTCAGAATCCGAACCAGTTTCTCCCCTTGTAGATGACCTGAAAACAGACCTTGGTATTAGCAGGTTGAGCTAGTACAATATTAGCTACTCAGCAAGGGTTAAAAGCGGACCATCCCGAGTGCAAATCACTCCAAGAACTGTTCCTATCAGTTCAAAGCAGGATTGTGAAACAGCAATGGGTCTAGGCGATTTCATCAGAGAAAGCAGACGGATTCTCAAGTTGGCAACAAAACCAGCCAGAGGCGAGCTGTGGATGAGTACAAAGGTTAGCCTGGCGGCCATGTTTCTAGTCGGGATGTTGAGCTTCATCATCCAAATTCTCATGACTCTCATCACTTCTGGATGGGGTCTTGGAGAAGGCTAGAATTTCAGAATACAGTAATTAGGGAGGCCTAGGTTTGCAGGAAAAGACCAGTATCTATGCAGTTAGGACTACTATAGGGCAGGAACGTGGCGTGACTGACCTAATTACCACAGCAGTAGTCGGTGAAACAGATGTATGGGCATGTCCGTGGTGTAGTGAGGAGTTTGCCACTGATAAGGACACAAAGAGCCACATGAAGAAATGCTCGAAGGCAAAGAAGACCGGTGATCCGAAACTTGTTTCAAGAAATCAACTCTTAGGCCGTGTCAAGGCAATCCTAGTTCCAGAAACCCTGCGAGGATATGTTTTCCTCGAAACCCTAGAATTCCGAGATGTGGAGATTGCCATCTCCGGAGTCCCGCATGTTCGTGGAAGAGTAGGCGGGAAAGTATCCTTCGATGAGATTGACAAGTTCTTGGTACCACCGCCAGCAGCTGAGGGTCTCAATACTGGAGATGTTGTAGAACTTACCTCAGGACCGTTCAAAGGAGAACGTGCAAGAATCACGCGAGTTGATTCAGCAAAAGAGGAACTCATTGTTGAACTGCTGGACAGTCCGCACACAATCCCTCTCCGCACACACGCAGACTTCGTAAAGATTATTGAAAAAGCGAAGAAAGAGGAAGTTGCTGAAGAGGCTGCTGAGGAAGAAGAACCTATCGATGCAGGTAAGTTTGATGAGGACTTTGAGGATGAGGACTCGTTCTGGTCTCATGAATAAATTCAGGATTTCTGACCGATTGTTATAACTCGATTGACTATCTCTTGTTCATGAATATGAGATAGACTTTCTTCATCTGCATCTTCAAGTGTGCCAAAATAATCGAAGATAGTACTGTAGGCACCCTCTATAGTTTCGGATTCAATGCCAGATTCTTCGAGGATTCTTGTTATCTCATCCTTTCGCGATAGATAGAGATCCTTTCTTCTCCGAATCCATCTCTTTCTTTCATTAAAGTCAAAGCGATTATCGGATAATGTGAAAATCGAGCACCAGCCATAACAGGTAATGTTTCTGAGTCCTAGCTCCTCAAAGAATTCTGGATATGAATACGTAAAGGGATTCAGACGTTCCTCAGATCCCATACCCTCCGACCTTTTTCTGCATATTATTTCATTAAACTTCCATAGAATATCAAGTGCGTTTCTAACGTCGTCGTCTGGCAGAATATGTCTCCAGCCTTGTGTTGGCTCAATACATGCGACAAATCCATTCTTCTTTACTGCCTGTTTCATCTTCCGAATTCCAGCGAGCGCATCTCTCAGATTATGAATTACAATATGAGAGATTGACATATCGAAGATGTTCTCGGATTCCAAGTCTTCTAAGGTTGATTCGATTATTCTGAAATCTTTGAATTTTGCTTGCAAGGTTTTTCGAAGCTTGGGATCTGGTTCCAGACATGTAATGGCAGCTTTGGGGTATAACTGATGGAGTTTTCCGGTGAAGAAACCACTTCCGGAACCAACTTCAAGAATTTCGGAAGACTCCTTTAGAACTGGCAGCCATCTCTTGAACATCTCCATAGCAAACGAGTCATACTCAAAATAACGATTGATATCCATCTCTTCGGGTGTTTGTAAATCACTCCAGTTAATAGGAAAATCTGACAGTCTTTTCTCCTCCTCCTTGCATTCTGAGGTTTTCATATTCGAATCCAATGAAATAATGATATAGTCAGTCCGCAACTCTTAAAACATAATCTCTCGTCGATTGGCCTGCTCCTTAAACCGACATAGAGCATAGACGACTATGTCTGGGGTGAAGAAAAGTGACAAGTAATGCAGTAGACTGCACAGGATATCCTACTAGTTTTGTCCTGGAGGTCGACCATATCGCGATGTCTGTGAACATCAAGAGGTTACTGCATCAGGAGTCGTGAAATAATTGAGCGAAAAGAAGATCACGATTAGTGCCATGGTTGAAGGCGGCAAGGCATCCGGAGGCCCCCCTATAGGTCCAGCTCTTGGTCCAACTGGTGTGGCCATAATGGCAGTTGTGAATAAAATAAACGAGGAAACCCAGGCCTTTGTAGGCCTAAAGGTTCCAGTGGATATCATTGTAGACCAGGAAACCAAGCAGTTCGAGATTGTGGTTGGGATTCCTCCCACTAGCGCTCTCATTCTCAAGGAGATTGGTGCAGCTAAGGGATCTGGTGAACCCAATACTAAGACCATTGGTAACCTGACAATAGACCATTTGAAGGCTGTTGCAAAGGCGAAGGCAAACGACCTGTCGGCATTGACCATGAAGACTGCTGTAATGATCATATCAGGCACCTGTGTTTCAATGGGTGTGACAATTGAAGGGAAATCTGCTAAAGAGTTTCAGAAAGAAGTCCTTGCAGGAACCTGGGATGAGCAGTTGAATGAACCACTGAGGGAGGCTTAGACAGTGTCATATAACACAGATTCAATTCAAGCTGCAGTGGGAGAGGCACGCACGAAAGGCGTTGAGAAGGGCGTAAAGTTCGAGCAGAGCTTTGATTTAGCAGTCAATTTCAGAAAGAAAGAACTGGATGTGTCCAAGCCCGAAAACAGACTTAGCCAAGAATTGGTCCTGCCAAATGTTCTATTCCCGCCTGCAAAGGTTTGCGCATTTGGAGATGGCGAGTTTGCAGATAACGCCCGAAATGCAGGCGTTGAACATGTTGTTTCCAAGGAAGAGATTCCTAAACTCGGCGAAGAGAAGAAAGAGAGGAAGAACCTAGCAAAAACGTATGATTTCTTCATCTCGGCAACAGATGCAATGCCTCTAGTTGGTAGATACCTCGGACAGGCATTAGGTCCCCGAGGAAAAATGCCGAGACCATTTCCGCCTCAGGCTGATTTGACTGCAATAGTCGGTCAATACCAAAGAACAGTGAGAATCAGAATGCGAAACACCCCGACATTCCATGTAAAAGTGGGTCATATGAAGATGGATGATAAGGAGATAGCAGACAACATCGTTGCGGTCCTAGACTTTGTGAGAAGCAAGGATTTGATCGGAAGAATCAGAAACATTGTGGTAAAGACCACGATGGGCCCGCCGGTGGAAATGTCGTTCTAGAGGTGAAAATGGATGAGTGTTTATGAGCGTCATATCCCTCAATGGAAGATTGATGCTGTAGATAATCTGATCAAGACTTTCAAAGAAAGCAAGATGGTTGGACTGATCAATGTGGAGGGTGTCGGAGCCAGACAGCTTCAAGGCATAAGAAATGCACTCAGAGGCTCAGCAAGAATGGTCATGGCACGCAATACATTGATGATAAGGGCAATAGAAAACGCCGGACTGAAAGGAATTGAGGAACTCAAGCACTATGTTAGAGGTCCAATTGCCTTCATATTCAGTGAACAAGATCCGTTCGTTCTCAGCAAGTTCCTCAGAGAGAATAAGACAGCAGCACCTGCCAAAGGAGGACAGATTGCACCAAAAGACATCATCATTCCTGAGATGAACACTGGTGTTGCACCAGGACCATTCATCAGCGAACTGGCAGCTCTGAAAATCCCTTCACGAGTAAAGGGTGGTGTAATTCATGTCATCGCAGATACTGTTGCAGTCAAACAGGGTGAAGTCATCTCAAATGCAATGGCTCAGATGCTCACAAGACTGGGAATCGAGCCAATGGAACTTCAGCTCAAACTAGTCGCAGCCTATTCTGATGGGACTGTGATGGCAACAGAGAGCTTTGAGATCGATTTGGAAAGCTTGCTCGACCAGGTGATTCTCGGTCATCAGTATGCAATCAACCTATCGGTGAACTCAGGTTATCCGACTGACGAAACAATTCCTCTAATCATCGCCAAGGCGCACATGGAGTCAAAGAACTTAGCTCTATACATTGGGTTCTTCACTCCAGACCTACTCAATGAGTTTCTCACCAAGGCGACCACTGAGGCTTTCGCATTAGCATCAGTCGTATCTGAGAAGGACCCGAATGCAATACCTTCTGATGTCCTCGGACAGGTTCAGGCAGCTGCCGCAGCATCTGCAACAGCTCCAGTTAGTGATTCATCTCCAACCAAAGATGAACCTGAGGAAGAGGAAGAAGAAGAGGCAGTAGCAGGCCTAGGCGGCCTGTTTGGATAATAATATACAGAGGTAACAAAGATGGAGTACGTATATACAGCACTTCTGCTCCACAAAGCAGGCCAGAGCCTTACAGCCAAGAAGATGGAAGAAGTTCTCACCGCAGCCGGTGTGACTCCAGACAAGGGTAGAGTAAAGGCTTTGCTAGCAGCCCTCGAAGGCGTTGACATTGATGAGGCACTAAAGAGTGCCGCCGCAATGCCCGTCGCAGCTCCAGCAGCAGCAGCAGCAGCTGGTGGCAAGGCAGAGGCAGCTCCTGCAAAAGAGGAAAAGAAGAAGAAGGAAGAAGAGAAAGAGGAAGAAGAAGTCGCAGGACTTGGCAGCCTTTTCGGTTAGACCAGCCCCGGACTCTTTGTCCTTATGCATTTCTTTCTAGCATATGCGGGCAGACAGGTAGCAAACCTGACTGCCCACTAGTTCTATTTTATTCGAATTGTTCAATCAGTCTATTATTGAGATTGAGCGCTCTCAATGTTCTTAGACAAGCATACGTCATTCTTCCAGCCCACTCCTTCTCTGCAATTGGCCATACCTCTTCATACTGCATCCATTTCCATGTAGGCCACCAACCACCATCTTCGGCTTGCAGCCCGATTTCTTTTTCCAGCATTCGATAAACAAATTCGGGGTGAGAGAGAAGTAGGCTATTGGTATCGCTTACAAGCCAGAATATTCGAATCTCTCCCATGTTCTCAGCCAGAGTAGGAACAATTCGATCGATTGTTCTTCCTAGTTTCCTTACAAGCTCCGACCTGATAGGTTCTGGAAAGAAGTTCCGTACTCGGTGCCAACACAAGAAGCCATACAGTGATCCAACAATGTCTTCACTCTGATTCAAAATGGCGTTTACCCGACGATTCACATTTGCCAGAATTTCCTTCGGCACATAATGACTGTATCTTGCGAGATATCCCGCAATCTCTGCACTTGGATTTGCCCATCTATCATCTTTTGGAGGCTCTATCTTCTCTAGGTGCCACCAAGGTGCGTGCGCCTCATCATTCACATCAAGAAACGTAAAGGGCCAGAAGTCATTTTCAGCGTCATAAGTCGACACAAGATATTCGATTGCCATCTTCACCATGTCACTTTCAGCATCTCCATTGGCCTCAATGTAGTATTGAAGGCCAACAGACGTGGCAAAAGGAGATGATGCACTGAGTCTAAGGTCGGGTTCAATCCCATGCCCAAATCCTCCATCAGGATTCTGGAACTTTGAGAGTTCCTCCATTACATCTTCCTTTGATCCATTCTCGAAGTGGTATCTGAATAAACTCTGGTCCAAGGGCCGAGCATTATTCATGATAAAATTCCGGGCCCGAATGAATCCGTTTCTTGATAGTTTCATATCAAGTCCTCAATTTGCAGAACGCTGTGTCTTTAAAATCTAATCATAATTGGTGCAATCGAAGAGCCAACAGAAACAAAAGTTGGAAAGGCCATTGTATGATTTGTGAAAATCGTTTATCATCCTCTGATGTTGGAGAGCTATGACAGAACCCCTGCAGGGGCCAAAGGTAGGTTGGATTCTGCATTAGAGATTCTGTCAAAGCGGCGTGATTATGTATTTGTTGAGCCTAAACCTGCGAATGATGAGGATATTATTCGAGCTCACTCGGAGCGGCATATTCTGAGAGTTAAAGCAGATAGCGATTCGAGGAGAGAAGGTTTGCTTGAACAAATGGCCCGTCTTGCAGCAGGGGGAGCCATTCTTACTGCCGAACTCTCGCTCTCTGGAGAGCCTGCATTTGGTTTGATCAGGCCTCCGGGCCACCACTCATCTCGAAATAGCTATTGGGGGTTCTGCTATTACTCCAACATGGCAATCGCAATCCTGTCGCTAAAAGCACGAGGGCTTATTGATTCAGCGTTTGTATTAGATTTCGACCTTCATGTAGGAGATGGAACAATCAATATTCTAGGCAATAAGAAATACTTCTCAATTCACAACCCAAGCGGTCGGGGAGATGAATCATTCCTGAACGATGTAAAGGCTGCACTCAAAAAAGCCCCTGAATATGATGTCATAGCCGCCTCAGCAGGTTTTGACCAGTATGCCGATGATTGGGGAGCGAATCTTTCAACAAAGGCGTTTGGTGATATTGGACGTATGATACATGAATTTGCTGAAGAACGATGCGGAGGAAAGTGTTTTGGCATCCTCGAGGGAGGATATAATTTCGAAGACCTCGGAAAAAACGTTCTTGCATTCTGTGAGGGTTTGAGGGGCAAGTAGTATACCTACCCCTCGGGGGATTTATACATCCAGCATTTGCTTGATGTTTTCGCGATATTGCTCGAAGGCTCTTCTCCCCTCTTTGGTCAATTTCACTGTTGATAGAGGTTTCTTGTTCACAAATTCCTTTGTCACTTCTATATAGCCAGCATTCTCCAACTTGGCTATGTGTGAAGATAGATTTCCCCAGGTAAAGTCAAGTTGCTTCATGAGGAAGGTGTAATCCGCAGATTCCACCACATAGAGCTGGGCAATTATCTTGAGCCGCGATGGTTCATGGATAATCCTGTCTAACTCTGAGCCCTCATTCCTTTCATGCTCCCGGTTCATCGCTCATTTCCTCCACCTCAAGAATAGGATATTTCCTCACAAATCGAAATAGACTTAGTATGCCGGTCAGAACAAACAGGGCACCAACCAGAGCCAAGTAAGACACCATTCTGTACGCTGGAGTAGAGAACTCGACCAGAACTAGTATTCCACTAAGAATGACGGCAATTGCCCCAATTCCATAGTAGCTCCTCAGACCTGATCTCTCAACCAAATAAGCCGCCGGTGGAACTAGGCCAATCCCTACCAAAACCGGAGCCAAGTTTGCTATCAAGAGTAGTAGATCATTTTCAATTCTCTGTGAAAAAACGACAGCTGCTAGCGCTGGAATCATTAATGCTACAACAATGAGCCATCCATAGCCAGATGGCATTTCTTTCTCGTTTCGAAGCTTGACTTTTCCAATCCGTGGATAGGTGTATTTTTCCTTAATTTTCTCATTAAGTACAGCCTGATAAAGGATTAGAAAGGCTACAGTAGCCGCAAAAGCAGCTTGGACTAGCACGAGAGCTATTGCCAGTATCATTAGGCCCATCCATAATTCTGTGAGGCCGTCCTGGTTAGCTGTCCTAAACGTTGCTTGTTCTAGTCTCACCAAATCGATTTCTTCATTCATTAATCGCACCTTTTATGTAAAGTACTCTGTATAGCAAAGTACTTTGCAAATATATAAAGCTTTTTTCTGGAGCAGTCTTCCTTTCACGAGTTTAAATTGCTCTCTCAGAATGAATGCATGGTGAAGTGTATTGCCAATTAGGTCACTCAGCCCACTAACAGACTTTATAGCTATGATTACCATCTATTTTGCTGAGATTTGGGACTTTCTGATCTTCATAGGAACAGTATCGGGAATAATCATCGTTCTTGTGGGAGCAATACTGTGGTTTACGGATGTAAACTCTGGTCGAGGAAAAGGTCTTGTGGCGAGCGGAATAATCCTATCTATAGTAGTCCAGTATTTTGTGCTATATCCACCATCATTTGTGTTGGCATGACTCATAGCACCTTAAATCGGAAACACGAAACCTACTAGTGAGTGGAAACGATGGTTTCACACACATCTCCGCTCCCGGGGACTAGAGTCCTCGGCCTCCTCTTTGTTATGTGGTGGTCGTATCACACTTTATCAGTCATTTGATTCATCATAATTTTATGAAAATTTGAGCTTATTCTATTAAATGGAAATCTTATTAGAAAGCTATGGCTTGTTTTAATGTGGCCACGTGAATGGGAGATATAATAGATGAAAACAAGACGGATGCACCTGATTGCAGGATTCACAATGTTTGCTCTTTGCATCTCAGTGTGCACAACAACTTCAGAAGCGACGGTCATCTGGGAGGACAACTTCGATGATGGTGTTTTGGATGGCTGGACCCTATTTAAATATGAAAACTTAGTGACATCGGTTAAAGACCCAGGTAACTTCTCAGCTGCAGATTTCACTCTGAAGGTACTTGATGATGATATGAACTTTGCCAGACACAATAGTATAGTCAATGTAGGGAATTGGAGTTTCGATATGTTTGTACCAAACAATGAATATGAAGACTGGGCCATGTATGTCTATATCATGTCCAATGGATCCAGACAAATCCCGACGTACCCCTCCGATTTCATAGCTGTTGGAGCTTGGAAGCGATCAACTTCTCATTCTGCGACTTTTATTGCTTGGACAATGAAAGGATCAGGTTCTGATATTCAAAAAAGTATCACTAGGGATCCATTACAAGGATGGCATCACATTGTTGTAAGCAGGAATAGCGATGGCCGATTCTTGGTCTATTTTAATGGAACTCTCGAAGCTGACTTTACCTACAATGGTGTCACAACCTCCACTTATCTCGAGTTCTACTGCTACAATGTTGCTGGTGCTGCGATTGACAACGTCGTTGTTGAAGAGGTTGTACCACCATCAACAGAGTTGCCCTGGGAGCTGATTGTCATAGGAGGCAGTGCTGCTGTAGCTATCATAGTGCTAGCAATCGTCTTCCTTAGACGAAGATGAATATTGCAAAAGGAAAACAATGTTCTTGCAGTGGTCGACTTCAGCCTTGCCTTTGACATGCTTCTTCATGAGTGACGAGCATCTTTAAGAAAGGTCATTGGAACTCTAGAGAACCGTGTGATTGCAATTGGTATAAATCAATGGAAAGAGGTTCCTTGTTCTACACACAGTCAGAGATGATACTCGAATTGTCAGAGAAGAAGAAAGTCGCAGTAAAAAAGTCAAAAGAAGCCAGAGGTGGTTTGATTATTCTCAGAAAACCTGATGTCGAACAGGCATGACAAAGGACGCTCGGAAAGGTTTATGACTGAACTTCTGTCGAAGAGATTGGGGCCCGTTGCCTAGTATGGACCCAAGGGAGTCTTCTTTGGGGTACAAATAGGGCGCTAGCCTTCTAAGTTAGAGATCGTGAGTTCAAATCTCACCGGGCCCGCCATGCCTTTTGACCGGGTTCTTGCTGCAATGATTATTGATACTTAGAAGATTCTAAGAGAAATCAATGGAGTGTTTCAGCCATGCAGGCAGCTCGGTATCAAGCTGAGCTTCAAGTTCGTCCATATCTGAGTAGGATTCCTTTCCCTTGATTCGGACGGCACGTTTTGCTCCAATTCCTGGTATTGATTTCCATTGCGCAATTGATGCCCTATTGGGCATGAAAGGGTGTGGTAGTACTTTGAGTGATCGCGGTCCGTGGTCTATAACGACCACATCTGATTGGTCGTGCACATCTTGACCTATAGGCATGTGGCAAAGGAGGGGATATGTTCCTAGCTGGCGAAGAAGGTAGCTATTGCCTTCTCTGTGCTCAATGAAAACACCTCTGAGAATGGTTCCAGGCGGAGCGACCCGTTTGATCATCTCTGTATCGATTTCTTCACGTACCTGTTCCTTATGTTTGAAGAACAGGTTTCGTTTGAGGGCACTTCTATGGGTCCCATTAAGCCGAGTGTTATCAAAACCAATTACTTGCCGAATGTTAATCCTCCTAACAACTAACCCCTCATTTACAAGAAGTCGTAGGAACTCCATATTATGTTCGAGTGTCCGCTTTGTTTCTCCTGGCAGGCCATAGAGCAGATTAATTCCTGGAAGTAGATGTGGCAAACCCCACGGTTCTCTTGCCCCTCCAACCTCATTTAGGACACGAATGGCTTCGAGAGATTCCTCCGGAGAAGTCTTCAAATTATTCCGCTTAATGACCTCAGGGTCCAATGATTCCACTCCGAAGGCCGCAACATCTCCGC
The DNA here is from genome assembly GCA_048884785.1 of Candidatus Thorarchaeota archaeon. Classification (GTDB taxonomy): domain Archaea; phylum Asgardarchaeota; class Thorarchaeia; order Thorarchaeales; family Thorarchaeaceae; genus MP5-2226. Next base: position 8,537 of record JBHLQM010000014.1, on the reverse strand, counting down.
TTGTATGATGTTTCATAATCGCTTTAGCAACTGCTCTGCTTTCTTCCGGGTGTCTAGCTATTGTTCCAGGGTTTACATTATCGATATGCAGAACATTCAATGCAGGTGCGACAGTTCGAATCTTTGAGAACAACATCTCAATGACCTCTGGGTCAGGAGTTGGAAATTCCTCATCGCCCATCTCCTTAGATCCATACGTAAACAGATCTGCTTGTTTTCCAACTCGAAATGCACGCACACCTGTTGAGTAGAGTACTTCAATCTCTCTCACTATATCTGTTGCAGGTCTCTGCTGCGGGTTTCCGTAGAGTGGTTCGACACAGAAAGAGCATCCTCCGGTTATGAAGCGGGGACATCCCCTATAGGTCTCTATTTCAGCTATAAGATAGCCTCTTTGTTTTCCGGGATGTTGATGGACAATCCCAGCACCACGGACAGCAAATTCCTGAATCTGCTCCGGAGATGCAGAAGTGATCTGATGTATTGCCTGCTCCACAGACCAATTCGCAGTAGCAATACTGGATACTACCATCTCAGGGTCGCCAGCAATAATGAAGTCTAGTGGAGGCGATAATAAGCTAGAACTCATTGCCAGCTTGCCCCCTTCAAGACCACAGCCAAAGTTGGCCCATGGACCAACAAGAATTGATGTCGTGGATTCCAATCGAGCGTCGGAGAAGAGTGTCTTAGTTTCTCTGACTGAAATTGGGGTTCCACCAATGTATTTTCCAGGAACAATCATCCCTGCAATTAGGATGACAAAATCGCAGGTACTCCATAGATTGATGGCATTGTCAAAGCTCTGTCTGACTTGATCGATTGTACTGTATACTACCTCGGCTTGAGGGTCATGCTTCCAAATCGCTCCTGCCACATATCGGGGGTACATACTAAGGTAAGGAGGAACGCCTAATACAGTTGGTTCATCTACATATCCATCCAGAATTGCAATCCGAACCAGACTAATCCCATCCTCTCACATTATCATAGCCTGATGACGGAACATCAAGGTAGCCCTCCTCAGATTCATACTTGACGCCCTTTCCTTTCTGTGCATATCCAATCGACTGAAGCGAAACTTTTTGCTGCGTAGCAATATCTATTGCTATTTCCCATTTCTCCGGGGGAATAGACAGGACAAGTGTAAATTCCTCGCCCCCCAACATCACAACTGAGAGTTCATCAAGTAAATTCTCTCTTGCGAACCTTGTGACTTCTACAGGAACAGGTAGACTATCGATGACAAATGCCAGTCCACTTTGCTTTGCCATTGTGTGCAAGGTGTATCCAAGACCGTCACTACTGTCCATGGAAGCGTTGACGGCCTTCTTCTTTGCGAGCGCAGGAACAAAATGATGGTGAATGTGTGGATTATATGCTGCGGCCAGTGCATCACTCCTTAACTCGGGGGAGAGGTCTTTTCCGCCAAGAAGGTGCTCAAATGCCACGGTTGTGAGCCCAAAATCCCCAGTAACTGCAATTATGTCACCTTCTTTGGTGCCACGCCTTGGTATAATCCCCGATGGGGGAGCAAAACCGAGAGCAACTCCAGTAAGGATTACATCTTTCGCAGTACCAAAATCACCACCAAGGAATGAGATGCCGGTCTTCATGCAATACTGAGAGAAACCCCGAATCAATTCCTCCGCTTCCTTATCTGGATAGGTCTTTGGCACACAAAGGGATAGCATTGAAACTCTTGGCTCTGCACCTTTTGCTACTACATCGCTGATTGTCATGACAGCTGTTTTTCTCCCAACTTGAGCTGCAGTCATATTGGGGAGCCAGTCGGTTTCACGCACAAAAGTGTCAATATTGATAACAATGCTCTGGTCAATGCTCAATGGAATATCAGAGGCATCTTCATCAAACCCCAGTACTGCTTCTTTAACACCATGGACTAGATGCTTTATGTTTTCTAGAAACTCTCGTTCGCTTGGCATTGAGAAGTTCATCTTTAGACCTCAACTGTCTGACACCTTCGCTTTATGATAAAGTTTTATAGCGAAGTCAAAGGGTTGCGCATCACATGCCTCGGTGGCTTAGTGGTTATAGCGTCTGCTTCGTAAGCAGAACGTCGGGGGTTCGAATCCCCCCCGGGGCTCCAACTTTGAATTTCAAGAATTCTTGTTGAATAAAGATGATATTCAATGGACTGAATCATCAAATGATATACTCAATCTTTTCAGGTTCTACTCCAAGGTAACGGAGGTAGACTGTAAGTTGTCCGCGGTGATGAATACTATGCTCAAGCATTTCCAAGAGGATTTCGCCAACAGTTGCAGGCCTGTTGAATGAGTCAATCGCTCGAGATAGGTCACTTGAATACAGGAGTGAGAGGTATGTTCTGGCCTTACCGAATAGATTCTGCACTAATTTGTGAAAGGATTCAGCTGACACGAACTCATCGAAAGCGTATGGAGCCGGTTCCCATTTACCCTCTATTATTCCTCTCAGATAGAATTCAATGGATCGTAGCATATGGAAAACCACTTCGCCCAAGACTCGGCCACCGGGTACTGGCTCACTATATAGGAGTCTATCATCCAACTGCATAAGGAGTGGATACGTTTCATCCAGATGCCGTTCGATTGCCTTGGATAGGAACTTGTTCAGCATGAACTGAACGATGCCACCAATTCTTTTCTATTTGTTCATCTACGATTCGTGCAGCCTCTTTATTCAAGACTCTCGATGACGATTTCCTCCATCTCATCATGTTCGTCGACCAGTTGGATGGTCACTTTGCCGTTGGCACTTGCCTCTTGAGCTATTGGCTTCTCAAGGGACAAGGCGTACTTCGTTACAAGCACACCTGTCAAGGAAACTCCCGCACAGAGGAGAAGTGTGATTGAGAAACCAAAGATGGGGATAAACCACCCAAATATCGCAATCTGAGGAATAGACAACAACATGAGAATCGTTGGTTGCAGAGAATAGAGTGAGTTTCTGTTTCGATCAGGAATCGCATCCAGTAGTTCGCGCTGTGTGAGAATGTCTGCAAAACCACTGAAGAACATGGTCACTGTGAAGAGAGAGAAGAGAGTAACCGTCGGGATAATGTGTGCAATTGGAAGCTCTATCAATACAAATGAGGTGAAGGGCAAGAGAACTGTGATGGTTTCTGTGGCCCCAACAACTGGTGGAAACACAAACATTACGATGGCCAAGAGTATGTAAAACACAAACCCACATGCCTGAAGAAGCCTAAATCGTGGAATCCATTTCTTTGGTTCAAATCGCTGAGACCAGACTCCTGATCTCTCGTTTGCTGCTACACCTGGTAAGAATGCAAGGGTTCGATATGACGCGACGGCCACATCGGTGATTAGATAGCTGTAATAGAGTGGGAAGAGGATGAGCTGGCCCCAGACGGAGATTGCACTTGTTGTTATCATAGTGCCAATAACGAGATACTTGACAAATGGGGTCTTCCATAGATAGCTAACGCCCTCCTTCAATAGCGCAGTATATTCACTAAGAGAGGGACGCTCATCGCGCATCGCTTCAACTTCAGGAAAATCTCGAATATATCGAAGAACTAGAAGGGCAAAGAAGACTGCACCAATCGCCTGTATCTGGAAGACCGCAGGTCGCTGAAATACAACCGCAAGTATGCTGCCTGGAATTAAGACAGCAGTCGCAGCAATCTGGGAGATCATTCCCATTCTGCCCCAAAAGACACCATATTGCTTTCTTTCCTTATCGTCAGGTTTCGCTACTCGGTAATTATTGTCAAACCATGCCCCCCAAGCTCCACTAATTTGGGACTGAGCAATGCCTTGTATTGCGAATAATGCAACAAGATACCATAGAGGTGTGGTTGAGGTGACAAATGAAACCATGAAGAAGGTAACACCATAGAGCATGTTACCAATCCCAATGACCCAACGTTGTCCAATCCAATCACCTAATGCGCCAGAGGGATAATCAAGAAGCGTCTGAACAATCATCTCAATTGAAGCTAATAGGCCTAGAAGACCCAAGCCTTGGATGAAGTCTCCGCCACCAAGCGCCTCGGCTATGAAAATAGTATAGAAGGTCGAACTGAGTGTGAAGATAATGTTGGCGGTAGGTAATAGAATCATCAGAATCTTTCCAAGGTGAATTGCCTTGTCATCTTTGTCTTTGAATCCAAGAAAGCTTGCAGTTCTGCTCACGTCTATCATATCCAGGTCTTGATGCGTCAACTTCCAGAGAGAAGCAGTATATAATGCAGAGTCACCTGTGGGGGTTGCATTATGTGAACGCTCAGTGTGACGCTCATAGAAGTAGTATAAGAAAGCTGAAGTGCGCAAGATTTCAGTCTTCATGCCGACGTGCAGTAGAAGACCAAAAAGAAGTGATGCAGCGGGATTTATTCCGCTGCAAGAGACCTGTACTCACCTTTTGCGGATGAAATAAACAATGGCCACTACTACTGCAACAATGGCTATCGTGACCCCGCCAATTATCAGTGGATCAAGCGGTCCTGAATCCACAAATGAGATAATGAATCTCGAATAGCCAGTAAATTCATTTCCAATTCGAAATGTGATATTGTCATGTACTTCGATTGACTCAAATTCAAAGTACATTTCTGTACTGACAGTGGAGTCAGCATCGACAGGCGGCATGAAATCCATCAGTGTGCCATCCAATAGTCGAGCTTCCAATGTATCGATTGTTTCTATTCGAGGACTCAAGCAATTTACAGCTAAGACCATAGTAATTGTCGTATCTAGCAAGTATGCATTATAAATGCTAACTGAGATTCTGGGAGTCTGTTCAAGTAGATACTCAAATGATGGTATCAAATCCAGCCAGAGTGACTCGATGTATGGCTCATCTGGACTAAAGTATTCGTAAATGCCATTCCACTCCATAATTAAATGCGTTGAATTCTCCTCATGAATGTAGTAGAGTTCTTCAGACTCTGAAGAGGCATTATTGTAAATCTCGAAGGTGATTGGAGCAAGGCAATCGAGTACGTGATACATCCACTCCTCCCAACCTCCCGAGTTGATAGATGGAGCTCTGGCATGATTGTTGTTTGCCGAAAAATCAAGGTAGTAGTTGAAATTCGGTGGAAGGATGTCTTTGTAATCATTCCACATCTGTGAATAGAGGGCACCCTGAGCCCAATCCCCATAGTTGTTTGTAACAAAGTATGTTGCATTTATGCCTGTGTGCAGCGAATATGCCATTCCAAATTTATGATTGAGTGCAAAATCGCGAAATGCCTGAGTTTCAGGTTCTGAAAAGGGTAACTCTCCAGCATAGACCTGACTCATTGAATCCAGTGATGCAGTTGGCTCAATACCCCAATTGGAAGCATAATTCCGATTCAAATCAACAAGACCAACCCAGTCTTCATTGTAAAGACCGTCTCCGTCATCATCATCACCCTCATAATACGAGTAGAGATAATTGAGGTGACCGCCGGGACCTTTCTCATAGACCTCCCACTGTGTTACATAGCCATCGTCGTTTGCATCGTCATAAGGATCCTCATCAACCAACCCATCACCGTCATCATCGTATGGACGGAGATTCTTCCTTAGCCAATGGTCACTATAATTGTAGATGAAATTCAGTGCATCCGGATTCATAGTTGGAATAACATAGATTTCTTGCGTATCAATATACTCGGTAATCTGTGAATCCACGCCATAGCTATTCACCAGCCATTGCATGAAATAGATTGCAGTATTGACCGTGACCTTTTCTCTACCATGATGATGAGCCACAACCAGTGTTTTAGCTTTTTGTTGGGGGGCTTCTTCATTGGTTATTCTTACACTTAGAATATCGCGACCCTCATAGCTTTGACCTATGACATCAACATCCACAAGCTCTGGTACATTCGAATGGATATTCTCCACCTCTTGCTGCACCATTGATGAGTTTAGGTATAGATTAGGATAGAGAATGGAAACATCCTCCCAAGTTCGATCAATTGATGATGTCGGGATTCCAGTAATGATTGGTGTTACTGCTTTGACTTCAACAGGCATTAAAAATACAGGCAAAATCAATGCCGATAGAAGACCGAACAGAGTTAGAGTTCGTCGTAATTCATGTTTCATAATAAATCTCTGCAAAATACATTCTCCTTAATACCGGTTTGCGATTTTTTTCAGAATTTTAATAATACACTTTAGATTGACGCTTTCTAAGGGACAAATGTGCGCATCTCAAAAGTGTGCATCTTCCCATAACCCTATATTAGCTGGAGAGAGAGGTACTGGTCTAAAGAGGTGAAAACATGGTTCTCCGAAGAAAAGATTCCAAGAAGGAACAGCGGAAGAACAGATCACTCCCCCCATTCGAGTGGTATGCCGCCGCCACCAGATAGCGGCACATCTGGTGTTTTAAAGTACAAAACAGAATGAAGAGATTCCCATCTCTTCTTCTGGGAAATTCCGTTTTTATGGCTTTTTCAATTTCATTATTCGCTTATTGAGTACAAATAGATTGGTACATCCTCTCCATGTGTGAAATTGAACTCCTCCGAACGTTTTCTTATGCGGAGGTTGATCCTTATGCGGATCATCTCTTTATAGAGTGATTTGAATCTCATAGATAATGAAAGGATTGAATTCTTTAGACAACTGTGGAGAGAAACGATCCCACGATGTATGTTATTAGAATGACAATGATAGCAATTGCAAGATGCTCAAAGACAACTCGTAACACATTTTCTTCTTGCGAACGAGCTAAAAAGATGTTAAACAGAGTCATGACCAAAAGACCCCAGATTATATCTACTAGGACTGCAATATCAAGAGCTAAAAACCAAATTGGAAAAACAAAAGTTAGGGCAAATATGAACTTGGCCAAGAAGGTTGCTAAAGTGGCTTCCCAAATGTCTTTTCTCATATGAACGCCCTCGGATTCTTCAGAAACATGCATTGCAACAGCATCAGAGAAGGCATCAGCAATAGCAATCGCCACAATACATGCTATAACTGCCAAACGGGAATTAGTGCTTGCATTCACACCGACTATCATTCCTAGGGTTGTGATAACGCCAGATGTGAGGCCAAAGCTAAGACCTTTTTTGACTGATAGGCTCATGAACTAGCAACGTGAAGGAGCGGCCTATAGGTGTTTACTTGAGTACTAAATCAGATTGGAGTGAAGGGCAGGCTAGAGAAGATTATCGAAATGACTCATAGAAATCCTTATGTTTGGAATACATTCGAAAAACTAGAAGCCATCACTTAGAGATGCTGCGAAAGCGCTTACCTGGCAACCTGCAGTATTCTCTGATGGTTTATGCATAAGCGGAGGTTGCCCAGCCAGGTTAAAGGCGCTAGGTTGAGGGCCTAGTCTCGTAGGAGTTCGCGAGTTCAAATCTCGCCCTCCGCACCATTCTTTATTTCCAACTTCATAGCGTATCTTCATTCTAACTAAGATTTATCACAATCCTCCAACACCACCGTGATAGGGAAGTGGAATATTGAAATCAGTAGTGTATGGAGCTGGAGCTATCGGCAGTATTCTTGGAGCAACCCTTCGTAATGCAGGCCATGAAGTTGTTCTTGTAGCACGTCCAAAACATGTGATTGCGATTCGGGAACATGGTCTAGAAGTGAAAGGGGTGGAGGAGTTCACAATAGAAATCGATGCAACTACAGAGCCAGATTGTGTTGAGGAGGCAGATATTGTATTCCTTACAGTCAAGACCCAGGACACAAAGCAAGCCGTTGAAGAGTTCTCTTCGCATCTTGGAAAATCAACTCCGGTTGTTTCACTTCAGAATGGAATACGAAATCCCGAGTTCATATCGGAAATCATTGGAAAAGAGAGAGTGATTCCTGGTGTCGTTCGATTTACTGCAAGTTATTTACAACCAGGGGTGATTGAATATACTCGTACAGGACCTTGCATAATTGGTAGGTTCGATGGAGAAAAAACCTCTCGGATGAAGAAAATCTGCGAATACATGTCATCAGGTATAATGACTGAGGTATCCACGAACATTGAAGGTGATATGTGGGCAAAATTAGTGCTAAATCTCATAAATCTACCAATGACACTCACAGGACTTGGATTTCCAAGAGGCCTGAAAAACAGATACTTTCAGCAATGTCTCATCGCTACTTGGGAGGAAGGTCACAATGTGGTCAAGGAATCTGGAATAAAGCCCACTTACAGGATTCTTGACCAGCTGATCAGAGTCTTAAAGGATGACAGTCTCTTTGAAGCTTGGTTTGACCAAGAAAGAAATAGTATTGAGACGTATCCTTCGACACTTCAGTCACTTATACGTGGTTCTTCGGACGAAAGTGAATATCTTACTGGTGAGATCATTCGTCTAGGAGAAGAAATCGGATTGGTCACACCTGTTAACTCACTATTGATGCGCAAATTTCAAGGCATGACTGAAACTGGGATAATTGAATACATTCCAGCTGAGAAATTATGGGGCTCAATAGCTGAGGTATTATCTTCTATTTGAACCTCATTCTTTATTCAAATCTCGCCCTCCGCACCATCTTTTCTTTGAAACTTCACTTATCTGGCAATGCCTTTTCCAGCCAGACGTGGTA
>JBHLQM010000013.1:52479-56407 GCA_048884785.1 Candidatus Thorarchaeota archaeon | reverse complement strand
CAGATCCATTTCGCATTCCTGGACCTCTTCTTCATCTCTTCAATGTCTTTTGCGTCAGACAAGTCACACATGTGCAGATCATCTTTGCTCATACAATCACCTCTAGGATTCAATGCCACTTCGACTCTTGCTTAGGGAAATTCCCTGAATTCCAATCAACTGTAGGCTTGACCATATTCCTTGATTGTTTCGATTCCTTTTTTCTCAATATATGTTTCTGAATATACACAGTCAAGCGGTCTGTGATGAATATTCCCGGTCAAGGACACAATTCCCTGTTGGGCGTAGATACATTCATAGGCCACGGTCTCGTGAACACCCAAAGGTTGTGAACCATAGTGGTACGCGATGTCAGCCCTGAAGAAGCAGAGAAAGCAATCGCAGAAACAAAGCTATTATTCATTGATGCATGGGCACCCTGGTGCGGACCCTGTTTGGCATTGAGCCCAGTCATTGAAGAGCTTGAGCAGAAATATGCTGACAATCCCGATATTGGATTCATTAAGATAAACACTCAGGAATATGGGATGTTTGCGATGGAGAACAACATTGTAGCAATACCTTGCATACTCGTTTACCAGAATGGGGATCATGCCAGTTTCGAGATGCCTGACCCTCGATCTGGTAGAACCATCACAACGGACCGCCTTATTGGATTAAGGCCAATTGAGCACTATGAGAGTGTCATTAAACAACTACTATGAGGTGGAAATAATGCCAATCCTACCGTTTGGAGATGAGAACCCCAGGATAGATTCTAAAGCCTACATCAGTCCTCTGGCAACCATTGTCGGGAATGTTGATATTGGGGCGAGAGCGAGCATCTGGCCCGGCGCGGTTATTAGAGGCGATCATGCCAATGTTAGAATAGGAGAAGGAACATGCATTCAGGATAGTGTTGTAATCCATGCACATCATGAACAGAATCCTGCTATTATTGGAAACAAGGTGGTAATTGGAACAGCATCTGTTCTCCATGGTGTCTATGTTGGGGACTTGGCCACCATTGGAGAGGGGTGTGTCATATTTGATGGAGCAACTCTTGGGGAAGGTGTGCTTTTGACTCCAGGAAGCATTGTACCAAGCAATGTTGTCATTCCTCCCAGAAGTCTTAGCTCAGGAGTGCCTGCGGCCCAGATAAGGGAGTTGTCCAGAGAGGAAATAGAGAATCAACACAACCGTGCCGAAACAATAGCAGACGTCTTTCAGAAGCTTCGTGACTGGCAATCCGGAATATGATCTACATTGTGTCACGCGCCAGAGATGTGAGGTTCTCACATCCGTCATCTGTTACGTGAAGAATATCTGCAACTTTCGTGCTCCCAACACCCTTCTCATAACAGGTGGGGTGAATAGAAAGAACCATTCCTGCCCGAAGCGAGTTGGCGCTTCCCGGGATAATGTGAGGAGGTTCACGTAAGTCAAGTCCGATGGAGCTACCAAGAGGATACACAACTCGCTCATTCGAGAATCCTTTCCTCATCTGAGATGAGACTTGTTTTATCAGGTCATCTAATGTAATCCCTGCAGAAATCTTCGCCTCAAGCGACTGACATAGATTTAGACTATCCTGATAGAGTGTACGCTGGCTCTTTGTAGGATTACCAAGATGGACAGCTCTGGCAATTTCAGCAAAATATCCGTTATAGCTGACGGTTATGTCAATGACTACAATCTCATCAGATCTTATTCTATTTGGGCCTGGCTGAGAAAATGGGAATCTTGCGCCAGCACCGGAAAGTACAGCTGCGCGAATACCTCGAAGCTGGCCTCCTACGCTTCGCATAGCAGACTCAATCTCAATAGAAACATCTGATTCCGATTTCTCAGTTGAAACGATTTCGAGAGCGGTTCTAACACCAATTTCAGCAATTTTTACAGCCTGAGTGATCATATCAAGTTCAGCCGCATCTTTCACTTGCCGAAGTCTCCAGATCACACTGGAGAAGTCTTTGAATCCAGCATTGGGAAGAACAGACTTCATTTCTTCGAAATCTCGCACTGAGAGAGATTCCTGTTGAAATCCAATCATTCCTGAATCAGTTCCCGTGAGTTTCATGGTCTCTGCAATATGATTCCAGAAAGAGCGACTATGACTTGGATACCATGTATCATTGGTATCAGGATTGAATGATCTAACTTCACCCATAATTGAGTCCTGTCTAAGGGCTTCTCGCTGCAAATCCGATATCAGCAAAAGAGGAACTTGCCCCTGATGAACTAGGCATGCCGTTGGCAAGTAATTCTTTGGAGCTTGGTAGCCTGTCAGATAATAGACATCTTGTGTTCGGGTTATGAGAAGAGTTTCTATTTCCTCTCTCTCCATTGCACGATGTACTTTTTCAAGTCGCTGTGGTGTATACTGCATGGCGAGCATCTCTAAGAACCAGATATTCCATTGTCACACCAAGAAGGCATGATGACAAGATTTGTCGAATTGGACCGCTTTTTAAGCTTCTCGCCGACTGCACGAAATTCTGGTGTAGGTATTTCAAAAGGATGGCGGGACCGCCCAGATTCGAACTGGGGAAAACCAACTCCGCAGGCTGGCGCCTTATCCATGCTAGACTACGGCCCCATTCCGCAAAGGGAAGTGCTCAACTTATATCCTCTTCGTTGTGATTGAACATGGGTATCTCCTGGAGTTGGATTAGGCTGGAGTAATCAGATTAACTGTGGCTTTTCCATTTCTCTTTGTCACTCGGAGTGTATGTTCGGATGTCTGAAGTACAAAGCTCTCCCCCTCGTCAAGATTTTCTAGCACGGTCTTTCCCATTGGACCGTTAAGATACCTAGTGAATCGAACCACAACGGGGTGATTCGAAGTGCTTATTCTTTCTACTGTCCTCATGACGGACAACCTCAATTCGAAAACTAGTGAGTATGGGGTCTTTTAAACTACGACTGACTGTATTCGTGTCAAGAGAATGGCGGGACCGCCCGGATTTGAACCGGGGAAAACCAACTCCGGAGGCTGGCGCCTTATCCATGCTAGACTACGGCCCCAATTAGCCTGAATCTGATAGCTATAAAGAATTTGCTCATGATAGTAGCTCATCAGGATTGATTGCCCACCAGGCTCCTCGCTTACCTTCAAGTTCTCCATGCTCATGTCGTAGAATTTCATGCCCAAGTTCCGTTTCAGCCCGCTTGTTCAGTTTTGATATGCGATCTAGAATTGTACGTCTCTTCGATTTGTCCCCCAGAAGTGTTTCAGCCAAATCAGGAGATGTTGCCCCTCTATGCTGCAATATATGCGAAATGATCTTTCGGTCGAGTTCGTCCCTACATACTCGCAGCTTGACAACTTCATTTAATTCTCCGCGAAAAACGTCTGTATCACGCAGTTTCTCTAGATACTCGACTCTTGCTTTCAACAGCCTCATCTCTGTCATCAATTCAAATACTGCAGGTGGCAATTCTTCGTCTAAACGCCATTCTATGGATTCTCGAATGAATCTTGGTCTTCCGGCCTCACCAACAAGTTCATCGATTCGTTCTACAGTTTCGCGTGCAAGACGGAGGCGAATACTGATATTTTCATCAGCAGGACCTCTTGACATGGTTGATTACTCCTTTATGTTCTAGAAGAAATCTTCCCTCTATTCGAGTAAACTTAACGGTACAGTTATAACAATTGGGAATTGTGGTTCCGAGCAGAAGTCGAGGAGCTACTGTCAATGGCAAATAGTGAGAAAACAATCAAACGTGAAAGAATCAGGCTCAGAAAGAATCAGAATCCTCAACAACTGGATTTCAAGAAAATGCGAAAAGCTAGGGATGTCAGGACAGAATTCTGGTCACGCAAACGACAGAAGAAACCGATTACAGCTGTTGTAGAAGAAAAAGCCAAGAAAGTAACTAAAGCAAAGAAAGAAGAAAAGGCAAAACCAAAGAAGGCTGAGAAACCAGAGCTAGAAGTAATCGA
>JBHLQM010000013.1:0-52379 GCA_048884785.1 Candidatus Thorarchaeota archaeon | reverse complement strand
AACCAGAGCTAGAAGTAATCGACGAAGAACCAGAGCTGGAAGTCATTGATGAAGAACTTGAAGAGCTCTACGATTTCGATGATGACATAGATGAGGAAGATTCAGATTAGTACTAGCAGACACAACCAACAAGCTTGCTAGTTCTTGATGCTACAGTGTAACTCATCACACAAACCAAGGCTATTCTAGGATTCATAGGATAATAGTCAAATTGAGTGTTTATTTAAAACAGGAACCCTTTAGAGGTAGAGGTTAGAAATTCAGATTGATTGATGAATGATGGGCATAGGTGAGGAAAATGACAAGTCTTCTTGATATTCTAAAACATATTGACATAATTTCACCAAAAGAATACTCACTTCCTGACCGAGAGGGCTATGTTGAGGTTGGACCGATTACAAAGGCGGAACAGAGCAACACAACAATAAACCGAATATTGGTGACCGTCTTTCCTTCAGCCAAGGTAATAGCAAAGGCATCGCAAGAAAAGGCAAATCTGATTATTTCCTTTCTCCCAATGTTCGAAGGCCCAACTAAACAACTATTCGGGCAAGACTTAGTAAAAGTTCGACTCCTCGCAAAGAACTATATCTCAACCTATGTTATTGGAACATCTTGGATAGGAAGCAATAGTGGGCTGTCAGATGCTCTTTCAGATTTGCTCAATCTCTCCATTTCTAAAAAATTCAACATTCGTGGACTCGATTCTAGTCTTATCCCCATTGGGAGAGTCTGTGAAACTCCGAGCAAGATGAATCATTCAGGTTTTGCCAATTATATCGCTAGCAAGTCAGGCATCCCTAACATACGTTTCACAGGGTCTCTAGACGATGAGGTCAATGAAGTCCTCGTTGTTGCTGGCAGTGTTCTCTCAAGAGATATGCTGATGCAGTCACTCCAAGATGGAATGAAAACCATTGTCACTGGAGAGCTATGCCCAAAAGACCATATTCTAGCAAGCAAGTTGGGAGTGAACGTGTTCGAGATGGGGGCCTTTGTCACTGAGGAGCCAGGCATGAAACGGTTCAGACATCAGTTGAGCACAGAATACCCCGAAATGAAGATAGAATTCGCTGAAACAGATCAGATCACACATATACTCAGACCCTACAAAGATGATAGAAAATAGTCATTTCATGGTTCACGAATCATGATGACATTCTTATCCCTCTCAACTCCAACGTGATTTGCCACTGGCATGCATTTTGTTCTCATTATGTGAACTGTAGGAACAGATGGCGAGAACTCAGTCAGTGATTCATAATTCCCCATGCCTTTTGCAATGATAAGCTCTGCAGAATCAAAGAGATGGAGAAACTCCTGTGAGGCTCTTTCGCGATTAACTCCGATTGCTGCACCGCCGGTATCATAGACAGCATCAACATGCTTCTCTAATTCGATTTCTGCAGCGTCAATCCTTGTTGCATCATTGAGCACAGGGCCGCCTTTGACTACTGCATACACTTTTGGACCCAATTTTCGTATCTCACGAATTAGAATGACATCCAGAACTATTTCTCCAGCATTATCCATCAGATAAAGAACTTCAGAGGTCTTTTGACATAGATCAAAGAAACGGCCAATATGGTCAATCGCTAAATCTGATTCAACCCGTTCGAGAATGTTTCGAAGCTCCTCAAGATTGAATTTGCGTCCGGATACGTCAAACTCTATTGCATTCGCCGCAGCAGCAATCAGGGTTGCCTTTCGAAACCTAATCTCAGCATCAGTTTCCTCATCAACTATTCTTAGGAGCTCGGGAAGAATAGAGAGCGCCATGGCGTTTGAAATGCGTTTGAGTTCTGCGTAGGGATCAATCCCCGTCATCTCCTGAACAAGAAGGTCTCTCTCTGTTCCAATGTGACTTGGTACAGAATTCGAGTCGAATTTCTCACCAAGCATCTTCAACATTTCTGCAGTGACTCTCATTCGAACTGCTTCATCATTTGTGGCTAGTTTCACCTGGTTTATTGCTCTGTCAAGAAGACAATGTGCGCACTCTAGACCTACCTTCACCTAAATACCGCCTTAAAATCGCTATTCTAGCATAGTGAAAAATCCGCCGGAAGGTACTACTTCGCGATTGGCTTGACAAGATCGCGAAGGACATCAGCTGGTTTATCGGATTTGGCAACAGCCGAAGCAAGTAGAACACCTTGAGACCCCAATTTGATGGCGGCTTCAACATCTATGCCTGTGCTTATTCCAGCCCCACATAGAATGGCCACTTCCTTATTGACCGCTCGAATCAGATCTACTGTGTCGGTTATTACCTCAGGCTGAGTCTGAGAAACTGAGATTCCGCTGCCAATTAGCTCAGGAGGTTCAACGGCTACGGCGGATGGATTCATCCCTGCAGCCGCTACACTGACAGGAGGATTGTTTGTACACACAATGGTATACAGCCCTAGTTTCTCGGCCTTTCTAACTGAAGCCTCAATATCCGCCAACACCATACGATTCTCAGAATGATTCAAGAGAGTTCCAATAGCTCCATTTTCAACAAGCGTTTCCCCTAGGGTATGACCTGTGAATCGTCCTGGTTCACCCGCATCCATATGTTGCGAAAATACAGGAATATCTACTGCTTGCGAAACACGGTAAATATCAGGGATTTGAGGTGCGACTACAATCGATACACCATATTCCTTGGCAATCTTTTCACAGATTTTCGCTAGCTGCTCAGCCCTCTCACCTGTGGCTTGAACATATGTCTTGAAATTGATAGCAATAACTGGTAGTTCGATTTTGACCATCCGTCTCCATCCTTCAGAACAGCCTTATGCAGCTCTGACAATGGATGCCTACTGGTACGCCAATATTAAACTTGTTTCATTATCTCGCTGCGCCAATTAAGAGCTTGAGAGTCGGAATTCGAGCATATCCCCGTCGATTCAATTCAGTTATGGGTTTTCGAAGCTCAATCTTCACAAATTTACCAGGCTCCGCATTCTTGTAGTACTTCAGATAAACTGCTGAAAATTCCGAGAATGTCGCAGCGTTTAGCAGCTCGGATACTACGTCGTTTGCAACTCTTATGAAAACATCTTCATCAGGTGCTGCGCCAGATGCAATCTCGATTTGGCCCATTGGTTTCTTCGAAACCATAAATCTCTCCCCCATAGCCATGAATTCAAGTTTGAACTCATCAGGCGCTTCAATAGACGAAGAAAAGGTTTCATCTGTGAGCATGAATTTCAGTCGATCCTTAAATGAGGCGTGATACGGTATTGTTAGTTTCGAGCTCACAGTAGTTGGCTTGGTCTCCTCAACTTCAGCGGCATCTTGTACCTCTTCGATAGCAGGTTCTTCTTCTGGTTCGTCTTCTATCTTAATGTCTTCAGCTGGAGCTTCTTCAATTTCCTCTTTGGATTCCTTGTCGTCCTTCTTTCTGCCGAATATCTTTCTCATCATTTTTGATGTCACCACGTCACACTTGCAAGCAGTTAGGTATGCCGCAATTTATGGTCCCATTTACGAAACTTGCATTCTCATATCCATAGAAAAAGCTAATTCGGCCATACCTATTATTGAGAGGGCCCTGGCATACCTTCAGGGACTTTTGCCGTGATTTTTTCAATCTGTGCAAGCAGGGGAAGCGAGTTACTCTGTTTTCTTTCGCCCCAGAGTTCTTCTACAAGAAGGTCTCGTATTGCTATTCGAATCACTTCTGAGCGATTTGGATACATGCCCTGTTTGATGAGTTTATCAACGCCATCGACATAGGACTCAGGCATGCAGATAGTTACTACTCTCATTTATGCACCAGCACATTGCTGACATTACATGATAATGAAAGGGTGTCTGATTGAGATGAGTATCAGGGTAATACTAGGTTTATCTCATACTCAGATGGCGTGATATTAAGGTCGCAAAATCAGCTTCCCGAACTGTTCACCCCTCTCTAATACTCTGTGCGCTTCAGCTGCTTTTGAAAGAGGGAAGACTCTATCAACAATAGGTCTAACTCGCTTACTCCACACTAGCTTCAGTACATCTCGTAGCTCTGAACGAGAGGACATTGTGCTGCCTAGTATTTCTAGTTGGTTCCAAAATACGAGATTAATATTTGTTGTCGCCAATGGACCTGAAGTTGCACCAGGAGTGACTAGCTTTCCACCTTTTCTAAGACTCTTCAAGCTCCTTTCCCATGTTGCACTACCCACTGAGTCTAACACGATATCAACACCGCGACCATCTGTCAGCTTCTTTACTTCTTTATGATATTCTGGAGTTGTGATATGATTGATTACAAAATCTGCACCAAGAAGCCGTGCACTCTCAAGCTTTGTATCTGATGAGCTTGTTACATAAACTCGAGCACCCGCGGTTTTTGCGATTTGAAGTGCCGCAACTGCGACTCCACCGCCAATTCCGATGATTAATAAATCATCACCGGGTTTGATTCTGCCCTTTGAAACCAGAAGCCTCCAAGCAGTCAAGAAAGTGAGCGGAACTGCGGCAGACTCTACATAATCTAGTCCGCTGTATACTGGAACAGGTATTATATTCTGAGCGTCTATAGCTATGTACTCTGCATAACCACCGCGAACATGTTCTCCAATGATTTGGTACGACGGACACAGGGATTCTTCACCCATTCTACAAAACTCACACTTGCCGCAGGAAAGCCCAGGGTCGATGATCACTTTCTCACCCACATCTATCTCATGATCAACCGATTTTCCAACCTGTTTGACAATCCCAGAAATATCACTACCAAGAATATGTGGCATCTCCAAATTTAAACCTGAAATACCATTCCTCACAAAGAGGTCCAAATGATTCAATGCAGTAGCTTTGACCTCGACTAAAACTTGAGACGGCGTCGGTTCGGGTGTCGGAAATTCAGTATATTCCAAGACTTCAGGACCACCATGCCTGTGAAAAAGACTGGCTCTCATGTTCTTTCATTCCTCCTGCGTGGAAACATACGACAAACATGAAGATAAAATCCTTCTATTATACCAAGTAGGTGCAACTGCTTAATGAGTGCTCTTGGATTCAGAGCATTCATAAACAGGATATTGTTTCTCAGAGAAGCAACGAGGAATGAAGATTGGCAAAAGGAAAACCAGGGAAAGCTCGAGTAAGTCACATTCTTGTTGAAAAGCATAGTGAAGCGTTGGAAATCATCACCAAGATACGCGAAGGAGCGAATTTCGCAGAGATGGCAAGAAACTACAGCTCTTGTCCATCCAAGAAAAGGGGTGGGGACCTCGGCTATTTCAGTAAAGGGCAAATGGTAGCTGGATTTGAGAAAGCGGCTTTTGCTCTGAATGTGGGACAGATGACCAATGACCCTGTGAAAACAGAATTCGGATATCACATCATAAAGCGAACTGGCTAATTATGTTACTTCTAAGTTTGTGAGAAAGGAATGCAGAATGGGATAATTGAATCCCATTCGCGATTTCACTCAGCAGATCCTGAGGTGTCCTTGCTTTTTCCAGAAGGAACAATTTCCTTTTCGACAAATCGGTTTTCGCAGGATGTAAGAACCTTTGGAAGAGTTGTATACTCCATTTGGTCATCTGATAATCGATGTGGTTGAAATGGACCGTGTCGTCTAAGATAGTCAGCCACTTCCATCGCACGCTGTCTTGTTATATCAAATGCAACATCTTCAAAGAGGTCAACAGGTCCAATGAGCATTCCGTTGCTCACTTGGAATCCAAGTCCAACTACACGAGGAGGACCGTCAAAACGCGTACATCGAGAGTCCTTAATACCAACTGGAATCAGAGGACCGGTATGAGAGCCCCTCATCCAACCTGACACAAGATGTGGTAGTGTGAAAGCCTCTAGAACCTCTCCCATTGCAGGAAGACCTGAATGTGTCCTAACTATGGCAACAGGATCATCCTTTCCTACATACTTACCTGCTACAGCATGGAGCTTGTCTGTACTAACTGATGCTGTAACCAACCCGTCTGCACGATAGACCTTCTTTATTGTGAACCTGCCGGTGCTGCCTAGCAAGGCGAGGATATCATACATCTCTTCTGGAGCCTTCATTTCAACAAAACAGGGCACACTCTTCATTATATCCTGAATGACGAATGAGAATCCATCATGGAGATTGGGGTCAATAACTAGCCCAGCAGTATTGAATGGATCCGCAAAAACCTTGAATAGTGGGAGATTGAATGCACCCGGTTCAGTCTTGTCGGCCATGAATACAGCAATTGGTTCGGACTTGCGTTCTTCAATTGTCATCTCAGCAGAGCCAGGACCCATTCCCTTTACATTCCCACTGAATGTATCAGAGAGAATATCTTGCCCTGCTGCATAAATTTTCTTTTCACGGGCTAATTCAGTACCCTTCATGAATGTTTCAAAAGCCAGTCTATGGACCTCTTCACTATTCTCTCCTCTATGATGAGTCATGATAAGCTCAAGGTCGTCGCCTGCATTTGACACGTGAAAGTCATTAATAATCTTCTTCTCAACAGCTGCTTTCAATTCCCTCCTTGCTAGTTCAAGGAGGAAATCTGGGACAATAACATGCCCAGCAAGTGATCCAATGTCAGCTTTAATTACGCTGATAGTGGTTTCAACCATTACTAAACTCGCTCCTATGAATGATTTTGGGTGTGTGAAGAACACCCCACACGAGCTCGGGTCACGAAAAGGGATTGATATAGCCCTTTCGGATGGCGACGATAAACCAAGCTCGATAGTGGTCATTGAACTATTCTCTACCCATATAATAGTGTCGATACCAGCTTTGAGAGGCTCTTAAGAGGTTTGCCGAGCCTAGAATGTCAGCATCATTTCCTTTAGCTTCTTTGTGATTCTAAGTGCATCCTTCCAGGGACGCTGCCAGAGGTTTCGACCGAAGAGAAGGCCAATTGCACCTTCTTTCATACAAACACTTGCCCGATGGAGTAGGTCTTCGTCACTTAACATACTTCCACCTGAGAATAGCACTTTTGCTTTGCCTGCAGTTCGTACCACTTTTCTCACCATTTCATCATAGGATAATTCAAGTGAGTCATATGGAGAAGGCTGCTGGCTTTTTCGTTCAGGTTCATCTTTTGGTACATTTAGTTTGACAAAGTCTGCACCCAATTCATTGGCAACCCTTGCCGCGTAGTCAATGGCGTATAGAGAATTCTTGCCTCCGCTGGCCTCAACTGCTTCACCTCTTGGATAGGACCAGACTATGATAGGCATGCCATACCTCTCTGCATCTGCCTTTACTGCTCGGAACTGATTGATATCTGCAACTTGATTTGGACTACCTACATACAGGGTATATCCTACTGCATCGGCTCCAATTCGGACAGCGTCTTCTACTGAACCTGTCATAGGGGAAAGAGCATGCGCGTCCGAGGGAATCCGTGTCTTTCCATTGAGCTTCAAAACGATAGGAACTCGACCAGCATATTTACGAGCGTGTTTTTCAGCTAGGCCCAAGTGCAACGCAATTCCAGAATAGCCTCCTTCAGCCGCCAAACGGAATTGAAAATCAGGATTCTCTGATTCAGGATTTGGGAAGAATGTTGATGGACCATGTTCTAGACCTTGATCAATTGGAAGTATCAGCATAGTTCCATTTCCGGGCCCATGTTCATACATCAATCTATGAATACGAACTCGTTTTCCCAAACTTAGAAAATCCAATTCATCAAGCCTCTCTGTCATTCCTATGAACCTTCCACTTATCCTTCGATTCTCGAAGGGCATGTATTGTTAAATGCATGTCGCCCATATGTTCGAAAGTATAAAATCCGGGTTAAGAATAATAAAAAGGGAATGAAAATGACCGGAAAGAGGGTTTCAGCTAAGCGTCCAGAAACAATGGATAGGAAACAATACCACCTTGAAGTTAAGAGGGGAGATGTTGCGGAATCAGTAATCATTCCTGGAGACCCTCAGAGAGTTGAACGGATTAGTAGTGAATGGGATGAAAGACGCGAAGTTGCAGTCCATAGGCAGTTTGTAACTCATACGGGCAAGTTCAAGGGAGCACCCATATCAGCTTGCTCAACAGGAATAGGAGGACCAGGTACAGCCATTGTTATTGAGGAGCTTGCCAATGTTGGAGCCAATACCTTCCTACGTGTCGGGTCGACTGCAAGCCTCAAGGAAGAGATTGAGATTGGTGACCTCATTATTTCTACAGGAGGGGTCCGGCTCGACGGTACAAGCAAACAATATGTTCGCCCTGAATACCCAGCATCTCCATCATATGAAGTCGTGCTCGCATTGATTGAAGCTGCTGATTCTCTGGGTGTTAAGTACCATCTGGGTATTTCGGCTTCGACTGATTCTTTCTATTTGGGACAATCACGGCCGGGTTTTGATGGATATACTCAGAGCTTCAGTGTCACTCTCATTGAGGATATGCAAAAGGCGAATGTCGTAAACTTTGAGATGGAAGCCGCAACCCTATTCACACTTGGAAACATCTATGGTTTCAGAACTGGAGCGGTATGTGCGGTTTATGCTAATAGGGTAAGAGATGAATTTGAGGTGAAGGGAGAACGGGAAGTCATCAGATGCGGGAACGAGGCTATCAAGATTCTCTCTGAAATGGACCAAGAAAAGCAAAAGAGCGGCAAGAAATACTGGTTCCGCAAGGTATGATTGTGTTTACTATTTTCCTACGTAGTAATAATCACCGCTTGCTTTTTGCTGTTGGTCAAGTTGACTTCCATCTTTGTTCACTCTGGGGCGTCCAGATTGAGGATCACGTCTGAAGGTCACACCCATCTGCTTGAGGAATGCATTCATGCCAATTCTGAGAGTAGTAATACTTGAAGCCTTACCTTTCTTCCCGGGCGAACCACTAAAGACGACCATACTATCGCTTAGGTAGTCCGCCATTAAGATTGAATGCTCTACTATGAATGCTGTTTTTTGTCGACCTTGAATCAGTTTTCTTATTGCATCAGAACTCGCAAGCCTTTGCTCAATATCTAAGAAGGCTGATGGCTCGTCAAACAGATAGATGTCAGCATCCTTGGCTAGGCATGCAGCTATGGCAGCTCGCTGCAATTCACCACCGCTTAAGTCTGTAACAGAGTGATCCAAGAGATGTTCGAGGCCGAGTTTTCTAGTCACTGAAGTCTTGAAGTCGGCAGTATCAACAT
Organism: Candidatus Thorarchaeota archaeon; assembly: GCA_048884785.1. Lineage (GTDB taxonomy): Archaea > Asgardarchaeota > Thorarchaeia > Thorarchaeales > Thorarchaeaceae > MP5-2226. The sequence continues at coordinate 43,278 of JBHLQM010000013.1, read as the reverse complement.
TATTTCCACCGGCCTCCCGGAGATACATTCTTACAGACCCCGGATAGTTCTGTTCGATGTATTGTGGTTTGTAGCTAATGCGAAGTTCGAATCCTGAAGCTGTTTGTCTTGGCACTTCTCCTTCATCGGGTTCTAGTTCCCCAGCAAGCATTCTTACAAAGGTCGTCTTGCCTATTCCATTAGGACCAAGAATGCCTACCAATTGGCCCTTCATAACTCGTCCTCCACGGACCTCTAGCTCAAAGTCTTCGAATTTCTTCTTCATATCACCGTATTCGATAAGAGTTTCAGAAGATATGTACTCCTCATCCTGCGAGGTCATACCTTTGAATGAGATGACGGTATCGCGGAACCTCATGTTCTCATCAGGGATGAATCCATCTAAGAAGATGTTAACACCAACTCGTGTCCCATGTGGATGTGATACAATACCATAGACACCAGGATCACCATAGAACATACACACAAGATCAGAAACATAATCTAGAATGGACAAATCGTGTTCAACTACCACAACAGTCTTGCCCAATTCTGCAAGATGACGGATTGCTCGTCCAACTCGTAATCTTTCTCTAACATCTAGATAGGCGGTTGGCTCATCGAAGAAATAGATGTCACCCTCTCTCACAATTGCCGCAGTTATTGCGACTCTCTGGAGCTCGCCACCACTCAGGACTTTTATGGGACGGCTCCAGATTTCAGCAAGATTCATACCATCCTTCAGGTCCTTCAGACGCCCTGACGAATCGGCACTCTCTAGGAGGTCGCTAATTGATTTATCCGCAATTGCCTTGATTTTGGGTAGGTCAGTGATTGTCTGCGGTTTGTGTATAGGTACGATATCGCCATTCTGAATTCGCTCAAACAGGGGTTGTATTTCGGAGCCTCGAAATTCTCGTATTATCTCATCCCAGTCAGGAGGGTCTTGTACCCGCCCAAGATTTGGCTTTAATTCACTTGCAAGAATTTGGATTGCCGTGGTTTTTCCCACACCGTTGGGACCAATAAGTCCAAGCACACGACCTTCCTTTGGGATAGGAAGTCTAAACAGTTTGAATCCATTGACTGAATATCTATGGCTGGTATCGCTCTCCAATTCCTCTGGCAGATTAACAATGCTAATGACATGGTATGGGCATTTCTTTACGCAGATTGCTTCACCGGAACACAGAGACTCTACAATGACTGGAGGCTTATCCGGCCCATCTGGAAATACAACAGTTTCATCTCCAGTACGCACTCTGGGACAAAACCTCTGACATTCATGAGTGCAATCCTTTGGTCTGCAACGAGCACTATCAAGTACTGCTATACGCATTGATTTCAACACCTGAAGCGAGTTCGTGACGCCGAATGGACCACTCCATTTTAGTCCTTTTGGCTATGACAACATTGTAATTGACTACTTGGAAAACCTTTTGTATGAACTGGTGAAGGAAGTCTCGGAAAGAACTCAAATGAAGATATTTAACCGCCTTCTGGATTTATTTGGAGCTAGAAGAAGAACGCTCCTTGGGGCTGTGGATCAGCCCGACAATCTAATGACATATTTGTATGCAGTCCGAGCCAGAGCGTTTTTGAAACTGACTGGAAAAGCACTTAGCCCAAAGGATAGTCTTCTTCTGAAAGATACTGGAAAAGAGCTTTCTGACTCTACAAGAGATCTTTCACCCTCAAGACGATTGTTGCGTCGAGAACTTTGATTCGAGGATTTTGGAATCGACTAATTTAACTCACTACCTATCCTAGCAGCTATGTCGAAAAGATGCGAGAGAAGGAAGTTATCACATCACAAAAAATGATTGATGACGTCCGTTTATTCCGACTCGCGGGAGAAACCCACCATTGACACCATTTGACTGCAATCACGATGGTTCGTGCGAAAAGGTACGTATCTGCTGTGTGGATACAGAAATGACTCTAACCAAGAAGGATGCAGAACGAATAGACACCCTAGGGCACAACAGATCTGATTATCTCGTAAAGACTAGTGATGGCTACTGCGAGCTACGCAACGTGGATGGGCATTGCTACTTCTATGACACGAATTCAAAGACATGTAGAGTGTACGAAGACCGACCAGAAGGGTGCAGGTATTATCCAATCATCTATGATGTAAAGAAACGAAAGTGTATTGTTGATACGGATTGTCCTTCAAGGGAAACTATGTCAAGAGCAGAAATCAGGAAAGTTTGCCATCGAGTTAGGCGGCTTGTTGAAACTCTAATGAAGGAGGCTGCGCATAATGACGGGCCTTGCTGATCTGCATATTCATTCCTCAGTCTCAGATGGAACAGAGAAGCCTGAGAAACTGGTTGAAATGGCAATTGAGATTGGCCTCGGAGGACTCGCATTAACTGACCATGACACAACCGATGGTCTTTCGAGATTTATGTCTGCTCCGGGCCCTCCCACTCAAATCAGAGTCCCAGGATTAGAAATTAGCACTGATTTTAATTCAAAGGAAGCGCACATACTTGCATACTATGTCCCCAAAGAAGACACAACTCTCTCTGCCAAACTCTCTTGGCTGAGAGAAGAAAGAGAGAAGCGATTTCCCAAGATGATAAAAAAGATGATGGAAATTGGTATCTCAGTTAGCGCCGAAGAGCTGGAAATTCTGCTTAAAGGAGTGATCAGTCCAGGCAGGCCGCACATTGGAAAGATACTGATAGATAGAGGCATTGTCAGAGATATGAACGAGGCATTTGACATGTATCTTGCTGAAGGAAAGCCGCTATATGTAGGGAAGGAGAGGCTGAGTGTCAATGAGGCAATTTCCACCCTTCGTTCGGTTGGAGCTGTACCAATCCTAGCTCACCCACTAGACATAGGTGTTCCAAAAGTGAAAGAAGCACTGAAGGATCTCAAGGAGGAAGGACTCATGGGTGTTGAAACAGTGTATGATTATTCGCACTTGGAAATCTCCGAGAGACCAGAGGCTGTTAGAGAAGCTGCAAAAGAGCTGGGTCTAATTGCCACTGGAGGAACCGACTACCATGGTGACGGATGGAGAATCGCCCTTGGAAGTATTGGAGTTTCAGTTGGAGTGATTGATGAACTAAGGAAAGCTGCGGAAGAACTCGGAGGAGATATCTATAGCTGGGAGACCTGATTGTGTGAATTCAAAGTATCGCTATTGGAGTGATTTCAGGTGAGAATAATTGATGCCCATGTTCATACTTGGACCAGAGAGATGATTGGAGAGAAGGATCTAGAAGCAAGAAGAATTGCTGCTCAGAGAGAGAATACTGAACCGTTGCTTGATTCCCCCGTTAGCACTCTAAGAACTGCAATGGATACTGCAGGAATTGAAAGGGCTGTGATTCTTCCTATAGATAGTGGGATAAATCAGAAGATGCCCCTCTCACTCCACGAAAAAACTGATTGGCATGTAGATGAAATTCAGGGAGACCCATCACTTGTCACGTTTGTCGGATTGGATCCGAGAAGAGGAGAGGCAGGGATACTTGAGATGGAACGTGCTATTCTAGAGAAGGGATGTAGAGGTTGGAAAATGTATCCCCCAAATGGTTTCTATCCTGATTCGGATGAATTCTACCCGTATTATGAAAAAGCCAGAGAGTTGGGGATTCCAATAGTAATCCATCAGGGATTCACATCTCGATTCAAACATGTGAAGTATGCAAGACCTGTCTATGTCGACAAAGTGGCTGCTGACTTCCCTGATTTGAAGATTGTCTTGGCACATGTTGGAACTCCATGGGTTGAAGAAGCTTTGATGGTTGCGGCCAAGAATCCAAATGTGTCTGTAGATATATCAGGCTGGCAATTGTTCGCAGCACGAGCCCCCATGAAACTCTATGAAATGGTAGCTGATGCGATGATTGCCCGAGTCTTTCCAAGACGGATGTTATGGGGTAGTGATTTTCCATTATTCGAGCAGAGTATGCCCCTTGAGAAATGGGCTGATTTCTTTAGTAATCTCAGTCTTCCGAAATTTCTTATTGAGCAAGGATATGCACAAGTATCAAAGGAAGATATCGAGCATGTGATGTGGAAAAATGCTGCAAGAATAATATTTGGTGAACCCCCGTGAAATTCGTGGTAGATGCTATGCTAGGGAAAGTAGCCCTCTGGTTAAGACTCACTGGCAATGATACGATTTATTCCACGTATCTTGAAGATGATGATGCTATTCAAATTGCGATGAATGAAGACCGTATTTTGCTGACGTCGGATGAAGCATTATACAGTAGAGCCTGCGAAAGAGGACTTGATTCGATGTTGGTAAGGGGTACAGTTGATGATGAAGTCGCCAGTGTCTTTCACAGATATGCAATTCAGGCAGAGGTCAATCCCTCAACAGCAAGATGCTCCAAATGCAATGGCGAACTAGAGGAATTGACAGGAAATGAAATAGAGCGAGTAAAACACCTTGTATTTGAAAACACATTCAATCACTATGACATCTTTTGGTTATGCAAAGATTGCGACAGTGTATACTTTCAAGGTGGTTATTGGGAGAATATTGAGAACTATATGAATCGAATCTCAGAAATGATTCGAGGTTTGGAGGAGCATTAATCAGCCAGATTCAATTTCTATCTCATACTCAATTGGAATACAATCCTTGATAGACCTAGTAAGGTGACAGTATTTCTTCATAATCTCAATTGCCCGCAGAGCGTCATCATTGTCATCGGCATCTACAACTAATTTCCCCTCAACTCTAATGCCTACAATTCTATATCCTTCATTATCAAATTTCGCAACAGCAGAGCCTTTCAACTGTAGCGAGCGTACTTCCAATAGCATTTTTCGCTGAAAATCGAGGAGGGTGTTCATTAGGCATCCAATAACGGACGACACAAACATCTCGTCTGGACATACACCCTCCCCACTTCCACCAAATGTCTTAGGAGTGTCGAATGCGATAGTTCGGCCATCAGAAACAGTTGCTGTGCCGCCTGTATTTCCATCCCATATTGCCTCCGATGTATACACAATGGTTTCCGGATAGCGTGGTTTAGGTTTCATTCTAGATCCGTGTAGCGGCGAGGAGAAGTATGCGTTAAGCGTTATGGTGGATACATTAGCAACAGTTAGCAAGTGATTTATACAGACCTTACGGTCGATACTGTGGTCGCTTTAGATGACAAGAAGAATGAAGGCTGCAGTTTTCCATGATATCGGTGATATCAGATATGAAGAGGTTGATGTTCCAAAGATAGGACCTGGTGAACTCCTCATAAAAGTGGGTGCGGCTCTTACCTGTGGGACTGACGTGAAGACCTACAAACGAGGACATCCTGTGTTAATTCAGAATGCACCTACTCTTTTCGGTCATGAGTATTCAGGTACAATTGAAGAGGTTGGAGAAGGGGCCGAGAGATTTGAAAGGGGAATGCGGGTAGTTTCTACAAATTCAGCACCTTGTGGAACATGCTTCTTCTGCAAGCGAAATAAGCCAAATCTATGCCAACAGCTAAAGACATCACTTGTTAATGGCGCATACGCGGAGTATATACAGGTTCCAGCACCGGTAGTGAAATGGAACACCCATCAAATCCCAGATAGCCTGTCATTCAAAGATGCTGCTCTTACAGAGCCTTTGGCATGTGTTGTTCATGGCATAGAAGAGTCCAATATTGAACTGGGGGACACGGTCGCTGTGATAGGCGCAGGTCCAATTGGGCAGATGTTGATAATGCTAGCAAAACATGCAGGCGCATCCACGGTAATCGCATCGGACCTATCTGAGTTGAGGAGAAAATATGCTCTAAAAGCTGGAGCTGATTTGATTATCGATCCATCAAAGGAGAACCCTGTTCAGAGAGTTCGGGAAGAAACAGCAGGCTATGGGGCAGATGTTGTAATCGAAGCAGTTGGGTTACCAGCGACTTGGGAACAAGCTATCGACATGACCAGAGATGCGGGAACAACTGTTCTTTTTGGAGGTGCCGCTGCAGGAACTAAGTTTGAAATCGATACAGTTCGTTTTCACTACGGACAACTAACGATCAAAGGTGTCTTCCATCTCACACCTAAACATGTAGAACAGGCTCTTCACCTACTCAGCGCGGGTGATGTGAAGACCGATGTGCTAATCACGCATGAAATGGGTCTGAAAGAAATAGTTGAAGCATTAAATATGATGAGCTCGGGAGAGAGTATGAAGGTAGCTATTATTCCCTGATGAGAAACGGAATGGAGATGAACTGATTGGACTATAGAAGTGATAGGCCACTCAGAGATAATGAACGAACATTGATAGAATTGCTTCGTAGTATAGAAATCAAATATGACCCCTTGCTCATCATTGTTGAGGGAAATAGAGATGAAGCAATCCTAAGAAATCTTGGTGTGAAGGGGCAAATCATAAAGACTCAGACATTGAAAACAAGGGAACAACTCATTGATTCCATTGCTGACTATTCAGGGCCAAAGGGAAATGTACTGATTTTAACCGATTTTGATGCAGAAGGCATCGAACTATGCAAATCATTGGAACGCGCATTGGAACTGAAAAAGGTGAAGATGTTAAGGCGTCTTCGATTGCGCATTAGAAATCTCATGGGCAACTGGAGGTGCATTGAGGAACTTGTGGCTCTTTTTAGGAGGGTAGACTCTCCGGAACCGGAAGGATATTCGTAGAACTAAAAACGATCTTGTTAAAGAAAGACTCTAGAATCATCATAACAGGAACTGCAAAAAGGAGGAGGAATGCTCCAATGCCACTGTACACTGATGTCAAGCCCCCTGCGACTGCGAAGACTCCTGCAAAAAAGATGTATGCTATAGTGATAATGACAAGGAGTGGAAACCATACAAGCAATACTAGTCTGAATGATAACTGATGACGCAGAGCAGAAACGGCTATAATATAGCACAAAACAAGTAGAGTCAGAGATAAAAACCAGCCACCCAATCCTAGAATCATCCCGTAGACTTCAACGAATTCAAGGATTGATAATTGAACACGTCCAGTGATACCGTAGAAGGGCAAGAGAAATCCAAGTGCGATCATTATCAATCCAGTAAACATGGGAAATTCTCTGATAATGAGTGCCTTCGTCAAACGCCATCCAGTCAGTCCAGATATCAGGTATACTCCTATCCCTGATATTGCCGCAAGGGCTGGCATGAAGAAGCTGCCGCCACTTCCCTCAGAGATTTTTGTTGATGCCCAGATGTATTCCATTTCGACCGCGCAGACAAAATAGGTAACTTTACCGAGATGCAGAGGAGTGATGTCAATCTCATAGGAATCACCAACTCTTCTCATTGGGGTGGTCGCCCAGACGGATCCGGGGTCAGCCGTACGCCAGAATACTTGGAGTGGCACATTCTCAGAAGAGTTTGCAGATATATGTAGAGTCCAACCTTGAAGCGTGAGCAATTGACTCGCTCGGGTGCTAACTCTCGGATAGGCAATACCACCCCGAAAGTTTTCATCCAGCCATCTAGCCACCAGCCTACTCCATGACATATCGATCACATGACCTGAATTTGGTCGAATGCTTAGCGTGAGAGGGGCTTCTATCGCATCCACTGTCTGCTGAATGCCAGAAAGGACAAAGAATGGGTCGTTCGTCCCATAGAGCATAAAGATAGGACGGGTGAGTAGTCTAGCATAGGCTATGGGGTCAAACCACCTCTGCAAGTCCTCAAGCTCATCGGATCCAATCTCATAGTTAGGATTGATTAGACTATTCAAGAGAGACCCAGAATAAATGGACTCATGAAGATTGCCTCCAGCAATCATCGGGATCGAACCATCCACACGCGAATCTATAGCGGAGAGTATGAATGTTTCAAGTGCGCCCATCGAGCCACCGAGCAGTATTGTAGAGTTTACGTAGGGCAATGACTCAAGGAATGTGATTGCCCTGGCTGCTGACCACACAGAATGAAAAATATGTGATGACTCTGGCCCATCAGATACATCGAAGAACGTATAGGGATTCAACGGGGGATATGGAGTAGATATACCGGCACCAGGAGCATCTATCCCCAATACATAGTAACCAGCAGATGCAATCTGATTGATGAAATCTATGAAGCCCATGGAGCTGCTACCATACCCATGCAGAACCAGGATTGCAGGAGCTTCGGACACAAGAGTTGCAGGTCTGACAAGAATTGAGTTGATTCGTATCTCAATGTCATGGAATGTTTCACTGTAGTAAGAAAACTGCCAACTCTTTAGCTGAACAAGGCCTTCATCGGTCTGAATGGTGCTAGTCTCATCAGACATGTTCATGACGTTGAGAGGATCTGTTGTTGCTGTAGTCAAATCCCAGAATGATGTGTCATATTGATCCTCTGTCATTGGTACAGTTCTTGCTATGGGATACTGAAAAGCAAGAGAGAATAGCAGGGACATCAGACTGCCTATGAATATGAATAGCAGTAGGACAAATACTGCAGACTGTATCCTGTCCATCCTCTCGACACCACAGCTTCTATACTGTGCTGCCGCAGTTAGAACATATGAACTTGCCTTGAGCGATTTCGTTACCACAGACTCTACATGTTCGCGTCTTCTGAACTCTCATGGCATCAACAACTTCACCTGTCTGAGGTACAAGGATGAATCGATTGTTGTCATAGCTTATGCTGAACTCAGATGGATTCCCAGCAAGCTCGAGAAGGTCAGTAGGCATCGGAAGTCGATAGTTGTTATCGAGCCGTACAATTCGTGTCCCGCCAAGCTCGTCAAGGTCGATGCCAGTCTGGTGGAATCCTGAAACGATACCATCACGAATCTCCACAGTCACGTCTGCCATTGAGGCGACCTGCTGACTGTGTGTAACGATGAAGAATGATGTTCCAAGGGTTTCATTGAGCTCTTTGAAGAGCTCAAGGATACGTTGTGCAGTTTCCGGGTCGAGGTCTCCCGTGGGCTCATCACAAAGCACAAGCCCTTTGCCTTCTGTATCGATTAAGTTGACCAGAGCGCTTGCAATAGCTACTCGTGAACGTTCACCACCTGAGAGAGTTGTGGCTTTGTTACGCTTTCGTTCTTCAAGTCCAACAAGCTTAATGAGCCGATCAACGCGTTCCTGCCGAACCTTCTTCGGCACTCCTGCAATCCTTGCTGCAAGCTCTACATTCTGCCAAGCATTTAGATGTGGAAGGAGGTTATTCACCTGAAAGATGAAACCAATGAAACTCCTTCGCGCCTCTGTCAGTATCCGTTCGCTCAGCTTGGTGATGTCGGAACGAAGATTCGCCCAGTAGACCTTTCCAACAGTAGCCTTTGTTATGCCGCCGATTATGTTTGTCAATGTGGTCTTTCCAGACCCGCTGGGACCAACCATGCACATTATTTTGCCTTCGAGAATCTGAAGGGACACGCCACTAAGGGCTACAACTTCGAGTTCGTGCGTCTTGAATATCTTGTACACGTTCTCGACGCTTACCACAACATCATCAGGGTATGCCCCATACAAATCAAGCGATTCGGCACTGACCATCTTAGTCACTAACCTCCAATTTTGCTATGTCGCAAATAAGAGTTGTGAGCTGCGCACTGGTCTTAGTTTTCATCATAGCATGTCCCTCACAAGTTTCTTAATGCGGTTGCAGGATTCACTGCGCCTGCGCGCTTTGCAGGAATGTAACAGGATGCAAGCATAACCGCGCTCTCAGCAGCAATCGTCACTAGCATCATCATGAATGGATACGCCAGGACCTCAGGCAGTACTGGTGTGAACGGCGAGATACCAAAAGTCATGATGCTCAGTGCGTACCCAAAGAAGAAGCCCAAAATGACACTAATCGAGATGGCTGCGACCACTGACCCCGCGAATTCTCCAAAGACCATCGAGATCACTTGCCTCTGAGTGCCACCCAGCGCTCTGAATAGTGCGTATTCGGAACGTCGCTCAAGAACGGCAGAGCCTAGGAAGAGAGCTATTGCCGACAGACCCATTGCTGCACAAAGGAGGTATGAGATTGTCGTTAAGCCCTGGATTCCTGATAGAAACAGCCGTATTGAAACGGATTGAGTCTTTATATCAAATGTTTGAGGAGTATAGACATTGAGGTTCTTTTCCTGTTGAAGCGATACAATGACTGGTTGTATATCGGCGTAGCAGGTGGCATCAACAAAAGTTAGGTCAGACATATGGAGTGAGCCAATCTCAGAGATGAATCGCAGATTTACAAGCGCAAATCCACCCTGGCCAACCTGGAATCCAAATTGTGAGGCAAAGGAAGCACCTGTGAGATCTTCAGTCGACGCTACACCAAATCCAGGCGCACTCAGGACAATCCCTACTATCTCGAATGAAACGATACGTGTTCCGTTTGCACCTCCGAAGTAGACCAAGATGCTATTGCCTACTGTTTTGTTCCAAAGCTCCGAATAATATTTGCTTATAACAATCCCATTCGGTTGCTCGTTGAGAGCCGTTAAAACTGATGTTGAGTCATTTCCAAAAAAGCTGTCATCTGAGAACGACCCAATTCTCAAATAGTTCAGGGCATCTACAGCCTCGAGGAAGAATCTATTCGTGCCAACTTGTGCCCATGTTTCAATCACTGGTGTGGATGAAATCACTCCAGGATAATGTCTTAAGGTTTCATTGAAGTTCAAGGGTTTGGGATCCGACTCAATCCTCATATCCGCTCCAATCGAATATGCCAATTCGTTTTGCATTGTGGCTTCAAAACTTGCCGTTTGGACAAGCATCATGGTAGTTGTAGTAAGTGTTATTGTGAGAATGACTAGAAGGGGAATGAATTGTCCCTTTCGTTTTCTCAGGCTTTGGCTCAGGTAGAGCGATTTTTCTCCAAGAAGGAAGTTCGTACTGCCGGAAAGCTTGGCCGTTACGAGTCGCATTGTTCGAGATCCAAGATATGACGCCACAAAGAGCAGGAGAGTCGATATTAGTATCTGACCTATAGCCAGGATTCCTGTTGGAATGAAGATTACTGGCAATGCAATAAGAGTAGACAATACAGCACCAAGTCCAAGTGCATATGGCCAGACGCTGCCCATCTCAGCGCCTTCCTCAGCCTGTTCAGAGATGGGTTGACCAACCTCTGAAACATCAATCCTTCGAGCAACATGTAGCAAGTAGGCAGCCGGGAGATACATGGCGATAGCAGTGGCGATTATTAATGCAAGGGGTGAAATTGTCAGATTCGTAATAAACTGACCATAGAGATTGAAGTCAAACAGGAATAGGTTGATTGATGCTCCAATTAAAGGACCTAGAATAAAGGATATGCCTATACCTAGAGCAAGTCCAAGAAGACTGAGAAATAGTGACTCCCACATAAATGTGGCAAAAACTTGGTTAAACGATGCTCCCTTTGACCTCAGTGCACTGATTTCTCCCTTTCTTCTAGAGATCGAAGTTTCAGATGTGAAAACTGTCAACATAAGGCTCATTATCAACACCGGAAATGCCACGACAGTTAGTATTTGACTCTGAAGAAAGGTGTTTATTGCAGCTTCAAGCCTCCAGATATCGCGTAGTCCACTCACTTGATAGGAAGGATAGGTTTCTTCGTATTGAGTTTTGAATGTAATCAGATTATCTCCAATATTTACTGCCCCTGCCTGTAGGAGAGCAGATTCAGATGCTCTGATTAGTATTGCGAATTTGAAATAGCCCCAAGATCCAATCTCGTCAACTACTTCTTGTGTGACATCATCAATACGAATCATTACTGAATCGTCTATTCCGAGAACAGGATCACTCTCAAGCGCCAGCGGATCCCAATTCTTCCGCATTATGCTTGGAAAGGCATCGACTAGTTGGGACCTGATGAGTTTCGCTTGATAGACCCCTGCGATTGTGAGGTTCTCAGAGCGAACTACATGCAGTTCTTGCCACGGTTTTCGTCCAGCTGTGAGCTGCGCATGTGCTAGTATATCAAAATCAATCTGATCGCCAATCTTGAGCAGTATACCATGAACTTCATAGGTGTAGTCGATAAATCCCTGCGAGACCAAAACCTCGCCAAGCTCCAATTCGAATTTGCCCTGATAATCGAACTCCCGTGACCAGTTGCCAAGAAGATGGTTGTCCACAAAGATTGTACGAGTATCCTTGATGCCATATATGTAATTCAGTCCATTAATATCATATGTATTCCAGAAGGGCAATGTTTCATTTGACAGTATTCCGACAGTCGAAACAACTCTGTGAACATATTGTGTAAAAGGGTTGTTCTGCGCAGTGGCAATAATATCATCCAGCATTCTCCAATCGTAGAGCGCTGATGGTTTTAGCTGTAGACTCATTTGATAAGTAGACTCATCAAAGTAATCGTGCACCACCATATTCGTCCCAGTATCGGCCCAAACAAAAACAGTAGTAGGAAGGGCAATACCAATGGCCAATACCACAGCTATTCCCATATTTCGAATTGGATAGTTTCGCAACGATGTCATGGCATAGCTTAGTGCCCATAATGGACTTCCTTTGAGTTGGATTGATCTCCTCTCTTCTATCATCTTTGTTCCTCATAGATTTCGTAACACAATCGCAGGATCAGTCTTTGAAGCCTCCTTGGCAGGTATGTAGGCACCAGCAATCATCGCAATTATCTCTACCAACAGAACTATTGTGAGGAAACCGATTGGGAATGTAATAAAGGCTGCAAGTGTTCGTGCAAAAGGACTCATGGAAAAGATGATTGTACTCATTACATAGCCAAATAGAGTACCTAGAACAAGACTGAGAGTAAGTGATGCAAACACAATTCCTGTAAATTCTGATAGAACTACTCTCACTATTTGCTGCTTCGAACCTCCTACTGCACGCAGTATAGCATAATCTCGCTTCCTCTCCCGAACAATTGACCCCAAAAAGAGTGTAAGGGCAAACATGCTGAGGATTAATGACATCGCAAAACCAATTGAGAAAAGACCTTCTATAGTACTTAGAAACAAGGCAGTACCAAACGAAAAGCCTGTCAAATCGAATGTTTCCGGAGTGGTTGCCGAAACACCAGTAATATCACGAAGGGCACGGAGAACCATCTCCTGATTTGTGACGCATACCAAATCAGCAAGGAACATGGTAGCTGATGAGATATCTGTGAATTCAGATACATAATCAATATTTGCCAAAGCCAGCCCAGAATAACCAACCTGAAAGCCAAAGCCAGCTCCCAATCGCGCAGGCGGAATATCCTCTGCAGAAGCATAGCCAAACCCGGGTGAGCTATATACAATGCCCACAACTGTGAATGTGATAAGGACTGAAGAGAGCCGTCCTCCAACGTTTAGATTTATAGAATCGCCGATTGATTTGTTCCATCTGTTAGCGTGATATTGACTGAGTAAAATACCATCCGGAGTTGCTGCGAGTCTTGATAGGATAAAGCTTGCTTCCTGCCCAGGAAAACTGGAATCATCAAAATTACCAATCAACGAATACTCAATTGCATCAATGCCTGCAAGCGTGACGCGTTCTGTACCTATGCCCCCCCAAGTTCTAAGAATTGGAGTCGCTCTATTTACTCCAGGATATTCCTCAATGGTTTCATTGAAACTAAAAGGTCTAGGCGTGGTGCTAACACGAAGATCCGCACCAACTGCGTAACGAATCTCTTTGTCCAGGTCTGCCTTAAAGCTATCAGCCTGAACAGTAAATGCAATTGTGGAAGACATTGTTAGAGCTAGAACAACCATTAAGGGTACAATTCGGCCCTTTCTCATTCTGAGGTTTCCTGCAGATATTAGGTTTTTCTCACCAAGTACAAAGGACATCTTTGATGTTATTCTTGCGAACCCGACTCTTGAGAATCGAGATCCATTATAGGCCATAAAGAACCACGCAGCAGTGCCAAGGCCAAGCTCAAGCAAAAGCATGATTGGATTTGAAGGAAGGAATAGCACTGAACCGACAACCATTGCCAGTAGGACTATAGAGGCCCCAATAGTGAATCCGTACGCCTCTCCGCCTTGCGAAATTGGTTCTGAAACCTCCATTAGCTGCATGCCAATTTCAGTCATTGCAGCCTTTCTAGCTGAGTTCAGAATGAAGAGCAGTGGTGGAACTATGCATAGAAGGATTGACATCACTATTGATTCTGGTTTCAAAACTGTATTAGCTAGAAAGAAGTTGTACATCTCCCAGTCAAACATCATAAAACCCGTGGCAGAGGGTATCAATGCTGCAAAGAGAATACTGAGAATAACTCCTGCAATTGTACTAAATGCCGCAATAACAACAGACTCCGCAAAGAAAATTCCATAGACCTGATTGGAGCTCGATCCTTTTGACCTCAAAGCACTGACTTCAATATTTCTAGTGGCCATGAAAGTATCTGCCGCAAACACTGAGAGGAAAAGTGCTAAAATGAAGATGGGCAGATTGAGAAGTACGAGAGGCATGGTTTCTACATACGTATCGACAATGCTCTGAAGATATAGTATTTCTCCCAAGCCTTCAACTGTTACATCATAGCCCTCGTCAACTCTGGCTTTTAGGGTCAAGAGATTCTCGTCCATTGAGTCAACGCCGGCTGCAATAAGATTCTGACTGGACGCACGAAGGAAAGAACGAGGTCCGAAGAATCCAGTCTGTGACAGGGCAGAGGAGGGAAATTCGTTCGGAAGGACCATGATGCTGTCACGAATTCCCAAAACAGGCTGGTAGTAATGGATATAGACGTAATTATTTCGCATCATTGATTCAAAGGCAATTTCTATCAGAGAGTTGTATCCTTCAATCTCATAGATACCAACAATTCTCAGTGATTTCATGCTTGTGCGACCCAAATCCTCAAGAAGTCCAGTTTGTCCGGTTGGCCTGCGTGTCAACACCTCCACGTCTAGGGTTGAATTGATGGTTAGAGTAAGACCAAACACTTCATACACATAGTTTACAAATTGTGTTGAAACAAGAGTTTCACCAGGATTTAGCTGAAAATCTCCTTCAATCCTGAATTGTGTTTTAGCGATATCAAGAAACTCGTTACTGACAACTATTACCTCGCAGTCTTTCATTCCATCTGTATACAGCGGCTGATTTATCCCATATTCTGTATCGTCAGGCAGTTGTGTTCCAAATACTAATCCAACAGTCGAGTTCACCCGGTATGCTGAATCAATCAACGGACTGTTGGTCATGTATGTCTGCGCAGAAGCTAGTGCCGGTGTTTGTCCAGCGGGATTCTTCAAGAGCATCTGAAATGCGTTATTATCAAAATAATCATCGACACTGACTTGAACACCTGTATCTGCCCATATAAGTACAGATCCGATGAGAGAAACTCCAAGACTGAGTGTTAAAGCTAGACTAAGGGCTCTGAAGGGATATGCCCTCATGGAGCTTACAGCATATGAGAAAGCATAGAGGCGATTTCCTGGAAGTTGTTTGCCGTTCTTTGTCTTCTTCCCCAACTAATCACCCCGCCGTGGGAACATCATCGGGTTTGGTTTCATCAACAGACTTAGATTCCATGTCAACCCCACTGGCCCTAAAGAATTCACCAATCATCTCATCTACAAGCTTTCCATCACGCAAAAGTAGAATTCGATCGGCCATTTTTGCAGTTTCAGGATCGTGTGTAACGGTAATCACTGCGCGGTTCTCTTTCTTGGCAAGGTTTCTCATGAGTCGAATGACCTCACCTCCTGTTTTATGGTCGAGGTCGCCTGTTGGCTCATCACATAGCAGGACAATTGGGTCATTAGCTAGAGCTCGCGCCAGAGCAACTCTTGACCGCATTCCGCCAGAGAGCTCATGAGGCATATGGTGTGCTCGGTGGTCAACACCAACAGCAGCCAGAAGTTTCATTGCCTTCTCATGACGCTTCTGCGCCCTCACTTCGTCCAGAAGCATGGGAACCTGTACATTTTCTATCGCTGTGAAAATTGGCAGAAGGTGTTGGTCCTGAAAGAGAACTCCAATTTTGTGACGCCGCATTTCTGACATTTCGTCATCATTGAGAGATGTGATTTCAGTATTGTCCACAAGGATGCTTCCTGATGTTGGTCTGTCAAGACCTCCTATAAGATTCAGCAAAGTGGTTTTCCCTGATCCGGATGCACCAACGATTGCAACAAATTCACCGCGTCGAACAATAAGATCAGTACCTCTAAGGACCTTAATGACTCTTGTACCATCCTCGAACTCCCGATACACCTCGTGGCAGACTACTGCAGGTTCCTTTTCTAGCGCCAAGTGGAATGTCTCCAGCTAAATGCTATCCATCAAATGGCAATTTTTAAGGTTGCGACAGCAGCAACCAACTTGTTCCATATGTAAAGCTACCTCTCGGAGTATCGAAAACACCAAAAACCTTCGCGATTGACCTGACACGATGCAATCATGCGCGTATTTGCAGTATCAGGATTCTCATTTTCTGGAAAAACCTTCCTACTTGAACAAATAATCCAGCAATTGACTTCAGAGGGACTCTCGGTGGTTAGTATCAAGAATTCAATGGAAGACATAAAAGCCCCCGAAGGTACCGACACATGGCGTCATAGCGAAGCCGGAGCGACCCCGACGGTCCTTTTGGGTCCAAATACAACAACTGTCTGGCATAACAAACGAATCAAGATTAGGGATTTGACACAGTCCCTCTCAGCAGATTTTCTTTTGCTCGAAGGATTCAAGGAACTCGAAGTGCCCAAGTTTTGGTGCGTGGGTGAGAAATCACAGGAGGTAGATGTTCTACCAAGAGATGTGAAGGCAATCGTAATCTGGGAAGGAACATCACTAGATACAACAAAGAAGGATATTCCAATAATTTCCAACGCGAATATCACTCGGCTTGTAGATATCGTAAAGCAATCATCAATTGACATCAATCAAATCGCAGATTTATGATAGCGCCTTTCGCAACATATAACTGGAGTTCGATGGACTCTCCAACCTATGAAACGGAGCCTAGTTAATTCATGCATATTCCTGGTTTTTATTCTATCCACCACTCTTCAGAGTCCTGGCGGAGGAATAATCAGTACTACGGAATTATCGCATGAAGTTCTAAAACCGAGTGTACGAATGGCTCCGGCAGATACATTCTCCATGGAAACAATCTGGGATACAGTTTTTTCAATTGTTGATGAAACTAGGACAGAAAACCTTGTTCACACTCTAGCCACGACATATGGTCAGAGGGTCTGGTTTCCAATTGACAAGGATGGATCAAATCAATTACGCGCAGCCTGGGCTTTTGTCAATGACACCATCAAGGCCTATACTGGCAATGAGATATATTTCACCTTCAGGACAGAACAGCTTAATCTTGTTGCGATAAAGGAGGGTTCTGACTCCAATCTCGCCCCCATTATTATTGGAGGGACCATTGCAAGCAGATATACTCAAGGCGCAAATGGATTTGCCTCTACGGCTGCTGCAGTATTAGAATGTGCCAACATCCTTCATGGATTCAACCTAACCAATGATGTGTATTTTGTCCTCTCTAACACAATCATAGGAGGATACGGGGCCCAGGATTACGGAAATCTGGGATTTGAATACCTGCTTGATGAGCTTGAAGAAATGGGTAGGCGTCCAGCGGCTGTGATTTGGTTTAATCGGCTTCTCTATACAACATTAGATCCGAATGGCGATAAGATCAGAATGGATTATGATTACCTTGCATTTCCCTTTGATCCTATACGATGGGCAAAGGAAATAGCGACGCAGATTACTACCAAGTCAGGGACAAACGACCTCGTGGTTTCTAATGTCACCGTTGGAGGCCTATGGACTGAATCCGGAGCGTACTCCAGTTGCCGGAGGGGAATTGCCAGTATCAGCTTAGGGCAGTACTATGATGATTACCTTTGGCAAACAATGGAAGACAGTTGGGACCGCTGGTTCTATGACTATGGCAATATCGCTGAAGCAGCAGGAGTCGCTGCGTCGTTTGTTGCCACCATCGGGGTTTTGGCAAGAGGTGATGCTCCTGTACTCACTGGGTCCGCGGGCCTTGCAGTCAATGCCACGTTTCAGACACCTATGGCTCTTACAGGACAGTCTTATGTAAATGTTACACTTGCTTGGGGTACAAATACAACCCTTGATGCTCAAATTCGTGGCCCAGCAGGTCAGCTCGTCTATCAGAGAGTTGAGAACGACAATTTGATCCACATAAGCTATCTCCCCCCTATTCGAGGGTCATATACACTTCGTGTTGAAAACATTGGCGACAATGCTGCAACTATAACGTATTCTTTTGCACACTATCAAGACCTTGATTGGGATACCTTGGACGACTATCACGAGTTCATATATGGAACTGATAGCCTATCGTCTGATACAGACTCGGACTTTCTGAGTGACGATTTGGAGATAGTATATGGTACTCACCCCCGCATCCAAGACTCGGACCTGGATGGAGCATTTGATGGCATTGAGGTGCAATATGGAAGTGACCCACTCATTCAAGATTCTGATGGCGACACCCTTTTTGATGGGTTTGAGATTGCTAATGGTCTGAGTCCGACAGATAGCGATACTGACCAAGACCAGCTCATGGATAATATCGAGATTGAGATAGGAACAGATCCGCTATCTCCTGATTCTGACCGAGATGGACTCGAAGACTCTGAAGAGGTTAACCTTGGTACAAATCCGCTCTCGCCAGATTCTGATGAGGATGGGCTCAGTGACCTCTTTGAGGCCCTTAACGCACTCAACCCCCTCTCAGCTGATACAGACCAAGATGGTCTCAGTGATTCATACGAGATTGAGCATTGTCTCATGCCTTTTGATCCTGATACAGATCGAGATGGAATACCAGATGCCATTGACTGGGCACCGAGGGAACATTGGATCAACATAATACCCTTTGCTGGTTTGGGAGTGATTTCAGTCATCATTCTATTGGTCTTACTTCTCAAACGCCGAGCATATCTGCGAGGGGGATAACCATGACAAAAAGTGGCTGCTTTGTCAATAATGTATTTAATCGGAATGGGATGCTGAAAATAAATATGAGAAGTATTAGGTTCAGAGGCGCATCCATTCTCCTAATTACCTCGTTGCTTCTCGGACAATCAATTATTGCCTCTGGTGGCGGCATTTATTTCAGCCAAGGTGTACTTCAATCCAGAGCAGTTCCCTCTGACCAACTATACTTCAATGCTACAGAACTCTTTGAGGAAATTTGGTCTGCAAAATCTATAGATAATATCGGTAATTATACAAGAGACCTCTGCGAAGATTATCCCTCTAGGATATGGGATGAAGGACCAAGTCAGAATCTGATTGATGCCTGGGCGTGGGCAAATGCCACACTAAAGACCAACACGCAGAATGAACTTGCATTCTCTCAGGTTACTGAATATCAGAGTCTTCTGGCAATTAAAGAGGGTACAGGACCTAGTCCTAGACCAGCATTTGCTCTATCAGGGATAATTGATTCAGAAACGACACCCGGTGCAAATGATGCAGGAGCGAGTGTTGCAGCTGTACTAGAACTGGCTCGATTGCTTCATAATTATTCTCTCGCATATGATGTTTACTATGTGCTGTTAAATGGTGTACATCTTGACGAGGATATTGACTATGGGGGAAGAGCATTTGTTCAGTGGCTCGATGAGAATGAGATAGATACATTCTCAGGCATCGCATTTGATAGAATTCTCTTCCATCGGTCAGGATACCTCTATGGCCTCAAAATATCCATCAGAAGTGATTCGCAGGAGGGCCTATTTCATGATGAACTCTGGATACCAGATTTCTTGGTGCAGTATTCATCAAATTACGGCAATGGTTTCATTCAGCGTGTCATGGATCTTGAAATTGCAGAGAGGTCATTAGCTCATGAGATGTGGATGGTAGGACGACCCGCTATGCATATCTCACAAGGTTACATCTATGATCCAATATCAAGCACTGCAAACGACTTATGGAGTAACCCGGACTTCAGCTTCGCCAAGGCCGCTGAGCTTGTTGCATCCACTGCTGCAGTTGTTGCCTATATTGGCTTTCTGGGAACAGGTGTTGCGGCTGAGAGATATCGAAGCGATGTACTTCAAGTCGACGAGAGTGCAGTAGTAAGAACTACCGTTACGACAGTAGGGTACCTTAATGCTACAATATCATGGGATGCCGATACAACCATCAATGCTGTTATTTTCAATCCCACATCAGGCCAAGTCCTCTATCAAAGAACCGAGGATGACGGCGTAATTGTCATGAAATACCTTGTCCTCAGCTACGGCAGCTATTCCTTTAATGTTACAAACGTTGGTTCAAATCCCACCAACTATTCACTCATAATCACTGCACTTGAGGACGCCGATGGTGATACACTATTTGATCCAGTTGAGGTTTCATTAGGTATTTCTCCATATCTTCGGGATTCTGACAGAGATGGACTAGATGACGATTTTGAACTTGAACTAGGAACGAATCCTGCTTCGAGTGACTCTGATGGAGATGGTGCATCCGACCTAAACGAGTTCACATGGGGCTCAAGCCTTGTGTCCAATGATACTGACAACGATGGGATTGGAGATGGGACTGAGGCGGAATTGGGCACTAATCCCATATCTGCTGATACGGATTCGGACGGTCTCGATGACTACCTCGAAGTTTATGTTATCGGAACAGACCCACTCAGCGATGATTCGGATCGAGACGGACTTGAAGATGGTTTTGAGTATGAGATGGGTCTCAACCCACTCTCGCCAGATACAGATGAAGACTCTCTGAGTGACCTCTTTGAAATACTCAACCTCCTGTCCCCATTCACCTCAGACACAGACGCAGATGGATGGAGTGATGCCTACGAAGTTGAGTATTGTATGTCGCCAACGAGCGCAGATACGGACCAGGATGGAATTCCCGATGGCATTGACTGGGACCCGAGAGAACACTGGATTACAGTTGTTTCACCGGTCACACTGCTGAGTGTAATCATGCTGTTGATGAGTTACTCCTTCTTCAAACTGAGGATTTACAAACGTCCAGATTAGGGAGAAGTACTATTCTCGCACCCCACACGATATTCTAACAGTTGACCAGTAGACTAGTCTGCCTTCTTGGCTCTCAAAGAGTAGGGCGGCTCAGATACCCCTTGGGTCGTTCATCTGTTCATACTCACTCAGAGGATACTCATCATCACCGCATGTATCGATGATGAATAGCTGGCTTTTACTCTTTCCAAATGCCTTCATAATTTGAGGGTCATCAAACCCTCTGGATTGGAAACGCGCTGATGGAGAACTTCAAGTGTGAGTTGCCTAGCGCCACATAGGAATTACAATGCAGATTGAGAAGTTAGGCGAGAGGAACATTAGAATAGCCTTTGGCGAAGATATGCCCACAACTACTCATATCATAATCGGAGAAAACAGAGTATATGTCTGTGATACGTACCTAGGTCCACTGCCAATGCAGGAGGTTTCGAAGCTATTGGAGAGAGAAGGAGCAGCAAATAGACCGATTGTTGTTTTCAACTCGCATGCAGATTGGGACCATATCTGGGGAAACTGTTACTTTACGGCCTCATTAATTGCAGCTCATTCATCATCTAGGAAAAGAGTGCTTGAGGATGGAGAGAATGACCTGAAAAAATGGGGCGAATATGTCGAAGGAGAAGTCACTCTCATTCCGCCCAATCTTTTGTTTGATACGAAGTTGATCTACGCTGACGATGGCGTCGAGTTCTATCATACCCCCGGCCATACCATCGATTCATCAAGTTGCTATGACCATCAGGATAAAGTCCTGTTTGTTGGTGATAATGTTGAAGCAGATATCCCATATGTCAATCATCTGAACTTTGACTCGTATATCAAATCGCTTAACTCCTATCTTCAAAAGGATTGGATTGCACTTGTTCCGGGTCATGGTGCCATACAATATGATAGCAGCCTAGTGAGAAGTAACATCACCCACCTAGAGAAGTTCAGGGAGTGGAAGGTCGATATCGGTACACTAACTGAGGGAGCCCTGAGGGTCCACCTTTACGCTCTAATGACACTCGTAGATGAACTCATTGGGGTAGAGGTGGAGGATAGAGTCCGTGTGCATTATTCCGAAGCGCTAGAGCATGCACAAAGACTTGAACAAACCGAGAAAATTCAGAGTTATATTGAGCGTATCTCTATCATAGCAAATAACCCCTAACACAATACTCTTCTTTACATTCGAAAACTTGCCTCCTAATGAACGAGGTCGAAGTCAATCAATTCAGTCTTCGAGACACAATTGAGTGTGGTCAGACATTCTGTTGGATACCAGAGGGGAATGGCTATATCAATGCCGACATTGGGCAAGCTGTCTATGTTGAGCAAATAGGCAAGAAACTACGATGGGAATCATCAGATCGGACAGCACCAATAGCTGATCTATTTCGACTTGGAGACCCTTTGAAAGATATACATCTCGAGATTGATAGAGACAGTTTCATGCGCTCTTGTATCGACTATGCTCCTGGCTTGAGAATCATCCGTGACCCAGTCTATCCCTGTCTTGTATCATTTCTTTGTGCCACTTGGAAGAACATCCCAGCTATCAAGACAATGGTCCAGAGAATTAGAGAAACCTGCGGACCTCAGTATGAATTTAGGGATAAAACCTACTACGGGATGCCTACCCCAGAACAGTTGTGCGAAATTGAACTCATTCACTTGAAATCCCTAGGACTTGCATGGAGGGCTGAATTCATCGCCAAGTCCACTAATGATATTGTGAACGGGGAGATTGATCTCAATGGTCTACAGAGAGTGCCCTATGAAGAGGCGCATTCAGAACTCATGAGATTACACGGAGTTGGAAACAAGGTTGCTGATTGCGTCTCCCTCTTTGCTCTTGGACATCTTGAGGCATTCCCAATTGATGTGTGGATTGAAAGAATCATTCAGAAACACTACAACATCTTCAAATCGGCAGGAAATTCATACAAAAGAAAGTCAGCGGCTGCAAGGGAATATTTTGGCAGATACGCAGGCTATGCTCAAGAATATCTCTACTACTTCTCTAGAAATGCACAGAATGTCAAGAAATTAGCGTAGCCAAGTTACGCTAGAAGTTTTGCACTTTCCGCCGCTTCTTTGCGTACCAAGAGTGATCTTGAAGATTCTTTGATATCTCCCATGCACGAGTTTCGTAGAATGCCAACGGATGAAGGATGTATTCACATAGAGGATCGAAAACATTGCCCATATAGACTGGGCATAGACTGTTGCCTCTAAGTTTTCTACATGAAGGCGGTGTGTACCCCTCACCGCCGGACTTTGAAGCAAT
Organism: Candidatus Thorarchaeota archaeon; assembly: GCA_048884785.1. GTDB lineage: Archaea > Asgardarchaeota > Thorarchaeia > Thorarchaeales > Thorarchaeaceae > MP5-2226. The sequence continues at coordinate 20,125 of JBHLQM010000013.1, read as the reverse complement.
GTGTTGCACCTGATATTCTGCAAGCCCTCGAATGAAATCTGGTGCTGCTTTGAAAGCACCAAGCACCTCAGTCTGAGACATCCCAATTTTCAGGAGGAATGCCGCAAGGGTGAATCTTGCTTCATGTGAAAGATTCTTCCCTTGGAGAGCGTCTGTGTGCATAGATGAGATGCAGGGCGGAAATGCATTAACGGTTGTTTCAGTGATCTTGAGCGGTTCTGTCCTCTTCACCTTGCTGCGGAGTTCTGATTCGATCCTCTCAACAGCAAGGGTCAGATTGCCTGGAAGTGTGGGCACATTCATAGTGCTATTGAGTATCAGTGTCTTGAACTTCTCGGACATTAGTCTTCGCAGCTCTGAGTTTCTGATTGGAACAAGACCATCCTCAACGTAGCGATTTACAAGCTTCCATTCATCAGAATGAAATCTGGGGGCAACTTCAAGAAACGGGACAAATGGTATCCATGCGTCGAAACTCTGAAGGTACATTGGCAAATCGGATTTGTACCCGCCTTTCCCAATTGGCTCAACTGACCAGCCAAATGATCTGTTACAGAGTTCATAGACGAAATCGTCTTTCTCCGTCCCCAAGTTCTTGTTGACGGCTTTTGATTCAGCCTCTGCTTGGTACTGCTTCAGTCTGTTATCACCAATTTTCTCCACAATCAGCCGAGCAGTTGAGTAAATGAGAAGAGATCGATCATCAGTGTTACTGGGAGGAGCAATTTCCTTTTGCTCCAATGCTAAAAGGATTCTATTTTGAGCCTCATGGATAACATAGTGGGCACTGGGTTCCTCAACGACCCGAATTAGGTCTCCGATATCCCTAGCAATTCGCTGTGCTGCCTGTCTTGCGTCTGCAGAGAAGGGATACTTAAGTAGTTGAACCCTGGTTGACATACTAGTCACCTTACTATTCGTGCTTTAGCTTTTTTTCACCCACTATTAGTGCGCGAGTCTGCTGTATCTTCTTTGATCGAACCTCTTCGAATCCTGCAGACCCAAGGATTCTCTCGATATCTTCTACAGAGTGCTTGCACATATGAGGATAACGTCTTCTGGCTTCATCTTCATTCATGCCAGCCTGCTGAAGCTGTCTAGCAAACTCATCTGGATGCCCAGATACAAAATCAAGAACTACACACAATCCGTCAGCATTAAGCCTCTCGAAAAGTTGTATGATGAATGCCCGAGGGTTCTTCAGCTCATGTAGAAAATAGCCTGAAAACCCCAAATCCACAGTCGAATCGCTCAATGGTATCCCCTCTATGTCAAAATCTGCAAGGTGCAGCTGAAATGAAGGAGCTTCAGATGAATTGAGCGCGCCTTCAGCATATTCTAGCATTGCAGGGCTTGCATCGATACCTATCAGTTTGCGTGCATGTAACCTGATACCAGCATCTCGTAGCCAAAGACCCGGGCCACAACCAAAGTCTGCAATGACCACATCGCTCACTGAACCAATAAGCTCATCGAATGTTTGCCAGAAGACATCCCCATATCTTTGGTCGTAATTCTTGGCAAAATGCATAGCTTTCTCTGGGTCGTGCCAGTCATTCTTCGACAAGTCATCCATCTTATTTTCGTCCAAGCAATAAATCTGCTCTCATCAGAAGGTCTGAGAGCTCTGTGAAGCTTTGGCGAAGAATCTCGGGATCGCTATATAATTTACGCAGGGTTCCACGTCGATCGTCCATACTCAGATTCGTCTCATTGACGAACTGATACACCGCATTGGGGCGTTCCACCCATCTGCAGAGCTCATTCAATTCTGAACTGAGAAAGAGGACGACTGGTGTCTTTCTCTTTCCATTTACTCGAAATTGCTCATGGAAGCGTGCGTACTTGTCGCTATCAAGAATCCTCAACTTAATATTCTTTGACATGGATTCCATCTTCGCAAGAACAGGTAGATTCCCTGCAGTGTCATTGCATCGATCATTGCCAATTACTAGTATGTTGATAGGATTCTGGATTCTTCTCAACATGTCTTCATCTTCCTCACTAAGAATAAAATCAGAGAAACGAGCCTTCATAAGCTCAACATTCTCTCGTGCTTTCTTCAGGAAATCAGTGTAACTAATTGCATCTTTCCACTCGGCAATCTCAGTCATACTTACCACTTCTCTGACAGTAGATTTGGTTAGCATTCGGCAAAATTTCATGTACATAATTGTGAATTTGAATAAAAGCATTGCTAGCCCAGAAATCAACAAATATAACGAAAGAATGAGTTCTATTCTACATGACATCAGCACTGAAGGATACGATTCTGAGCGACCTTCGGGCAGTGGGAGATTCAGAACAAGCCAAGATTATTGCAGGGTACTTGAAGACCTCCAAGCTTGAGTTTCTTGGAGTCAAGATTCCGGAAATTGGAAAGATAGTAACGAGGCATATCAGAGGGCATACGTCAGAAGAATTACTGACTCTGATGAGAGAACTATGGATGGAGCCTATCTTTGAATCTAGACGCGGTGCGATTGATGTTTTGAAAAAGTACGTTGTAGCAGGAGACATAGATACTTCCATTGGAATAATAGATGGTTGGATAAACGACATGGACACTTGGGCCCTAATGGATCCTATTGGTTCAAACTGTCAGGGTGAGCTCTTGTTGCGTCGCCCTGAGTTAGAGGCTTTGTATGCAAGGTGGGGAAAATCAGACAACTTTTGGAGAAGACGGGCAAGCATTCTACCATACCTGTATTTATCGCTGAAAAGGAACTATCGGAAGGATTTTGCAGAGAGAATATTCAAGGCAATCGAACCTCACATTGATGATGCAGAATTTTTCGTTGGGAAAGCAGCAGGGTGGGTTTTGAGAGAGTTGTCCAAACGTGAGCCAAAATTGGCCAAAGATTTCATCCAGAAGAATCGTGAGAAGATGACACCTCTTGTCTTAAAAGAGGCAAGTAAGAAGGTATGACTAGCTCACAGATTCCGAGAACCATTTTTATGATGGCGTTGTTCATAATTAGATGTCATGAAGGAAGACAAAATCGCCTATTGCGGTCTTGATTGCTCAAAGTGTGGAGCCTTATTGGCTAAAGCCAACAATGACTACGAGCTAAGGAAGGTCACTGCAGTTGAATGGAGCACTCCCGAATTTGCAGTTTTGCCAGAAGAGGTGAACTGTGATGGCTGCAGGACTGCAGGTGGTACTCACTTCAAGTACTGTGCAAAGTGTGATGTACGACAGTGCGCAAGCCAGAGAGGAGTAAAGACCTGTGCTCATTGCTCTGATTATGCCTGTGAGAAACTCAAGAAAAATCTGGATATTCTAGGAGAGTATGCTCGAAGTACCCTCGAATCAATTCGCGCTTCATTGAACTAGATTAGTTTCGGCTAGCTGTTATGCTTATTATAGAAAGCAATGAACTTCTTTGTGGGATATAAGATATGAAGAGAGGAGGCGTCGCTGACCTAAAGCTCCACCCTGGTAAAGCACCCCACTGGCTAGTGAAACGGATGATGCCAATGGCAAGTGCTCTGTGTGAATGCATCGTTGATGAGTACGGGTCACAAGAATTACTGAAGCGTCTCGCCGATCCAGTCTGGTTCCAAGCACTGTCAAATGTTCTAGGGTATGATTGGGATTCAAGCGGAAGTACCACTGTGACCTGCGGTGTATTGAGGTCGGTGCTTAGCTTTGAAAAACATGATACGGTTGCAGCAGGAGGAAAAGGTCTGGCATCCATGAAGACTCCTGAACAATTGCGGGCGTTAGAGGATTTTGGATTGGACGGGTCTGCTTTGGCAGATCTTAGCAGAAATGTTGCTAAGGTTGACAATGCTGCAATTCAGGATGGATACAGCTTGTATCAACATGTCTTCTTTGTGGATTCTGAAGAGAACTGGGCCGTTGTTCAACAGGGCATGGACCATAAGACCAATGACGCCAGAAGATACCATTGGCTATCAGAAGATATTGATAGCTTCATCAATGAACCACATTCTGGAATGATTTCTGGAGAGATCAGGGACTCAGCTCTAGATATGACATCCAGTGAGTCAGCGGACTGCAGAAAGACGTCAGTGGATATCGTGAAAGAAGACCCGTTGAAGGTTCGAAGGCTCTTTGAAGATGTCAAGTCATACGGCGAAACCACCCTCATGCCATGGCTCGAAGGAAACGGACAACCAGAAGTCATGCCGAGCTACAAGGTACTTCCGACACGCATGGATTGGAAAGCCGTAAGACGGGCATATGAAACCCAACCTTCAGATTATGAAAGCCTGCTGTTTATGGATGGAATAGGACCTGCTGCAGTGAGAGGCCTTTCGCTCATATCTGAGATGATCTATGGCGATGCTCCCTCTTGGTCAGACCCCGTGAGAATGACATTCGCCTTTGGAGGAAAGGATGGAGTGCCATTTCCAGTTCCTCGTAAAACATATGATGAGGCGATCCAATTCATGGAGAAGGCTATCGATGAGGCAAAATTGGGTAGGAAGGACAAGATTGTAGGATTGCGCCGATTGAGAAAATTCGCTCCTCCAATCCTTCATGAAATTTCAAATGCATGAGCCCTTTCTACGCTTCACTGTCGGATTCATGATTAGGGAATGACTCTGGTTTATTCTCCTCCAGATTCTGCCAATAGTACATGTTGGGAAACTTTCTATCGAATCCCACAGCTTCGTAGGCTTTTCTAGCTGGAATATGTGCATCATCCATACCAGTTTCAAGGAATGCAAATCTCATTCCATTCTTTCTCATGTATTGGAGTACATGACGATACATGAATTTCCCTAGTCCTTTTCCGGCGTGACTAGGTAGAACGCCATTATTTTCAATGATTCCCAGCTTCCTATCGGGCAGCATTACGAATGAAACAAACCCAATTGGGGTATTATTTTCCTCTAGTACCCATAGCCAATCAGGGTGTTCTGCAAAGAGATCGTGATTCTGTTTGGTCTTCCTTTCCTCCCAGGATACTCCGGGCGCAGACAATCCTTCAGCAATATCAGCACCTTGGTAGGATACCCAGCTTTCATGGATTGGTCGATAGCATATTATCGTAATTTGGTCTATGTATGACAAATCTTCTTGTGTGGCAAATCTGAGAACCTTGCCATCAACTTTCCCTAAAATCAAGCAAATCGCCTCTAAGAGCCTCAGATTCTAGATGAGCTAATAAAACCTAAGAAAGAAGCCATTCCGATATCAAATCCATTCAATCGTATCTAGAAGTGGTACAATCGGTGAGGGGATATTTGCTCTCCCTTTAGCCTTCGATGTCGCCCTCAGTTTCACATCCGTGTCAAGCCCTAATTGTACCAGATTAGGCAAGAGAAAGAGGTATGATATGTCAATAGTGTCAAAGGCATTATTGGTGAGAGTCAAGTTGCGGAGCTTCTTGCAATTTTTCAGAGATGCGATACGAATGGTTTCCAATCTGTTATCAAAGAGATGAAGTGCACTCAATTCTGAACAGTTCTCGAGAGGAGTCAAATCTATCTCTGTGAGATTATTGAATGAGAGGTCAAGATGCTGGAGGTTTGTGCAAGCTTCGAGTGGTGATAGGTCAATCATTTCAATTTCGTTGCCACCGAGTGAAAGCTCCACGAGTGAAGGGCATTCTCTAAGTGGAGCTAGGTCAATCTGCTGTATCTCGTTGCCAGAGAGAATTAGAACCTGAAGGTTCGTAAACTGTTTCAACGGATCCAAATCTGTCTTACCAATTCGTCTATCACCCAAATTAATTGCTGAAGTGCCTGTATCGAAGTTCTCTGGAAGTTTGCCACCCTTCTTAGTTTCGCTCCAAATAGTAATCTCTACCATCAATAATCAATCCTCAAGGGAATAAAGAATGGTCACTTAAGAAGATGGTCACACTTTCCGAAACCAGCTTATTGCAGTTCGCCGAAACCATTTCACTAGCTCCTCTTTCGGTAACCTCTTAGAAACCTCGAAGACAAATTCCGGAACATCCATTGTCTTGGGGTCCTTTTTCTCACTTACCGCATCAAGAATGGAATCACGAAACGCTCGGAGAAGAGTGATATGTTTGTCAAGAGAAGTAGCCTTTTCGAGAACAGGACCATGACCAGGGATAATCTTTCTTGGGTTCAGTTTCTTGATCTGTTCCATTGCCTCGATCCACTTATTTGGGTCACTCTGATATCCTGCGAAGAAGAGGTACCCCTCGAAGACCAAATCACCAACAAATACGATTTTTTCCTGAGGAAAGTAAAGGTAGCTGGAATCTGAAGTATGACCTCCAGAGTGATAGATCTCAACAGCATAATCACCATCAGTAATTTGGTGCATCCTATCGATAATGATTGTTGGATAGAAATGGACACGTGTGAGGTTCTGTATCTTCTTGGCAGTCTGCTTGGAGCTGATGATGCTTGTATCTCCGAACCCATCCAAGCCAGATGCGTGATCCGAGTGATGATGAGTCAAGAGAGTATATTTGACAGGCAGTCCAAAATGAGCGTCCAGTTCGGCTCTGAATGTCTTTCCTCTCTCTGGGCTATTTGTGGTATCAATAGCAATTGTGAAGTTTTCCAGAGCGACGGCACCAGCATTTCCTCCGCTCCATCCAGATGTTATTGCCGCAACATGAGAGGAAATCGTTTCAAGATGCTCCACGTTATTGTGACTCCTTTGGATTCCATTTATCTGTCAGGTTTTGTATTCAGCACAGACCTTTCCTTCTTGGATATATCTGTCCCAGTAACATCTTCTCGACCGACAGCTCGAAGTCTAACTAGAGCGTGAGGATACGGATCGAGTGTTTCCTCTTCAATCCCTTTTCGAATCGATGGATGAATGTCTGCTAATCTTCTATAGATTGCTTGCTTCTCTTCTTCAGAAGTGAATCTGGAATCTACAACAACAGCTACGTGAAAAGAAACCCCAGCATCCCAGAGGCGCTCGGCCGCAATGAAAGGAAGCTCCATGAATTCCGTTCTACACCCTGTCTTCTCTTCGAATGGCTCAGGAATACCACCCCTTATGGATAATCGTACATGGCCTACAGTATCTGCATCCCGAGCTCTCGAAGCATATTGTTCTAGCCGTTTTGCCAGTCCCTCTTCTTGAGAGAGAACTACTCCATTCGTTTCAATGACAAATAGATCGAAGTCATGCCTATCGCGATGTACAAGGTCCAGAACCCCACATATGTGTTCAGGACATAAGGTTGGCTCAGCACCACTAATCCTTGCTCTTCTGAGACCTCGATGCCGCATGATGTTTCTCAGATTGCTATAGACCTGTTTAGGGGAGAAAAACTCACCATACAACTCTGGCCAATCCCTACTCCAGTCAACCCAGCAAAATGAGCATCTATAGTTACACCCTACTGAGTATGCGGTGGCAATTCCGCCATAGACACCAACTGCATAGAATCGAGTATATTTTCTCAGTGGGATACCATTCACAGTCTTGCAAACTTGTGCTCGAGTTTCCTGTGTGAGAGCAATAGGGTCTATTGGGAAAGGAGGAAGGAACTCTCCATCTTCATCTCGTTCAGCATATCTAACAGGCCTATTCAAGCCGGACATAATCCTTGAGTGCTCTATGTGAAAGGCCATCAAGTTTGTGGTGTTCTTCTCCTTAAGATAAATACCCAGTATCCACCGGCGAGCGCAACCGGAACAATTAGTACTATCGCAGTACCGAATGTCAAGATGCTGCTGACAAGGTCTTGATTATTCTGAGAACCTTCTTGAGGTATGATGAAACTGGCTACCAAGTCCTCATGTGGATAGGCGCCTGAACGGATGTTCGAAGAAAAGGCGACTACAATATCGTGCTCTGGAATGACAAAGATGTACTGTCCATATAATCCACGAGCACTGTATATGCCGAGTTGCGGGGTTGTCCACCACTGGTAGCCATAACCTGTATAGCTGTCAACCTGTGTTATTGTAGAGGTTGACGTTTGGACCCATTCTTCGGAGATTATCTGATCTCCATCCCAGGTGCCATTGTTAAGAAAAAGGAATCCAAACTTTGCCATGCTTAATGTTGTCATTCGCAGGTCATAACCACCTTTGTACCAGCCAGCCAAATCACGAGACCAAAATGCAGGAGAGATGTTGAGAGGGTCGAAGAGATTTTCTTCTGCAAACTCAAGAGTTGACATTCCTGTGGCAACCTGTACGATTGCTGACAGGAGATGAGAGCCTCCTGTATTATAATGCCATAGGGTTCCGGGCTCTGCGACCATATCTGCATTGAGCATGAATTCAACGCCGTCACCTGTATTGATGTGATAGACCCCATTCGCTGGAGAGGTGTAAGGTGCAGAGTTTTCGTCCCAGAACAACCCTGAGCGCATTTGAAGGAGATGTTCAATGGTAATCCGCTCACGCCTTGGATCTTCGTTAGTGATATTGTACTCAGGGAAATATGAGAGCATAGGGATACTCACATTGTCAATGTATCCTTTGTCAATGGCGATACCCACTAGAGCTGATGTGAAACTCTTTGTGACAGAGTATAAAAGATGGGTAGAACCTGCATCATACAAGCCAGTGGGGTATTCTTCTAGAACCTTGTATCCGTTTTTGATTACAACTACAGAATGAATTGCTACACGATTGTCTTCAATATAATCGATCATTTCTTGCAGACGAGCCGAATCCATCCCTTGTTCTTCAGGTGTTGAATTGCGCCACCCATTTGTAGGCCAATAGTCGCGCTCTGAGGCGGGAATGTGATTTCGTTCCAGAGCGATATTTCTGACTTCCGTTGTTGGAAGCAATGCGGATAGTAGACACAGCATCATGAGTGCTGTTAGAATCTTAAGGCTTGAACTCATAATATCACCACAGCGCAATTAGGAATGTAAGAAAGTAACTTCCAAGTACATAGACAGCAAACCAGACGGCAGATCTTCTGGCTTCTGGATAAAAGCCTCTCCAAAGCTTGTAACCCAAAATTGTAAAGATTACTGCGAGCATCACTACATATGGACCAATCGCGTAGATTATGGCCGGTACTGCGGTTGGGTCGACATCAGCATATGATAGTTCATAGAATCCATATCGAATTGTTTCGCCCAAGTATCCTAGTTTTATGACTTGAGCAAAGCAACGTAGAAGTGCAGTTGAAGCCACGTACATTCCAGATGTGAACAAGAAAAGGGAGGGGAGAAAACTTCTTCGTATGTGCGGGATGATAAGAGGGAGGAGAAATAGAAGGCTCATGCCATACGTGAACAGAATGATATTGTTCGCGATTGAATTAAAGAAACCCGGATTATCACTGATGATTCCTGTGAAGTATATCCACTCCCATGTGTCATGATAGACAATCTCCCCTGAGAGAGGTAGCGGATAGCTTCCGTACCAGGGAAGTGTGCCTAACCAACCCGCATTATACGGATCTAGAAACACAATTTCCAAGATGATTCTTGAATCTCCAGTTGAGCCCTGGTTAATTACTTGAGCAGCATCGCCCATTACTGTATAGAATACACCAAATATGTTTCCTATAGCAAATAGCAGGATGCCAAGAAATGCAAGAGACAGAATTGAAAGAACATTCTGAAGGTTAAATGAAGGTGGTGTGACTAGCTGTTCAATAAGCGATTTTACACGGAGGGATTGAAGCCTATTGCGTAGTAGAACTACAACTACTGTGAATGCAATAATTATGATTGGTATTGCCAAAGTCAGCGTACTTGCAATCTCCAAAGGTATTTCCAATAGGTACATTCTTTTTACACCTAAGTCTGAATTGAGGGTCTTTTAGATATCACAAGTGTAGGAATATCATGGTTGTCACAAGAGCAAGTTTCGTTTAGGTCGTTTTTCCGGACGAATTCTGCATTTTTCTAATTCGAACGATTCGATTTTTCCTAATACTTGAAGAGAGAAGCTTTTATGGTGACCACTGAATGTGTACAGGATAGGTGTTCAGCATGGATTCTATCGATAGGGGGATTCTTCTTGATTTACGAAGAAACTGCAGGATTACCTATTCGGACCTTGCTGAACATCATGGTATAACAGCTACTGCAATTAGGAAGAGAGTTGCATCCTTGGAAGAAACAGGTGTAATTCGAGAGTATGTTGTTGAACTAAGCCGTGCAATGGTGAATTCGGAAATCGCGTTCATTTTGATTTACACTGACAAATCAATCGATGATGATAGTTTCGCAAACCTTGTCTTTGAATATCCCCTTGTCTATCAGGTTCACTACGATTCTTTTGGGACCTGTATAGTCTTGGCGGAATATTCTGGAATAGAGCAGCTGAGTGATTTGAGCACACATCTCAGGAGACTTGAGAGCGTAAGAGATATGGAAGTCCATACACTCCCAGCTCCGAGAGGGAAGAACAGGCCACTAACGAATTTACAGCTCAGAGTACTTGCTGCCCTACTTGGAGATCCGAAAATGAGGGTTTCAGAGATTGCAGAGAAGTCAGGCCTCACAGTAAGGCGTGTCCGGAGAATACTCGATGAGCTCGTGAATCAAGAATCAGTCTTGTTCACTGTAACTTTGGCCATGTCAGCCTCCGATGCGACTTTCATTGCATTTCGATTGACATGGGATACGAAGGCAATAACACCGGAGAAGATTAGAGAGACCCTGCAAGATAGATATCCCAATGAGTTCTATAATCTGAGCTACTCAGCTCTTGAGCCAGTTATGTGGTGCGATTTCCTTCTCGAACATATCAAGGATGCCGAACCAATCACTTCGTTTTTTAGAAGCATGCCTTCTGTAAATCTACGGAATACGATAATGGTCTATCCACCTAAGAAGATTAGGAGGCCGCGTCGTGAAGCACTACGCAAGATGATAGAACAGGCAGGACACCTATAATAATGAAACCTCAGACAGTTTAGGTTTCAAACCTGCTTCTTATTTGATCATACGGCTGACTACTGAAGGGACAGACCTTGATGCAAATGGAACACCCGTAATTCTCTGCAAAATACCGGAAACACCTGTCTTGATATGTATACGTTACTCTTCCTGAATCGTGAGAAATGGATTCCTCTCGAATGGCTTGAGGCGGACACATTCTGATGCAGATAGCGCAACTATCACAGTAGTCTGATATCCATGAGTGATTATTGTTTATTGCGAAAGGCAGATTCTCAATACTTGTAAAGACTGAGGCGATTCGAACTCGTGGACCGAATTCTTGGGTTATCAAGACCCCATTCCGTCCAATCCATCCTAGACCCGCACTCATAGCTTGAGGGGGATATAGAGACATACCTCCGAGAGGGTGTCCGGCCATTGCTGAGTAGCCATTCTTTCTAAGGAACTCAGCAATCTTGTTTGCTGCAACTCCTAGATCATCATAGGTCTTCATTATCATGACCTGCGTGACTCGGCTGGGGGCGGCCTCAATCTTATCCTGGTCCATCTCCATTACCAACACAATGGCATTCTCATGAAGGATACCCTTCTCCTGGAAGATTTCTTCTCGCTGCAACTTCGTGAATCCGACTATATCCACTCCAAGAGAATAAGCGTACTCAGTCAGCTCATGCAAAAACTCCGGACTTGCTTCCTTTAGTGGTTCTGATGGATTTTGAGGAAGTGACTTGATTACCTTCTTCAGATTTCCCAGCAAGGATGGTAAGATACGAAATGGAGGTAATGAGCGAAAGGGCATATTTGGGTCAGTTTTGACTAGCTCCATCATATTAAGAGGAATCTCAAAGCGTTTGGGAGAGTTTTCTGTTGGCAGAATCATACCGGGCATTTGACATGTACTCGATTCTAATTTGATTATGTTCTTTATTCTCGGAATCGCAATCTTGTCCATAATTTGAATCAGAATCTTCCTCTTGATTCCCATGGTTCCAAATAAAACACAATGCGCCCTCATATTAGTTCCTGTACACCGAAGAAGCCATTTACCCCATTGTTTCCAAAACCACTAGTATGATTGAGATTGAACCCTACGATAAAAACATCACATGTATCAAGACAGCAACTCCTATGGATGATGGAAAACCCATTATGTGGGCCTATGCGTATCATATCTTGGATTCCCTAATAGATGCAGGCTGCCCAAATGCAAATGATGAACTTGCCAAGTATAATGCCAAGAAGCCAGCTAAGAACGTCTATCTCACTCATGCACATGAGGATCATACAGGAGGCGCGACTGTCTTTGCCAAAACTGCTTCAGTCTATGCGTGGGGAAGTTCAATCAATTTGGTGAAAAGACCACCTGAGATTCCGGAATTCTTTCAATTTGTATGGGGACAACCGACTCCCTTGGATAACGTTCAGATTCTTCCGAGGAACTTCGAAATTGGAGATTTTACATTTGAAGTAGTTGACCTACCCGGGCATTTTGCTGATATGGTTGGCTTCTTGGAACCGGAGAGAAAATGGTTGTTCTCAGCGGATGCGGTACCATTGCCTTCGAGGAAATTCCTTGCTATGCCTGAAGAGAATATTCCTCGTATGATTACTACTATGGAGTATATACAAACAATGGGTGTGGAGATTCTATTTGACGGCCACAGAGGGCCAGTCATGTCGCCTTACGATTATATTCAGAAGAGAATTGACTATCTAAAAGAAATGATAGTAAAGGTTAGAGACCTGCACGAAGAGGGATTGAATCAGCAGCAAATGATGGATAGACTTGAGCTTACCCCACCCTGGTATGTTGGAATGACTCAAGAGAGGTTTGCAGTCGAGCATTTCATCAGATCAATCATCAATGACTCGCCATAAGTTGCATCGCAGATTGCGGATAGATGATAAGCATCAGTGCATTAAGTATTCCAGTCAAGAATAGAAGGATACTAGCATTGATACCTCTGGTAGTGATTATCTTTATTCTAGTTATCATAGTGCCCATACTATTCATCATTCCTTCTCTACACTTGGAGGCTGTAGGCTATCTTCTCATGCTAAGGCCAGGTGACTACGATGGTTGGGTCTACTACGCCAAAGCTCTGATGGCCAGAAACCGAATATCACGTGCTCACTCAGTGTTGGAGCATGCAATACTTCTGAATCCAAGCAAACCTCAGGCATGGATTCTACTGGGAAATGTCTACGAAAGAATGAATCTGCCAGACAAAGCGGCATTCTCATATAAGCAGGCAGAGGGCTCTGACTAGCTACTTCTTCTTCTTTCTCCTCAGTTCATGTCGATCAGAAAACGAACGTGTCGCCTTCTCCTGTTCTCTCTGAGCACGATATGCTTTTTTCAGTCTTCCACAGTTGATTCTTGCAGCTCTTCCGAGCTCTGCTACACGAGATGCCTCTTTTTCTTCACCTCTCTTCTTGAAGAGCTTTCGCGAGCTCTCCCAAGCATCTGCGGCTCCGCAAAAGTCTTCTAATCTCGCAAACGTAGTTCCCAGTGCATCAAACGCAATGGCATCATTCTTCTCAAGCTTAACGTATTTCTGCCAAGCTTTCGCTGCATTCTCCCACTCTTCGAGTTCCATAGAAACGAGAGCATAATTGCGATACGCCCGCCTGTTCTTTCTATCACGGATGATAGCACGTCTAAAATGCCTAATTGCATCTCGGAGATTTCCGGTCTTGTATTGCAGCATGCCCATCGTATTCTCTACGTTCGGATCGCTTGGGTCAACCTCGGATGCTTTCTTGAGGGCTTTCATTGCAGCTCTGTTTTTCTCCGCCCTGAGATTGACGTCCCCAAGTACCCGCCAGACCTCAGCATCATCTGGTGTAATCTTGCAGGCAGTTTCAGCAGCATTGATGGCGTCGTTCCACTTCTTGAGCATCGAAAGTGCTATTGATTGATGTATCAGCGCACGGACATTTTGCTCATCCCTTTCCAGTACCTTGGCAAAAGAGGCCGAGGCATGCTCAAACTTTCCTTCCTCCAAGTAGATGTCGCCTATTCTCAGCCATGCTCGTAATTCTTCTGGTGCTTCCTTCACAATCATATCAAGGCATTTCAATTCCTCAGATATTCTACTTAGGGCTCTAAGTGCAATCGCCTTATCCCGTAAAGCATCCAAATCATTTGGTTTTAATTTGAGGGCAGCATCGAATGATTTCAGGGCCTCTGGGGCCTTCTCCAGTCCAAGCGCAAGAAGCACACGTCCACGATTAGTATGAGCTTGATGCATGTTCGGGTCCAATCGAATAGCTTGGTCAAGGCTTCTAAGTGCAGGACCAAACTGCTGCAGAGTCGCCTCCAGTACTCCCTTCGAATTCCAAGCAATAGCATCTCCTGGATTTCCTTTCAGATATGCGTCTATCTCCTTGAGAGTCTGTTCAGGCGTACTCATCTGAATCACTTCTAACAATACAGGACTCATTCAAAAGAGTTGAGTTGCAGGAATGGTGCTTCCGATAGATAAAATACATACCGCAGAAAACACTGTGTGATGCACATGTCATTGGAGCAGGTCGATACCATCATATTTGACTTGGGAGGAACACTCTACAAACCAATCGAGGGGTTGCTAACTCTGGCACGCAAACACCTGATTGACGCAGGTATTGAGGGGTGTGAGATGCTTACTAACGAAGAGATCGAGTCTGCTCTCGACGAGCAGAGGAATGATTGGCTCGTTCGATACATGCTTGACAATGACGTTGGCCCCAAGTGGGAGCCATCTCGAGAACACTGGATACAATATGACCGTCAGCTCTTGGAGAATCTCTGTATAGGCGGTGACATCGACACCCTTGCTGAGGCCTATCAGGAGAAATGGGATGATTTCCATGAAACGGTGAAGCCTGAGCTTGTTGATGGATGTAAGGAAGAGGTTCTGAGATTATATGAACGAGGGTTCAAACTCGGAATTGCATCAAACAGATTCGGAAACCCAACGAAATACCTTGAGGCGGATGGTATCAAAGAGTTCTTTGGAGCCATAGAGTATTCTGCGGTCCCAGGATACGCAAAACCATCACCATACATGTTGCTGGAAGTCGCTAGTGCACTAAAATCGAATCCTCTAAGATGTGTATATGTAGGAAATAAGGTGGAGGACGATGTAGTAGCTGCAAAGAGAGCTAGTATGATTCCAATTCTATTAACATGGATTGACCCTGAGCAGAGAGAACTTGCTCCAGAAGGCACAATCATCATTGACCACCTTGAGGAACTTCATGAGATACTACCTTTCAAAGCTCACTGAGGAATGGATATCTTCATTACTTGTGTCCGGTTTCTTTCATTTGTGCCATGAGGAGAGACAATAGAGCATGAAACGAAGCCAATCTTCCAAAGTAATCATCGTGGTAGTTCTGTGTCTACTCATTACAGTTCCGACAACTTTGGCTGCAAACCATTCACTAGTATGGAGTGTGAATATAGATGATGAGTTCACATATGCTCTGCAGAGAAAAACAATCGACCCCTCTGGCATTTCATTTGTCCCGGTTTGGATGCTCTTTGTTCTGAACTGCAGCGAGGGTCAGAAATTCACTGCTCTGGTTACCGAGATTGATGAAATTCCTTCTGACATCCCAGTAGAAGATCCAATTCCATCTCTAGAAATGACACTTACCCGAAGTAATGACTCATTTGTTCTCATGACCGGCACATCAGTCTTCGGAAGGCCCACTGGTGATTGGGATTTCCAAACAGAGAGACTGAATCTATCGCAGTATGAGTATATATCGCTCATAGATGACCAGAGCAATTGGGGAGTGAGAGAGGAGTATAGTTTTACAATTGGAGCTGCTACATACAGCTACTTCTATGAGTTGAGATACAGTAAGGTCACTGGAACCCTAGACTTCAGCAGATTTCGTATCTCAAGTTTTGGGAGTGTCTTGGTAGACATTGTGATTGCTCAATGGTCTGAAGGCATGCCCACAATCCTTCCACCCGATACGGATGTGACAGCAATAATGCTTGTAGCAATAGTGGCTGCAGTATTCGTCATAGTTGCATTCCTAGCCTACAGGTGGATAAAGAAACCAAAAGGACTAGCAGCACAACTTGGTAGGTGATAACATGAAGCCGCGTAAGGAGGAAATTCGGGAACTTGATTGGAAATCTGAGAATTCAATGAAAATCAAAACTGGAGAAGTCTTCAGGTGCGGATTCCATAGGCATGGATCTGTGGGTGAAGATGCCGAGTTTGAGATAGAAGATTTGACAATTCTCTCGCATGAAGACACGCACACTGAATACCTCCATCCTGAGAATTTAAAGAAGCCGGGTTGGACTGGCGGTGATGCTGAGAGAGGATACTGGCTCTTTCGAGGGATTACGCCAGGACAAACAAGCCTGATAATTAGGGTTCTATTCAGATTTGATGTTGAGAGTGAACATATCATAAAGGTAGAAGTCAGTTAGTAATTCAATACCTGAATTCTTTAACAACTTCCATTCTAACTAGGCGTGTTTCTTGTACGCCCAGACAAATGTATAACCCGCCTCATAGGTGAGAGGTTCATCAGACGACATCGCCTTACGTAGCTGATTCAATCCTTTGATATATTCGTCATTGGCTATCTTGTGAAGCATAGAGTATCCACGATTCTCAACAGTTTCTAGATATTCTTCACCAAGACGCATTGGAGCGAATTTGTAGATGTTGGGTTGCACGTGAGTGAAACCTGCCCCAGTAAGGAATTCCTTCAGCTCTGAGATTGACGGATAGCGAGCCTGATCAATGGCAATTGTTGAAGGGAAGAACCTGGATGTCATTCTATCTGCAATCTGGGCGTGTGATTGAGTTACGATGCATGTTCTGCCGGAATCCTTCAAAAGACGGTAGATTTCATTCATGGCATCCTGAACTTCAGGTAGGTGGTGTACAACCTCTGTCATATAGACGAAATCAAAGGAGGAATCAGCGATTGGTATCATATCTGCTGGGGCCTGAATGAAACTCAAATCTCGTACCTTTGCTTGAGCCTGAAACAACATCCCATAAGAGAGATCAAGACCTGTAACGCTGGCACCTGATGCTCTTGAAAAGAGAAGCGTATTATTTGCGGTTCCGCATCCTATATCGAGGACTCGAGACGTGGAAGATAACCTGACACCTCTTAGCAGCTGGTGAACCATTTCAGAATCGCCAGTGCGAACAAGATCATAGATACCTGAAACATAATCATAGTCAATTGTCTTTTCATGGCGCTTTCTTGACATCAAAATGCCTCAATGTATGCCAAGATGCATGCCCATCTGTTAAACCAAGCGGAAACCATATTGAAATTAATCGATGAACCCTGCGTTGGAGAGAAGAAATAATACTAAACGCTCGGCTGAGTTTATGGGTCTTTGAATTGGATGGGCGAATAGCAAAAGCACTTGGAAACGATGGTAGTGACTTTGATTATGATGCAAAAGCGAAGAGCGATTGTATCAGGCAATCAATCTACTGTGTGGCATCGATTGCTCTCTTTATTGCGGCGTTTCTTTTGGGAGATCCGAACTTGGTTGCAGCTTTGCCTGGAGGTGCAGTGACGGGAGCTTTGATCAGCATTGCTATATTCATTGGAGTTCTATTTCTCTGTAGATGGCAGATGAAATAGGTGACAGACATAAATGCTGATTGGAACACAAGCTACGTGAAGTTTTCATGAATTCGAATGAAGCTCTTTTTGTTGATAGACCACCATATGATGTTGTTCTGGCAAGAGCTGTATCCTTTGCCGCTTTCTTTGTGCTTTCACCAGTCTTCATTCTAATGGCCTATACTGAACCCAGCTACGCTGGTTGGCTAATTCTCCTCTGGTTATTCATCCCTCTATTCATCATTGCAATAGCGTATCTACTCATCATCCCAGGCCAAATAACTGTGACAAGAAAAAATGTTACTTCAAAACATGGCGCGTGGTCTGTGAAGATTCCTCTCGCTCATATTCAGGACCTCGAAGTCCTCCGCTATGCACCATGGTGGGTGAACTTCCAGCATTTCTATCCGAACGCACAGTGGGTTCATGTCACCAAGTCAAGAGGACTTCTGAAATGGTGGTATATACCAGCCACAAGTGCAACTCAATTAGTCGTAGCAATTCGCAAAGCCATGAAGGACAATCAGGAAGAGAAACAATAGGTTCCCGCAAACATGGGAAAGGACTGTTCCTAAATTAGAACCACCTGTTCAAAGAATAGATTCTATAGATTTGGTGCAATAGATTAGGCATGAATCGTACGGTAGGGATTATGCTCCTGTTTTCAATTTCATTGGTTCATGTGACTGGGACAATGCTAACTGTGTCGATTTCACAGAATCAATATACACTGGCTGATGAAGAGGGACCATCAATCGATTGGATGGTAGACGATGAATTTCAAAACATAACAATCGCTTGGGATGGCGCATATACGGGTCAGACAGAAGAAAATTGGGATTTTTGGATATGGGTAAATGATACTGACGGTGTAGACACAGTGATATTCATGTTCATGTGGATTGGAAGAACCGAATGGAAAAATGTCACAGGCGTTCTGGTGGAGGGCAATAGCACCAAAGGACTCTATAATGGTAACTTCACCTATGCAGTGTGGTGGAATTATACTCTAGGACGCCCACAGACCGAGGGATCCGGAGGAAATTTCCACTTCAAGCTGTTTGCGAATGATACTCTTGGCAACAGGAACACAAGTCCAGTACTGACCTACATGGGAGGGTATATGCTTGTCAATCCTCCAATCTACTTTTACCTAGCAAGTCCAACAGGAATAGCTTTGATCGGGGCTCTGGTTGCCTTTGCTGTCACCTTTGCAGTTTGGTTCCGCAGAAGACATCAATGATAATATCTTAGAAAAGGAAAAAGAATGAGGGTAGATTGCATATCTCCCTCATGTACCTCAGGATAGAATCTAGTCGATTCAACACAGTCAAGAAATAATGGATGAATTATTGGTGTATTGCATCCCTAACTCTGGCCATAGTGTCAGGCGGAATCGTCTTCATGTGATGAGTTCTCTCAGCATGAATCGCTATCTTCTTCATGAGATCTTTCATGGTCAAGGCCTCAGCCCTATAACCACATGTTATTCCAATATCTTTGCATTTGAATGAAGGCACGTGAATTTGTATCCTCAGAATGAGCTATGAGGAATTTAATTAAAACCTTTGTTAATGAGCTAAGCATTAAAGGATTGGCCTGCAGAGGGGTTTCTAGAAGCAGTTACGAATGATTGTTGAAATACGGCACTGTACGAAGATGCTCACTCTACTGAGAGGCTCTGTCATTAGCTTCTGACAGATGCTGTTGACAAATCCTCCATCCGCCACAACGTTTCTCGAGTACTCCAGTCCATCGTATATCCTTTGAACCCCAAGGCTTCCCATCAAACTCTCCTGCATCATCCACTATCGCTGAGAACCAGGCAGTATCGCCGTTCCTTGAAATCACAATTCTTAGGGCCCGAATATCATACCCGGTGGCAACATTGCGGGGGTCCATCCATCCATCAAGGAATTTCTCAAATTCAGCCCAACCTTGTGCAGTACTCTTAGAGTCAGGGAAGTATGAAAAAAAATCGCTATCATTCGCGAAGCTGGATACAAAGAGAGGCCTATCTTTGGTTAGAGCCCATCCGAAGGCATCATGAAGAACCTTGCTAATTGCCTGTTCATCGCTCGCCCTACCTGAAGTGGACATGCTTGATCGACTCGAACTCTTTCTTCGAAATATTAAGAATTCATATCCAAGCAAGATTTTCCAATGCCAATTTACTCCACTACTCATCTCATGTGAACTCATCAAAAAGCAGGATATTCTTGCTTCGATGACACATCCTAAAAGCTCGTGAATATCCAAGCTAGATCGGGAGATTTCTACATGAGGTCAATTGGCCTAAAGTCACTGGTGAAACCAATCATTCGGAGAGCAATATGGAAGGCCAAGAAAAAAGCTGTTTCTCAAATACTAATATCAAGATGCAGAAGGGATGGACTCCCAGAGGTGGGTCGCTTCACCCGTAGAGAAATAAAACGCATTCTTCTCCAAACAGAATCGAATATTGAAGAACTAATGCCATACTTCAAGGACTTTGAGAATTATGGAAATTACATGAATGAATACGGTGGATTGATTGATTTAGCCATATACAGAGCATTGGTGAAGGAAGGGATAGAAACCAACTACGCGATGAACTTGGTCAGTGACATGATATGGCAGGCTCGCATAAATGCGAAAGGGCATGTCCCAATATACGATTCTTTGAGATTGAAGTTGGCGAAGCTTAGGACGAAAGACCCTGTCGCATTCCT
>JBHLQM010000012.1:28857-59390 GCA_048884785.1 Candidatus Thorarchaeota archaeon | reverse complement strand
TGAAATCGCGTTCTCTGCGATTGAGGCTCTGGGCCTTTCCAACAATATCCGAAGAAGAGTCAGCGAAGGAAGGTTACAGGTTGAGGATTACACAAATCTAGCGATGGCACTTCGTTTTCTCGGAGGTTCCCTCAATGTCCCCTTTATGCCTTTGAGAAGTATGATGGGGACCGATATGGTCAATAAAACGCGCTACCGCGGAGAGAATAAGCTCAAAGTGATTGACTGTCCCTTTACAGGCGACAAGATCTGTTTGGTACCATCTGTCCAACCGGATTTTAGCATTGTACATGTGCAGAGAGTAGACAAGACTGGAAACGCTCAGATAGATGGAATTGTGGGAGAAGACATTGAAGGTTCGAGATGCGGGAAAAGACTGATAGTTCTTGCAGAAGAGATCATTGATGAGGAAGAGATTAGAAACCACCCGGATCAGACGAAGATTCCGGCTATGTATGTAGACTATATTGTCGAACTACCCTATGCTGCGCACCCAATGATGTGCCACAATTACTACGACTATGATCTGGAGCACTTGATGATGTTCCATAAGGCAACTAGCAGCGAAGAGACATGGCATGAGTACTTAGAAAAATACATCCTTGGCGTGGAAACACATCAGGAGTATCTGTCGTTGATTGGAGAGAGCCATTTGAAGCAACTACGGGCGAAAAAACCAAGGGGGTACTAAGAATGGTGGAGTACACAAAGACTGAATTTCTAATTGCCTGCGCCGCAAGACATGTTCGTGATGGAGAAAATGTCTTTGGTGGTACTGGAATGCCTCTATTAGCCGCACTACTTGCAAAGGAAACGCATGCTCCGAGGTCAAACCTAATCTCAGAGGCTGGATTCATTGACGCGCGTCCAGCAGAAGTCCCTCTCTCTGTAGCTGATACACGTTATTATCTCGGCTGCTCAGCCGCTATTGGGCTCATCGAAACCTTAGGATTTCTTTTGCAGGGTGGTAGGATTGATGTTGGTTTTCTTGGAGCAGCACAGATTGATGAATTTGGCAATCTTAATACCAGCTACATCGGTCCATATGAAACTCCAAAGGTGAAACTGCCAGGTAGTGGAGGCGGCAATGATATTGCCTCTTCGGCTAAGCGACTCATTGTTATGATGTCTCATGACAAGCGGAAGTTCGTCAAGAAACTTGACTATATGACTAGTCCTGGCCATCTTGAAGGTCCTGGTTCGCGTGAGAAGTGGTCGCTTGTTGGAAAGGGGCCCGAAGTTGTCATAACTGATATGTGCCAATTCGATTTTGATCCTGAAACACTTAGAATTCGATTGATGACAATTCATCCTGGATATACTGTGGAAGACATAGTTGAGAATGTAATGTTCGATCTAATAGTTCCAGATAACATTCCTACAACAGAAGAGCCATCTCAGGAACTGATCGACATCATGCACAAGTTGGATCCAAAGGGTATCTATCTAGGAAAGGGTGGGTAGCACATACAGTGACTGCTTTCTCTCTCAAAAACTACAAAGCCATCATATTTGATTTAGATTCCACTCTAACAGACACTCATCGGTATCCACTCCGTGCAGCTATGTGGTTGCTTGAGAAAACAGTTGATGATGTTGATGCCGTTGCTGAGGAATACGTATCCCATCTAGTCGCGAACTATAGGAAGGGGTTAAAGGAGATCATAGAAGGAGCCGAATACAGCGCTCCATATGATGTCGTAAAGCGCGCCATGAGAGAGAGTCTTGAAGCAATGAATCTCGCCGTAGACCCTGGAGTCGTGGAGGAAGGGACACGTCTTTTTAGGTGGCTTCATGTTGAAACATCCACGGCATACCCCGGCACAGAGGAGTTGCTGACTAAGCTTCACGAATCAGCATTACTTCTTGGAGCCGTCACCAATAGCTTCGAGAATCATATTCAGCTGATTCTTTCAAAACTGAATCTACTTCATTTCTTCAAATGTATCGTAGATGCAGGAGATGTGAAGGCATACAAACCAATGCCCCAACCATTTCAACAAGTGATTCAATGTTTGGGAGCAACTGCGAAGGACTGTCTTTTTGTGGGCGATGAATTCTATGCTGATATTGTTGGCGCGACTTCTCTCGGAATAGATGCCATCTGGATAAATAACAGGAATGCAGACCTTCCTCAAATGCTGGAGAAGTATGGTGCCCAAAGTCAGCCTAGACTGGTTGTCGATTCTATTGCTACACTCCTTGATTTTCTCTAAGATACATCCATTGTATTACCTCTGAAAAACTGTTATTAGATAGTAGCAAATGAAAGAAACTGCTCTGCGACGACAGAAGGAGAGAGAATTAGATTGAGCGATGATAATGGTTTTGATGGACCGATGAAGGCACGTTCTGACCTTGTCGAATTGCTCAAGTCCTGCCCTGAGAAGACCGAGGAAATTGTCACTCTGATACGGAGTGAGCTTGAGGAAATCCAAGATAGTGATGCGGTTTCTCGTGTTTCAGGAGCAATTGACACCTTCACTGCGGATTCCGACACTCCGGAAGATGTCAAGGATAATATTCTCTACTGGCTGACTCAGACTAGTCTTGATGCCCGACAAATGATTATAGTTCGGACAATTGAAGAGCTTCTTGAGATTGAGGATTGTAAGCCGGCTGTTCTTGATGCATTGTCACAGATCTCATCAAAAGAGAACGTGAAGATGGTCATGGAATGGGTTAACAAAAAGGTGCTCACATTAAACCAAGCGGTCTATGTCTTGCTCTTTCCTGACTCATCTGAAGCACTCAAGTAGAAAATGAGCTTATTGAGATTAGAACTTAAGATTGGGCATATTCTTTCTCAAATGCTTTTCCCACGAAGGGTTCAGCTGCATCACTTTCTTTGCGCATTTAGCTGCCTCTGACATTTCACCAAGATGATAATGGAGGATTGCCTTGTAGTACCATGCCTTAGCAAACTTGGGGTTAAGTTTGATTGACTCTTCAAATGCTTTCATCGCACCCTGAAGATCACCAGAGGTTTCTTGTACACGAGCCTCACCAAACCAGTCATATTCAGTGTAATCTTCATGACCTACTGACATTCTTCTTCTTTACTCCGGGTAGCTCTTCTCATGAGGGCTAATAAAGTACATCTATGAGGAGAAGGATTGGACGGGTCTTTTCAGGATTTAAAGCATCCATAAAGCCTCTTCTCAGTGATTGGCGGTCCATATGCTTTATGCAACCTCATATTTTTAATCCTGCAAAATTGTCGTTATAAATACAAAATTCCTGCACTGAGTTGGTGACTTATAATGAAGCAAACAAAAAGACTCTTGCTAGGGATCTTACTTGCGTTATTCATAGCACAGCCAATGGTTATCGCTGTCAGCGCTCAGGGTCATATGGGAGGCCCTGGACACATGATGCCTGACCCATGGCGTGAGAATGATGGGTCGGTATGGATCAACACCGATGTTATTACAATCATGGCAAGTGGCCAGATGCCAATGTTCCATTTCTGGTTTACAAACGATCAGAATGGATCCTTCGCGAAGTTTTTGGCACAGTACATTACATTGATTGAATTTGAGGATTTGAATGGAGATGATGCATTTCAGTCAAATGAAATTCTCTACTTTGCTCCACTTGCTGCCTACGAATGGACAGTGCAAACTGGCACGGTTACTGACGAGGGCGTCACAACAGAAGTGTGGCTGAAGTACACAAAGGGTGGTCTGATCTCAGATGGCATGATGCCTGGTCATCATGGCGGTCCTGGAATGGGTTACAGGAACTTTACAGGCAATTCAGGTATAGAACGATTTGAAGATGTAACACTGCAAATCTGGGCTCACATCTATCTCAATGGGTATGATGGGGCTGTAACTGACGATAACGGTGTCCAGGCTACATATAGTGTGGCCGCCGCATCTGAGCTGAAGATGGATATAGAAATAGGCAATTTTCCATTTTCAAGCGAAACCAGCAGTGTAGCAATTGAAACCCTCCTTCGAGAAAACCTTGCTTCTAGTATGCAATATCAGAATCAGCATATGTTTCAGACGCGTGAGCAATTTGGTAATGTGAGCTGTAATTCTGGCATGAACTGGACAACCACTGGAGGCAATGAAACCATGTTTCAAATGATGAACGGTACACATACTCAACACATCGATTTCGTTGAAACAGGGACCGAAATCTCCACAGGTTTCTTCAGCTGGGTTGACACAGCAACTATCACTTGGCCTGGCGGCGAAACTGAGGCAGTAAATGTGACCGCATCCTATGTTCCCATAGGGTTTGGTCTTTCAGTTTACTTGGCATATCCAAACTTTGATGGTGGATCTCTGCTTCATGATCCCTCCATTGGGATGTATGAATCTCAAGCTCCTCCTGTGACAGCCACCACGGAATATCTCTTCCTGCTGGGAATAGGCATTGTGTCAATACTGGCTATTGCGGTAGTACTAGTAAGAAGGAGAAAATGAATCATCATTGGTAGTGAGTTTCTTTGACAAACTCACTACTAACCTTTTTCAATAGGTTGCACTGAATCTAATACAACACCTGGGAAATTCGACATCGCTTCGGATATGTTGGGAAGTTTCGTATTATGAAAATTAAGTCGGGCTTCGTTCTTGTGATTGCCATTATTCTCATAGCTAGTTCTCAATATACAGGTTATGTCGAAGCCGAGATGAGTCAGACTGAAGACTTAGTATTTGACCCTGTTTCTATTATGATTGCAATGGATGAAAATGGGACTTCCTTGGTTAGGTTTCATGCTCGTGTAATAAACCACGGTTCTGCTACAGCTACAGGCATAGATATTCGGTTCGATTCTGTACAGGCAGAGCTACTGTCTGCAGAATTTGATGGTGAAGGTACGGATGCAACACTTCAATCGATGGAACGCTATTCTTTGATCACCTTCAATTTCGCTAACCAACTGAATGAAAATGAAGCTGCTTGGATAACAGTAACACTATCTATTAACGATATTCAATCAGATTCTGGATTAATTCTCGAGGAAGATGCTACGCTTTCAGATTTCATCTTCTATGTGCGCCCACTCCATACATATTCAAACTTCACGCTAACGGCCATTTTGCCCCCTAAATCTACTCTTTCAGGGCAATCAGTCACTCCTATATTTCCTAAATCCTCGGAGAATTTCACCGATGGTCTTTCCCTCGCCTTCATATGGAATGTATCAACATTGCAGCCTGGTCAAGAGAGGGTCTTCATAGTTCGATATCAGTCTCCGATATATTCAGGAATACCAGTAGCCTTTGCGCAAGGTGAGATTATCGTCCTTAGCATTGCATTTCTAATTCTTGGTCTTCTGATCGGGCTATACGGCCCCCGGATTATAATAAAACTCAAGGATATTAGCAGAGTTAGAATTGCTGGGGTCACATCGGAAGAAGAGCAAGTTCTCGATGCGATTAGAGCTAAGGGCGGTTCTTGTCTTCAGAAAGATCTCTACGTAGACCTTGATATGTCACAATCCAAGGTCAGTCTGATTCTCACTGCACTTGAAGAGAGAGGTTTAGTTCGAAGGTTCAAGGATGGGAGAGAGAATACAGTTCATATCATTGAAGAATAACCAAATATCCGCGAAGTGAAAGCCTTTATATCACGGCCAAGGCATTCGCGCCATCAGATTATGGTTTGAGGTGTGCTCTTGAGTTCGTCAAGTAAGATTCGAGTTCTCGTTGCAAAACCTGGATTGGATGGTCATGACAGGGGCGCTAAAGTAGTAGCTCGTGCTCTTCGAGATGCAGGGATGGAGGTTATCTATACGGGGCTTCGTCAGACTCCAGAGATGATTGTTCGTGCCGCGGTTGATGAGGCTGTGGATGTTATAGGGCTTAGCATCTTGAGTGGGGCACATAATGCAATCTTTCCAAGGGTGATGGAATTGCTGCGAGAAGAGGGAGTGGGAAATGTCCTGGTTGTAGCTGGTGGAATAATTCCTGAGGATGACATCCCGTTCTTGAAAGAATGTGGGATTGCTGAGGTATTTGGCCCCGGAACGCAGTTGCAGGAAATTGTTAATTTCATCAATTCAAATGTAAAGAAATAAAGTATTGCCATGAGGATATTGAAGTGTCCGCAGAGAAGCTTGCTGAGGGGGTTCTCAACAAAAAAAGACGAGATTTGGCACGACTCATCTCATTGATTGAAGATGAAGATCCCCTCGCAGCAGATGTTCTCACTCTTTTATATACACATACTGGACAAGCACACATCATCGGCGTTACAGGGCCCCCTGGGTCAGGGAAAAGCACAATTGTGGCGCGAATGATTGCTGAGTTCAGAAAACAAGACAGATCTGTTGGAATAGTTGCTGTCGACCCCTCTAGTCCTTTCTCTGGTGGAGCATTACTCGGTGATCGTATTCGAATGCAGGAACACAGTCTCGACGAGAAGGTGTTTGTCCGAAGTATGGGAACGAGAGGTCATCTCGGAGGGATAGCTAGAGCCACTTCTGATGCAGTTCAAGCTATTGACGCATTTGGTAATGATATTATAATAATTGAAACTGTGGGTGCTGGGCAGTCTGAGGTGGAGGTAATTGAGATTGCTCAGACGGTCATTGTGATTGATGTCCCTGGAAGCGGTGATGATATTCAAGCCATTAAGGCAGGAATTATGGAAATTGCGGATATCTTCGTTGTTAACAAGTCAGACCTCTCGGGAGCTGATAGAAAGGTCACAGACATCAACATGATGCTAGATACTGACCAACACATGGGTGACTGGAGACCCCCAGTAATTCTAACCAATGGCCGAACAGGTGAAGGTATTCAAACCCTTATCGAAAAGATTGCAGAACATCATAGACATCTAACTGAGTCGGGAAAGCTTGAAGAGAAGGGTTTCAGAAGAAGCAAGGATGAATTGGAAGAGCTGATGAAGTATAAGTTAACCAAAGAGCTGTTGGGCAGTCTTCGTGGTAGTCCGGAATATGAGGAAGCTATCAGAAAAATCGCGCAAAGAAAAGAAGATCCCTACACAGTCGCTGAGCGGCTGATTACTGAATTTCTTGTAAGATGCAAAAAATAGGTGTCATAAAATGAATGAAGAGAAGGATCTCACAGAGCTAACGAGCGAGTGGGAGTCTGGTACTCTTAGAAAAACTCTAGAAAGGTTTCCGGAGCGACAAGAGGAATTCCTTACGATTTCTGGACTGCCAATAAAACGACTCTATACACCATTAGATACTTCGAATGTGAATTATGGGGAGCAGCTTGGCTTTCCCGGTGACTACCCATTCACTCGCGGTGTTCAACCAACTATGTTCCGCGGCCGTTTCTGGACAATGCGTCAATACAGTGGCTTTGCCACTGCAATGGAAACCAATGAGCGATTTCGTTTCCTTCTCGAACAAGGACAGACGGGACTATCTGTAGCCTTTGACCTTCCGACTCAAATTGGATATGACTCGGATGATCCATTAGCTAGAGGTGAAGTCGGAAAAGTTGGAGTAGCTATTGACTCTCTTGAAGATATGGAGGTCCTATTCGACTCAATTCCTCTTGATAAGGTGAGTACCTCTATGACAATCAACGCACCGGCTGCAGTATTACTGGCAATGTATATTGTAGTTGCCGAGAAGCAGGGAGTATCAATGGAAAAGCTAAGAGGAACAACGCAGAATGATATTCTGAAAGAGTATGCCGCACGTGGGACCTACATTTTCCCTCCTAAACCATCAATGCGCCTGACTACTGATATTTTCCAATTCTGCTCTAAATACATGCCTCTTTGGAATACAATCTCGATATCCGGGTATCATCTACGAGAAGCAGGCTCGACAGCAATTCAAGAGGTTGCATTTACACTCGCTGATGGAATTGCCTATGTGAAAGCCGCATTGAAAGCGGGACTTGATGTGGACGACTTTGCATCTCGGTTGTCGTTCTTTTTTGGCAGTCACTCTGACTTCTTTGAGGAGATAGCCAAGTTCCGGGCGGCAAGACGAATGTGGGCACGCATAATGCGTGAGAGATTCAATGCAAGGAATGATGATTCCTGCAAGATGCGGTTCCACACTCAGACTGCAGGGTGCACACTTACTGCACAGCAACCTGATAATAATGTGGTAAGAGTGACACTTCAAGCTCTTCAGGCTGTTCTCGGCGGAACCCAATCATTGCATACGAACTCCAGAGATGAAGCGCTCTCGCTTCCAACAATGGAATCTGTTCAGATTGCATTACGAACACAACAAATTATTGCCTACGAATCGGGAGTGTGTGACACCATAGACCCCTTGGCTGGATCCTACTATATCGAGAATCTTACTGACGACATAGAAAGACATGCCATGGATTATATTCAGAAGATTGATGAGATGGGCGGGGCGCCTTCTGCCATTGAGCAAGGATTCATTCAGAGAGAGATTCACGCGAGCGCGTATGATTTTCAGCAGCAGGTCGATAAGGGTATGAGAACAGTGGTTGGTGTCAATAAATTCCTGGCTGATGAAGAACATAGCTTTGACTATCTTCGTGTAAATCCAATGATTGAGGAAGAACAGGTTAGAAGACTCAGACAACGAAAAGAATCGCGCGACAAAGATGAGGTCAGTAGAGCACTTAATACCCTACGAGAATCTGCAATGACTGAAGAGAATCTGATGCCACACATAATCAATGCAGTTCGCGTATATGCCACACTTGGAGAAATTTGTGGCGTACTACGCGAGGTATTTGGTGAGTATAAGTCAGCCGACATATTTTGAGGTGAATATGATGGGTGTAGAAAAGATTGAGCACATTGGAATCGCCGTGAAGAGCATCGAGGCCTCCCTCCCATACTATAGAGATATCCTCGGGCTCAAGTATACTGGTACAGAAACGGTTTTGGAACAGAAGGTACGAGTCGCATTTCTAGAGATTGGTGAAAACAGGATTGAACTACTAGAGCCTACATCGGAAGACAGCCCAATTGCAGGATTCCTTGAGAAACGTGGAGAGGGAATTCATCATATTGCTGTAAGAGTAGATGCAATTGAGGATAGTCTTGAGGAGCACCGACGAAATGGGGTTCGCCTTATTGACGATCAACCTCGTGTCGGGGCTCATAATATGCGAATTGCGTTTGTTCATCCAAAATCTACATCTGGAGTGCTATTAGAGCTCTGTCAGGAGCCAAAAGAAAGCCACTAGATTGCCACTTCAGTTGCTTGCATGATATTTATTTGACTAGATGTACATAGATATACGACAGGAGATTTCACGGGTGTCCGAAGAGCCAATTACGCACTTCGATTTCTATCGCAGAGCGAAGACCCATGAAAAGAATGGACGCTTCGACGAGGCCCTCAAGGCTTATGCAAAAGCACTTGATGTCAACCAGGACTATGCCCATGCCTGGTTCTATAAGGCAAAACTCCACTTTCAGCTCGGTCAGTACAGTGAATGTATTGAGTGTACCGAAAAAGCCTTGAAACTTGCACCAGACTGGTCTGATCATTGCACAAAGATGCTAGCTGATGCAAGGACTCGTTTAGCTAGCTAGCAACTCTTTTCACGATATCTTCAATGGCATCTGCGACATACAGTGTGTCGTCTCTACTGACCATTCGGTTCAGTACAAATCTAGTTCGTGTGCCATATGCCCCATATACACGAATTCCTTTCTCCCCAAGATATTTGGATAACTCTGCGGCTCCAATCCCAAGTTTCTCTGTATTAACAAATAGGATGTTTGAATCTGGCTTCTCAACAGCAAGTTGTGGGATTTTTGATATTCTCTCAAATAGCAGACGTGCGTTTTCATGATCTTCCTTTAGTCGATTGACCATTTTCTCTAGAGCAATTATTCCTGGCGCAGCAATGATACCTGCCTGCCGCATTCCGCCACCCAGCTTCTTCCTGGTTCTGTGAGCCTCATGTATGAATTCCTCTGTTCCTGCTATGATTGATCCCACAGGTGCAGATAGCCCCTTGCTAAGACAGATCTGTACGCTGTCTGCATCTTCAACCAACCTGTTGGCAGGCACTCCCAATGCAACAGCGGCGTTAAACAACCGGGCTCCATCAACATGTACCTTTAGGTCAAATCTCCTGGCAACTTCCACAAGAGCCTTGATCTGGTCGGGCTTTATTACCGTCCCACCAGCGTAGTTGTGCGTATTCTCAATCACAACAATCGACGTCTTCGCATAGTGAGCATCATCTGGACTGATTGCCAGTTCAAGAGTCTCTGGTAGGATGTATCCGCGAACTCCCTCAACAGGCTTCGGAAAGAGACCTGCCAACGATGCCATTGAGCCTCCCTCGAAGAGGAATGTATGCGACATCCGTTCTACAACCACTTCATCCCCTCTTCTCGATTGCGAAAACAGAGAAATGAGGTTGCCCTGAGTTCCGGATGTCACAAGGAGTGCTTTCTCTTTGCCAAGGATTTTTGCCGCTTTCTCCTGTAGTTCATTCACCACCTCATCTTCTCCTGTGACATCATCTCCGAATCTATTTGCCTTGTGAGCCTGAACAATACTCTCTATCATCTCATCTGTTGGTTTTGTCACAGTGTCACTTCGAAGGTCAATCATCTTCATACATGCAAAAGAACCTCATCTTGGTTTTATCTTTGTGGATTGAACAGTTAGGAATTGTTATAGGTCATGACTAATCTAGACCTAGAGAGTTCTCTAGACCTAGGGTGGAGAATACACTTGGAATCGACGAAACCCAGCTACGCTGACAGGATACGACTTCTCAAGAAGGACGCTCGTCTATTCATAGCATCAAACGCAGCAAGTTCTTTTGCGTTCGGAATCAGCAACGTGATATTCAACCTCTACATGGTAGAATCTGGGTTTGGAGAGGATTTCCTAGGTTTCTTCCTATCGATCTCAATGTTCGCTACAGCTGGAATTGCTATCTTTGCCGGCATGTTTACTGACAGGCGTAGTCGGAAATTGATTATACTAGCCTCAAGTTTCATCAGCTTCGCAATGATTCTGGTCCAATACACGACTCTAGATCCAATTTGGCTGATGATGTCCCAAGTATTTCTTGGTCTTTCTAGTGCATTCAGTCAAGTTTCTTGGTCGCCCTACATCACTGACCTCTCCACAAATGAAGAGCGTGCTCATCTTTTTGGATTCAGCAGTGGGATAGCTCTGCTCTCTGTTCTGGCTGGAAATCTTCTGGGTGGGTACATGCCAGCCTTTCTAATGAACACGTTTGGCACATCACTCACCCTTTTCTGGGCATATCGACTGACTCTCTGGTTCAGTTTGATACCAATGCTCATCTCTGGTCTTGTTGTGATTCCGATGACTCGGGATATTGTAGTTACAGTTTCACCTGGAATCGACTTCAAAAATGTGAAGAGCTGGGGATTCATTGGCAAATATGCCTCAACTGTGACCACCGTTGGCCTAGGTGCTGGAATGATTGTTATGTTCTTTAACATCTTCTTCTCTCAGGTCTTTATTGCAGATGCATCGCTCATAGGAGTAATTTTCGGTATCAACACCATTGTCCTCGCAGCAGGTAACTTCCTGGCGCCAGCAATGTCTGATCGCATTGGAAAAGTCAGAACTGTGGTTCTCACTGAAGCTCTATCTGTTCCATTCTTGTTGATGATATCTTGGGCTCCCGTTCTTTGGCTCGCAGTAGTAGCCTATGTGTCCCGAACTGTTCTCATGAATATGGGTGGTCCAGTGGCAAATGCATTCTTTATGGAATACCTCGCGAAGGAGGAACGTGCTACAGCAGTTGGGATAGTAAGAACAGGCGACTCCTTTGTAAGAGGGGTTGCGGCAAATATAGGGGGTATGCTTCTGGCAGCAGGACTATACAGATTGCCGTATGTCCTTGTTTCTGGCCTCTACATCCTCGCAATAGTGCTCTTCTATGGCTTCTTTAGGGACAAAGAGTCGTTGCTACAGAAGCTAAAAGATATCGAAGTTCTGAGGGAGGAAGAGGAGGAAGTCGAGATTACCTAAAGCCCTATGAGAAATACATCATAGTGGCTCTCTGCATTATCTCCTCATCCGCTGGAAAAATCAATGGAATTGCCCTGTATGTTGCGGTGCA
Organism: Candidatus Thorarchaeota archaeon; assembly: GCA_048884785.1. Lineage (GTDB taxonomy): Archaea > Asgardarchaeota > Thorarchaeia > Thorarchaeales > Thorarchaeaceae > MP5-2226. Next base: position 47,376 of record JBHLQM010000012.1, on the reverse strand, counting down.
AGGACTGGCATTTGCTACATGCAGAACAATCCGAGGCTTTCCTGAATCCGCATCATATGCAACCTCCACGACATAGCTCATCCTCGTATGAAGATCACCAGTCGAATCAGGATGTCGACAAAGGCTTGATTGGCTTTGGGTATCACCGTGGTCTCTCAGGAGTGAGAAGACGTCTTCCACCCTGTTGACCTGTCGTAGTAGTTCATACCCTCGCTCGACCCGCTTAACAGATGATTCGAAAGCTTCAGAGTTTTCTTGTTCTGCTCTTAATGCATATTCCGTGTCGAGCATTATATGATGGCTTGTACGCAGGACTTTCCGCTGTGACCATTCTATAGAGTGCTCGTTACCCGCAAGCTCGATTACAAGCATGCTATCCCTATCTGCAAGCACGAGATTGCCCCACTGATATTTCCTGCCTTGATTCAAATACTCAACAACAAGGCCTAAACCATCTTCTGCATCCTTGGCAAACATAAGTATCTGTTCCGCAAGCAGGTGGTATGAAGGTTCAGGAGTATTTCTCACATGACTACATGCCACGGAAAGCCCATGTCTATTGACGCCAATTGCCAGTCCTGAAATCTGAGAGGTTCCTGCATCAATCCCTCTCACTCCAAAACAGTCAACATCGTAGAACAAAGTATCGCGATGATCTGAGCTTATGAGGTCTCTATTTTTGAAGAGCAGTGTCTTCCTGTTTTCCGGGAGTATGACCGCGCCTGCGAAACTTGGCATGAAATCATCACTCCCGAATACGGTCTTTCCATATAATATAAGTCAATTCTGAATGGATATTAGGATGAGGAATTCCTGAAGTTAATCGCGGGGCTGCTCACTTGATAAATGCCAAACGAATCAAAAGACTAGTGGGTGCAGGGAAGCGCTTGCCTGAAGTTATTATCAAAGACCAGATTGAGTCAACTAACCATCTAGCTAAAAGACTCCTTCAAGAAGGGTTTGATGGTGAGGCAATAATAATTGCGAAAGCTCAAACCCGCGGCCAAGGTCGCTTTGGCAGAAACTGGCACTCTCCAGAGGGGGGCTTGTATATGTCAATCATATTGCGCGGCTCAGAGCTTCCGGCAAACTATGCGCTTTATGGATTTGCGTTGGCTAATGCAGCTCTCAAAGTAATAGAGGAAATTACAGACTTGAGTGTTCATATCAAGTGGCCAAATGACCTTCTGGTTTCTGGACGCAAACTGGGTGGTATTCTCTCTGAATTGGTTACCGAGAATGGAAACAGGTTCCACGTAATACTTGGAATTGGCATAAATGTAAACACGAGAATTGAGGAATTTCCGCTAGAGCTTCAATCAATCTCTACTTCCCTATTACACGAAACTGCAAAGCAAGTCGATATGGATGCAATCGCAGCCGGAATTTTCAACAATCTTACAGATTTTCTAGATAAAGATCCAAGCCTCGAGACTGTGGTTTCCATCTACAAGAGAAACTGCATAACACTCGGTAGCAGTGTAATTGTTGAGGATGGAAATAGAAAAATCCAAGGCAAAGCTATTGATGTACTTGATACAGGAACACTATTACTCGAAGACATGAATGGCGTGAAAATGCTGGTGTCGGTGGGAGATATTATACATTTAGAGGAGGATGTCTAGCATGGATCCGTTTGTCATCCAAGTATTACCTGAACAAATAGACGAGCTCAGAGTTGCACTACTTGATTCTGACAACACGCATGCTAGCAGAGTCACTAGCAAGTATGAGGCATTCAGATTCTACTACTCTGATGGCTTGATAATTGGCTACACTTCTGGAAAAGTCGTTGCCAATACAAAGAGTGCTGCCGGTCTTCTGCAGAGAGCGGCGAAGACGCTAGAACGAATTGAGTCAGATATCATAACAATTGGTTCTGATGAGGCAGGAAAGGGGGAATGGCTTGGCCCACTTACCATTGCTGCAGTCGCATTGACTGAAGAACAGGCTGCTCATCTTAGAAGTATGGGTGTCATGGACAGCAAAGAGCTCTCTTCAGGAACCATTGGCGAGCTTGCCCATGAGATTGAGAGTCATTCGGTTGCCATCCATACTGTGCTCATCCCCCCTAAGACGTTTGAAGAACGTCTGAAGACTATGCATTCTGAGGGTAAGAACCTGAATGACCTGCTGGCATGGGGTCATAGTACAGTGATAGAATCTGTATTCAAGAAGGTGAAGAAGACATCAGACATTCGAATAGTGATAGATGAGTTCGATAGGGCCAAGATGAAGGATCGACTTGGCCAAAAATTGAATCTAAAAGATATCGAGTTGATACAGAAACATAGGGCTGAATCCATCACGGCAGTTGCGGCTGCAAGTATTATGGCACGTGACTTGAGGGACGATTGGATAGACAAAGCTTCACTGCGTTTAGGATTTGAATTGGAAGGGATGTCCATCAAGGAGGCCCTAAAACGCAAAGAGATAGCTGAGTTTGCCAAGTTGTCCTTCCTGAAGAGTGGCCAGCGGTAGGATAAGTTATCCTATAGGTGTAGACATTTAGTAGGTGCCATCAGATACACAAATATGCTTTTGATAAGACTGCAGCTCCTAATCGTTGGCAGTAGGCTGGGTTTGGAGGTGACAATTGGAAGATTGGCTGAAAGGGTGACTGTTTCATTCATCATACTTCTCATATTCTCCTTCTCAGTCCAAATTCATTCTGTTTCTGCAATCTCGTTGAATATCCCTACAGGAGGCGCAAAGAATGGGCCGTTCATCGACAAGATGCGCTTTCAGTTATTAAGTGGCGAAAATGAGAGAGTATTGGCATTATTGGATGATGAAGCAGATATTCTACTAGGCGGTCTTCCTACTGAAACACTCGAACAACTAGGCGGATTGGATGACATAATTGTTTCAGAAACGCTCCGCAATGGATATGGCTATCTGGCTTTCAACTGTGATAAGTATCCTCTTAATGAAACTGCCCTCAGGAGAGCCTTTGCATTTGCACTAGATAAGAATGCCATATCTGCGGAAGTCTGGAATGGCCATTCTGAACCACTCGACGGACTAGTTCCGAAGTGTAATCCTTACTCAATTGAGAAGGAACTCCCTTTTTCCTATTATTCTGAAGATCTTGAAGAGGGTTGCAGGCTTCTTGATGCCGCCGGGTTTGCCATAGATTCGGTGTCCGGATTCAGGACAGCACCTGACGGGTCGCAGTTTGATGTTAGAGTTGAGGTTGATGAGCGCTCAAAAACTGCCATTGATGTAGGAGAGTATGCAGTAGCAGCATTCCAAAAACTGAATATCAATGCGGCTCTCATGATTACTGACTTTTACGAGTATCTGAATCGTATTTACTGTCATTGGGATTTTGATGTAGTATTTCATGGAGCAACTTTCAATGATTTTAACTTGGACTGGCTTGCTGAATTTTGGTCGCAGTATGCTGATGAGCCATACTTCAACATTCCTAGGTTTCGGAATGCAACGTATGACTCTTGGAGAGGGCAACTACTATACAGCACGCAGTTTGATGATGTTATTGAAGCGGCAAAACAGATGCAGTACATATTGGCATATCAGTGTCCCATAGTTGTGTGCTATGAGAATCGTCTAGGCACTATTTACAGGAATGACAGATTCGAAGGTATCGTGAGTGATGCCTTAAAAGGTCCTAGTGATTGGTGGACTGCATATAAGGCGCGTCTCAAGAAAGAATTGGGAGGTCCCTTTGGCGGCACTCTTCGTTTCGCATCTCCCTTGCTCATTGATGAATTCAACTTCATGGTCTCTTGCAGTTGCTATCATTATTTCAACAGCTACATGCCTTGGGATTCTTTAATGAAGAGAACTGCAGAAGGAGAATTAATCCCATGGCTGGCAGAGTCCTATTTCTTAGAAACCCATGGTGATAATCCTGATGTGAGGGATGGATATATGCGAATTACCTTTGATATCCTCAAGAATGCGACATGGAGTGACAACATGCCTTTAACAGCAGAGGATGTTGCTTTTACAATCAACTTCTATAGGACATCATATGGAAATCCATATGGGAGTGATCTCAGAGCTGCCTATGGGAGTGATCTCAGAGCTGCCTATGCGCCTTCACGATATAGAGCTGTTTTTGAGTTCGAAGGAGTTTCTTTCTGGCATTTGGGAACTATTGGTTTGAAACCAATTCTTCCAAAACATGTCTTCGTCGATTATGTCAACAACAGTTGGCAAATGTGGAATCCCGATCCGAATAGGGCCCCTATAGTAACATCAGGTCCCTTTAATTATTCTATGCAGGTCCCTAGAGAATACCTGGAAATGACGTATAATCCCAACTATTTCTATGGAAACAATAGAACCATGGCAAATCACTCACCTACAGGCGTCACTAGTGACTCTTTCATGCCTATGGCCTGGTTCAATGCACTTAGTATTGCCATAACTGGAGGAAGTATAGCAGTCATTGCTGGCATAGCAATTATGTGGAAACGAGATTCCTAGCCTTCATTTATTTGACCACAACTCTCGCAGACATATCTCTCTCCGGTTGTCAGTGCTCTAGGCAGAGGTTTTCCGCAGTATTGGCATTGATGTACTGTGGGTCCATCTGACCTGAGCTCTTTTGCTGTTTGAACTGCACTCAAGGAGATGAACTCATCATTCTCTGGGTCATATCTGCCCTCCACCTCTCCTTTCCCGACAAGAACAAAGACAAGTTCCCGTGAACTATCGGCATCGAGGTCTGTGTATTCTGCCAGCTTGTCCATGCTGATTCTTGGAACTGACTTCAATAACCCAAGAACAGTGTTTCTGGCAGCTGGAGCGACAGTGGAAACATGCTGCGGTGCTGCTTGCTGCCCAGGGGTCGCCTGCCTATCAATCCATATTATCCGTCTTTTGTAACTGCTCAGGGGACCACGAACAGTGCCCATAAGGCTTCTATCCGCTTTAAGCTTCATATGTCGGTCTAGCCCCACCTCTCTCAAGCCTCTGCATGTAATGAGAGCACTAACGTCGATCTCGATGATGGGATTTCCATCAATAGTGAACTTCTCGAGCATCCGATGGTTTGCAAGCGGGTCGACATTCAATTCCTGTAACTGATTCTTTCTGAAATCAAGACGCTGCAGCTCTACATGTTCTCTGAGAGGTGATAGGTCTAGAGTTCTATGTCGATTGTCTCTCAGGACCAAGGTTCGCAGTAGGTTGCATCGACTTAGTGGTGTTAAATCAAGCTCTTGGATTGCATTGCCATATATCAGAAAATCCCTGAGTCGTAGACAACTACTCACGGGAGTTAGATCAATGACTGCGATGTTCTTGTTTGCAAATTCTATTCTTGTCGCAGTATCACTGGAGCTGAGAACCCGCGTTTTCCCTTTTGTATCGATGAAAGCAAAATCCACCCTGGCCAATTATTTTCGGTCTCCTGAGTCACCTTTTTGGTTTCTACAGGTTATTCCATGTGACTTCTTAGATAAGCGTTCTTCGGTCATCATAAAGAACAGCCACAAGTCAATCCTTTTACATTGAAATTCCATAATAAGTTCAATGTGCGGCCGATTCTCATTACTGACGAACGTTAAGGCAATCATAGAACGATTTGGGATAGGAGAGCCTGAGGTACGACCGCAGCCTCGGTATAATATCGCACCAGCCCAGATGATCAGTGTTGTTGTGAATGGTGCCAATAGACGCTTAACTTCAATGAAGTGGGGTCTTGTGCCAAGTTGGGCAAGGGATGAGAAGATAGGCCAGAAACTGATCAATGCTCGGGCGGAAACCATTCTGGCGAAGCCTCCTTTTAGGGTTGCAATCAAGAAGAGAAGATGTTTCATACTAGCAGATGGCTTCTTCGAGTGGCAGAGAATTGGGAAGCTTAAGCGTCCGATGTACATCCGACTGAAATCAAGAGAACCATTTGCATTTGCTGGCATTTATGAAATATGGAAAACCCCAGAGAATCGGCTCATTCATAGCTGTGCAATTATAACGACTACTCCAAATGATATCTTGCAACCAATCCACAACAGAATGCCAGTGATTCTCAGTAGGGATAATGAAAAGCAGTGGCTTGATATCTCGATTGAGAAAGCTGATGAGATTGTAGAAATGCTAAAGCCCTATCCATCCAGCGAGATGGAAGCATACGAAGTATCAACGTTTGTTAATTCTCCTTCCAATACAGGTTCAGAATGCATCCGACCAGTATCACAGTCTGTCTTGGATAGGAAGGGCAATAGCCAGTGACACTCTCTTGCTGCAGGAGTACATTCTACAATAGTGCCTCAGCGCTTTTTGTGAGGAAAAGGTTTGCCCAGTAGTCCACAGCAATGTGGAATGCCGGTTCAATAGTAAGCTTCGCCTTTTGCAATCACTCCTGGTTTGCACAATCCACAATTCACCAAGAGAGTTCCTCTTGGCACCTCGAAGAAGGCTCCACAATCATCACATCTCATCCAATAGAGCCCCTGTCGAGAGGGTGGTCTAAGCTCCGTGTAGTCGTGTTCAATCGCTCCTGAGATCGTGTATCTCCCATCATTGAGAGCACTAAAGTATGCAAGTGTTTCTTCTAGCCTCTCAACAATATCTGCAATCGTTTCACAGTCGTTACACAAATTCTTGAAGCGCCATATCCAGGGAACACAGTCCAGACACGTACATTCATTCTGGAATAGTCCCGTGTTATTACAGATTTCCAAGTCAAGCATCTCCAAGCAGAGTTCTGCTGCAATTATATTGGAGGAGGTAAATGATACAAACCACGCAATTCTGTTTCAATCATATCAAGAGTATAAGGAGAGAAATAAAGGGCGCATAATACTCCCTGCGAGATATGTTAGTCTTTATTTTCCTTCTTATAGGGAAATATTGACTGATAGTGCTCTATGATGACAACATACAGACAAATTGGTGCAGTAAAGTCATCTGATACTCTTCCTATACAAATGCCATTAGCCTCAATGGGTTCGAATCTATGCCTCATCCACATCGAAGAGACTTCTGTAGCGTGTTCTTCGGTATATGAGGTATAGTACTAGCGGTATGATAATGAAGATGAACGGAGCGACGAGAGATATGTAGATAACTCCGAGAGGTGCCCATACTTCGAAAAGATTAAACATCGGGCCCCAAAGAATCGCCTCTCCAAATTGCAAAAGGGCGATTCCGATCGTATCAAAGAGAAGAGTTCCAAAGGGTGCGCTCAGTAGAAAGACAATGGCAATAACTAATGATAGCAGAGTCCATTGGCTCACAGAACGAATAGCAACTTTGACAAAAGCATAGTCTTCCTTGCTTAGCTTCTGCCTGTCCAAACTATATAGTTCAAGCAAGAGCTCTTGTGAGTACTTTGGCCCACCTGGTCCCATCGCAATAATTGCCCCAAAGAAGAAAATAACAACTCCTGCACCTATCGCAAGCAGTGCTGATACAATGAGAAGTCCGAATAGAATCGATGATACTCCTGCTATAATTCCAAACCAGAGCGATGTGAAAAGAGTACTGTAGAAAAGCTGACGTTGAAACCAGTTGCCAAGTCGACCATGTCTCTTCTTCGTGAATAGATCCACAACCCAGTCATGAGAGAAGCAATCAGGATATGCAGTATTACCCGAGAAATCCATATTGCTAACATCAAATGACTCTCTGAGATAGCTACTAACAATTCTATATTTGGGAAAATACCGAAGTCTTCCGAACGCTGAGAGAAGCACAAGTGCTCCTGTAATTGCCAGGGATATTGTCAGCTCGATCATTGCTCTTCACTTGTAAAAACATGATATCCTTATTTTGCTTTCTAAAATCGAGGCAAGATTTCAAGCAATTGCCTTGCATTTATTAAGAAAAACATGGTGCAAAGGGCAAGAGAAAAAAGGATACCATCTCTGCACATAAGCACACGGAGAACACAGGAATATGAGCTCACCAGAACCACAACTTCGCGAAACTGCAAGAACTGAAGAAAAGAAAATGGTTCGAAAGTGGTTGCGAAGAACAGTCTATATCATCTTGGCCATTGTGCTGTTCACAAGTACTCCTTTCATTCTTGATGGTATTGGGACCTTGGTTTCAGGTGGTGATTGGACAGAATTCGCCAATTCTTGGTTCGGTGAGCGTGGATCTGCACAGGTTTTTGTCATTGGATTCGCGGTGATCATAGTGATATTAGGATTCATCCTTTACTTTATTCTGAATGCGTTTGGTGGCGAAGAGGGTGGCTGGTAAAAACTCCGAATGGTAGACAAAAGCAACTGAATTATGCTAAGGATTCAGTTTATTCTTCCAATAGTGCTTAGCCTGTCAATCAATAAATCGAAAGGAATCCGAATTGATTTACGCAGTGTTAACATAAATACATATTATGCAATGGAAAAGGTGTAACTCTTCGAATGCACGCGTATATTCCCCTAGTAGTACAGAAAGGTATGTAGCGTATCTATGTCAAAATGACATTATTGACCTCAGAGTGACATTTCGGAGGAAATGGAATGAAGCGCTGTTTCAAGGTGGTATTGTCACTAATGACAATCACAATAGCGCTCTTTCTAAATGGTTCATTAGCCTATAGCCATTGTTCAAATGATGAAGACACATCATTCAATAATCCTCCAGATTATGGTACTGTCACGGGACCCAACAGCCATCATATTCCGAGCGAAGCACAGCCAAAAACTGGCATTCTTTCGCCTCTTGTCATTAATGAATACGGAGAAGATGCTGAATTAGGAGATTTTTCATCAGCCCGAACAGATGTTAATCCATCTCCAGAAACAGAAATCCCTCTACAGGTGGGAGCTTCTGACAACAAATATTCAGCAGATTGTACGGGAGGATATTTCCAAGTCGGAGCGGCCGGGTCCCAAGACTTTGGGTCTGCATCAGGAACGATTTCTCTATGGTTAAAATGGGATACGCTTAATCCAAGCGGTCGTTTTTGGGGTCAGGACTACGACTTTGAAACGCGATGGAGTGGAAATGCACTTGTCCTCGATTGGGGCGGCGATATTTCACTTACAGGAGTAAAGACTGACTGGCTTTCAAATCACTGGTATTTTATCGCTATCACATGGAATGAGAACACTGATACACTCCGGATCTTTTGGGGTGATGAAATCAGTGAACCAATACTTGATGTGGAAACCACAATTTGGACTTCCTCAGTTATCGGATATCATTTAGAGAATAATATTATGAACTCTGCTGGCCGCTCAGATCAAGTTGATGGTCACATTGATGACTTCAGGTATTTCAATGTTGAACGGACATTGAATGACCTACGGAGTGATTATAACAAAACAATATCGCCAACGACCACTGGGCTGCAGAATCACTACGAATTCGAGAACTCACTGCGTGATAGCAAGAATTCCATCCATCTTTCATCAATTGGCAATTATGGATTCAGTTTTGATGTCATATCTGCAAAGCTGGGCTGGAGAGCGGAGCAAGTAGCCTTCGAAGTAAGAAACCTTCAGCGCCTTTATGCATTGAATGGAACCTTCAATCAAGGCGTTGAGGGCACAAATATTGATTGGACCGGCGATGGCTTGTACTTCCCTCTTGGGTGGAATACACAGAGAGAAACTTCATCTACTAACGGACGGCAACTATCGTCTTATTATGGCGCTCCTACTAGCATGATTGAACTTGAGAATGAGGGATATACCTATTCAAGTCCTCTCAGATATCGCCATTATGACAACACCAGAATTTTCTTCTATCAGGTAGTGGACAATGGTGAACTCAACGAGAATTTTGCTTTCAGCTTTAATTACCTGTACGAAAGAGGACCAATAGGGACCAGTTACGATGGTTATCTTGAGCTAAAGGCTGAGGTGAGAGATGGAACAACTGTATTATGGGAATGGACAATAGATCCGACCAGTATCACTCAAAGAGGAGTTTGGTTTAGCTCTGGCCAAGTAAGTGCGTCAATACCTTCTGCTCCATCGTCATTTGAATTCCGAGTTTGCTTGGAGATAGATACTCCTGGTAGCTATATTGATTTCTATGATTCAAACGCTGATTTGGACGGCGATCCAGCAAATGGGAAATTCGTTGCATTTCTTATTGATGATGTCAGCTTCGTTGGGGCAGCGCCGCCGAGCTTCTCTGCTATCAATTTGACTACAACCTTGCCAGCCGTCGGAGAAACAAGCATGAGCTGGAATACTCTTGTCAACTATTCGTTTTGGGATGTTCCCTCAATCATAGCTATGTTCTCTTCAGATGCGCCTATCTCATTCGAGTTCAGAGCACATGTATCTAAAATGTCCCGCATTCAAAACTCATCCTATAGCACAAATCCGCTTAACACAGGTGTTGGATATTCAGTACTTCCAGGACAGAGTTCTCAAATCGAGTTATTTACCTATATTGACCAGCATGTGGGTATTGGTAACTATCGCATTTCGTTATCTTATCCATGGGATTGGGATAACGTAACTATCTTCAACGCCTTCTCAGCCGATGTCACAAACCAGTGTGAGCTGATACAAGGTGGAATTGAGATAGAGGGTGATGTTTTGAATTCATTGGGCTGGTGGCGCATAACACTCGAAGGACCCAATTATGCCTTTGATTTGTATACTGAACGATATAATTCCACCAGTGTTAGCTGGAACGCTGAGATATCTTTTGATGCTAATGATAAGATACGTGCTAATACGACGCTTGGTACAAGTCTTTCAACACCTGTCGTAATAGGAACTGTTGATATTAGTTGGATTCTTCCAAATCAATCCATTTGGTCACACGAAGCCTTTATTGGAGGCGGATCCCCAAACCTGGTTAGTCTGCCGCTCACCCTCGGGTCTCTTAATACATCAGCTGGAATATGGTATGTTCAAGTGTTTTGGGAGAATGGAACCGAGGTTGCCTTTGAGTCAATATCGTTCTATCTATACCACAAATTAGTTGCTAATGCTTCAAATCCAATCTTCAAAACGAACGAAAACAATACTCTCACAGCTTCGGTTGAAATCAAAGACCTAGATACCAATACTAGGATACTCGACCCTGCTTTGACTGTTTTTGGCAATTGGACAAGTACAACAGTATTCTTTACACCTAATCCTGGAAAGGGTTTGTGGGAAGGTGAATTCAACACTTCTCTAAGTGGAACCGGCAACTTTACAGTTGTAGTTAACGCTGAAGGGATTTTTCACACATCTGCAAACTGCTCGTTTGTCATTCTAGTCACAGCGCCAACACAGCTAACTTTCCTTGGCTTTGATTATTCTGAGGTTGGTGTTGGCGAATCCTACGATGCAAAATTCAGGTACGAATACATTGATTCAACTGGAATAGATATGGCCACAGTAGAAGTTCTCTCAGTTGTCGGACCAGTTGGGGGCATTTCTTGGAATACTCCTCAAGCAGTCCCTGGCGAATCTGGCAACTACTCAGCAACATTCATCGCAACACTTAGTGGCACCTATCGGATTACAGTAGTGGCCGCCAAAATAGACCATGATGTAGCATCGACATTCTTCATTTTGATAGTCAGAGAAGAATCATCACAGCTCATTCTCAAGAACTCATCAGCAGCAACGATTGATGCGAACAGCAACTTCAACCTCGTTGTTCAATACCTTAATTCATCAGGTAGTCCTTTGGAGTCTGCAACTGTTGGTATTGCTAGTCAAACTCCTGGAACAGGTTTGCTAATCTCCAGTACTGTTTATGAGGGGAATGGCACATACTCAATTCTGATAACACCACTAAATCAAGGAACATTCAGTCTCGTTATCGAAGCCACACTGCAAAACTATCAATCTCAGTATGCTATTTTCACGCTAACAGTTTCACCCATAGCGAGCTTTCTGAGTGTCGATCCAACAAGCGCCTCAATTGCAATAGACCTAAACTATACACTCATTCTGGAGTTTAAGAATGAGTCACTCTACGGTCTTGAGGGGGCATCTATAAGCATCCTGTCAGTTAGCCCTAGTTCAGGTGTTTTAATTACTGAAGCGATAGATTTGGGGAGCGGATTGTACTCACTAACACTAGTCCCCCTGCAAAAAGGAATGTACGATATAGTTTTTCGTGCATCATTGCCAAAGTATCAAAATGGTACTGCAACTTTCACATTGATAGCAACAGAAGTTCCAACCATACTTAGAACTTCAGATGGAAAGACTAGTAGTGAGGTTTTCTACAATCAAGATTTTCATCTTCTACTATTCTATGAGCGTTCTGATATTATTCAGAATATCACACTTGCCAATATACGTATAGATACTGGGGATGGATTAAGCTATAGCATAGTTGAAACTTCCGAAGCATATTATATTTCGTTGCAGGCAGATAAGATTGGCAATTGGCAATTGCTGGTAACTGCATCACGGGAGGGATACAGAAATGCAACGTTGCTGTACAATTTGCTGGTACGAGAAAACCCCGCTAGTATAGAAGGGACGGGTCCCGAAACGGAAATACCCTATGCCATGGCATCGTTCTTCATACTCAGATACTATTTCAATGGAACTACTGGAATTGAAGATGCAAAGGTAAACATTACGTATAATCCTCTTAATTCGGTGGAATGGACAGAGATCGGAAATGGAGAATATCGCTTTGACATCCCTGCATTCGATATCGGTTCATATTCTATATCAATCGTTTTCTCGAAATATGGATATCAGATGGTGGACTGTTCCTTTATGTATGTCGTGACAATGATTGAAACAGAAACATCTTGCTCTGGACTAAAAGAAATGTATTATGAGAGCCGTGTCTACAATTTTGCTCTCTATTTCAATGATAGCAACGGTTTAGGAATTGAGGCCGCTGACATTACACCCTCTCCGGAAATAAGGCCATTCTTCTCTTTTCTTGGCGGATCTTCTGGGTGGTACAACTTCACCTTAACTCCAATTGAGGGTCAGTGGAATGCAATCTTCTGGCTTAGAAAGGCAGGATATCACGATGGAGTCTATAGTATTCTTCTATCCGTGAGTAAGATTCCACTTTCCCTTTCTGTCGATACTCCTCTTGAACAGACCTATACTGAGTTAGAGCACAACACTATCTCTGTAAGTGTTAGGATAGTTGCCAATGATACAGGTGAATTTGTTTCAGGCATTCAAGCAGCCTATACGGTTTTGAAAAGTGGCACATTAGAGGTTGTTCAAGATGGGTCTTTTGTTGAAATCGATGGTTATTATACTGCAAATATCACTCTGCCCTCCGCAGGGCTCTATACCCTCATTATTACCATTGCGAAACAGCACTACGAAACCGCTATTTATAGTGCAATTCTGAATTCTGAGATTGACTTATCTGCAACATTATTTGGCGCACTCCAAATTGGATTGATTAGCGGAATATTCCTCATGGCACTTGTATTTTCATCCTATTTTGGCAGAAGAGAGTATAGATCTATGCAGTCAAGGCGCTACAGGGGATTACTTGAACTAAAGGATAGAATTGAGGATGCAAGAAACATCATCGCATTAATGGTGATTCATCGTGCGACTGGCTTACCGCTCTATAGAAAGATCATCAAGGGTGGATTTGAGGAATCACTTGTCAGCTCTTTCATAACTGCAATCACTCAGTTCAGAGAAGAACTGGGATCAGAAGAGCCAATCCTGCGAGTCATACCAATTTCAGAAGTCGTCTCTGCAGTTCTTACTGATCATCTGATTTGCGCATTGATTACTGTTGATTCAATATCTCCAAGACAAAGCATTAACTTGGAAGCGCTTGTTCGCAAAGTCATGGAGTCATCGGAGGCAAACGAATCAGACCTATCATTAATGGCCACAAAGCCTGAGTTGTCCATCCCTCTGTCTGAATACATTGAATCAGAATTCAATATATTCTTGGATGGTAAACTTGTTAAAACATACTATGGCATAGATGCAGAGAATCTACCGCCTAAGCTCGATATTCTGCTAGAGGCGCTTGGTGATATAGAAGTTGAAGAAGGTTTTACTATCGAGACCCTCATAAATGTCTTGATACTGAAAGGCATTGGTGAAGCAAAAGCCTATTCTATCGCACTTCATGCATCTGATGCGGGACTCCTTCTTACTGAACCTGCATCAGCAAAGTGATCTATTTCTCTTCCACTAGTAGCCACGTCTTCAAGTGGTCCGTTCTGCTACCCTCTCAATTTGAGATATTTGCCATCCATTACTCTAGCAAGATACTGCCTGCCCTGCATCACCCACATGATTTGAGAGCCATCTCTTGCCATTTCTGCCCACCGTGAGTCTTTGTTTGGATTCTGTTCCATGAACGTGAGGCCCCTGACTGAGAATTTGCGGAGTCTGCCGCGGGAAGTTCTCTCAAGCTCATAGACCATACCATCTACCTCGATTGAATCTATGTTATTGAATATCGCATCATAGGCTTGGCGAGCCACATGCTCAAGTTCATTCGCATCCATTTCAATCCCGATAAAAGATATCGCAGCAAATTCAGATGAATCTTGGCAAACTTGATGTAACATTTCTATGTACAATACTACTAGAAAACAGGGACTGAGATTAGAAATGCTGCACCTTGTCCTTCTTTCTCATCAAGTAATTCAATCGTGCCACCGTATGATTCCACAATTCTTTTTGAGAGATACAGACCAAGCCCCTTCCCTTCACCCTTTGTAGTCGCACCCTTTTGAAAGATTCGAGGTTTGACAGTAGGATCGATGCCTGGGCCATTGTCACGATAGGTGATTATCAAATTCTTCTGGACCAGACCCAAACGAATCGCTACCACTGCTCCCTCACCTGCATACTCAGCAGTGTTTCTCATCAGATTCTCTAGCACCAATGGGAGAAGGATACCGGGTCGGATATCTGAGGAGCGTATATCAGGCTCCAAAAATAGACTGACATGAGTTGTGCCAATTGCCTGTTTAGCTCGCTCCGCCATGGTTTGAACAGTTTCAAGAAAATCATATTCACTGCCACGCCCAACAACTGAAAACAGTTTGATGACTCGTGACATCCTTTCACTCACCGCAAGGGAGGTGGTGATATATGTTTCAACATCCTTAGAATTCTCCCCATTTTCATTCATTAATTCAATCAGTCCTCTAACGATTTGCATGTCGTTTCCAAGGTCATGGGTAAGCACTGATGTATACACTTCAAGTTCGCGTTGTCTTTGTTCAAGAAACTGCTTGTGTTCCTCAAGCTCTGATAAGTAATAATTAAGTGACCATGTGAAGAGCAGAACAACAATGGATAATGCCGCTTGATCCACAATTGGTTCGATTGCAGACATAAGACCAATGTCAGGATGAATGCCGCAGAAGATAAGCAGTCCTGACGTTTCACCAAAGATTAGAATAGCTTCAAACTTGGCAGTAAGCCATTGGCTACCAAAGAGAGCTGCAAGTACAGGCCACATGATCACATTCAATATCACTCTAGTAGGAGTTAGATTAAACACTGATTGTAGGAAAATAAATGGCATGATGGCCAGTGACAACGTGGTAACTACTCCCGCAACTAGTACATATTTGGTTCGACTAATTAGATAGATCAAAAGGAACACAAATGTAGCAAGGGAGAAAAGAGCTATATCCTCTATTAGGATGCCAAGAAAAATCTCTACTATGGGAATGGCCAACACAATCAGGAATAATGCAAAAGACAGAAGTGTTGCCTTCATGCGAACAATGTCAGAGTCGATTGCACTAGAAGGCTCAAATAACAGATGACGAATCCTCTGGAATATTGATACTTCTGTTTCCATCGATTCGCTCTCAGCCATTTTTTCCCAATCCGTTTCTTTTTCTGTAGAAATGCAATCTCTCTAAATGCATGTAAGCTTTGGTTGATTGTGTATCTGAGTGAAATGTAGGACTCCATGAGCACCCTAATTAGGCAAAAAAGCATGTGTGATTGAAGCAATAGCTCAATTCAAGCGACTAGTATAAGAATAAGAACATTCAAAAAATCGAGCGAGTGATGCTGCTAGACCTTCAAACTGGAAGTGGGAATCATGGCCAAAGAAAAATTCGAGGAACTGAAACGGAAGCGAGAAGAAGCTGCACTAGGTGGCGGCGAAGATCGCATTAAGCGACAGCACGAAGCAGGAAAGTATACTGCACGCGAGCGAATAGAGAAACTACTTGACCCAGGTTCCTTTGTAGAGGTTGATGAATTTGTTGTGCATCGGGAACATAACTTTGGAATGGATGAAAAGAAGATTCTTGGCGATGGAGTTGTGACGGGCTTTGGCACAATAAACGGGCGTAAAATCTACATTTTTAGCCAAGACTTCACCGTATTCGGTGGTGCGCTTGCAGAGAAGTATGGTGAAAAAATCTGCAAGATAATGGATTTGGCCATGGATACTGGAGCTCCAGTTATTGGTCTGAATGATAGTGGTGGCGCTCGCATTCAGGAAGGTGTGAAATCTCTCGCCAGTTACTGCTGGATCTTTCGTCGTAATACGTTGGCTAGCGGGGTTGTTCCTCAGATTTCAGCTATTATGGGTCCGTGTGCTGGAGGTGCTGTCTATAGTCCTGCTGTGACAGATTTCACATTGATGGTGAAAGGCACATCTCATATGTTTATCACTGGACCTGATGTAATCAAGACAGTCACAGGGGAGGAGGTCACGTTCGAAGAGCTTGGCGGAGCCATGACACACAACAGTGTAAGCGGAGTCGCCAGCTTTGCCAGTGAGGATGAAGACCACTGCTTCGATCAGATTAGGACGCTTCTGAGCTATATTCCGAGCAATAACATGGAGGATCCACCAAGATTCGATACAGGCCATGCTCCTGATGAAGTGGATGATTCAATTGATGATTTTATTCCTGATGATCCGAACAAGCCTTATGATATGCGAGATGTCGTTCGCAAGCTTGTAGATAATGGGGAGTTCTTTGAAGTCCATGAGCACTGGGCGCAGAATATGATTACTGGCTTCGCTCGATTCGATGGTCGTTCAGTAGGTATTGTCGGCCAAAACCCTGCACACCTCGCCGGGACAATCGACATAAACGCCTCTGATAAATGCAGTCGGTTTGTCAGATTCTGTGACGCCTTCAACATTCCAGTCATCACGTTTATGGACGTCCCAGGCTATCTTCCGGGCACCAACCAAGAATGGGGCGGCATTATCCGCCATGGAGCAAAGATCCTCTATGCCTATGCTGAAGCCACTGTGCCCCTCATCACAATCATTACACGGAAAGGATACGGTGGAGCATACGATGTCATGGCATCACGTCATATTGGTGCAGATTTGGTATATGCCTGGCCTTCAGCTGAGATTGCAGTCATGGGGCCTGATGGGGCTATCAACATTATCTTCCGTGCTGAGATTGCCAAGGCGAAAGACAAGGAAAAAAGGCGCGCAGAGCTCGTTAAGGAGTACCGAGAGAAGTTCGCTAATCCTTACATTGCTGCTGAGTTGGGATACATCGATAAAGTCATCTTTCCACATGAAACAAGGCCGTTGATCTGCAAAGGCCTGGATATGCTTGAGAGCAAGAGACAAGGCAGACCTCCCAAGAAGCATGGGAATATTCCATTGTAGCCTTATTCCTCCTAGAAAACAACCATACTAAAACATATAATTAGAATTCAACTCGCCTACTCTCTAGGTTGGTGCAAAATCATGCTACAGTCCCTACAGGAAATGACAATCTATTTTGCCGCAATTATCGCTGCAATCCTGCTCTTTGGAATTGCATTCTATAAACGAATTTTCATTAGGGGTCAATTTGCTGAAATGTCTGATTCTGATAAACTGGAATCCCCAACATATGAAGAAATGGAATCTGGAGTTGTAGTCACAACAGAAGACGATGAAGAGTAAGCTATTTCCCTGGAGGATTTCGGTGGAATAAACTCACACTAACTCTGGACTATTACCGTGGTACTGAATCCGTGATATCCCAATCCCAATTGGAACAGATTCGTGATCGCGCATTCTCATATCTTGGCGTTTAATCTGAGGAAAACAGTGTCTGGTATCTCATCAATGGACAACAAAGGCAACATCAGCCGATCAAGCGCCTTTTTGCTGCAACATAGTAGATTAAGGTTATATCTTTTCAATCAGATTCGGAATTGAGAAGGTAGCGGTTATAATGGAGGATTGGCAGGAAGAAACACTTCGATACTTCTGGAGAAAGATGAAGATTGACGATTGTCTAATCAGTGAATATTATGAGCAGTACGGGGAACTGAAACGCGACTACGCCTTTCCTAATGGTCTCTTCATCAAATGTAAATTTGAAAGGGGTGGATTCCCTTTTGCTATTGTGAAATTCAAAACTCAGAAATCTGGAATTGAATTATTCGACCGCCTACTCCGGGACCATAATTCATCCCGAGAGGAGCATGGCTGGAACATTGAATATACTATCAACGTATCATCTCAAGGGTCTCTCATGAATGTGCTTTGGAAATTATTCGAAATAGATTATGCTCAATATATTCCTGTATTACCCCAAGATTCCAGGATGAACTGTCCTCAGTGCAAAGCATTGATTGCTTACGACGACACAACAGATGCACTTTGGTTGAAGTGCAGAAACTGTGGGAATGAGATATTCATAGGTGGTCAGAAATATGATTTTGC
>JBHLQM010000012.1:0-28757 GCA_048884785.1 Candidatus Thorarchaeota archaeon | reverse complement strand
ACAACAGATGCACTTTGGTTGAAGTGCAGAAACTGTGGGAATGAGATATTCATAGGTGGTCAGAAATATGATTTTGCGGGAAACTAGCTTTCAATCAATGAGTCCATCTATGCGTGGTTCGGTCAATAATCTTCTCCAACATTGAAGGGTCTCTGAATCCTGATTGCCATTCAGTGAGCATTTTAGCTTCTTTTCGATCGGTCACAAACTCACGAAGGATTCTGAGATTCTGGTCATTCAGCCTGGCGCATTTCATCGCCTGCATATCATCGCACCTGGTACGCGGGCATTCAGCCGTTGTCATTACAAACCAGAGATTCTCTTCAAGCAAAGTCGCAATTACAATGGCTGGACATATGTCCATATTCTCTTTGAACACAATGGAATCTCCCGCAGCAATTGATTCTTTCTGAGAATAATGATTGCCTTCTGAATCTTCAACAAACATAGTGAAATCAGTGAGCACACGCTGTGCTGCTTTTCGAATTAGGTCTCTGGAGGCTTGAAGAACAATTCCAGAATCTGGTATTCCTTTTTTTGTCATGAAATCCTGAAAGGCAAACAAGTACTTTGCTTTTTCCCAATGACTCAATTCCACTGATTGTTTGATTTTGAGCATCTATGAGCCAGTTTCAGGGGTTCTGGATAACTCCTGATTGTAGACTGCCGTGAGATTTGTATTGCCCTTTCGAGACTTACTCTGTGCCCTATTGAAACAAAAACTGGCTTTGCAGTATTGTTGAGCCAGACTGCCTTTCCAATGATCTCCCCACTATCAAGAATTGGGGCGGAATCACCATCTCTCTCTCCCAGCTTCCCAGTGAGCAATCCTTTGGCAATTCCAATGGTTGGACGATCAATTTTTACACCCACATATGATGCAAGTCCAAATCTTCTCGGGTGCAGGATGCCATTGCCATCTATCAATACTGGTCCTGTATCCGGGAACTGCTCCAAGAGATCGATCAGAATGGGTCCTTCCTTGAGATAGAAGTAATTTGGGATGTAGGGTAATTTGCTTTCTAACCTAAGTGCTAGGCTTTTCACTGGTTTCATTGTCGAAAGGTCATATACTACTGCACAGGCAAAGGCTGCCGTGCCTCTGTAGGACACATCGACTCCAGTCACAGTTTTGTAATCGCTATTGGCATCATCTTTCTCTATTACAAGCTCAGCCAATCTCCTCTGCTCAGACTCTGCCTCTTGTAGGGTCTTCTGCAAATTTTTCATGATTCTGACGCCACTTTCTGCCGTCCTTTACTCTGCCTTGAGTTGAGAAAAATCTACCCAAAAGGATTAATTCCTGAATCGAGCCTGATGCAATGTAACTTCTCGAGGAGGCACATATGAATAATGCAGGACCTCTTCTCAGGCTTTGCGGAGTATATTAGACTGCTACTTGCGCCATTTGGACTAGGCCCCTATGCTGGCTATTTCGCCGCTATTCCGTTCTTTCTTATTCTCTACTTTTTCTACCTGATTACTATTCGTTCGGTAAAGATATCATTCAAAAAAGTAGGAATGGGAAGAGAGGCTATAGGTGGAACAGTCTTTGGTATCCGTCTCGTCTTCTTTGCGATAGGCTTTCTCAGCCTCCTAGCATTTATTGGAGAAGAGGTTCGAACATATGTTCTTGCCGGAGGCGCCCTCATGGGTACGGCTATAGGACTGGCTTTCTCACGAGCACTTGGCAATCTGGTGAGTGGACTGTATGTCTTAGTTGCTAGGCCGTTCCGTGTAGGCGATTATATTCGGCTAGGTGATAGCGAAGGGATTGTGCTCGAGATAACTCTGAACTATACTCGCATCTTACGGCCTGATCATACTCGCCAGTTCATTCCCAATCTCATGACCATTGACTCGCGTATGACTAATTTTCGGCAGCGTATTGATGATTACCTGGATGAGCGTGGGTTGGAATACCATCACGCTGACTTTGATTACGATGATGACAATGATGGTCGCATAGCCAATGCAATCGAGAAATTGAAGTTTCTTACCAAGGGCGACGAAATATATCGCTACACCTTTGATGTGGAAGTCGAGCGCACATGTTCAAAACCCGTTCTACTAGAGCATTTCAATACCGTATGCACAAAATGGAAAGATGAATTCATCCTTCCACCGGAGTTTTTCTTTTGGTCGAGTACCGCAACAACAATAGTCTATCGCTTCGCCTTCATGGTAAGCGATTCAAAAGAAATATTCACAATAGGATTGAATTTCAGGGATGAGGTTTCAGACTACCCTTTGACAAAGTGAGTTTCATTACTCAACGAGTGTGCCATCTACCAACCTGTTCTCAATTCGCCAAATGGATGTATCCTTCTGCCTAGGAGTTATTGAGGGAAAACTACAAAACATATGCTTTACATGTTGGGAGTTGGAATTATCGAGCTCCCCACAATAAGGTGTTTAATAGAAGAATCTGCAAATCAACCAATATTGCTGTGACTTCTGGAGGCATGCAATTGATTAGAACTGAAACCATTGAACGGGAAGTGCTTGGCATTTTGGGTCATAGGCAAATGCATGGTTATGAGATTCACAAAGAGCTCGAGTCACGTGATATGAAGATTGGCATTGGCCGATTATACGATATTCTGAATCAAATGTACAGTAGAGGCCTACTAAAGGATGCTTGGAGTGATAGTGCATCCGGTCCGAAAAGGAGGGTCTATTGGCTCACCAAGAAGGGAGAGCAGGCTCGAAATCAAATTTTGGAAGATGCAATTCATACAGTACACGAATACTATGGGGATTACCTTAGAAATCTCCCCACTGAAAAGAGTGCCTTTGCCTTGATAGCAAAGAAGATTGTTGAAAACTCTCCTGAAGAATCAGTGATTGGCTTTCTAGCAGAGAGAGCTACTGGTGCAATTAAAACATCTCTGAAGTTTCTAAGGAATCGGCGTCCGAAGGCAACAATCTATTTTGTTGGGTCTAGGAAAATGGCGAATGAGCTGGACATAGAAGGGCTGCCAAATCTCGAGGGAAGTTACAGTAGTATTCCTACCAAAGACCAGTATCTTGATTTGATCGTCCTCCCGGGATTTTTAGGGGTTCAAAATGATGAGTCCTGCTATAAAGAATGGCGCAGGGTGCTAAAGCCGTCAGGCAAGATTGCTATTGCAGCCCCTACGGCATTAATTAGAAAGATTGAAGATCCTCTCAGCATAGGCGAATTCATTGAGCAAAGAGAATATCCTCCTCAATTCAATGGAGATATTCCTCCTGAGAAGATTCTTACTGAAAATCTCAAGAAGTATTTTGCCCAAATAGAATCATATGATATTGTCCATATCACAATCCTAACTGCAACAGGAATGCCATGAAGGTATATCCAGAAAGGAACTATAGCGACTTCGCGATAGTGGTTTATTAAGCTTTGATGAGTCATCCCATACAGTCCAGAACACATGGGAAATCTGCATGCCAACAAACAGATTCTCTGAACTCTGGAAAGGGGAATCGGTAAACACGAAATGATGGATGGATTGCGTCAATCATAACCGCTTGCACTCCATTTATCTTACAGATCTTGTCTACTGGTTAGGGAAGGAGTCGCCCGGTTGATTCCTTCCCGTTTTCCGTTTCTAATTTTGCTATCTATACTCTTATCCTTGAACATTCATTTTATTAGACAAGCTTGAACCCGATTAATGATTTCACATGAACGTGTACATGCTTCTCTATAATGGATTTGTTGAGTTTGAGGTTACGGTATCCCTAATGGCTCTCAGAAGGCATTCAACTCTTCACACGTTCTCAATTGATGAAAAGATGGTCAAAAGCTATTGTGGATTGAGTGTTGAAGCAGATATGATTCTTGAAGAAGTCAATCCTGCTGACATTGATCTTCTGCTAATTCCAGGTGGAGAGCCAAAGAGCTACAAGAATAGAGATGATGTTCAGAATCTTATACAAATAATTCATTCTCGAGGTACACCCATTGCGGCTATTTGCGGAGGTCCTGAATTTTTAGCTCAGGCTGGAGTCATAAAAAACCGGAGGATAACTCACAGTCATGAGCCCGAATATGGATCCAGAGTTTTTCATGAAAGCACAATAACGAATGAGGATGTAGTAGTGGACGGGAACATCATAACCGCTCGTGGTCAAGCATATGTGGAATTTGCAGTTGAGATTGGGAAACAACTTGGCATTTTTGAGAACGAAGATGATGCTTTGGAAACCCAGTTGTGGTTCAAAAACTCTGTCTGAGTTCGTGACAACTCGAACTTGCGTTTAATAGAATCCTTTTCAATGGTTTGAACGATTTTCTTCCTGTCAATTATTGACAATTTGAGGGAATCGAGTGAAATCAAAAAAGCACAAGGAAGAAAATACAATGAAACGACTCGAGGAACTCATAAATCGATTGCTTCTGTGGTTCCATGGTTCAGGAGAGGAACTTGATTTTATACATTGTGAAGAGATAGCAGAAGCAAGTTGAACATTCTATCATGACTGGATAGATTCTTTCTAATTAAGACTGTATCCACATTCGGGACATCTTCCCATCCCCGCGCGAACCTCAGTATCACATACAGGGCATCTCCTTATACCCTGCGAAAATTGGCTCCCCTCCCCCTGAATGAATCTTCCAGAGCTTCGAATATTCCTGAGCCCTCCCTGATCGCTGTAAAACTCAGTATAGCCGCACTCAGCACATGTAAATGAGTCGAGAGTTGCTGTTGACAAACCGGGAAGGTCAACCTTCATCCAATCTTGCCCGCCATGCACACGATGCGGACCTGCTACCTGATTTCCTCCGCATTTAGGACAATGACCTGTGTTCCTCATCGTTCTCAGTATCTTTTTGAAATGTAAACGTATAACTTTTCGCTGGCGTATGGGTATCTTCGAGCATAGACTAGTGTAGGAATGAACGAACGCCAGACCAAACCATGGCAATTCCTGCTTCATCAGCGGCAGCCACGGATTCCGAATCCCGAATAGAACCGCCAGGTGCGATAATAGCAACAATTCCTTTTGATACGGCTGAGTCAATGGAATCCCTGTATGGGAAGAATGCATCTGAAGCCATTACTGCACCTTTGGCTCTATCTCCAGCCCTTTTCAGAGCAAGCTCAACTGCAGCAATTCTTGAAGACTGGCCCATCCCAACACCTAGGGTTTTTGTTCCCTTGCCAATCACTGCAGCATTGGACTTGGCATATTTCACGACTTTCCAAGCGAACAGAAGCTCTTCAACTTCGTGCGGTGATGGTTTCTGTTTTGTTACAGTTGTTAAATCCTCATTGGTGAGAATGCGTCTATCTGTTGGTTGCACAAGTACGCCATTTGGGACCAACCTGATGGAATATTCCGGTATCTCGAAGTCCTTGAATCTGCAGAGAATGACATTCTTTTTCTTCTTTAGAATTTCAAGGGCCTCATCCTCATATGCAGGTGCAATAATTGCATCAACAAACATGGCATTTAGCTTCTCTGCTAATCCTGCTGTAATCTTTCTGTTGAACCCCATTGCTGAACCAAATGCGGAGAGGTTATCTGTGGCAAATGCATCGTCAAAGGCTTCCTCGATGTCTTTTGCGGATGCGAATCCACAGGGACTTGTATGCTTAATGATGGCACACGACGGAAGATTGCTCTCTGAGAGAATGCCAACTGCTGCATAGAAGTCCACAAGGTTGTTGTAGGAAACTTCCTTTCCATGCAGTTGTTCATAGAATGGCATTACTCTCGGATTGAGATAGTATCTTGCAGGTTGATGCCAGTTCTCGCCATAGCGGAGTTCTTGCGGCCTATCGAAAGCAAGAAGAAAATCCTCTGGAAATTGCTCATCTTTTTGGAAATACCTGCTAATGGCAATGTCATACTTTGCCGTATGCTGGAATGCCTTCTTTGCTAGATCCTTTCTCAATTCAAGTGAAACTTCATTCCTTGTAATTGCCTCGGAAACTACTTGGTAGTCATTTGGAGAGCATACAACTAATACTTCATGGAAATTCTTTGCAGCAGCGCGAAGAAGTGTGACCCCGCCAATATCGATATTCTCCAATGCGTCCATTATGTTGTGGTTTTTGAGGACTACTTGTTCAAAAGGATAAAGATTGACAACTACTAATCCGATAGGATGTATTCCTAATCGATCTAGTTCCTTCTTTTGTCGCGCTGTTCCGAGGATGCCTCCCAGAATCATTGGATGAAGGGTCTTTACTCGGCCATCCAGAATTTCAGGATATTCGGTAACGCTTTCTAAACTCCTAACAGAAATCTCGGAGGCTTCCAGATGTTCTGCTGTCTTTCCTGTGCTTATGAATTCATAATGGGAAGACACGCTCCTACAGAAATCAACTATTCCTGCTTTGTCATAGACACTGATGACTCCCATTCTTCTATCCAATGCATAACACCGCTAATCTACCAAATCGTTTCTCCGCTCCATTCGACATCCAAATAAATTGATTGGAGGATGTTTCGCTTTCTGTATCAGAAACAGATTTTCAAGAATGAACACAAACAATCACAAAGATTGAATAACTATAATTTCTATGTATATCTAGTCGGAGACGGACATGAGATGAATGATTTAGTTAGCTATGCCATCGAATCGTATGGTATCTTTTTACAGAGGAATATGAAGGATTTTGGCGGTCTCATTGATCGAGAAGTCTTGGTCACGGCAATCATCGAATGTCACCCAAAGGTAACTCAGGATTTTCATAAGGTGTATATGATATTCGTGGATGGAAAGCACATTCCGGAATTTAATGAAGAACTCCATATACGTGTCAATGAGGACGGAGAGAAATGCGTCTATCTGTTTCGACCATATGAAACATATTTGACCTACGTGGACCTTCTGAGAAATGAAAAGCCAGTGACGCTATGGTGGTCAAAACGCAACAACTTCTGGCAGTTGGCAACCGGAACACGAGAGCCTGTTGGCGAAGGACCCGGCGGCTAATAGAGTATCGATGAGTCATTGCTCTTACGTAGGATACTGAGCAATCCTTTCCCTCGGAAACGATATATCACAGGGTGGTCACAAGAATTGCTACTGTATATACTTGGAGGAGAGAATGGATGACCAAACTCACAGGCGGCGAGGTTGTCGCACGCTGTCTATTGGAAGAAGACGTTCGGTTTGTGTTTGGGGTTCCTGGTGACCAGCTATACCCACTATTAGATGCAATATACAACCTCGAGGGAATCGATTTCATCACTTTTAGACATGAACAAGCGGCAGCTCATGCTGCTGATGCTTGGGCAAGAACCACTGGAGAACCAGGTGTGTGCCTGGGTACGGTTGGACCTGGTGCCGCCGATTTGATACCGGGCGTCTATCCGGCATTTGCAGATAGCATTCCAATGGTCGTACTATGCGCCCAGAATCAGTCTTGGCGAATATACCCCGATCATGGAAGCACCCAAGGATTGGATCAGGTTGATCTCTTCCGACCGGTAACGAAATGGCAAGCGAACATATCCCATTGGCAGAGGATTCCACATCTTGTCCACTGGGCATTCAGAGAATCACTGTCCGGGCGACCGGCGCCGGTTCATCTTGATATTCCGTCTGATGTGTTGTACCTCAAATGCGATGAAGAGACCCTTGAAGATGGAATTGTTTCTCCACCCCAATATAGGATGACAAAACCACCGGTGGGAAATCCAGAGCTAATTCAGCAAGCGGCAGAATTGCTTTCGAAAGCAAAATTCCCGCTCATTCATGCAGGAGGCGGCGTCTTGCAGTCAGGGGCGTGGAGGGAAATTACTTCCATCGCGGAACATCTTCAAGCTCCTGTTACAACTAGTGTGTTTGCACGCGGCGTGATTCCTGAAGACCACCCACTCTCTCTGACTCCTGGCAGTTTTGGAGCCATAGGGGCTCAATGTCAGGCTGACCTCGTGCTGCTTGTGGGCGGTAGACTTGGTGATCTCGACTTCTGGGGCCGTGAGCCAGGGTGGGCTAACCGTGCGGATCAGAAATTGATACAAATTGACATCGCTGGCAACATGATTGCTCACAATCGAATTGTCGACATTCCAATTGTAGGAGATGCCAAGAGTACCCTCTCGCACCTATATGAGATCATTAAGAAACGTCCTCGGTCCAAGCCGAGACCATCCATGGCAGATTGTAGAGAGGCGCAAGCCAATTGGCTTGCAGATTTTGAGGCACAGGGCTGTGCCGACTGCACTCCCATACATCCACTGCGCCTAGTAAAAGATGTTCGGGAATTCTACCCTCGAAATGCTATTTCCATTGTTGACGGCGGCAATATTGCAGTCTGGGCCATCTATTTGAACAAGATATTCGAGCCAAGGACTTTTCTCTGGCCTTCAGATTCAGGACACCTTGGAGTGGGTACAGGCTATGCAATAGGAGCTAAATTGGCTCATCCTGATAGAGATGTATTTGTCATATCAGGGGATGGAGCATTCATGTTCAATGTGCAAGAATTGGAGACCGCTAGGCGGAGAAACATCCCTTTTACAATCATTATTGCAAATGATGGGGCATACGGTATGATTAAAGCTGGACAGAAGGGTCTCTATGAAGAGCGATATATCGGAGTAGACTTTGTTGATATCCGGTATGACAAGATAGCTGAAGCGATGGGTTGCTTCGGGATCCGAGTTGAGAAGCCAGATGGGATACGCCCTGCATTAGAGAAGGCAAAGGAATCAGGACTGCCAGCTGTTCTGGATGTTGTGATTGACCCAAACATCAATCTAGCTCCACCGGATTTCGATTCAGTGGCGTCTGTTTGGCTCGAAGGATGTCAACTTCCCGGTGATGATTAGATGAGAGCTGCAGTGTATGAAGGCGCACAAAACATCGAACTTCGTGAGGTCCCAGATCCCATAGTTGGACCCAACGATGTTCTGGTAAAACCGAAGTATGTAGGAATCTGTGGAACTGACCTTAGCGCATGGGAATATGGGATGTTTGAGGGAGGCGTGATCATCGGGCATGAGTTCTCTGGAGTTGTTGAAGAGGCCGGAAAGGATGTGAGAAGTGTTTCAAAGGGCGACTCTGTTGTTCCCAATTCATTACTTCCATGCCTGAAGTGTAGGTACTGCAGAAAAGAACGGTATTCTCTCTGTGAAAACATGCAGATGCCCGGTATTTCGATGAACGGTGGAATGGCTGAGCTAGTCGCATTACCTGAACCTGTGTGGCATAGGCTTCCTCCTGGAACGGACCTAAGGGGCGCCGCACTCGTAGAGCCCCTCTCCATTGTTGTTCGAGGGTTCAAGAGAACTGCGTTCAGACCTGATCTGAGGTTGCTAATCCTTGGTGCAGGTCCAATCGGACTTCTCACACTGCTCTATGCAAAACACAGAGGTGTCAGTGAGGTCTACGTGTCTGAGGTCAAGGATGCCCGTCTAAGACTCGCTTCCATGCTTGGTTCCACTCAGGCAATCAATCCAAAAAGACAACCTCTAGCGCTGGGTCTTGAAACGTTAACAAAGCAAGGCGGCATTGACCTAGTGGTGGAATGCACTGGAGCCGCAGAACCAAGTTCTGAGAGTTTCTCTTTGGTGAATCGAGGAGGGAAGATTCTCGTACTCGGAATCTGTGAAGAGCCAGTCGAGGCAGACTTCATGACAGGAGTACTTAATGAGATAACAATCGATTTCAGCTATTTAGGGTATGCAGAATTTCCAGAAGCTATAGATCTCATCTCCAGTGGAAAGATTGATGTTGAACCTCTAATAACAAAGGTCATTCGACTTGAGAGTCTCATTGAGGAAGGGTTTGAATCACTCATACGCCCTGAAAGCGAAGATGTGAAGGTTTTAGTTGAAATCTGACGAGGTGAAGAAAGTATGATAAAACGAATGGAACTGGCAAGCGAGGAATATCTTTCAACATTCAAATCAGTCTTGAATAGTGACACTGAATATGGAAAGCTAGCAGAAAAAGTGGATGACTCTTATACATTAGTTCTTCAGGCTGAACCTGAATCGGGTATTGAGGAAACCATCATTGTTGGGTTTGCAATAAAAGAAGGCAAGATGATAGATATTTGGAGAGGCGAACGTGAAACATCATACATACTATCTGCGCCTTATCGCGCATGGGTAGATATTCTTCTGGGAAAAATCGGAGCCAACCGTGCATTCATCACTAGAAGATTGAAAATATCCGGGAATATGCCTCGTCTTCTAAAGACAGCTAAGGCAACCGATAGACTTGTTGAAGTGCTTAGAGGAGTCCCGACGGAATTTCACGGAACATATTCACAGTATTCATTTGGCTGATGCACTGGCACTTAGTGTGTTAGCTAAATGAAGGGATTTCGTACATTCAGTCTCTTATAGCACAACATTTTCAGATGTATGGAAGTTAGGATAGAGCGCACTCCAAGGCTTTGTCTGCATGTATCTGAGTTGCGTTATAGAGTGGAATCTGATAATCTGCCTGATTTACAAATAAAGGGATTTCAGTACATCCCAAGATGACCGCCTCCACACCCCGCTTATCCAGTGAGTTAATCGTATCCTTGAATACCTCTCTTGATTCATTGGTGATGATTCCTTGCGCTGCTTCATTATAGAGAATGAAATTTATGGAATCAATAGCGTTTTCAGTTGGCAGCAGGATTTGAATCCCTTCACTCACAAGACTTTGAATGAAGAATCCTTCAGTCATGGTCGTTTTCGTTCCTAGAAGTCCTACCCTTCTATGCCCATTATTTACTATGATTTCTTTCGTTGCTTCGACTATGCTGATTAATGGCATATCAACCCTTGCAGATATCTCATTGAAATACTTGTGAAGGGTGACTGCGGCAATCAATCCAAAATCCGCACCGGCCAAATGAAGTGTATTCAATCCCTTGGACATTTTTTTGGCAATTTGGTCGAAATGCCCCTTTTGCTGCCAGTCAATGATTTCCTGAAAGGAGAGACTATGAATTAGAATCTCTGGATATGCAAAATTACCAAACCGTCGAGCGTATTCCCTTGTTATGTGGAGATAGTACTCAGCAGTTGACTCAGGGCTTGTGCCACCAAGAATGCCTATTCGCTTTGCCATTTGTCTGCCCCCGATTGAAAATGCTGTGTTGTTGACAGGCACATTTGCCCTTGAGGCCTGATTATATTTTGCATCTCAGGATTTTCCATGTCAGACAACAGGGGACTCATCTATTGAGATCTTCTTCAATGTCGCATCAACTGTCGCCTTGCATCCAATAGGTAGAACATAGTTCTCAACATTGTGCCCAAGTTCGCCTATCTCAAGAATTGGAAAATCATAGCCTTTGGTTTCTTCGAGAAATGCCTCACTAACTGGACGGTTGAGTTCTTTCTCCACTAATTCGCTCTCGTCGAACCATCCTAGAATTACTCCCGCAACCGAATCAAAAACGCCGTTCAATCTTAATGCTGTAATGAAGCTATGCGTACGCGCGACACTGTCCGTGCCCTCAAGAAACAAAATACTCCCCTCAAAATCTGGTCCGAAGCCAGCTAGTATTGTATTTGCGAGGACTCTGATATGACCGCCTAGAAGCCTGCCGGTGGCTTTTCCCTCTCGAAGACATCTCCAGCCGTTATATTTCACGCTTGGCTTCAGGTGATGCTTCCAATTAACATTTGGATTTAGATCAATGGGATTTCCATCAAAGAGTGTACTCCTAATGTTCTGCACGACCTGATGACTCATCTCGAGACCGAATGTCCAAATCACATCGGGTCCATGAAAGGTGACTAGTCCAGTTCTCGCATGCACCGCGTTCAACAATGTGGTCCCATCTGAGATTCCTGCTAGCATCTTGGGATCAAGTAAGAGCATATCATAATCAATACCATCTAGAAGCTGATTGGCTGTGCTACCACCTTGAGACATCAGCACCATCCTCACTTCTGGGTCTGCCCAGAGGGTGTGAAAATCCTCAAGTCTATCATTTCGTGTCCCGGCGCTGTAGTAGTGCTGACTATGTGTATGATCTGCAATCTTTACTTTCAAACCCCAGGACTTGAGTTTTTCAATTCCGATGTCAAACTGTTGCCGTTTGTCTGTTGGCCAAGAAGGTGAGAAAACTCCGATTGTATCCCCTTCACGCAGTCTGGTGGGTTTGACCGGATTCATTGGAAACACTTCTTAGTAGTATTGGTATGCCGCTCGTCTACTCCTTGACTTAAGACTAATGCTCCGCGCCAGAAATAAGATGACAACAGTTCGTTAATATTTCGAAGAAATTCCTACATCAATGCGTTCGATTTTGAATATCAACAGCAGCGAATTGCAAATCAGCAAATTAGGAAGCCGCTTGATACTTATGGAACAAGATCAATTCTTTTTTTGGATTTTCCCTTATGTATCTTTACTCGAATCATCGCCATCCAGACTATCACTGCGAAGCCAATCGCCAAGACTCCTGATACAATCCAAAGGAATCTTAGATTTCCGCCCATAATCCAAACCAACGCGCCTAACGGTGCTCCGATCAGTCCAGTAGCAGATGTCGCGAATTGATATATTCCAAGCGCTCTACCTTTCATTTCAGAAGGAACGCCATTGATGGTGAGAACTGTTTCGGCGGTGATCCAAACCACTATTGGCGCAGCCCAAATCAAGTTCAGTAATATCAACAGCAATGTGCCTGATCCAAGACCGAGAGTCGTCATAATTATCGCGTTTGCAAACAAGCTGATTGTCAATCCTGATTTGGTATCTCTGCCTGAAAAACCGCTGAGACTATACATTAGCGTCACAGTTGCAAGTGAAAAGATACTAGATGATAGCCCATAGATGTCCAAACCAATGCTCCATTCACTGATTATGAGGATTCCAATGTAGGGTAAGGACATGCCCCATGCAATGTAGTACCCTACCATCCCACCTGTGAATATCCAGAAGGATCTTCCAAGATCTCTGAGTGGTCTCCTTGTGGAATCCTGTATTTTCTTTCTTGTTTCAGGATTCATGGATTCCACAACAAACCGGGCAGCTGCAGCCAGAGCAACTCCAGCAGCAACTATACCGATAAGTAGCAATGAATGCATGCTGAAGCCAATTGAGATCAAAAACACAGCAATAATAGGACTTATGCCATCTACTAAAAAGGCTGGCATAAGCACCATTGCGAATTTTCTTGAAGCATCAGGTCCTGTAGTACCTGCAATTATGTCAGCAGGCATTGCCTTGGATATGACTAGCACAAAACTCCATCCGAATGAATGCAATCCAAATGAAAAGAGAACAAGTGGCCAAGTTGGCAATAGGTATAGTGCAGTAAGACCTACAATTTGAGGAATGAAAGACGCAAGCAGAGTTCTTTTTCTACCAAGTACATCAGCCATGGCTCCAGCAATTGGGTATCCTACAAGGGATGCCAGTGCTCCAATTGTAAATGTGAGTCCAATTTGCAATGGATTCAAAATAGGTTCTAGCGAGATTGCGAATTGCCAGATCCAAATGCTCACTGATAGCTGGGCAATCCCGGTGACAAAAGCAATGCGCCATAAAATACTACCGAGGCCCAAGAATGTTTGGCTTGTAGAGGGTCCACTGGATAGTATCTTCTCCTCTGATTGAAATACTTCCGGTGAAATGGTCAAAGCCATCAAGCCTCATCATGGTTTAGAGTACGCCTCTGCTGGGAGCTGCGTTTTTGATGCTTATAACCTTGCTCAATGTGGCTCACCGCAGTTGGAGCTGGAGTTCGACAAAAAACGACATATTATGAGCATTGATGGAACTGCTAGGAGCTTTTGGAGTCAGTTTACTCCCAGTCTACCTGTGCAGAGACTTTCATTCTCTTCTTTCTGCCAATAGATGGACCAGCTTAAATCATGCTTATGCACTTCTACTCGTCACAAAATAGTAAGCAACTATAGATGCAACAAAGCTTCCTAGTACTCCCATGATTGCACTGAACTTCTCTAATTCAAGCTGGTTAAATGCTGTCATTACCACAACTAGCGTGAAGAGACCTAGAATCCAAACCGTCAATATTACCCTCATGTTTTTCCGGAGGCTCAAGATGCCCACTGCGCTTTCTCCAGCCTTCTGGATCGCCTGAATTGTAGTCAGAATTAGTGCCTCATTTATCATGATGATAAATGCAATACCTATTCCCAATCCAAGTCCGAGGATAAACACTAAGATTGTAATCGTATCAGATAGAATCCAGAGGAATGCAACAACCAATGAAAGCAACCAACCAACAGCAATCCAGCCAATGAAAGCTGTTCTAGTATGTAGTTTCTCTTCTGCCATATTCTGTCCCTTGATTTTGCATTGTCCCATACTACAATTATGCGCTATCCTAAAACATCTTTCCCTGGAGCAGTACATTCGCTTCAGGGAAAGATGCGATTAGGTTAGCGGCGCCGAATTACAACAACAAGAACTACCATGACTACTCCAACAGCACCTGCAAGAGAGAAGATCATTGGTGCGGAGAGCAGCTCTGCGCCTGTCTGATTGGTAGTTGTGTTTGTCAATGTGGTTGTGACTGTTTGAGTGGTTGTGTCAATTGGACAACACACAGGAGACTCGTCCACAAGCCACCTACTTACTTTCAGCAAAAGCCCCCATTCAGAATCCTCATCCTCAAGGTTGTCAAAGTCATCTGTTCCGTCGCGTTCATCATTTTCCTCATACTCAGGATGAGGACTTGAGAGAAACACTGTTCCGAAATCATAGTGGAAAGCAATCATCGCGGCTCTTCCATTGGAGGGATAGGTGACTATTGGGATGATGCCAGTCATGTTACTGGCACTGAAATAGGCCGAGTTCCAGTAGAGGATGTTATAGGACTCTGGCTCATCAGACAAGTCAGGTCCTGTCGATTCACGATTCACATTCATATTCATCATATATGTGCCTGAGCCAGCCACAGGACCAACATATGAACCATTGAAGAATTCGAGCCTAAGTCTGGTTCCAAACAGACTTCCGCCGCAAATGCCAAAGTAGGATCCTCCTCTTGACACCCAGCTACGTACGATTTTCATACCTGACGAACCCAGCGAAGCAGTGTAGGAACCTGTGTTTCCTCCCGGAAAAACTAGGATATCAACACTTTCGAGTCCTCCATCAAAGATGTGTGAAGCGTTGGTTTCAATCACAGTGGCATTCATCCAGGCAAACATATGTTCTAGGGCTATCGCACTGTTATCTAGAACGCCAGCTCCATTCCAGATCGCAACTGTGAATCCCTCTAGATCTGTAGTAGATTGTGTTGAAGATACTGCTGCATTTGTGTCCAGTGGCACCGTGATGAGAAACACTACAACACAGGCCAGTAGAATCTTTAGATATTTTGGCTGAATCTCATTCATAGTAAAGCCTCTAATCTTGAGGTATGAGCGTATCTCGACATATTAAAACGAAAATGTTTGGCGCAATGTCTGTCCGCGCACAGACTTTCAAGATTGAGCTTCCAAATGTGATTATTCTGACAGAAAAGATATCACATATTGTATTGTAAATCAGGAATCAGAGATATGCCCGCAATAGAATGCGCCTCATATTATTATGAGTGTGCCGCTACCTTCTGGCGTACAAGAAACAGAGCCTCGGACAATTACGGTATCTAGCCTTACCCAATACCTGCCTGTTGAAACCTCGGAAATCACATCCTCGTAGACAATTGAGTTGGCTATGTCGATGGTGTTATTGCCTATGCAGTTTATGCCATGATGGAAATAAATGGTATCAAAACTTGCATTGCTGGCGACTAGATTGATGTTTCCATCTCCTGCTGAAGCTTCAAGATCAATTGTGTACGCGCTATTGATGGTGACATTGACTGTTGCCTCTGCGTCTCCTGCTCGTAACCCGCAGATTGCTGAGGGATTCTCTTTCAGTATTTGAATTGTCATGTATTCATCATTAGAACTCGTCGTAACTTGGAGATTGGTATTCAATCCAACTGCCCCTTCGACCAGAACAGTTAGTTTCCAATTGATTTTGATTATAAAACCAGGGTCATCAACTACATTGAAAGTGACATTATGGAAACAGACATCATAGTAGATCGAGATATTCTCTGTAGTCGGATAGTCTTCTTCATACAAGACCACGGTGCTATCATAATCGACAAGTTCTGGTTGAGAATAGAATAAATATAGTGCACCAATAACCATCGCAATAACTAGCAAAAGAACAAATAATATACAGGCGCCGGCTCTTCTCATTTCACTCGCTCTTCATCACCTGTTTTTCTTGAGATAAAGCTATTTGGGATTGTGACTATGATTGAGTGTGGGAAACGGGGAGGAATCAGCAAAAGAGTGAATGCTCGAAACCAAAGTTTGCCTGAGGAGGCCATCGCCCATGGTCCAGTGATTGCCAAATAATCTATAACAGATGTTTGCCATAGCCTTGTGAACAAAACCAACTTGGGGAATCTGTAATGATAGAATTGGTGGGCTTCATTATTGCATTTGTGATTGTAATTACCATGGGCGGTATGTGCTTTGACTGGATTGGTTCAGGTATGGTCAATCCAATCTATCAGGAAGGACAAGAACCCAAACACTTGACAGAGGACAAATAAAGGTAATCCTATTTGGTCCTCCCAAAGGATTTGCCAAATCAGGCACTGTGTACAGGATACCGTGACGCTTATTATGTATCTTGCAAAGGGTATTCTACTTCTAATATCGGAGTCCTATCTTTGTACGAACACTATGAGCCCTCTGAGCGAATTTTTGTTGACAGGGTGGAACATCTTGAATGGATGGAAGAAGCAATTAAGAGGTGCATGGATAGGAGTATAGTTCTCAGTATTCGCGGAATTGGTGGCATTGGGAAAAGTTCTTTGTTAGAACACTGGCATGATGTATATGATGGGTCCATACTCTTGGATTGCGGTAGAATCACCAACTTCTTTGATCGGTTGGATGCTCTGGCAAAAGCCTCTGTGGGTCTAGGGATTAGACTCAGTCGGTATGACATTCTTTGGCATATTCGTCAAAGGTTTATACTCGGAGTGGAGCCGGCGAAAGAATCAGGAAGGGAATGGGCAAAGGAGGGCGCCATGTCATTGCTTCAGAATGTGCCCTTCATTGGTTCGCTTGCGAGTATAGGAGTTGCCATATCAGCAATAGGAACTAAATTGAGTCCGAAGCTAACCGGAAGATTCGGAGAAATTGGTGAATGGTTGCAGACCCGACTTGGGAAGAACTACATGGAAAAGCTGCTAGAGATACTGTGGAAAGATCCTCGTCATGCTGAGTTTCTATATCTCGATGCCCTACTGGAGGATATCAATAGTAGAAAGGATGCAACCCCCTTCATTATAATGCTTGACCATTTTGATGATGTCGATGCAACAACTGCACATTGGAGGTATCGGGGAACTAATGTTAATGAGGCTGAGCTCTGGTATGTCTTTCTCGCATCTCTCTCAAAATCCATTGCCATTGTAGCTAGCAGAGGTCCACCTCCTAAGCAGATTTTCATAGATACGATATTTGAACAAAAAGAGCTATCTGGACTGGATGAGCAAAGCAGCAGAGTTCTATTAAATAGAAAGGGTATAACGGAGGAAAACCTCCAATCAAAGATCGCAAATATTAGCAAAGGCAATCCGTATGTCGTGAATTCAATCTTTGATTTGGCTCAGGTCTGCTGTGCCACAGCTGAAGATGCAGAAGAATTGCGCTCAGACACAATAGATGAGGTTCGTCTGAAAACATGGAGGCGACTATTCAAGGAAGCAGATGGACTACTCTATATCATTGATCGTGCTGGACTTGTTCCCTACTTCAATAGAAACATACTCTCAATCATAGCACCTGAGATGAAGTCGGAACAATGGGACCGTATCCAGAAACTGAGTTTCGTAAAACAAATTCCTCAAGAGAATTGGACGCTGCATGAATTGGCAAGAGATCTGGTATTGGCAGAGCTGAGTGACAGACTACCCCTACTCGCTACAGAAGTAGCTGATCTCCTTGAGGAGTCCACGGACACAACTCCAGATATTGAATTGCTGAGTCTTTCTCTATCCGTACGAGCACTGGCTTCAGAGAGCGAAACAATACTGAAAGCACAAGAGATCTCGAAAGATCTGTCGGAGAAGTGGAGCCATACTGAAGTGTTAACAGTTCTCAATCCGTTGAAGCTGAGTACTGAGGAAGGGCAAGCATACCTGTTCCTGCTAAAAGGAAAATCCCTTACAGCCCTCCGGAGGATTGTGGAAGCCGAGCAAGTGATCTCAGACGCGCTCAAGATTTTCCGAAAGCTTGCAAATGATAGGCCCAAGGAGTTTCGTGATGAACTTGCAGAGACACTTGTCACACTGGCAGATCTGTATACGAATTCTAGTAGACCGCAGGATGCGGACAAGATCTACAGAGAGGCAATTGAGATATGGAGGGATATCGCGAAATCACAGTCTGCATCTTTTAGACTTAATTTAGCCATAACCCTTAGAGAGTATTCCTGGTTATTACACAAGATGTCCAGATCAAGAGAAGGAGAGCCTGTTATCGACGAGGCTCTTAGCATATTCCAAGAGATTTCGAAAGAAGAACCAGACGTCCATACTCACGAAATCGCAAGAAGTCAACTAATCAAGGGAGCAATATATGGGGCCCTATGTCCAGCAGCCGAATCAGAGGAGGCATATCAGCAATCGCTTATTCTCTTTCGAAAACTAGCCACAAAGGAACCTGAAAGATTCGAGAATTATGTTGCAGCTGTTACGAACAACTTGGCACTGCTTTATCATCAAACAGGCAGGTTCTCTGAAGCCGAAGATGCATTCAAAGAGGTGGTGAACCTTAGAAGGGCTGGTGCAAAGAGAGCACCTCATTCATTTAGGAGTCACCTCGGTGTAGCGCTGCTAAATTATGGATGGCTGCTCTTCGATATTCAGAAGATGGACGTAGCGGAATCAGTATTCAATGAGGCATATGCCATCTTTTCCCAACTAGCAGCCGATGCTCCGGATGTCTATCAAAATGCTATCGCTGGAAGTCTGACGGGCTTGGGTGTTCTATATCGGAAAACGGGGAGAGTTCGTGAGGCTGAGAGTAGACTAGTTGAAGCAATAGGAAAATATAGAGAGGTCGCCGCGAAATCTCCTGAACTATATATTGATCAGCTTGCATTTAGTCTAGAGCAATTGGGAATTCTTTTGAGGAATGAGGGAAGAGTATCCGAGGCGGAAAAGGTGTTCAGTGAAGCACTTGCTATATTTAGAGATGCTATTGAGAAGCACCCTGCCCCATTTCGAATACGTGAATGTTCAGGAACTCTCAGGAATCTTTCAATGCTTCTAAGAGAATCCAGCAGATTCAATGACGCCGAGATATCAATCCAAGATGCGCTCTCCCTCTTACGGAAGAGTCATGAAGAGCAACCTGAGATTTTCGCTCGCTATCTTGTCGCAACCCTGAATAGCTATGCATTGCTTTTGGTGAATACTGAGAAATTATCTCGAGCTGAAGCCGCGCTGCAAGAAGCTATATCCATTATGAAAGCAATTCTGCCAAATGCACATATGATCTACAAGCAGTATCTCTCTAGGCTTTATGGAAATCTTGCAGTGCTTTTGAGAATGGCTGGAAGAATCCCTGAAGCTGAAGCTATGTTGAACGAAGCTGCCAATGCAACTGGTAGTTCTAGTCTACCCCGTGTTGATTTAATGGAAGAACTTGAATTCTAGACTCAAACACTAGCCATACTAGCTCATTCTTCATGTGCTTTCTATCCACGTTTTCTCAGATACCAGCCAATGACAAGAATTGCTATAATAACTGGTGAAACTGTTGAAGCAACCAAAATGAGAGAAACATCCTGAGTAGTAGGAATTTCACTATTGACATTCGATGTTGGAGTTGTGGACGTGACAGATGTTGTATCAGTCTGTGATGTCGTAGATGTTGTACCTGTTTCAATATGCTCGTTGATTGCATAGATTCTTCCATCAAATGATAGAATGTAAAGCTCGTTGGCGGCATCCACACCGAAGGACGATATCAGGAGATCTGTATCAAAGAGTTCTAGATTTTCAATTACTTCTCCGTCTGTGTAGTTCAGTGCCCAGATTCTCCCCGATACAAAATCGGCGTAGATGTACATTCCAATAAGTGACGGAATTTTCGCTCCTCGGTAGACATATCCGCCAGTAATAGACCTTCCAACTCCGTGACCGTATTCGTGGATTGGGTCAATCAACCCTGTACTATTACACCCAATTGCAGGATTATAGCACGAGCTTCCCTCTTTGATAGCCCAGCCATAGTTCCCTGCTGGTACAACAATATCAATCTCTTCAATGGCATTTTGGCCAACATCAGCAACCCATAAGTCACCAGTTTCACTGTCAAAAGAGAATCGCCACGGGTTGCGCAGTCCATACGCGTATATCTCCTCCCGAAATCCAAGAATGTTCCCTTTGAAGGGATTGGTTGATGGAATAGAGTAACTGAGTCCTGGGTCGGTGCTGTCTACATCGATTCTAAGGATACTCCCTAGTAGTGTTGATAGATTCTGTGCATGCCCAAGTGGGTCACCACTGCTGCCCCCATCTCCCATCGCCACATAGAGAAGACCATCCGGACCAAATGCTATCTGGCCACCATTGTGATTGGCGTATGGTTGCTCTACCTCCAATATGACGACTTCACTCAAAGGGTCTGCCAAACTAGCATTACTTTCATCAACTGAGAATCTAGAGATCACTGTTCTCCGGGGTGAGTCTGTTGTATAATCGACATAGAAATAGCCGTTCTCACTGTAATTTGGGTGAAACGCAAGCCCCAGAAGTCCCTCTTCACTCCCACCTTCTGAAGGACCTATCACCTTCCCACTAATATCCAGGAAGAGAGACGTGTCATTGCTTGCTGAAGAATAGTCTATGCCATAGATTCTTCCCTCTTGT
Source organism: Candidatus Thorarchaeota archaeon (assembly GCA_048884785.1). Lineage (GTDB taxonomy): Archaea > Asgardarchaeota > Thorarchaeia > Thorarchaeales > Thorarchaeaceae > MP5-2226. The sequence continues at coordinate 7,920 of JBHLQM010000012.1, read as the reverse complement.
TCAACAGCAAAGAGTCTGCTCGAACCATCTCTCGCATCCTGTAGATCCACTGGTCTATTGAATGATAGATTACCAAATTTCACTACTACCTCCAGAGAGCCAGTACTTGTAAGGGCGAACTGATGATTCGATTGATTGGAGAGCAAAAAGGATGCAGTGAATATAATTGCAAATGCGGCTATCGTTATCAAAATCTTTCTCAATTCTATCAACTTAAGATTGTTAACCATAGTTAAATAAGAGTTGTCCTAAATACAGATTATCACAGAGACCAGCCTTATCCTATGCTCGGGCGTTTCAATATAGGATCCTACAATAAATATCTTGGCAAAAAAATACCTGGTTCTCTATCAGTGAAAACGCCTTATCTTCTTCAGGTTGGGCAACAAAATCAAGACGACATATTATTAGGTGACATTCTTTTGCTGAATCTCAAATGCAACTCATCTTCGATATCTACGTCCTTGGTGTATTCAGTGCTCTACTTGCAATGATATCCTTTGGGGCGACAAACCTTCTCTACAAGAAGATGAGTGAAGACATCAGCGTCATGGACATCATGTTTACCCGGATGTGGGTTAGTTTGCCAGTCGCCTACATCTTTGCAGTGGTGGCCTCAGGGTCTATTACACCCGTGGTTCCAATGAATTCCCTATTTCCTCTTGTTTTCTCTATGATCATCGGAGTTCTGATAGGAGATGGTATGTACTTTTACAGTCAAGAGAGAATTGGTGTCGCAAGAGCATTCCCAATAGCGATGAGCTATCCCTTGTTGGTGTATCTCTTGGCTGCGGTCTTCCTTGGTGAACCTGTTATTCCTCAAAGAGTCATTGGAGCCTTCATTGTGGTTTCTGGTGTGGTCTTGATTGCTCTGGCTGAGCAGGATGAAAATATGATTGATAAACGCTGGAACACAAAAGACTTGAAGAAGGGACTCGTTCTGGCTTTTCTTGTATTGATTTGCTGGGCGACGAGTGATGTTGTTTTTCAGTTTGGATTAATAGGAGTTGAAGCAGCTTCAGCTAATTTCTACAGAATCCTTGCCGCTTCTTTGATACTTGTTCCTGTCTTCCTCTTCTCCGTACGAGGAAAGCGAACGTATCCCAGTAGAAAATCCATACTCTTTGCGCTAATGATTGGAGTTGTAGCTCTTGGATTCAGTCTTATTACCTACAGTTTTGCTGTGAAATTCATCGGGGCAACAGTGACCTCCCTGATAGTGGCATCAGGACCCATGCTTACTGCGCCATTGTCGGTCATATACTTGGATGAAGATGTTAATAGAAATGTAGCAATTGGTACTTTGCTGACGGTCATTGGTGTTCTTCTGGTCGTCATTATTCTTTGATTGTCCCATTTGGTACAAAAAAAGGAGTGGTGAGGACTGGAGGTCCTCACCACCTTTTTAGAGAGAGAAATCCTCGATACATCTATCTCCTTTTCAGCAAAACCACAATAACTACAACAATCACAATCCCCAGACCTGCAATGCCTGCATAGAGAATAAGATTGTCAGGAGCAGGAGCTGTTGGTGTTGTTGGTGTGGTTGGAGTTGTTGTAGTAGGTGATGGTATATTTAGAGTAAACTCTGTTGGTGAGCTTCCCCCTGCTTTAAAGTGACCGTCATCTCCAGTATTATCGAAGATAGCCACATAGAATGATGCAAGAGTGTCTTCCTCGAAAGTAATATCATCCGCAGAATTTCCTGTATCAAGTGCACGCTTAAACTCAACATGCCACATGAAGGTGCTGCTTTCCTCCTCATATACAGACTCTGCAAGCACATCACCGTTACTACCAGTGGGAATTACCGTTTTGTAACCATTGATGAGGTTTCCAATTGGCGTTGCATTAACGCCGCCACTCCAACTAATCACACTCCCAGAATTATCCCAATATGGTCGATCATTATTGCTGAATGCAGTCACAGGCGAACTATTACCGAGTGCAGTAGTAATAGCTGCTGCATCGCTCGCTTGAGCAACAACTGAGTTACTTGAAACGCCTCCAGCAGAAAATGTATCAGAATGTCTTCCGGTTCCATCCCAGTACTTGTCGTCAGCCCATCCAGCTGGTGCTGTTCGAGAGGCTTTCCAATGCCACACATCAAAGAGCATAGTATCAGCTGTATTTGGATCATGGCCACAGACAACATCTGCGTCATTAACACTCCATATGATGGCTATACGGTCTTCATTGCCGCCTATGTTGGACCAATGTGTTCCATTGAAGGACCACGCTCTGCGCGTATTACTCTCTGTATCGTCGTTCCATTCGGCATAGAGGTACAGATATGTTCCATCACTTAGGGCCTTCAGTTGAACATTTACCCCAGAACCGTCAACATTTGAAATAATGAGAGGTTCTGCATCGGACCATGCTGCTTCCGAGTCTTGGCCATCGATGGTAATTGTCGCTGTAGTTCTGGATGCAATGAGGTCTGGCGTAGGCTGTGCCTGAATATTTTGAGCTGCAAACAAGACCGTCAAAAAGAATCCACAGACTACAAGCAAGCTATATAGTTTCCTTGATTTCAAATTTCTTACCTCGCAGATACCCAAAGGATATTGCTATTGAATCGTGGGTAGCCAAGAAGAAAATTAGTAATTAAGTTTCTATAGCATCTTCGCTATCTTCAGAATTAGTATATAGTAAAACCCTTCACCATTGATTGTCATGATAAGCATGTCTAATTACAGGTGTTCCTATGGTGGTAACTATTCTTTGATCGAGTTATCAGAAATTGCAGGTTCCACAAGAATATAGTATATACTAGGAGAGCAGTATTTGGAAGCAAGATAAATTGTCAGACGAAACACAATGTGATCCAATATACTTTGATGAAACCTGTGGAATCTTGGATAGAATTAGAGCTCAATTGAAGCTAACCCACGGCACAGAGATTGCAAGAAGATATCTAGCAATGAATGCTTTCGACGGCATTCTTCCCGTCCTGGGAATAATCATGGGTGGGTTTGCATCACTCGCTTTTCAGGAATCTAGAGTCATTTTCGAAACATCCGTTCTTGCTATCTTCGCAACTAGTTTTGCGATGCTAATATCAGGAATTACATCATCATATCTTGCAGAAGGAGCAGAACGAAAAAGGGAAATCGAGGAACTGGAACGTTCACTGCTCAGGAGTCTTGATGGTAGTGTTATTGTAAAAGCAACAAGGACAACAACAATCGTTGTGTCATTAATCAATGGCCTTTCCCCGTTTCTTGCAGCCCTTGCAGCAACCGCCCCACTATTCTTGGTATTCTTTGGACTAGAGATTGGATTTACATTCTTACTATCGGTCATTGTTGCAATGGGGATTTTGTTCGTGCTGGGGCTCTACCTAGGAAGAGTTTCCAGAAGCAACGCAATCATTTATGGACTAAAGACATTGGCAGCAGGATTTCTCGTTGTCTTGATGATCTGGTTTTTCTCAAATATAACTGGATTTTAGTTGATAATCAAATAGAGCATTGTGTTGACTAAGTGAGCAGTAGAAAATCACCTATTCAAACTTGAAATCTGTTGGAACTACACTGTCTTGCTTTATCTTAGTTGCCACTTGGTTCAATTCCAAATCGATTGGATACCATTGTGTAAAAACGTTCAAGACCGAGGATGACAGCATCAAGTTCGCTCTTAAAGTTCTCAAAATTCGTCTGTTCGGGAATATCATTCTCGGAGTAAAGATTGCCTTTTTCATCCATTGAGTATGTTACATCATCGAGCATCCAATTCTCAGTAAGTAAGAAAGCATAAAGCTCCTGCCTACTCTCATCTGGAATTTCTTCGGGTTTAAGAAGACGCACTGCGACATGAATCCATTTGTCAGCACGAATTGTAATTCGAACATCGAATATGGTGCCTTCAACATCCCATTTCAAATCAAAAGTGTTGATGTCTTCAATCAGCTCATAGATTGCATCAAGTGAATCCAACCAGCTCTTAATCTTTTCAACTGACATTATCGCAAACTCTCCAAGACTGTTTTTAGAAGTATCTCCTTGTTTTGAGTGTTATGGATGAAGGAATATGCTTATCAGAAGACGCGCTTTTAGAATCTCATAGGTTGGACATGAATCTTTTTCATTCTTTATTCATGATTCTGATAAATTCTCTCAGTGAGAGCCTCTTTACCCATAGCCAAACGAAGTTTCAATGCGCCCACGACTTCTTAGATACCATCCAATCGCAAGGACAACGATGATTACTGGCGAGATGATTGCAATGATGAGAAATATGGGAATGTCTTGTGGAAAAGGTCCCGTTGGAATTGGAGTAGTTGTGGTTGAAGTTGTACTCGTGGTGGTTGCTTGTGATTCTTCTGAGCCCCATGAACTGTGAATTGGTTCTGTGCTAATAGCCTTTCTCAAGTAAACCCAATCAAAGTCCATTGTGAGAGTTCCTGCTCCTAAGGGAGAGTGGAAACCATGCGCATAGAAAGCAAGACGAATTCTCTGTAAATCGGTGCTGAAGAAACCGCCATTATAGGTACTGACCGAATCAAAATCCAGCCGCCAATCATTCTTTGTTGGACCATCGGGTGTACTGATGAACTCGGTTCGGAAAAAAGTGTCAACTGGCCAATCCATAATCACATTAGCATCATGGTCGTACCCGCTGGAGGCATGATTTAGATCGAAGTATACGTCACTTACAGTATCACTATATGTTCCTCCAATGAAATAGGAGAGCATTGCTCCGTTATCGGTTGAACAACTCATGCCAAACTGTCGGTTAACCGAATTCTCATCAAACTGCCATCTGGCGGCAAATGCTTTGTTCCGCATGTTCCACGCACTATTTGTCCTTATTGATGGAAAGTCTATTGCATCACCAGTACTAGTGATTGAGAATGTAGCCATCCCGCCGGATTCAGTCCAAGGACCAAAAGCGTCCCATTTTGTACCATCAAGTGTACCATCTTCGAAATCATCAAAGAAGATGAAAGTCGCGCTTCCATCACTAGCACTCGTTGCCTCAGTATTTCCATAGTATACATGGATGCCTTGATTCGTATCTAGGTTTTCCTTGACCTCGACCCAGAAGCTAGCGTTTTCTGAGGCTAGCTCCTCCATCCAGTAGTCCAGAAGGGTGACACCGTCGTCACTGGTGAACCTGATGTCTCCGAAGTCTGTCTTGCAGTTTGAACCAACATAGATGTTCTCTCCTGAATCAATCCCAGTCGTTCGATGCACAGTGATTCGGACCTGATAGTCAGTCTCAGCACCAGCAGACCCGGTCATCGTATGTGATTTTCTGTACTGCCAACCTGTCAGCCATCCAGTCTGTGCGAGAGTTATGTTATTCTCAAAATTAGAATCTTGATGAGTATTTGGAGAAACATCAACCAGAAGTCCTACATATGGCACAATCAATAAGCCAATCAGGAACAGAGTCAAGAACTGTCCATTTCGCCTCAAATACATTCCTCATTGTAGCTAGCAAGTTCACAAGCCTACTACCAGTTGGGACAATCTTGAGTGCCTCCCCTATTTATCTTATTCCATTTTCAATGATGAGGTCATGGATTTGACGCTTGGTGAGGTTGTTGGGGTTAGAAGCTATTTCATTTCCTGGAAGAGATTAACAGTCTTCTTCGTTTCAGTAATGTGCACAATCTCGAATTTCACTTCAGGTCTATAGTGAAGAACCATCCGTGCAAGCTGTTCAGGAGTTTCGGCTTCGAAGAGCTGGAATCCTTTGAAACCAACACTCATAGTGTAGTTTGCAGTGAGTGGTTTGGCATACAATGCAGGTTCTTTCTTCACCTCTTCTCGAAATTCCTTGAGTTTCTTAACCGCCTTTTCTATCTCGTTTGGATCATATTCCCAGAATACTATATACTTCATTTTATCACCACATGAAGGCAAGGCATAGTATTGTTCTAATCAGATATGATACTTTCGAAAACTATCATTTCCCGCAATACTATGTCCGTTTATGAACACAGTAACGCTTTTTTTTTCTTAGAGTGGTATATTCAGAGTATGCTATGGGTTGAGGGTAGAAAAGCACCTATAAATTAAACATAATAGGTGAATGATGACGGGTACTGAAGGTGTATTAATAGTACAGAAATTGGAATGAGATAGAGTGCAAGATATCCGAGCTCATTGGTCATCCCATCAATCAGCTCATAGATTGCATCAAGTGAATCCAACCAGCTCTTAATCTTTTCAACTGACATTATCGCAAACTCTCCAAGACTATTTTTAGAAGTATCTCCTTGCTTTGAGTGTTATGGATAAAGGAATATACCCCGCACAACACTTCCCAAAGAATCTTCATTTTGTATTGCTCTTCTGAAGTCAAATCACCCTATGCATCTATCATTAGGCTCTGAAGCTTATCTGCGATCCTCTTTCGCAGCGTCTTGACACTCGGCGAGTCGTAGATATTCAATGCGTCAGTGAGGGTCTTTTTCGCTGCCCTAGACGAACCTTGTTTCATCTGGAACTCAGCCTTCAGGAGTGCATGCTCCATGAGAATACCCGGATAATCTCTCTCCCGTGCTCGCTGTTCGAGTTTTGTCATCCAAGGACCGGAAGTGTCTAAATCGCCGCTAATGTCATAATTCTGCACTTCCGCTCTGACAAGGTCAACGAGACAAGGTACAACTAATAATTCAGACGAACTCTGTTCGAATATGTCAAAAGCCTCTTCTAGATCAGATATGCCTTCTAGGGTTCTCCCCTCGAATACCTCTAGAAGACCACTTGCATACTTGAATAGACCGAGTATGTCTTCTCGCCCATCTTCGAGTACTGTTTTCTTTGCATTGGCAAGCAGTTCAGAGGCCTTGTTCAATCGTCCGAGCTGGATTAATGCACGAGCTTTTTCGATGATGCCAATCACTGTTTCAGGTATTGGAGTGCCATCCGCGTATGACAGCTCCTGAATTGCGGTTTCAGCCCATACCAATGCATCTTGCCCTTCCCTCATACTATAATATGCCCGAGCTCGATATAGGGCGTTGCGGTCTCCATCCCAAACTCCAGCATTAACACACATTTCTTTATGTCTGAAATAAGACTGATTGGCTAAATCATACTCTCCTCTCACAAAAGCAACATGTCCCATGCTTAATGTCGCAAATGCAGCTCCTTGAATATGACCAATGGAATCAGCAGCTCGATATGATTCTTCGAAGTATTTCCAGGACGCATTTGCATCTATACTGATTTTAAGCCTTCCAAGATGAAAAAGGAGGATTGACGCTTGATATCTGTCATCATATTTCTCTGCAACTCTTACTCCTTCCTCTAGGCAAGAAATGGCATCCCGAAGTCTTCCTTCTTGCGAATTCATCATACCTTGAGAATCAAGTAGATATGACAGGAAGCATTCCAATTTGGGATTCGCCTGTATAATCTCCATTCCCATGTTTAGGTACTTGGATTCCTCAAGGATTGGAAACCGTCCGGTAAAATTGGTAATTTCATAGCATATCCCTGGTTTTATCCAATCCTGATAACTCTCAGAGAGCACGACTTCTGCCCATTTATCGAGACTCTCATAGCATTCACGACGTCTGGTTTTCCAAATCCATCCAAGCATATGTGTTGTATTTCCGAACTTGGGTCTTAGTCTAGAACCCAAATCCCAACTACCAATGTTCCAAACGTGGACTCCTGCAAGATACGCAAGTTCAGTTGCCACATCCTCATTAACGACATACTCTACAAGTCGCTCACAGAAATCTCGATAATCTTTTGCTTCTTTCATGAATCCATCTAGGATGTCAACTATCTCCCTGTCAAGGAACTGATAGTACATGGTGATCGTGCCAAGGGGCTCCATCTATGTCTAATCTCTCCTGAATTCAAACGGTAGTTATTCGCGAACTTCAAGATGAGTCTTTCCAAACCGAATCACGGACCACTTTAATCGCTTTCAGAACATGATGAGGTTGTTAAT
>JBHLQM010000011.1:30472-64493 GCA_048884785.1 Candidatus Thorarchaeota archaeon | reverse complement strand
GGCAAATATGCCATGAGGAAAATACCATAGAGCCCCATATTCAATAGTGGACCAGTTCCTAGGATGAACATTGGCAGATAATTGACAAGAATCATTGCGAGAAGGACCAGTTCCATAGCGATAACAATCTTGATCCACCATATTAGCAGCGTCCTGAGTTGTGAACCTGCCTCAGGTTGTCTGATCATACCAAAGGAAAACACACCTCCGTTGATAAGGAAGAACGGAAACACAGGAATTATATTCACGAGGAATTGACCGAACTTATCCGGTGTGAACTCTTTCAAGACAGGCCACATATATCTGAACTCGATTCCAAGGAACTCTTGTGAAGCTGCGACCAGGATGTAAAGATATGAAAATAGTACCACTGAGAGAGCTATTGTTCTGATGATGACATCTCGACTCTCAGGGTCTCTGAAGGATTCAAATCGTCCAACATCTTCATGAGTGATCCCACCTTCTGCTGCAGATTCCCTCTTGAACCAGAATCTGTAGAAGATGTAGGCTATTAGCGCGTTTACAAGGAACCAAAGAATCAGTCCATTCCCAGTCACTAAGAGAAAAACGGGGAATATTGCACCTAGAAAAGCTCCCCCTAGTAACCCAAGACTGGGAAGGATCAGAAATGTTACTCCTCCAATGACCGAATTCAATAACGCAAACATCCACCATTTCTTCCCTGTTGTTGGAATCCGCTGTGGAACGGGCCTAGCAACGTTTGCAAAATATGGAATTTCTAGAAGAATGCTGGCTAAAGGAACGACTGATAACACTGACACAATCAATGCAAAGAGAGTAGCACCCTCCCGAATCATATACGTCTGCGTTGACTCTGCAGAAAGGGACATGGCAGCTGACTCTCCAAGACCCATTAGAGCTTGAAGCATCCATGCAGTTGTTTCAGCTATACCTTTAGAGTTCCATGTAGCCCCTGGATGAGTACAGGGGCATTGTGCGTATCTGTGAGCAGAACCATCAGCAAATGTTCCATAGGTGTGATCAATTTGCGCTGCAGATGGATCGCCGAGCCCTTCATTGTAGGCAATCATTTCAAGGCTATCCTGAAGGAAATCAGCTCGAGCTTGAGTAGTAAAGAGCTCTTCATAAAATGACCACACAGCCAAGTAATTATTCATGTAGCCGTTCGTGGTGAGATTGTATGGTCCGTCGGCTTGAATCACTATCGCACGGTGGTCAGGATTAGCTGCTGCCACAGCAGCTGCTGTGCCTGCCCCCATAGAATGGCCAACCAATCCTAGTCTGGTACCATCCACAAAGGCAAGTCCCTTCAGCCACTGATATGACGCATTCGCTCCGAGCGTTGTAACCAGGCTTCCTGTGAAGTAACCAAATATGTCGATTAGGCGGTCAGAATCCCCATGGCTTGTCTCATCAATCGCAAGTGCTACAATTCCTCTTTTTGCTAGCTCAAGAGCGGCTGGTCCTTCAGTATCCTTGTCATTGTTCATCCCATGAAGCAACAGTACTGCTGGCGCTTGATTGTCACTTGTCGCTGTGAGTGGGCGATACAGTTTTCCAGTTACTGCCAGTCCACTCTCCTCTATTATTCTAACATACTCTACATCAATTGTACCAAAGTCTGTCTGAATCAGATTGGCTACAATTGCAGATGAACCTATCAGGATTAAAGAGAAGAGTAGGAGCTGTTTTTTTCGATCCAACCTTTTTAGAACACTCACTGTTGTCCCTCTCAGGAATTACTACAAAGGCGGACCAATGGTTGACTGTGTAATAAGTAGTATGTCTAAGACCAATCCAATGGAATTCATCAGATTAGATTTGAGTAATTGCCCCGCTTCCTCATTCTCGTCCTAAGTACATGACTTTCCAGTCTGCTGCTTATTGCCGCAAGTGCCTTGTTTCATTCCATTTTCGGATTCTCCAAGAATTATCTCACGGACTTCTCCAGAGAGAGGTTCTACATCCTCTGGGTCGTAATTTGAAAGGATTAATACAGTATAACCTGCCTTGAAAAACTTGAGAAATAGCGCACACAATCCTGGTGCTCCTCCGGCAAGCGCAATTGCGCCTGGTGAGGAATTTAAGTCTGCACCAATTGGTAGTATCGCCATCTTAGTATGGGTTTCGTCAAGCAGCTTTCCATTTGATAATGCGATGTCGAATCTGTGAAGGTCATGAATAGTGGAATGTCCACCACCTGCAGAGCTGCCTCTTGTGCCAATTATGTAGTTATTGTTTCTCCTTACTTCATTACTGTCTTCAGGACAGCAATCCATCTTTCTGGTATAACCAGTAGCCAGATTGGGGATTGGCATATCCAATTCGTAGTGGTCTGAATGGGTCATTCCTGCAGGTTCGTAGATGTTCCTCCTAATGTAGTCATAGTAGTCAAGTCCACTCACAGCTTCGATGATCTTGCCTAACACAACATAGCCTGCATTACTATACAGCCGTGTTTTTCCCGGCTCAAATTGGAGTGGCTCATCAATAAACAATTCCACAAAATCATCCAGAGTTCTTAGATTCCAGTTGCTGTTTCTGAATCTATCGCCAAAATAATCGCCCAGTCCTGAAGTGAATGTCAGCAAGTGTCGAATAGTAACCTTTGAGGCTATTTCATCCTTGAAATCTGGTATATGTTTTCCCACAAGGTCATCAAATTCAAGGAGGCCTTTCTGATGAAGTTGAAGGATAGCAATCTTGGTGAATTGCTTGTTCAATGACCCGATATTGAATATTGTTTCAATTGTGTTCTTAACATTGAACCTCTTGCAGGCATATCCATAGGCTTTCTCAAAAAGTACCTTCTCGCCTTTAGCAATCAGAACTGATCCCGAAAACTTGTCTTGATCGGCCATTTCCTCAATCACTGCCTGTATTTCAGCAACTCTATCATTATGCATTATTATATCCTCGCAACATTTCGATAGTATCGAAATATAACCAATACGTCGAACTTATAAGACCTCTTCCTCTAGCAAGGCATAGTAGCCAACTAAAATGAGGCATCAGGATGACACTACCAGAACTTCTCTCAGATCCTGTCAGGGCTCGTATCTATATTGAAGTGCTAATGAGAAAGGAAGCTACAGCTGAAGAATTGAAAGATGTGGTGAACGTGTCTAGGAGTACCATTTCCCATCATCTCACTCGTTTCGTCAATGAGCGGGTGCTGGCTGTAAGAGTAGGCTCTGAGAAGTATACGCGAAATGTGAAATACTACAGGATCAATCCTGATTACTCTGAAGACCTACTAATTGATTCTGCTCAAGATCCTGAGGGGCAAAAAAGAAAGGCTTTCATCGAATCGGCCGCTGCTCATCTTCAGGTAGTATCAAACCTGATGCTTGAATATAGCCGAGGTCCAAAGGAGAGTGCTGCAGGTGTAGTGTTCACTTTCAATATTCTCTCTGAGGAGGATGCAAAAACCTGGATGGAAGAATACTCTAGATTTCAGAAACGAATCCAATCAATCTGCGAAAAAGGCATTGCAGAGTGCGCAAACACTTCATTTTCATACCTTGCTTTTGGAGGCATTATTCCAAGTAGGTGAATACAGAATAATGCCTTACTTTACATGATACCATTTCTCCTTGATCTAGCGTTCCTATTTGCTCGGATTAATCTTATAACAGCAAGAGGAATGGGCATTGGAAAGAACTAAGGTGGACCTTGATTGAAGAATGCTGTAATAGTGATGACTATCTTTGGGCTTCTGACTGCGATGTTAGTCACACCCATTGTGGCAGAAACCAGTGAGAGCTTTGAATGGGCTGCTGATAACGAGAGGCTCTACAAATATCATTTCTATTATTGGGTGGATGCTGAAGAGCTAACCATTTATGATGAGGATTTCACGTTACAACTCAATACAACTGATGTTTTGATCCCAGATCCATTAGACTCGTGGTTGGACCTTCCCCCTCTTGAATTTGATACTAGATGGCTGAATGGCACTGAAGCGGAAACAACCATAATTGTGATTCTGTATAGCTGGAGTGCTGCTGTTCCGATTGGAAATTGGTCTCTCCTATCTGAATTGACCGAAAACAGAACCATTTTCAATCCAATGGGTGGAAGTGGTGGCTATGCCATAGAAGCTGCGGTTGAAATAGATGACTGGTTTAGATGGGGCTTTAACTACACTTTCACTGCAGATGAGTGGGATTTTGAAGTACATGTTGCTTTCACTAAGCATGATGGCATGCTTGCTTCGTTCGATCTAGTGGCATATGACAGGATTACAAGCAATCTTTTTGGAGTAATCACCGCATACAGAGATGGAATTCCCTCAGTAACTTTGCATCCTTCCGATATGACAGTTGAGTACGGCTCTACTGGAAATATCATTAGCTGGAAAGTCTATGACGATAGTAGTACAGGCTACGAGGTCTTTCGCGATAATGAGAGCATTCTAACAGGAATTTGGGACGGTGGGTGGACTTTTGCTAATGTGTCAGTTGACGGTCTTGATGTTGGTGACTACGACTACAGGATAGAGTATACTGATGCAGGCGGCAACAGCACCTATGACGAGGTTACCGTCACGGTTCTAGACACCATAGCTCCGAGTATTGATACACCAGAAGACGTTTCATTTCAAGAAGGAACACTTGGAAACATGATCAGTTGGTCACCCAGTGATTTGAGACCCGGTCATTATCAAGTGTTTGCTGATGGTATCATCATCGCAACTGATGAATGGGATGGTGGGGCAATTACAGTTAATCTCGACAGTCTCACAATGGGTTCGTATAACTATACAGTCATTGTGTATGACCTGAGTGGCAATTTTGCTGTGGATACAGTCATAGTGAATGTAACTGTCTCAACAATCATGTTGGTTGCTGCGGGTGGCGGAGTGGCTGTTTTGGTTGGAATTGCATTTGCCATAAAACGAAGATAGGAGGCATGAATCATTAATGGCTATGATTTATAGGGGGCTTCTACGCTTCAATTACTTTGGGTTCACGGTAAAGGACAATTGACATGGTTCTAGGTATCCAGCTGAGAGTAATCGCTATGGATTTTGCTGACAAAAAAATTCTGTTTGAACTTGATGGCAACTGCAGATTGAGCTATCGCGAATTGGCGGATAAGCTGAATATCTCATCTAACGCAGTTCGAAAGAGGATTATCAACCTAATTGAAGTGGGCGTTATCGTGGATTTTGTGGTTGAGCTGACATACGCAGCCGCAAACTCAAATCTTGTCATATGTATCTTGCAGACAGACGGGTCAGAGCGACCGGAGGAGTTCATTGATGCCTTGGGGGGATATCCTTCCATAATTGCCACATTCCGTGAAACGCCACAGGGATACATCGTCTTCGGTCAGTGTTCAGGAACAGAAGACATATCGAGCATGTCTGTATTCATTCGCGGACTTCGTTCAGTTACTCATGTGGCAACCCACATCATAAGCCATCAGCCGCTTCCGGTGGGGAAAAAGACCGAATTCACTAGAATACAATTGAAGGTCTTGAAAGCTCTCCTAGATGACCCCAGAATGTCCATCTCAGATATATCGATCAAAAGTGGTTACACCGCACGAAGAGTAAGGCGAACACTTGAAGAACTCTATGAAGGCCAAGGTGTCCATTTTGGTGTGTACTGGAATGTCAATAAGGGTGATAATGTATACTTCCTTCTAGAAAGCAAATGGAATGAAAAAGAAATCCAATTCTCTCAGCTTGCCGAGAATCTAGAGCACCATTTTCCTGACACATACTGGTACTCTTTTGTATCCGCTACAAATCCAATAATATTGAGCGTCTTCGTCATTGAGCACCCACGAGAGATTGAGACCATCACTGACAAGGTGTTGGCTGTGGAAGGAGTTGAATCGGCGCATGCACATCTTCTCTATCCGGCCAAGCTATATCGCTATCCTCTAAAAGATAAGCTTGCTGAGATTATTAAGAAATCAGGATTATAGCCCACTTCTCCAATCATCCGTCAATCCAGAAATATGCATTATATTGCTCTGGAGATGAGAATCCGAGCTTCGTTGCTAGTTTTGCTGAAGGAGGATTATCAGCATCCCAGTGGGGAGTCAAACCATGCTCTAGACTATATTCAATGAGTTTTGCACATACAATGGCAGCTAGCCCCATCTTTTGATGATCTGGATCAGTTTCGATATGTATCTCAAAATGCCCATTGTATATTGGTGTTGCCGCCAGAGCCAAGGATACGATTCTTTTTCCCGATTCTATACAGAAACCAAAATTCGTTTCCAAGAACTGGTCAAGTGAGGAAAACAGGAGCCGTACAATGCCCTTTGCCTGGTCTGATATTCTTCCTATCGAATTTCGCGTGACGCTTCTAATTTTCATTCCGACAGGAATTCCCTCTTGGATTTCCCTCATATATTCAATGTCAAGATTGTCAGACAAAAACCTCGTTCTGGGGTAGGTACGCAGCTTATCCCCCCAGTGATTCTCTATTGCGGTTTTCCATTTATCATCTGGTATAAAGATCAGCCGTTTCTGCTCCACTCTATTGAGCAATTCCGACGCAGCTGGATTCTTTTCGTCACCAGATAGGAAGACAATAGGACCTCTAGCCAGAAGTGCTGTAGATGGAGATTGAATATTATCTGTGAATGCCTGCCCTACTCCTTCTCTTAAGATACCCTCGCAAATCAGGTGAAGGTTCTTCTGCTCAGCAAAGAGATGTGATAATCTATGTCTCTCACCAGCTGGTACTTCCTCTATCAACACAGTTGCCTCTTCCAGATTTCTCTTGATAGCCCTTATGAATTCAATTGAGAATGCAAATCGCAGTACTGGGTGTAGCTTTTTTTCCAACCCAACACTTCCAAAACACAGCCAATAGGTTCGACCACTTTTTTTCCTTACTCAACATCAAGTAGGGACTACAATCAGATATTATATTTAAGTATAATATTTCCTATGATTATTCCGGAAAGTGCCATTATGTCTGCGCCATCGTACATTTACAAGGTATGCGTGATAGGTGACGCTGGTGTTGGCAAAAGCAGTGCAGTAAGACGTTATTCTAAAGGCACCTTCAATGAAGATTATCAAGTTACGGTTGGAGTTCAGCATTCTACTCAATCTGTAAATATCAATTGTCCTGAGGGCCTCACTGTGGTCAAAATGATTGTCTGGGATCTTGGAGGCCAAGAGATGTTCAAGTTCGTTAGGCCGGTATTCTATAAATCTGCTAGAGGCCTAGTATTGATGTTTGATGTAACCAATAGAGAATCATTTGCTATGCTACCTAAATGGATTGCAGAGGCTGAAGAGAACATTGGACACTCGGTACCAATGATCATTGCAGCCAACAAAATGGATCTACCAATACATCAAGTGACCAGGAATGAGGTACAAGTGTTTGCTCAGGAGGTTGGTGCGGAGTTTATCATGACATCCGCAAGAACTGGTGATAATGTTGCCAATCTTTTCGAACAGCTCGGAGTTGCAGTCTATAACACACGAGGGAATATTCCCTCTTCAAATGACGCTTCATCATCAAATGTCGCTTCAACGAGAATGAGCCTTTTCCAAACGGATTGATTATTGTTCTTCCGTGAACGCAATCACGTAGAGAGCCAATTTTTCAGGATTTACTATGAAAATTAAATTATCCCACGAGATTCCGAAGAACCAAGAAGATACCCTCGCAAGCTCTGCCAATTCAGTAGGACTCACTGAAACTGACTTTGTTTTCTCATCATGCTCTGCGTAATTAACAGCACATAGAATCACTATCTCAGAAGATGTCCCTCTGAATCTATGTTTGAATTCACCTTCTATCTCATTTACATCGGTGATGGATTCATGAGTTTGATAAACTCCATTTCTTTTTAGGACAGGATACAAACAAGTTAGTTCCTTGGCTGTCTGTCTAAACGGAAACTTGCTGAAATTCCACTCTTTTCCCCATAGCGGATTGGCAAATCTGGCAAACTCCTCAAAGAAGAATCTGAACTTCCGGGAATCAGCAAAGAATGAATGATTCAGGTGAACATCTGTGTCAATTTCATACTGTTCTGCCTTTACAAGCACAATTGATTCTAGAAGTGTGGTAATGCTTTGAATAGCTGCATCTGGTTTAATTGGTTTGAATGCCAGTTTCATGTTCTTCATCCTCAGCTTCTTCTACCATTTCTTGATATTTGCTTAAAAGAATAACACCGACAACCCCACACGCGAGTCCAATAATGTAGAATATCATGTTGGTCATCACTTGACTATAAATTAGAGTCCCGCCAAATATCACTGCGAACATACTAACTGTACCTACAATCGCATTGAACCTCGCAGCCGGATTCTTCTGAAGGCCAATTGAAACCGCGTACACCCCTGCTGCGAAGGTAAAACCTCCCATCAGAATCAGCGGAACGATTGCACTTACGAATCCTTGAATGAGATCCACTCCGCCAAAAAGTGCAAGTGTGAACCACTGTGTAAAAATCGATGCAAGCGCTTGTAGAAATGAGGTGATAGGTGCCCATAGAATTGGATACATCCTTGAGGCTGGAATCATGATGCCTATTCCGACCAAGAGTATAATGCTAAAGACCAGTATTGTGAAGAAGTCTACAAACATGATTGGCTCCGTTACACCTCCAAATGCAATGAAGACTGGTGTTAGTATTAGCAAAACAATCCCAAGTATTGCCTGCAGATCAATCTCCTCACCTAGACGCCGTGAAGATAGGATAACAAGTGCAATCAGTCCAACATTCATTAGAGGCTGAACAACCACAATTCCAGCCATTTGAGTGGCAAAGAGGTAGGTCAAGCCTCCCAAGACTGACATTGAGAATCCTAGTGTCCACTTCTTATTTGAGAAGAGAGCTCGTGTGTGCCTTGTTGCGGAGCCGGCTTCGATCTTCTCCATTCCCTCAAGTGCTTCTTTCTGAATCACAGGGGCTATATTCCAAAACAGAGAGGTCAAAATTGCCAATAGGATCCCAATGATAACTCCGGTGAGAAGCATTTGCAGCATTATATTTCAATGCCCTGTGAATGTTGCCTGTTAATAAGCTGTTTTGTAGAGTCGAATTCCTAGCACTCTTTCTGAAATGACAAAAAAAGAGGATTGGCTGCTATAGGTGATAGCTACAAGCAGCCATTTTGAGAACAGATATTAAATGAAGTGGCGGCCTCCATCTCTCTTATACACAAGAGCCCTTAGAGGTATTCCCTCACAGTATCTTCTGCATCTTACAATATTGTTCTGATCTGAGGTAGCAATGAGAATAATGCGTTTCTTCGGAGGAACGCTAGTCCTTCGCACCGCTACCTTTGGTGAACACCTTGCATTGTTCTTGGTTATAGTGTTGTTTTCTGTTGGTAGAATCGTTGGCACCTCCGAATATTGGTTACTGAGTCGTGAATCTTCATGCCATAGCATGCTGAGTATGATAGAATATCGCAGCCGTCTTTGAAAAAATGGAACTGATGTCATTCCAGTAATCAGTGACAGAGTTGAATGATCGGCCTATCATCAATTTTCAGTGTGTCTGAAGCTCGTCATCAGACACGAATAATGTAAAAATCATTCATGCTGACCCGAGCAGAAACGGCTTGTCTGCATTATCAACACGACCCATGTACAAACTCGGCCTGTTTTTATTGTGTTATAAGTGTGCAGTACTGCGCCAAAAACCCATAGATCATCATCTATCTCTAATCTCGGTATTAGGCCCTCATTCATCCGGCTATGAAGAACAGATAGGATGCAGGTGAGCTTCCGTAGGCTTCTACCCTTCTTTTAAGGGATTCAGCAATGGCCAAATGCCTTTCATAGTCTTCCAAGCCCTTCGCTCTCTCCAAGGTTTTATCTATATCACTGAAAGCTTCGCCTTTTGGAATACTGCCTCTAGGATCATCACACTCTGCAGCCTTGTCACAGAATAGACATTTTATGGGACGTGATGCCTCAAAGACCTCCAGCCTGCTGAATTCCATGCTGCGTACCATTTCTTTCAAACGATTCCCCAGAAAGGTTTCAAAATGTGGGATATTCATTGCCGCATCTACTTCCGCATCCCAATGATGAATTAGTATGTCAGTATGTTGTGCTTCGCTTTGGTTTCCATCTGATATCATCTCTTGGATTATGAAAAGGCCATTGGGTTTCAATACTCTCCTGGCTTCTTTCAAAACTGGATTGATGTTCTCAAGGTGATGAAGTGTGAAAGAAATGCAAACTGTATCAAATGTCTTATCCTCAAAGGATAGCTCTTCTGCATTCATTCTTATGAATTCCACAGGCTTTCCTTCAAATTCCTTCCATGCTTTATCCAAATTGTCTTCTGAGATATCAATCCCCACAAACGAATCATAATTCTTCAGCGTTTTCATCAGTGTATTGATGAAGCCTCCCTCACAAGTTCCAATGTCTAGAATTCTCCCTCCGGATATTTCCTTGAGCCTCTCCCGGATCTCAAGTATTCCCGACCCGATTATTGCCGATGAGAGCTGCACCATAGACTGCCAACTCAGGAACCAGTTTCTTTTCTTTAGTAAAAAAATGAATCATGAGAGCAACGTTTGATTCAACCTTCCAAACCTATGATTTTCGATTTAGGGTGAGCTGATATCTACCTCAATCTATGCCTTGCACGAAATCTCTCGATGGCTTCTGCGCCAGTTCTTCCGAATCTTGTGTTCAGCTCTTTCGTATCTATTCTGATAATGGTGGGTCTACCATGCGCGCAGTGGAATTTTCCTTCAGTCTTGAATAGGTCATTGATCAGTCTTTTCGCCATTTCATGGCCAATCATCTGTCCGGAACGAATTGCAGAATGGCATGCAGTGAGTTTGACTAGCTCGTCCATGAATTGCTCCAATCCATCCTTAATCCCAATTTCCAAAATCCTGTCAACCAGAGCAATCAGCTCTTCCTCCGATGCTCGTTGGCCAAGAATTTCAGGAAGTGTTGATACAAGGACCTCATTTCCACCAAAGCTTCCTATTGTGTATCCAAGTGATTCAAGTGTTTCATCCAGTGCCAAAATCTTCTCTGCTTCACCAGGACCAAGCTTGAGTACAATGGGTTCAAGTAATTCCTGAATGACAACTGTTCCATTGTTGACTTGATTTCTGTATTTCTCATAGAGAATTCGTTCATGGGCAGCATGCTGGTCAACAAGAACAAGTCCATTTTCTGTTGCGGCAACAATATACAGCATATTCACTTGACCAAGAATATTGAAGATTCTACCCAGCTCTTCTATCTCTACATCGGGTGTTGCTGACGGTGTGGGTTGTACTAACCTGGTTTCTTCTAAGAGCAATGCTCTCCCTTCCGAACGGGCGGAAGTCACATCTGGAAAGAGACTAGCTGCTTCTCCAATCAGTTGCTGTGATTCGACGAGTTCTTCAAGTGATTCCTGTGGAATAGCTGGCGTTGAATCAGATAGGGCCTCTGAGATGACTTCTTTGAGTATTTCTCGAACCAATTCGAGATCAAGTAATCTAACCTCGCGTTTTGTTGGATGAACATTAGCATCAACCTTTGCTACATCCATGTCAATATCAATAGCAAAGATTGGATACCTACCTTTCATGAGAAGTGTTGAATATGCATTCTCTACAGTCTGGCTGAGTAATTGGTCTTCTATAGGCCGCTTCCTTACTGAGAATAGCTCTCTACCACGATTCCCTCTCGACATTGAAGGTTCTGCAATGAATCCTGAAATCGTGATTCCTTTCTTCTTCTGACTTATTTCTATCAAACGACTTGCGATATCCGAGCCCCATACCGAAAGCACTCTATCTGATGCGCTTTGACCACTCGGGCAATCGAGCATGACTTTACCATCTCTGGAGAACCGGAATCCAATGTCATTCCGGATAATAGCATGTCTCATTATAGAATCAAGAACTCGTTGGCTCTCTACGCGTGGATCAGAGAGATGTTTTTTCCGAGCAGGAATATTCCTAAAGAGCTCAGTAACTTCAACTTTGGTGCCCTGCGGGCGTGATGCATCAGAAAGTGTTGGGATTTGGCCGGCTGCTGACTTTATTCTGGTACCAATTTCCTCTTTTCCATGACGAGTGACAATCTCAAGGTTGGCCACTGCCGCTATACTTGCGAGGGCTTCCCCCCTGAAGCCATATGTAAGAATCGAATCGATATCATCTCGAGAAGATATCTTGCTGGTCGAATGCCGTAGAGTACATACTAGGCAGTCTTCCTTCAGAATTCCTTCACCATTATCTGATACTGTGACGGAATCAATACCTCCCTTCTGAATCTGAATCTCAATATTTGTCGCGTTTGCATCAAGGGAGTTCTCGATTAATTCCTTTACAACTGAAGAGGGGTTCTCTATGACTTCGCCTGCTGATATGAGCGACACTAAAGCTTCATCAAGGACACGGATTTTTCCCATTACTACCCCTCAAGAGAAGAATGAACAGTTTCTCCGCCAAGAATAGTCATTTCTATTTCGATCTCATTTATCCTGGGAGGCGGGATCGAGAGAATGTCATTTGATAGCACAACGAAATCTGCTCTCGCTCCTTCTTTTATAACTCCAACAGTTCTTTCTAGGAAAGAGGCGTATGCACTCTCTCTTGTATAGCATCTCAGAGCTTCTTCAACTGTTAATCTTACGCTGGGATTCGGATGATTGGTTGCAGCCCAAATACCATAGAGAGGTCCCAGCGGCATACCATCGGACCCAAAACAGATACGGGCTCCGTTATCTAGAGCGACCCGAAACATATTCATTGAATCCACTCTTGCCTTCTCGAACCGCTGCTCATAGAGACCGTCTTCCAATTGCCATTTGGCAACAAAATTGGGCTGCATTGATAGTATTAACCCGAGAGCAACAGCCCTTCTAATCTGGTCTTCGGTTATCATTTCTGCGTGTTCTATTCTGTGTCGCTGAACCCTGACAATACTCTTTTCTTCTTCGCTCAATTCTTCAAAAGCAGACAAGACCATTTCAATGGCTCTATCACCAATAGCATGTGTGACCGTTTGAAGCCCTCCAGCAATCGCCTTCCGCAAAATGCTGAGGTACTTCTTTTTCTCAATAAGCAGCATTCCAAGATTGCTTCTGGACCCTTTGAATGATTTGCTGACTGCTGCCGTCATGGCTCCTATAGAGCCATCAGTGAAAATTTTCAGACCCCCGATTCTTGTAATGGGCGTTCCCATTCCAGTTGTGATGCCGAGTTTTAGTAGATGACTAATCTGTTCAAATGGAATGTTGACAACCATACGTGCATACATCTCGTTTCGTTTCTCAACCTCTCTTATTTGCCTTAGATAGCCCTCAGCAATATTGTCTATTGCAGTTGTTATTCCAAACGAAGCTGCAATTCTTGTTCCTGCAATGATACCTTCCTGTATCTCTTCTGGAGTGCCTCTCAACTTGTCATGCATACCATCAATGTCTTTGAGAATCCCAGTTGGTTCTCCTTTCTTGTTGCGTTCCACTCCTGCTTGATTCAGATTTATTCCAACTCTTTTCAGTCCGAGTGTGTTCACAGACATGAGATGTCCATCTATGCGGATAGCCACCACAGGTTTCTTTGTACTCACCTTGTCCAAGTCTTTCGAGTTGAGATATCTTCGCCTTTCCCATTTGCTTTCATCATATCCCCAACCTATAATCCACTCTTTCTCTGGATTTGATTCACTATAGGTTTTGAGTGCATCAATTGCCTCTTCAGAAGATGCAACTGATGAGAGATTGACTTGGCTAGACCTTATCCCAGTGCTTGTGAGGTGCGTGTGGGCATCCACAAAACCAGGAATGACAGTTTTCCCACCGAGATCCATGACACGTTTTGCATGTGGGATTAGGTCTAATACATCGTCTTCAGTTCCAACTGTGATAACCTTGTAACTTTTTACTGCTAGTGAGCTTGCACGAGGTTTCTCAGGATCCATCGTGATTATGTTTGCATTAACAACTACAAGATCTGCCACAATTTTCATCTACAATCTCTCCAAAAATACATCTGGGATTTATCATATAATATTCTTCTCTTGGAACTATTCGTCTTTTACCTCTTTTTGACCTTCTCCCAGTCGGCCAAGAACTTCTTTATGCCTACATCTGTCAAAGGATGATTCACCATTTTATCTAGAACCTCGGGTGGTATTGTGGCTATATCCGCTCCTAGGAGTGCAGCCTCATAGACATGAATCGGATGTCGGATGCTTGCCACAATGATTTCTGTCGCATATCCATAGTTGGTATAGATTTCTGCGATATCTGCGATGAGCTGCATACCTGTCTGTCCTACGTCATCAAGCCTACCAATGAATGGAGATACGAATGTAGCTCCGGCTTTTGCGGCCAGAAGCGCCTGATTAGCACTGAAACACAGAGTTACATTGGTCTTGATATCCTCACCAGCAAGCACTCGTACAGCTTTCAGACCCTCCCATGTTAATGGGACCTTGATTGCGGCATTATCTATCCAGCCATTCAGTTCCCGTGCTTCCTTAATCATGCCTTCGGCATCTTCTGCAACTACTTCCAAGCTTATTGGTCCTTTAACAAATGAGGCAATCTCATCAATGACCTGTCTAAAGTCCCGTCCTTCTTTTGCAACAAGCGAGGGATTGGTAGTTACTCCATCAACCATTCCTCGCTCGTGTGCCTTTCTAATGGCATCTACATTAGCTGTGTCTATAAAGAACTTCATCCTACTCAACTCAAACCTAGGTGTAATTGGTTGTGAATTCAAGCTGAGTCATATATTACGTTGTCTGTCGGTGATTTATTTGCACGCCGCCCTTAGGTCTCTAATAGCTTGAGCGATATCCTTCGCCTTGAAAACAGCAGAGCCAGCAACAAAAAAGTCAGCACCTTCTTCGTAGAGAGGACCTATGGTTTTTACATCAACTCCTCCGTCTACAGCAATATGCACACCTGGTTTGTATTCATTAATTATCTCCTTTAATCTCCGCACTTTTTTCAGTGTTGATTTGATGAACTTCTGCCCACCAAAACCAGGACATACGCTCATCAGGAGAACTGAATCCAGCTTCTCAATAAGAGGAACCACGGAAGTGACCGGAGTTCCTGGATTTAGCGTGATGCCTGCCTTTGCCCCTAGGTCAGTGATAAGCTGAACCGTTCTATAGACGTCATAAGATGATTCGATATGAGGATAGATGATCTCCACTCCAGCTTCAACAAAGGCTGGGATGTACTTGTCCGGATTGGTAATCATGAGGTGTGCATCAAGTGGCTTCTTAGTGATTCTCTTCATTGTTTCAGCGATCATTGGGCCGTAGGAGATATTCGGTACAAAATGACCATCCATGATATCCAAGTGAAAATAATCAGGATTACCCGCTTCTGCTTTTCTAATATCTTCCTCAAGTCGGGCGAAGTTTGCCGAAAGAATTGAAGGGGCAATTATTGGGTCCATTATAAGATACCTCTAGGTGTTCACAACCCAAGAATCACTGCTCTCGTATATAAGATTCTCTCAAGCGTCATGCAAGAACCTCGATTGCTCTAGTGAAATCTAAAAAAATGGCGGAAGGATGAGGGGCAGTATACCCCTCAAGCCCTGCCTCCCAAAGCGGGCTAATCCTTCAGTATTCTATTCACAGTTCTATGCGCAATCCCAGCTAGAGCTAATGCTGATAGGAATTGAGTAGCTAGACAAAGTGCATGCCATCCAGTTAGAAGCATTGTTATGCCGTAAGCCAATAGGGGGATGATGCCGATTATGCCTGCAATTGCTCCTGCAATCATAACCATTGAAGAGTCTGATGTGAAGCTTATCGCCACCGCACGACCCCCTCCTCGCTTCCAGTATATTGCTCCACCTACAAGTAGAGAAAGCGCGTATCCTGCTGGAATCTGAGCTAATGGAATGAAGATGAGGAGCGGAGTAAAGAGAGGCTGGAGTGCAATTAAGACTGCCATCATTACTAAGCTGAAGACATAGATTGGAAAAGCAATCACCGTTTTTGCATTCAATGTCATTCTGGTACTTTGTGGAAGTCCCTCTTGAATTGAAGCACCTTGTGAATCGAACATGAGAATTGACACTATCGAAATGCCGGCAAAGAAGTTTGCATACTCTGTGGCAACAAGTCCGGTCATACTTCGAACTCCATCTCCCCAGAATGATATCATGGGATACATAACAAATGCCAAGAAAATAGGCACAACGAATACAAATGCTGAACCCACATTCTTTGATGCTAGTTTCAAATCCTTTTTCACTAATGCCTTTAATGGAGATGCAATCTCCATGACAATCTCACGCATTAGACCAATCCGGCCTGCGGTTGCACCGCCTACACTAACTTCTCTAAGAATCGCACCTGCATTACGAAAGGCTCTGACAGCAACTATTGAATAGAATAATACAGCAATAAGGCCAAGCGCTAAGGTCTCTATTCCAAAACCAACCCCGTATGTTGCAAAAGATGACAGGAAACCAAATGAGAATGGAAAGACTAGAGTGAGAATCCAATATAATGTGGGTCCAACCTCAGTCGCGATTGACACAAAAACTATCACTATATCGTACATTAGGTTGCTGATCATGTATACGCTCAAGAAACCCAAAACAAGACCAAATGTTGCCGCAAGTCGAACTATTGTAGACATCCTCGATTCGTCTGCCGAATGTGTCTTCTTATGAAACCATTTTGAGAATCCAAGCAAAGCTCCCATAGAGATTGCAACTGTTGCTGCACATCCTATGAAGGAGCTGAGCGCCGCCAGCGGTCCAAACAAGAATAGCGAAAAGATTGGATACACGCTGACAAGAAGAGCGGCGGGTGCGATAAACACTCTTGCGAAGGACAGTATTGATAGATACTCTAGCTCTGGTCTGCTTAGAGGGAGGGTTGCTGGTAGTTTCATTGCTCCAGATCCGAAGAATCCTGTTGATGTCGTCAAGTTAAGGAAGAAGAGAATAACGAAACTGAACAAGAGGTAAAGGCCAAACCCAATCGCCATACGAATATTTCCTGCACCAATAGTGACATCAAAGCCAACCATTCCAATTGTTAACGCTGTTAAAGTAAGTATAAGAACGGCAGAAATTAGTATGGTAAACCTAGAAGAAGACCTGATTTGATTTGCAATTCTCTCTGGATTCTCTTTAACGCGAGAGAGGTTTGTCGGATTAGTTTCAAGATATCCTTTGAATCTGACTTCTGTAGCTATGATTCCCGCAAGTCGCCACTTCTCAGAGAATTTCATTCAGATAGCACCTTCCTAAGGGCTGCTACTCCATCAGTCACATCTTGCTCATCTTCAGTAAGCCGAAGGAATATGTTCTCTAAGGTTTCGGCCTCGTCTTTGGATTGGGCCCTCAGTTCAGCTAATGTTCCTATACCAACAAGAATTCCATCATCGATGATTCCCACACGATTAACTAGGCCTTCTGCAACTTCCATAATGTGCGTGCTGAGTAGTACTGCACCACCATTTTCAACATGAATACGGATTAAATCCTTCATTATCTTCGTTGTACGGACATCCAATCCAGAGAATGGCTCATCTAGGACTAGGAGTTTAGGTGCGTGCATCAGTGCCGCTATAAGCATAGTCTTCTGCCTATTCCCATGGCTGAGCGTTGCAATAAGTGTATCATAGTATCTCTCAAAGTCCAGCGCCCTTACCATTTCTGATATGCGAGTTGTCATTCTATCATTCTTGAGCTCTCGAATGCTTGCGATGAAATTAAATAAATCTCTTGGAGTTAGAGATTCATAGAGATGTAGTTCTTCAGGAACATATCCAACAAGTTTCTTCACACCGATTGGATCTTCTCGTGATGAAATTGAGAAGACTTTTGCTTCACCACTATCCGCATCCAGCAGTCCCATTATGACTTTGATTGCTGTCGATTTGCCTGCACCATTTGGTCCAAGTAAACCAAAGATTTCGCCTTCTTTTACTGAAAATGACAGGTCATTAACTGCTATTAGGTCGCCATAGGATTTTACCAGATTTTTAATTTCGACCGCTGTCAATTGAATTTACCTCATATTATCAAACCAAGTTGGTCTAACTTCACTCTGTGATGCAAAGTACTTTGCAATCATTTAAGGTTTGTATCCAACGCAAGGTTTGTTTCATTTTGTATCTATCATCAATAGGATATTATTCTATCAACATTGACCAGTGTGTCAATTATCATTGACCTGAATCATTACCAGAGAAATGTATTATAATCCATCCTCTCAACGCAGCTCCAATTCGCGTCCCGGCTTTCAATTCAGACTTGTTGAATCAATGAACGATTTCTGGAAGTCTTTGCGTCCTGCAAGTTCGATATATCTTACAGAACCAACTATTGTTTCAGCAGCCTTGCGCTTCACTGAGGATAGTAACATCATCTTTGCACCGATTCCTGCGGTGTTTCCCACCTGATATACGTGGTTTCGAGGGACTCTTGGTATTAGTCCGATGTTTAATGCTGAGTTGGGATCAATATAGTTTCCGAAAGCACCTGCCAGCAAAACTCTATCAAGGTCCTTTGCTTCAATATTTGCAGTCATCATCAGAATTCTTGCACCAGCTGCTATAGCCGCTTTAGCCAACTGCACTTGTCTAATGTCTTTTTGAGTGAATATGATCCTCTCATCCGCTCCGTGTTCATCACTATCCACAACGATGTATCCAAGAGCTTCCTTTCCATCTCGTGTGGTCCTTTTTGACTCAGATAGTTTTCCATCCGGTGAAACAAGATTCACTCTTCTTAGCTCAGATACGATGTCCACGATTGCTGAGCCGCAGAGTCCTTTAGGAGCAACGTGGCCGATCACAGTTATCTCTGGTGCGCTGTTCTTGTTCACTAGTGAGATATGTTCTATTGCTCCAGTCTGTCCCCGCATTCCTTGGGATATTGTTGCGCCCTCAAATGCAGATCCTGCCGCCGTAGAACAGGCATAGAGTTCCCCGGCCTTTGATAATACTAGTTCACCGTTGGTGCCAAGGTCAATGGCAAGTACAGTTTCATGTGTTTCATTCAGATGCTGCGAAATGATAAGGGCTGTAATATCGCTGCCAACAAACCCTGCAATGAGCGGCCCGCAGTATACCTGGCCATCCACAACCTTCAAACCCAAATCTCTTGCTTCTACCAATTGCGCATCCGTATTAGCTGGAGTATATGGTACTACACCTAGGTTTGATGTATCAAGACCAAGGAATAAGTGGTGCATTGCAGTGTTTCCAACAACCGAGAGTTTGGCAACACTAGAAGGACTGATTTTCAGTTGGGAGAGAAGCCCTGCCAAGAGTCGATCGATATCTTCTACAACCATTAGCTGAAGATTCCTGCGATTCAAGAGGCTTTCAGAGGCGTTTCCAATACGTGTGATTACGTCTTCACCGATTGAAACTTGGGGGTTCAATCCTGCAGCCGATGCAACTTGCTGTCCAGTTTCTAGGTCCATAAGGTATACAACTATTGTAGTCGTCCCAATATCGATAGCTGCACCATACTCTCCTTTTGCGCTCTCATCGACGAGTAACTCATCTTCTGTCGGTTTGCCTTCAGTCAAGATTCTTGCATCTGCAAAAATACTCATAGTCATAACTCGCGAATCGGCTTCAATACTATGTTGACACGCCAAGCGAATTCCACGATTAAGCTCCTCAGTAGGAATGTGGCGCTCATCATCGCCTGCCGCTTTGGGAATGGGGGTGACCATTATTTTGCATTTTCCACACGTTCCTTTGCCGCCACATTCTGAAGGGATATAAGAACCGCTCTCTCTAATGGCATTGAGAAAGCATGTTCCTCCTGGAATCAGGATTCTCTGCCCTGATGGTTCTAGAATGAGACGGTACTTCTTCAAGACAATATCACCTAGTTTTCTGATATCCTCCCAATCTGATTCTGTTGCTTCACGAGTCTTCATTTCTAGATAATGAAACCCACTATTACCTTATTCTATCGGTTCTGACTTCTTCTTGATGTTCTCAGCAGGAGGGGTTGCCTCCTTCCTTTTTGCTTTTCAAAGGGGCAAGAATTCATTAGCATCTGACTCAGAAGTGATGCTATGAAAAAACCTGATCTCTTTGGACTGGCAGGTTTCTGCATCTTTGTAGGTTTGTGGATGATACTGGCATCAGTACCTCAATACCCTTCACAGCCTTACGTGTATTTACCAGCTATTGGAATCGGTGCGTTCATCGGTGCTGTTGGGTTCTTTCTCATAGGACATGCGATGTATGGGGGCGATACGGAAGGCTCATTCCGATAAATTCCTAGTACGAAATTTCATACCGAGATAATGAGCCCCACTAATACCATATTCTATCGCCTTTGACTTCTGTTTGATGTTCTTGAGGAACGGATGCACTACCAGACGCAAGCACTTTTATCACCAAATTTCAATGACTCCTAGTTCAATCTCCGATTGGGTGATGCTACTTGAAATTCATGTTAGGTGGCCTTGGAAATTGGCACAAGGAATACGAACTTGTAAAGAACGCCATTATTGAGGCTGACAGACTGGGTTATTACGGAGCGGTCATGCCAGACCATTACATGTGGGGTGATATGAGTAGCAGAATGATGTCCAGACCGGACTCCAATGTGACCATGGAGTCTTGGATCACTCTGTCTTATCTTGCTGCAAAAACTGAAAGGATTCGCCTCGGTACAATGGTGACTCCTGTGCCATTCAGACCTCCTGGACTTCTCGCCAAAATGATCTCCACAGTTGATGTTCTGTCAAACGGTCGCGTGATCGCAGGTATTGGAGCCGGATGGTCTCAGGCTGAGTTTGAAGGCTATAGCGAATGGGCAAATTCAAAGACTCGCGTTGATAAGACAATCGAAGGCCTCGAACTGATGTTGGCGTTGTGGATTAAAGACAAGGTCAATTTCAACGGCACTTTCTACAAGGCAAAAGATGCAGTGCTGGAGCCAAAACCAGTACAGAAGCCATATCCTCCTCTCCTCTTTGGCAGTCGTGGAAAGCGGATGCTTCAATTGTCTGGAACATATGGCGATATCATCTACCTTCCACCCTTCGGCGAATATAATCCAGCTGAGGCAAGAGAAACAGTAATTCAAGCCGCCAAGAAGGCAAATCGCGAGAACAAGATCAGTTTCATGACCGGAGGTATGATGGGGCAGAGGATAACTGAAGCTGGAGAATTCATGAAAGCCGTTGAATCAGCAAAAGACGCGGGCGATTCATATTATCTGGTTTCGCTGCCTCGTGATTCAAGCGGGATTGAAACAATCACCAAATTTGCTAAAGATGTAATGCCGTCGTTCAAATGAAGATGCCAATGATAATTGTCACGACTACTCCTCGTGACCTATCTCTTCTTTGCCTCATCTTGAAGCTCTTTCAGACGCAACAACGCGGCCAGAGGAGTTATCCTATCGAGATCCAAATGCTTGATTTGCTCTACAATTGGGTCATCAATGGTCAATGCTTCAAGACTTGTTTGTAGCTTTTCAGTTGCACCATCAGCTGAACCCTCCAAGTTAACAGAATTATGGGTTTCAAGCTGCGTTAGCATTTCCTTGGCTCTATTGACGACTTGTTCAGGGACTCCTGCTAAAGCTGCTACATGAACCCCATAGGATCGATCTGTTCCACCATCAACAACTTTGTGAAGAAAGACAATTGTGTCTCCTGTTTCTCTCGCAAGAGTGTGAACATTCTTCACGCCATGGTAGATGTTCGCCATATCTGTGAGCTGATGAAAGTGAGTAGCGAATAAGGTGCGTGTCTTCATCTGTGCGATTTTTTCTGCAACTGCCCAGGCAATTGCCATGCCATCAAATGTTGAGGTCCCTCTACCTATCTCATCTAGAATAACGAGACTTCTCTCTGTCGCGTTATTCAAGATGTTGGCAGTTTCAATCATCTCCACCATGAATGTGCTCTGCCCTGCAGTTAGATCATCAAATGCTCCCACCCTGGTGAAAATTCTATCAACGATTCCAATGTCTGCTGTTTTCGCAGGGACAAAGGAGCCCATTTGAGCAAGAAGTACAATGAGTGCGGTCTGACGCATGTATGTGCTCTTACCAGCCATATTCGGCCCTGTGACAATAATTAACGAAGTATCTCCATCTCCGATATCTAGACTATTTGGCACGAATTCATTCGAACCAAGCATCATTTCCAATGAGGGATGTCGACCATCTATTATGCGAATTCTACTGCCTTTCGTCAACTTGGGACGTGTATATTTCCTTGTTACTGCGACTTCTGCCAATGAAGAGATTACGTCTAACACTGCGATGGATGCTGAATTCTCGCGTAGCTTATCAATACACTCTTGAACCTGTGACCGTAGTCTTTCGTAAATCTCATACTCCATCTTGCTAATTCTGTCTTCACCGGCAAGAACAGCAGCCTCTTTCTCTTTTAGTTCTGGAGTGATGAAACGCTCTGCATTGGCAAGTGTCTGCTTCCTCTCATAGTCATCGGGTATAGATGAAAGATTGGCCTTCGTGACTTCAATGTAATATCCAAAGACTTTGTTGTAACCGACTCTCAAAGATTTGATTCCAGTTCGCATGCGCTCTCTTGACTGAAGTGAAGCAATCCATTTCTTGTCGCCACTTATTCCTCCTTTCAGTTTATCCAATTCTTGGTCGAATCCTTCCCGAATCATCTTGCCCTCTTTTACTGAAATTGGAGGGTCTTCAACAATGGCATCCTTCAGGGTATCATGTAGCTTGGTTAAGGGATCAATGGAATCATTCACCTCCTTCAAGAGAGACGAATCGCAGTTCTTCACAGCCTTCTTGATTCCAGGTACCTTGCCAAGAGCGAGTCTGAGTGCAACGAGGTCTCTAGCACCACCAGTTCCAAAAACAATGCGACTGGTGATACGCTCAAGGTCTCCAAGATTACGCATACTTGAGCTGACATTCTTCCGAGTCATTGCCGTACGTGCCAGCTCGTCAACTGCCTCTAGACGTTTTTCAATCTCTGAGATGTCTTGCAAGGGCTGCAGCATCCACTGTTTGAGCTTGCGTTTTCCCATTGGCGTTACAGTACTAGAAAGGACTTCAAAGAGTGTTCCTCTCGTACTACCGTCCCTGGCGTTCTTTACTAACTCTAAATTCCGCTGAGTTGCTGCGTCAATGGTCATATGTCGGTCCGTTATGTAGGCTCTGAGACTGGATATCGTCAGAGGATTTCCTTTGTGCATCTCCTTAACATAGGACAGAACGGCTCCTGCGGCTCCTATAGCAACCCGTTTATCAGAAAGACCAAAGCCGTCCAAGGTTGCAACACCTAGTTGCTCCTTGAGCTTCTCCTCTCCTGAGCGTGCAGAGAATTCAACGTCGCGCCAATATGTGATATATGCTCCAGTGCCTTCTATGAGAGATTTGATATCTTCTCTCTTCCGCAAGGAATCCGGGAGAAGAACTTCAGCGGGATTCAGTCTTGAGACCTCGTTTATCATGGCATCATCTGTAATTCTTCCAGCAATCTCTGTTGACATGAACTCCCCAGTGGAAACATCAACTGCAGCAATTCCAACAACGCTGTCGTGTTCAACAAGCGACATGAGGTAATTGTTTGAAGTATCCTCAAGCATGTTTGACTCTAGCACAGTGCCAGGTGTTATGACTCTAACCACATCACGTTTAACGAGTCCTTTTGCTTGGGAGGCTTCTTCGACCTGATCCGCTATTGCCACGGTTAATCCAGAATGAAGCAACTTTGCAACATAGCCATCGACTGCATGGTAGGGCACCCCGCACATAGCCCATTTATCCACACCCTCACCTCGAGAAGTAAGCACTATGTCCAGTACTTCACTTGCTACTTTAGCGTCCTCATTGAACATCTCATAGAAGTCCCCAAGCCTAAACATCAATATACAATTAGGATACTGCCTCTTTAATTCGAGATATTGCCGCTGCATGGGTGTCTGCTTCTTCATCTTTCTCCCAGCACGAATTCCTTTCAGAGAGGTTGTACTAATAATCGCATCGCAATGAGAGTTGACAAAGATTCATATGGATTCGCATGGTTCTCAACCTGTGGTTGAATGAGGCTTGAGTTAATTGCTATGCTTCTAGTTCTGTTCTTTACTTCATTCTCTCCACTGACTACTCCTACAGTTCCAATAGATAGCCATCCGCCAATTAACATCTTTGTGATGCTACTAGCCTGGTTTGCTATTGGCACTGGATGCGCAGTTTTCTTGCAGAGACGAAAGCAACATCACTCAGGAAGCCAGATGGATTTATAGCGAGTAGCTCTTCCTAATGTTCCACTTCAAATGGTGATGAATTGAAAAGTGCAGTCTTCTTTCGACGTGATTGTAGTTGGAGCTGGTCCAGCAGGCAGTAATGCCGCAAGGGTTGTTGCTGAGCATGGATTCAGTACACTCCTTGTTGAGAGAAGAAGGCAGGTGGGCGTTCCAATTCAATGCGGAGAGTATCTTCCTACCCCTCGAGAGCAAAGAGATATGTTTCCCAGGTGCAAGAGGGTGCTGCGATTGACCAACGTCCCTAAGGACCTGATTCAAAACAGGACAACGCATATGTCTTTGATCTCTCCAAAGTGGAGAGAATATCAATTCAAGCTTGAATCCAACATCGTGGACAGGGCACGGTTTGACCAATTCTTAACCAATTCTGCTGTTGATGCCGGGGCAAGTCTAATGTTGGAGTCGCGCGTGCTCAATCGAGCTGTCGGGAATATACTCAGGATCAGAACACCCACAGGCATGAAGGAATTCAGAGCTAGAGTAGTAATTGGTGCAGACGGCCCTAGGTCAATAATTGCTAACTCAATTGGTTCCGCCTATCCGAATGAGTTCAGAGATATGAGCCAGTCTCTTCAATACTTCCTGAAAGGAGTTGATTTCGACCCCACGTATCCGCTGATGCTCTTCGGACATCGTGCAGCTCCTGGGGGGTATGCATGGATGATTCCGACATCGTCCTCTTCTGCAAATCTTGGTTTTGGACTGAGACGCAGGTATATGTCGCCTGATTTGAACCTTCATTCATTCCTGAAATACTTGATTCGCAAGGATCCAATTATCTCTAAACATGCCGCAAATGCAAAGATTGTTGGAACCGTTGGTGCGAGTATTCCTGTTGGAGGACCAAAGAAGCAAACCTCCCGAGATGGAGTTCTCCTAGCTGGAGATGCAGCTGGGCATGTAATGGCTTCGAATGGAGGTGGAATCCCTACGGCAATGGCTGGAGGTGAGATTGCAGGATATACTGCAGCTGAACATCTATCTGATGGCAGTTCGCTTTCGTCCTATGAAGACAGATGGAAGGAGGAATTTGGGAGCGAACTATACAGGGCTCTTGGTATTCTTCGAGTTGCTGATGTGATGATGATGACAGACGCGTTCACCGAAGTAGCAATGCGACTGAGTGGTTCGAGGTATTTGGAGGATGTTATCCGATGCCGCATACCCCGTCCTATATCGTTCCTCTCTCCAGTTGTTTCCAGGCTTTTTGAGACCCTTTAACTATCAACTGGCCTTGTGCATTGAAGTTCCTTCTAGCCCAGATCCATCAGTTCAATGAATATGTCTTCAATATTTTTTATTTTGATCTTATAGTCGTGGGCTTTGACAGCATCAAGGAAATTGAGCTTGCAGAAGACGCAGGATGATATCAGTGTGGTCGCGCCAGCCTCAAGTGCTTCTTCAATTCTCCGTGATGCAACATTCGTTGCATTATCTCCAAATCCAGCCTTAAAGCCGCCTCCAGCGCCGCAGCATTTGGAGTTGAGCCTGTTTCTCTCCATCTCGACCAGTTCAACACCAGGGATGCTCCTTATGACCTCTCTGGGTGCATCCATTATTCCCACGTGTCTGCCCAAGTGACATGGGTCGTGATATGTGACACGTTCATTATACGGCTTTTTCCAATTCAGTTCTCCTTTCTTTGCTTTCAGTGCTAAGAACTGGGAGAGGTGCTGCGTGGAGAAAGGTAGTATCCCGCCACGCTCACGATAGTATTTTGGCCAATCCAGCGTTGTTGTACGATAGCATCCAGAACAGGAATAGATTAGATGTTTGACACCTCTGGTCTTGAACTCTTCTATATTGTGATTTATCTTCTTATCAACATCAAGCTCGCCTTGATACTCCTTAGTACCGTCCTCTTTCTTCTTGTAGATTGGTCTTTTTACTTGCCCAGTACGTATAAGTGGGCTACAACAACAATATTCCTCAGAACCAAGAATCTGAGGTTCGATTCCAAAGTGATTGAGCATTTTTACTGTTGCCACAGCAATTTCTTGTCGTCTAAATGATGCTGTACATCCTACAAAATACCCCCATTCAGAATCCTCAGATACTCTCAGCTCGGGTGTAACCCAGGCCGCTCGTTCGTTGGGGTTTCCATCAAATGGATTATGGATGCTGAACACTCGGTCTCCAAGAGCACCTAGCTTGCCATAAGGTCCCTTGCCAATCTGGACGAGTCTCTTGCGCAAATCCTCAATGATATCCACATACGGGACTTTTATTGGACATCTCTCAACACACTGTTCACATGTTGAGCAGGCATATACAGCTTTGACAAAATCATCATCGACCGAAAGATTTCGTTCAACATAAGACCTCAGAAGGCGAAGCCGGCCGCCTGCGAACATGGCTTCAGTGCCAAATTCCTCATAACTTGTGCAAGTCCATCTGCAGGTTGAGCAGTTGCTGCACAATACTATCTTATCAGGATCGAAGTCAAATTCACTTGTAAAGAAACGTCGCATTTCTTATTTTTCCTCCTTGACCCACTCAGGAACTTGAAGTATATTCTTTGCAATTCTAAAAATCGCCATCAATCGTCTAATGCGACCATTCATGGAGAACATTAGATTCAATCTTCTGTATGTCATATTGGCATTAGTGAGCTTGTCAGGATTCATTAGTTTTTGAGGATCCCATTCATCTCTAAGTTGTCTATACAACTTGTAATCTTCTGGCTGGTATTTCTTCAGATATACCGTGTTCTGTAGACCAAGTGTATAGAGCTTTGCTCCATTCCTATATGCCTCCTTCACCAAGTGATGAAGCATTGATTTTCCAGACATGAAATGCATCCAATGCCTATGGTCTGAAGGCGCAAATGCGCAGAAACGGAATTTTGTGTTGGCTCCTAAAACTGCGTAGAAACAGGAATTTATTCTGTACTTCTTTGCTATACTGTACATCTTCTTGGTGAGTATTGATACCTTACTCGGTTCAATCAGGAAATTCTGCATGGAGAGCGTTGGTACTTCCAGCTTCAATTTCATTTCAATGATGAATCTGTCTTCCCAGTTCTTTTCGTAGAAGCTTTTGCCCACATCGAAGCCACCTGAAGACTCAAGCACGCTCCGCGCCAGTTTTATACCCTGTTCTACTTCCTCGTTTGCTCCATCATATGTTACTAGCACAAAGCAGCCATTCTTCGGATGCGGCGGAAGGCCTCCCTGAATTCGCCATTCATATTCAAGGTCAGTGATTCTCAAATACACTGGCTTTAGACTAGATTCACCTATCCATCTAGAGGCCTCACATGCCTTTTCCACTGTTTCGAAGGCATACATAACGCCATCAATTCTTTCAGGCTTGCGTCGAATCTTTAGTTTCATTGAAACCACTACGCCTGCTATCCCGCTAGTGCCAAAGAATGGTTTCATCTTCTCTCCTGTCACAACTTCGATAGTTCCGTTGGGACGAACAACCGTCATCTCCTGAATATTATCTAGCATTGTGCCAAACTTAGGTGTCCCAATACCTGCCTTCCCACCGATTGAAAGCCATCCTCCCAAGGTTGAAGCAGGTGCGCTCTGTGGAGTCACTTTTAATGATAGGCCCTTTCGTTCAAGCTTCCTATCCAAAACCTCCCATACTATTCCTGATTGGACATCTACCCACAGCTCCTCCTCATTTATCCTGAGAATCGCATCTAGGGCTTTGGTGTCAAGAATAATGCCGCCTCGAGTTGGACTCGCAGAACCATAGTAGCATGTTCCACCTCCTCTTGGGACAACAGGAATGTTCTTCTTTGATGCAAATTTGAGAATCATTGAAACTTGCTCTGCACTCGTAGGCCAAGCAACATAATCCGCCAACCATTTCTTCTTCCATCTGTAGTGGTAGTATGGAATACCTGTAGTATCGCCACTTGCTGAGAGCCTTTCTGTCATGCTTGAGCTAACCCAAGGCAGTTCTGATAGGTCTTTGACATCTTGAATTACTTGATTCATTATTATTCCTCCTAAATCAAGACCTGAATACCATAAATTGCCACTCCCATCACAAAGACGGTAGTCCATGAGATAAGAGCAATGAGACCCGGTATTTTTGTCCGTACTCCTGAAATGCCCGTAAGAAATGCAATGATTCCAAAGATGTAGCCAATCGTTCCAATAATAATATGCAAGAAATGGAACAGATCTGCAGCTCCTGCACCAAGAACTACACCAGTTGTTGGAATTATTCCAATGATATTGACCGTGGTAAGTAGCAGAGATAGCCCTGCACATATGCCATGTGCAAATGTATACTTCTCTTTTGATATTTGATACAATAGAGTCCCTATGGCCAATAGGATGATAGCCGGAAGTCCTAAGATGATAGTCATATGGAAATTGGGTATTAGTTGCATATTCTTTACTCACCTATGTTTTGCTCAATGCCATATTCGTCTAAATAACCTCATGAAAGGTCCACCAATGGATAGTACAAATCCGACAGGGATTACATTCACAATCTCAACCAAGACATATCCTAAACACATCCCTGCCCAAAAGGCAATAATGAAATCAAAGACCGTGACAGGAACTATCCACGGTACATAATAATTGATTATGCTTGGGAACCAAAGCCCAGCTAGAACTAAGATGATTGGAAGTGCAATCGAAACTGCAAACATAATAAGCAGATTGAATCTGAGGGAGAGATTCAGCGATCCTGAGAACACTTTATTCGGATTGACACTCCTCTTAGGATCAGTATATCGCTTCAGATCAGACATCTTTCCAAGCCGTTCTCTTCCATAGTATGAACGAGAATGCGGAACATTCCACAAGCCTATGCTATAGGCGCGGCCGCCATTCTTTATCCCAATATCTATGAAATCAAGCGACCTATACCAGCCCATTAAGAATGATATTTTCTTACGCTCATCATCAAGAAACCATGCTAGAGCTGCCACTTCACCATTAATGGTAATAGCTCCTTCTATGGCATATTTTTCATCTTTGAAATGATCATCAATATCAGTTAGAAAGTCCTGAAGATTATCTAGAGGAACATAGACTTCTGAAGGTGCAAGACTTGGGCCCAGTCTCTTAATCCTCAAGGGATAGAATCTTTCTCCCCATTCATGATGGGCAAGCTCATCTGATTCAATCACACCATTATGACGTTTCACAAAATGGTGAAACTTCTCTACCTCTGCTGATACCTCGTCCTCAGACCCCTCGTAGGTGCTCAGGATGACCCAATCGCCGGCTGTTGCTGGTGCCTTACCGACCTCTTTCATCATGCGAAAGAATTCATTTGTAATGAAGTGTAAATAGAAAGGCCTTGTAGCTTCTAGAATATCTTTCAGTGCGTTTATCATGAGTCTTCTGCTTCTGAATGATGCAACCATGGGCCGGATGTTTTGTAGTGGTATTAGCTTTAGAACGACTTTTGTCACCACCCCCAATGTGCCGTTGCTATCTACAAATAGATGCGAAACGTCATCCTCGAATTCATTGAAATCCGGAGGAGCAAAGAGATACTTCTCAGAACCAGGATAATAGGTGTAATCTGGCTTTCTCAAAGCTTGGGCGAGGTGTTTTCCTCCATCCTTTGTACGAATTATCATGCCATTCGGTAGCACTACTTCGAGGTCAACAATTTGATTTGAAATCCCTCCGTATTTAGTGCTGCCAATTCCGGTTCCACCAGCCGCAACCCAGCCGCCGACTGTGCTAGATGGGGCGCTTGATGGATAAGCCGCAAGAGATAGGCCTTCATCCTCGAGAGCCTCGAG
This sequence comes from Candidatus Thorarchaeota archaeon, assembly GCA_048884785.1. Lineage (GTDB taxonomy): Archaea > Asgardarchaeota > Thorarchaeia > Thorarchaeales > Thorarchaeaceae > MP5-2226. The sequence goes on along the minus strand of JBHLQM010000011.1, from coordinate 34,573 downwards.
CAGGGTTCCCCAGATTATTCCGGCGCCCACCTCAACAGTCATGTTCTCTCTGTCAATGTTGTAGATTTGATTCATACGTGTCATTTCCAGAACTAGACCATTCCTAGTAGGCAGCGCGCCGCCATATCCTGATGTCCCATGCCCCCGGGGTATGACCGGAATACCTTTGCTGCTGCAGTACTTGAGCACATTAGATACAATCTCAGATGTTATTGGTTGAGCAATCGCATCTGCTCTGGTTTGCAGCAGGTCATTTACAAGTCCTGGTAGAGCTGCAATATCGCTGGAATAGAGCTCTTTCATAAAAGATTCTGCTGAGAAATAGTCTTCTCCGACTATGTCTGCAAGCTCTTGCAACTCTTTGCGTGTGATCATGATAGCCATCCTTGCAGAGTGATTTTCCAATAATATGTTCAGGAAGACTATTAATCCTCCTCTCGAACATCTCACTGGAAGTTACGATTTGCAACTAACTATACCCTATATGAGCATATCGGAAAACTTAGTCAGAAACCACTTAGTGAGATTGGTCATATTATGAAGCCAATAGCATGAATTAGGTTAACATTTGAAATAATATGTCGCCTGGTCAATGCAGTCTCTGTAGTACGAAGTCTGCAATTTGCAGAAGCAGAGGTTCATTCAGAAATTCCTGTCCAACCAGAGCTAGTTTTGATTTTGCCACATATTCACGAGCTAGCTCTATTGCATAGGGGATTGCATTTGTCTTGTGTATCAATTCAAGGGCATATGCAGTGTCACCTTGTGATAGTAATCGCAAACATTCAGACCTCTCATCTTCAGAACATGAATCCAATGCATGAACGAGAGCATAGCTGCATCTCTGTGACAGGAGGTCTGAGTGTACTGATTTCCCGGTTATTGTCTTGGAGGATATAACATTCAGAATGTCATCTCGAATCTGGAATGCATATCCAAGATTCTCACCATATTCCTTCAGTGCCTTGCATTGTGATGGAGATCCCTTTCCTACTGTGGCACCCATGTTTGTGGCTGTTCTGAAAAATGAAACAGTCTTTTTCTCAATCATATCGAGGTAGCTATCCTTTGTCATTCCTTCAGGATTATTTGCTTGGATTTGCATATCCGCAGCTTCTCCTTCGCACATGCGGATTGCCCCATTCGCTACCTCAATGATAATTTCAGGAGTGGCATGTTTTCCTATCATTCGTATTGCTTGAGCAACAAGTAAATCTCCAGCGAGTATTGCCATTTTCTGACCGAATTTCTCATGGGTTGATTGCACTCCACGCCTAAGCGAATCCTCATCAATTACATCATCATGAATCAAACTCGCAGTCTGTGCGAATTCAGTGGCAACGGCAAAAGGTATGGCATCCTCCGCATTGCCTCCTACTGCTTCACATGATAGAATCACAAGCAATGAGCGAAGTCTTTTGCCGCCTGCCCTGAGAAGATGTGCCGCTGTTTCATACAGTATCTTTGGCTCTCCTTCGGCGCTTCCCAAAGCCCTTTCAATCTCATCATCAATGAGCCGCAGTCGTTCTTTAATAACAAGGCTCTCCGACAGGTCATTCAGAAACGAAATCTCGCCATTGGGGGAAGTACTTCGACTGTAAACAGCGAGTTCTTTCCCTTCTGTAGTGACGCTATCTCTTTCAGGCACCTGTTATGACTCCTATCGAATGCATGTCCATTCTCTCAAAATCTCTTTCCCATTTAAGCCATTCTGACAATGAGTAATAGTTTTTAGGAGTCGACAATGACCCCTGAGAGATATAGTATGACAGAAATCAGTGCCCCTTCTGAAAAGCCAAGCAAATTGAGAGCGTTTTTCCTTGAGATTCGAGCTCCCTTCCTAACGGCATCGATAGTGCCTGTCCTTCTTGGAACAGCCATCGCATGGGCCACACGCGGAATTCTGCTTCTTGATGTGTTTTTGCTTACCTTGATAGCAGGAGTGTGTCTTCATATTGGAGCGAATGTTTCAAACGACTTTTTCGATCACTCAGCTGAGCTGTCTGGTAGTGATGATATAAACGTAGAATTCATTCGGCCTTTTACGGGAGGTAGTAGAATGATTCAGCTCGGGTATCTTTCACCGCGGGAAGTTCTTGCTGAATCAATGATTTTCTTCGCTATTGCTGGAGCAATTGGCGTCTACTTGGCAATGACTCGAGACTTATTCATATTGGTTCTAGGAGTTATCGGCGCAGGTTCTGGATTCTTCTATACTGCACCGCCATTTAGCTTTGTGAAGCGTGGAATTGGAGAAGTATTCATCGGACTGAATTTTGGGGTGCTCATGACATTTGGTGCATACTATGTGCAAGCTCTTGATTTTGTTTGGGAGCCTGTGGTGGCATCAGTGCCAATAGCACTTCTCATTGCTGGTGTCTTGTACATCAACGAATTTGCGGATTTCAATGCAGATCGAGATTCTGGAAAGAGAACAATTGTAGTGAGAATTGGCCGTTCAAAGGCTGCAAAGGGATATACAGCTCTCATTGCTACCATTTTCATTTGGAATCCAGTTTTTGCTATTCTGAACATCATTCCTTTCGAAACACTGCTGGTTCTAACTTTGCTGCCTTTGGGCTATGTGGGAATCAGAACAACTCTTCGCGCATTTGACAATCCCAACCAACTCGTACCAGCCAATGTTGCAACAGTTCTAATGCACCTTCTTGTGGGTCTCTACATGACTGTTGGATACATTCTTCCCACTTTTGTTCAGTACACTGAACACAGCATTACACTTGCAGTTGGATTTCTGATGCTTATGATTGCACTTTACTACTTCCGGAAATTGACGAGACCACCTGGCTAAATTTGTACAGTGGTTTCTCATAATCCGGATTGTACCATTTGAAGAAATGAATGCCTTTCCAGTAGTGAATCACACGGGGTATAACTTCGATGAATACCCTAGATCCCATCGGGAATCCTGTTCCAAGAAATTTCAGATACTTGCTCCAGTATTTGTTCATGATAACATCACCAACCTCCTCGACATCAATTAGATTTGCCCTGCCGCGTATGAGAACACCACAGTTGCCTGCAGGGGAATTGGGATCACGTTCATCAACTGTTACAGCCACTCGATTGTTTTTCCTTATGTTTTGGGCTTTTGTGCTATTCTCTCCTGTGATCATGTAGATTCGAAGGCGTGCTTCATCCCAGACATAGAACATAGTTGTAATGTGAGGATTGGAACCTGCCTCTACTGTACTTAGGTATGCGAAGAATTGATGCTCGAGAAGCTTCATTGCAGCTCTTGGAACTGGCCTTTGATCCTTCAATTGAATTGTTAGTTCAGATTTCATTTTATACCCTCAGCGAAGTTGGTCTTGCCTCTCTCCAATATGTTATTTGTTCGGGCTCCAGTCTAACAAGAACACGTGAAAGTAATGGCGTACTCTGCCAAGCTGGCGGAATCGTGTCTGCCATATCCTTGTAGTACCGCATATATTTAGGATATTTCGTAGCGAATAGCATTCTAACTTTGATCATCCAGAGACCATGGACAAACATACGAAGAATGCCTATGGGCGTTAGTTCTCCCAACAGCAATCCCTTTCCCCTCATGAGAACAGTCCTATTGTTCATTACATTGTTTCTATCTCTCATATCAACAAGTAGTGCAATTCTATTGTTTTGTTTCATCAGCCGGTATTTTGCTGATTTGAAGCTAATCGCGAAATAGAGATACTTCCCATCGTATCCAAAAATCACAGGTGTAGTGTGAGGTTCGTTTCTACTATAGAGGGAAACATAGGCAAATTTCTCATTAAAAAGAACGCTTTCAACATCTGGCGGAAACCAGGGTACAAGCTCCATTGCCATTATACTGATGAGCGATAGTCCGAGAATTGCGGCAAGAAATCCCACAATTCCAAGCGAGAGGAAAAATGATGATGAAGCTATAGGGACTAGAAGAATAGCAGTGCCTGCCCAATAAAGATTCATTAGGTCTAAGGATCTTAGAGTGCGAACTTCTGAATATGCAGTGTATTCCAGTCCTCTTCTACCCCTTGCAGCTCTAGCAAGACCAATGGATCTCCAGGCTGCATTCAGTGTAGTCATCAGGGATAACCATAGGCGATATGCAATATCCCA
>JBHLQM010000011.1:0-30372 GCA_048884785.1 Candidatus Thorarchaeota archaeon | reverse complement strand
CAGCATTTGATGACATCGCTCTCTAGATAACATCAGCTCTTATTTCACTATCGAAAGCACCCTAGGAGTAAATCTCTTCTAAGCCGTCCCATTCGTACCCAAGTGCTTGCGCCACGAGGACAACCAAGTCCTTTGACACCTTACTCGATCCAGCTTTAGGTAGCTGATTATGCATGAAGTCTACACAGGCTGGGCAATGGGACGCGACAACATCTGCATTAGTAGCCTCAATATCTTGGACTTTTAGTTTGTTTATGCTCTGAGCGAATCCATCATCTACTGCTCGCAGAACTCCTCCAGAACCACAACAGAAGCTATTGTTCTTGTTATGAGGGAGTTCTTCGAATGTTATTCCTGGAATGTGTTCCAAAACCTTTCGAGGCTCTTCATAGAATCCTGAATTCCTGCCAGCATCACATCCATCATGAAATGTAACGGTCAAATCTAGCGGAGTATTCATCTCCAACTTGCCGTTGTCAATCAGCTCAACTAGATACTCAGCACCGTACAAGATTTCAAACTCATGATCGATATCCAGAAACTCATGATATTCATGAGACCACATCTTATAGCAGCCTGGGCAATTAGTGAAAATGCGCTCCACACCTAGTGATTTGAATTTCTCAATATTATGCAAGGCGAACTTCTTGGCGGTTTCGAAATCGCCGGTCATGATCATGGGAGCTCCGCAACAGTACTCATCTTCGCCAAGCATAGTGAATTCTTCGCCTGCTTTATTCATGATCAGTGTCGAGGCTATAGTGCCTTGGATTGAAACACCCTTGTAGGAGGAGGAGCAACCCGCGAAGAAAGCAGTCTTTGCTTTTTGTCCTTGCAAATCAAGAACCATGTCTTCATCGGGATGCCAGTATGACCACCCCTCAATTCTGTCCATCTGGGACTGACCTTGGATATTATTCGCCTTAAGAAGTGTATCTCTTGCCATATTGAGTCCCTCAGGCCACATACCTCTCTTCAGGAACTCGGCTCTCATCAGCTGGTAGATTTTAACAAAGGGTATATCCACTTGGCATATTTCTTCGCAACCTCCACAGAGAGTACATCCGAAGATTGCGTCTCTCAGGCCGCTAAGCCCTTCGGAGGGCTTTATTCGTCCCTGCATGAGATTCCGGGCCAGTACCATCTTGCCCTTGCCAGAGTAGCTATCTTTGCGCTTGACCTTGTAAGTGGGGCAGGCACCATTGCCTACTTGGCAGAAACTACATTGTGCACACGTAAAAGGCATGTTTTGGAGATTGAAAGATTCAAGGAGTGGAAATTTCATTTGGGGCACACCTCAAAGATGATGTCGTTGTTATGTGATTCGCAAACATTCCCCAATAATACTTTTACTCTTTGTGATATCCACAAGAAAATTGAAAACATGGAGGGGGCGTCTTCCTCATTCTGCCTCCTCCATGAATGCATTCTATCTACGTCGCCTGCGCACTATCGCTTCAGCTACTATCAGAAGCAAGAATAGAGACGCCGGTAGAACAAGAAACGAGAGCATTATTGTGAAAGCAGCTTCTTGAGTTATGTTTCTTGGAGCCGTTGGGGACGTTGTCGTGATGGTAGTCGTGGTAGTTGTACTAGTTGTAGTTGTTGTTGTAGTTGTGGTTGTATCATCTTTGTCAGTCACAATGACTGAAACTTGATCCATAGCGAAGTTTGAGGATGTGTCATATACAAATAGTGTAAATGTATATGACCCAGGTAGCATGCCATCCAATGGCACCGAAATATTGCTTCCTCTGAACCAAACATCTGTATTGATTTGCTGTCCACCCTTATATACTGTGAAGGACGCTGGGTGTAGGTCTTCTGCCAGCCATTCTATCGAAAGACCAGTTTCTCCCTCTTCAAATGTGATATCACTTGGACTATTCAATAATGGAGGAGTTATATCCTCCACTGTAACAATCACAGTATCATTTGCTGAATTAAGATCCACATCAAAGACAAGTAGAGTATAGTTATACACTCCTAGTCCAAGGCCATCCAGATTCACTAAGAATGGTTCTGCGCTAGTATTCCAATACCCACTGATAATAGATACACCGTCTCGAAAAACCTGGTAAAGATACGGGTTGGTGTCTGATGCGTTCCAGGTGATCACCTCACCGATAGTTCCTTCGCTAAGAACGATGTCATTTTGAGATTCTAGCAGCGGCGCGATATTATCCTTTACAATCACGTATATCGAATCATTTGCGATATTGCTGCTCTCGTCCTGGACAACAATAGTATAGTTATACCAACCATACTGCAGGAATCCCAATGATATTGATATGACATCTGCGCTAGTATTCCATGCTCCTATTCGAACCAGATTCCCATTTCTGTAGATGATATAACTTGCAGGGTGCAGGTCAAACGGAGTCCAAGAGATTGTTCCGCCATTCTCACCCTCGTTCAGAGTCACATCACCGGGATGGTTCAGAATTGGTTTTGTCACATCATTCACTGATATGGTAACCTGACTAGAGTTCACATTACCTCCCAGGTCCATAACTTCAAGAGTGTAGACAAAGACTCCTGCAGGAAGACCTGCCACAGAGATTGAGATTATTTCAGAGCTGGAATTCCAGAGCCCTGATTTTGCAAGATTGCCATCTTTATAGATTGAATAGTAATAGGGATGCAAGTCAGATGCAGTCCAGTTGATTATTGCACCTCCGGTTGTTTCATTGTATTGGATATCTAACTGTAAATCAATAACTGGAGGAGTTCCATCTTCGACAAAAACCAGAACCATATCTTTGGCACTATTACCTCCCATGTCGGTGATGATAATCGTATAGTTGTATACTCCAAAAGAAAGCCCCTGAACACTAATTGAGATTAATTCGGATGTTGCATTCCAAGGTCCTGATTGTATAGGAAGCATTGTATCGTTTCTGTAAATAGAATAAGACACAGGATGCGAGTCAGTGGCATTCCACGTAATTGTTGCTCCAAGGTCGAATTCGTTATAGGTCACGTCATCAGGAGAATCTAGAACCGGATTTGTTCCATCAAAAACTGTGACCAGGACAGTGTCGTTCGCAGTATTGCCGTCCAGGTCTTGGACAACTACAAAGAATGTGTATCCACCAATACTTAGCCCGTCAATTGATACTGTGATGAGTTCAGCGCTAGAATTCCAGAGTCCGGCTCTGACCAGCTGACCATTCCTGTAGACAGAATAGTTGGATGGATTGAGATCAAGAGGATGCCACTGAATTGTGTTATTTGTAGAAAATTCTGCAATGTTCTTATCCTGCGGCTCGTTGATTGTTGGTACCTCCGCATTGTAGACTGTTACCAATACCCAATCCAGTGCAGTATTTCCACCTATGTCCGTGACTAGGATAGTGTAGTTGTATTCTCCAATGACAAGGCCTTCGACATTTATCGTAATGGTTTCACCAGTTGAATTCCATAAACCGGACAGAATAGTGACATTATCCTTCTTGATGATGTAGCTCACCGGGTGCAGATCGAACATTTGCCATGTTATTGTATCCCCGATTTGTCCATCTGGATAGAATACATCATCTGGATGTGTAGTGGTTGGATCTGTTCCATCAAATATTGTGATTAGTACCTGATCCACCACACTTAATCCTGCGTTATCGAACACAATTATAGTGAAATTATATTCTCCCAGGGCAAGACCATCCATGAGTACTGATATCACTTCAGAGCTTGAGTTCCATGATCCGCTTCTCATTGCCACTTCATTCATATAGATTGTATAATTCGAAGGATGGTAATCGAAAGGAGTCCAATCGACTGAATTGCCGTCTACACCTTCTGGATATGAAGTATCAATTGGACGGTCAATTGTGGGTGCAGTCCCATCGTAGACCGTTACTGTTACAGAATCCGTAGCGTTGTTTAACCCAATATCAAAAACAAGGATAGTAAAGACATAGACATTCAAAGGTAAGCCATCGATTGTGAGAACTATAAGCTCAGAACTGGAGTTCCACAGTCCACTCTTGATATGAACACCGTTTCTATAAATTATATAACTCACTGGATGCAGGTCGTTTGGTGACCATGTGATGTTATTTCCAGTCGAATATTCTGCATAGCTAAAATTGGATACGTCGTTGATCGTGGGAGGTGTTATGTCATTTACCGTGACAACTACTGTATGAGTTGCCGTATTTCCACCTATGTCCGTCACTTCCAGTCTGAAACTATAAGTTCCTGGACTGAGTCCATCAACTGAAATGGAAATTGATTCCGATGTGGAGTTCCATGGACCTGATTTTATGGGTGTATTATCTCTGTAGATTGTATAGCCAACCGGATATGCATCGGAAGGATTCCATGTGATAGAATTGCCGATTTGACCTTCGTTGTAGTCTATGTCAGAAGGATTGTCAATTGTTGGAGGAGTGCCATCTGATACTATAACATTCACTTCATTTCGTATACTATTGCCACCAACATCCGTTACGACAATGGTATAGTTGTAGGCTCCAACCAATAGACCATCGACAGAAATAGAAATCGTTTCAACACTTGAATTCCATAATCCCGATCTAACTGGAGTCGTATTCCGATAGATTTCATAGCTTGCGGGATGCAAGTCAGCAGGGTTCCAACTGATTGTGTATCCTATTTGTGTTTCGTTGTACAGAACATCATCGGGCGTATCAATCGTTGGAGCTGTTCCATCGTACACTGTTACATTGACTTGGTCTGATGCCCAATTATTGTTCACATCGAACACAGCTAATGTAATGTTATGTGTACCAAGCGAAAGGGTCTGTAGAGGAGCAAGTATTGCTGACCCATCCCATGGTCCACTTAACCAAGAACTTTCATCATCAAATATCACGTATCTATCAGGATTCGCATCCGAAGGATTCCAAGTTACATTGGCCGCCTGGCCCTCTGAAATTGATTTATCATTTGGGCTGTCAATTGTAGGAGGTGTAGTGTCTGAAACAACTGCTGAAACACTCACATCCAGACTCTTCGATAACCCGCCCTTTGCAGCTGACCAAATTCGTAATGTCCACGATCCAGCAGCCAAAGGTGTGAATGTAAAAGATGCCTGTATTTGCTTTTGCACCAAATTCAAATCATCCCCAGCTTGGTCCAAGACCGCGTGAGGTGTGAATGAGAACTGGTCATTGTCTGCCCATCCGGCCTGAACGCTGACGGCAAAATCGCCATCTTTGTTGGAGGTACTGCCTGATGCGTCAACAATCAATGTGAATGGTGTTCCTACAGCTGCATTTACTGTGCCAGTTGCGTTAGAGGAAATGACTAGTGGACTAGGGGTTGTGGTATGACAATTACCACATTCGGCAGTATATGCGGGGCGTCCAACTACACTGTAGGCTGCGGTAAAAAGAATCATACAACCAACGAAGCCTAGCAGTATCTTGATTTTGGTTCTCTTCTTTAGTTTGGTCAAGCGGCTTTGTCTCCCATGCAGAGTCCCGGTTCTTCGAATGGCTTCAAAAAGAGACTAATAACGATATCTTGTTTACACAATGCAACTAAGAAGTTCTGAGAACCCGAAGCAAGATTATTTAGCATATACACAATAATTGCCAGTAATTCCCAATTGAATGGGACAATCAGCAGCTCGCTAGGTTTTTATGCCCCGAAGATGCCAACCCCTGACACAGGCATCCGGACCTTCAAACGGAGCGATACTAAATGGGACTAAAGAAAAAGCAGATCGAGAAGCTGTCTGAAATCTTTGGCGACCGACTCATCACTGAGAAGCATGAGCGGCTCATCTTATCCACAGACGTAGGTGCACTTCCTAAGCAAGTAGGATGGTTGATGAACAACAAGCCGGATGCGCTAGTTCAACCACATACCCCAGAGGAAATTGTTGCCCTCTACAAGTTCGCTAATGAAGAAAAGATTCCTCTTGTTCCTCGTGGCGCAGGAACTTCGGGTTACGGAGGTGCGATTCCTCGCAAGGGAGGAATCATCGTTGATATTCGGCCAATGAATAGGATTCTTGAGATAGATAAGGAGAATCATTTTGTTCTGGTGGAACCTGGAATCTCCTGGTCGAATCTGCAGCATGAATTGAATAGAAACGGGATGGACTTGCGCTGCTATCCATCATCTGGATTGGCAGCAACTGTTGGAGGATGGGTAGCTCAGGGTGGCGATGGAATTGGATCCCTGAAATATGGGAATATTAACAAGAATGTGCTAGAGTTTGAAGTTGTCCTTCCAACAGGGAAGCTGGTCAAGAGTACCGATACTGACCTCTTCTGTGATACTGAAGGTATTCTTGGAATCATTACAAAGATCAAATTGAAGATAAAACCTCTAATGCCAATCAAACCTATTGTCGCAAGTTTTCCTGAGAATTATCTCATGGTAATGGCAATGGAAAAGATGATGCATGATGGTCCACTTCCATTCACGATTAAGTTTGAAGAGAGTAAATACACTGACCTCAAGAAGAAGATCTGGAATCCAGAAGAGCCCTTTCCATTCCCTGTCCATCATGGGACAGTACTTGTGGCATATGAGGGAACTGAGGAAGAGATTGAGGAAGGTTTTGATGTAGTACGACGTGTCACAGAGGAATACAAGGGGCAGCTCTACGACGAGCATATTGCTGCACATGAGTGGCATGACAGGTTCTATCCAATGCGAGTAAAGAAGGCAGGACCGACTCTTGTTGTTGGGCAGGCCTTTGCACCTCTTGAGACCCTTGAAGCCATTTTGGATGATTTCCAGTTTGAGCAAGCTTCTGCTGAAGCAGGGATAGATGGCTATGTAACATCAAAGACAGGAGTGACCATGATGGGCTACTTCTTGGAGGACGAACGCCGTCACTTCTTCATGCTCTCTTGGTCACAGAGCTTCGTTATATTCAAGATTGCTCAGCGTCATGGTGGCCACCCACACAGCACAGGGATTTGGTTTGCAAATTACGCACCTACGTACTTTGGCAAACGACGGCTCGCAAAGATTCGTGGTGCCAAACTCAAGTATGACAAGAATGAGATATCCAATCCCGGCAAGATCTTTGCATTCTGGCTGCCCATGATTCTCAAGTTTGGTAAATACTTCATGTGGATATTCTACGACCTCTTTAGGAACGGTTTTGGCCGGATAGCTCCAATACTGCTGAAGTGGCTGCAAAATCTGCCTCCACTCAAATGGATGCTTCGCTGGGGACGGGCTCACAGTCCATGGCCTGTTCAGTATGGTTTAGGTTGCTGCATGGCTGATGGTGCGGCCGCTGTGGCATCACGATGGGATATTGAACGGTTTGGAATGCTACCTCTCTTTGGTCCTCGTCAGGCTGATGTTCTCTGGATATCCGGGTCCCTCACCAAGAAGATGGCACCAAGATTGCGACGGATCTACGAGCAGATGCCAGAGCCCAAGTATGTCATCTCATTTGGACAGTGCGCTGCAAGTGGTGGTTTGTTCTGGGATGGCTACTCTCTAATGACACCGCCTGAGAAGGTTGTCCCTGTAGACGTCTACTTGCCAGGGTGTCCGCCAAAGCCAGCTGACTTTGTAAGAGCACATCTAATTCTTCAGAACAAGATTCGTGCCGGAACAACTCATTGGCAGAGGAAATATGAGAATCAAGATGCGATGGGGATGATCCAATGAAGCTGCGGGAAGATAGTGAACCATATTGTCTTGTCTGGTTGGGCATCCTCCTCCTCAGCGCATATTACTTCAGCTTCCTATACCAATTGCTGCAAGCTTTGACAACCTGGGATCAGTCTTTCTGGTTGATGATTTGGCCTATTCTGTCCCTCCCATTTTTCTACAGGTATTTTGCTGTGGAACGAGGTAGGTCAAAACTTACCATGCTTGCGATTGCCGCTGTCTTCTCAATGTTTTACATGCTGTATTTCGTGATTAACTCCTCGCCTCTCAGTGACACAGCATTTCTCTCGAGCTGGTCAATTGGCTCTGTTATTCTTGTAGCTGGAGGATTTGCCATGATTCGTTCAAAGGAGTATACTGAAGAGGCAATGACCCCTGGGATAATGGATGTTTCAAAATTGAAGTATGGTCCTCCTTTGGAAGTACCTGAAGACGAAACTACCAAACCAGAGAGCGAATCTCCTGCAGAAAAGGCAACTGAAGAACAGGCCTCAGAAACTAAGGAATCATCGGCAGCCTCTTCTGAGACTACCGATTGAGGATTCCTATCATTCTACTCATGAAGCCAATTGAAGGCTGCAAATGCAAGGAGGATACCGAATGCCATCCAGGCAAAGAGTATTATTCCTGTTATGAGATCGAACAACGTAAGCGTCAAGAATCCATGGATTCCACCAAGAATTCCTGAGGCCATCGTCATGCCTATTCTCATTGAGCGCGTATTGCTATAGGCAAACATGAAAGAGCTTGCCACAAGCAGTATTCCAGACATTACTAAAATGAATTGGAATATCTGACTAGATGTGGGAGTAGTCATGATGTGCCATAGGTATGCTCCGACAAAGACCATACCTATGAGGAGCGCGAGATAATAGAAGAAACCACCCTCTTCGGTTGTATTCAAGCTTATCACCTATTATATGTCAAGGGAATTCTAGAGCATCGAGGAATACATACGATATTTAACTTCTTCTTCTGAAGATTCGAAGCGTTTTTAATATGGGAGGAATTACCGCCGCCCTCAAGTTACAGAATATGCATTACCCTTTGATGCAAAAATATCAATCATCAATCTGAATGATTCGATATCTATCTATTTCTGTAACAAGAAAACGAAGAAGGGTTAAACCAATCATGGCAAGGGGACACATTTACATAGGAGAGAAACTCGTTTCCCTAGACCATACTTATCCACAAGGATTAGCAAACAAGATACAAAAGGATGGCACCATATCATGAGATTATTCGTAGATTTCGTACCCGTTTTGGTTTGGGCATTACTTGCTATGGTTCTGGTAGTTGTGATGCTCCTTGCGTCGTGGGTCTTGCGCCCCCACGTCCTTCAGAATTCGGAGAAGACATCTACCTACGAATGTGGTGAAGAGCCCATTGGTCCGGCAAGGATATCCTATCCGTACAACTACATTGTGTATACAATTCTCTTTGTCGTTGTTGATGTAATGGGTGCTTTTCTCTGGTTACTATCTGCATCAACATTGAGATTGGAGGCTCTCATTCTGTGGCAGACACTTCTCTTTGTGCTTGTCATCATGGGCGGGATCTCGTTTGTCATGAAACGTTTGCCCCAAGCATCCCTAGATGGAAAGGAAACAGTGGAGGCGTATCTCCAAGCGAAAGCAGCTAGAAAAGAGATCCATCATTAGAATAGAGGTTACTAAGATGCAGGAGATAGAACCCGTACTGGAATTATTTGAGCAGGTTGAATTCCTACTTATTGCAGGTGTTGTGCTCATCCTTGCATATCTTGCCCTTGAACACAAGGATATTGTCTATGCTGTATTCTTCTTCGGATTTATGGCTAGTTTTGTTGCTGGCTTCTTTCTATTGCTTGATGCACCTTTCATTGCCGGTATGCAGATAGCTGTTTACACGGGAGGCATTAGCGCCTTGATAATCTTCGGTGTTCTCCTGCTCCCAAGAGCGCAAGACAGGTCATTGGAGGTGTTTGAATCTGCGCGAGCTCGTCAAGTTGGTAGATTAATTGCAGCTGTGGTTATGGCAATTTCAGCCGGGCTTGCACTGGCCTTCCCCTGGCCCGAATATATTGTAGAGGGAGTACCGGAGCTTTCACAAAGCCTTCAAGGGCTAGCCGAATGGCTATGGAGTGATCATGGAATCTATGTTCAAATTGTAGCTTTGCTTATTCTTACTACACTAGTAGGTGCCATCGCTATGATGAAGATGGACAAGGCTGAAGCATTGGTTGGCATTACCGGAGAGTTCGGTATAGAAGCTGAACCTCAGCCTGAAGTTGAGGCTGATGAGATATCCAGTGAAACTGAGGAGGCTGAAGAGTAATGGTTCCTCTCAGTTGGTATCTCGTTGTTGCGTTCATGTTGGTGGGTCTGGGAGCCTACGGAATGATCGTGAAACGGAATCTAATTAGAATCCTTATTGGTGCTGAAATAATGGGTAATGGCGTCAATCTGGCACTGGTCGCTTTTGCTGTTTACGGAGGTGTTTTTTCATTCACACCTCAGGGTCTCATTATTCTTGTTATATCAGTAGCCGCTGCTCACACGGCACTTGCACTTGTTCTGATGTTGATGTATAATCGAAGGTATGGAACGGTCGATCTTGGCCGTCCAATTAAGGAGGAGTCTGTGTAAAATGGATGCTATCGATTTGATCTCTCTCTCAGCTCTTGTGAGAACAGTACAAGCTCGCTTTCCCGACATTACAATTAACATGATTAACGAAAACCGTGCGGAATTCTCTCCCAGGAAAGAACAGATTAGAGATCTCATTGCCCTCTTTGATGAATCCGTTCAGATGATATTCCCAGAGTGTGTTTTTGGAGTTGACCTTGGAGAGGACAAGTATCAGGTGATTTACATTCTCTATTCGCACCTGAACAATTTCATTTGTCAAATCCGCGTTGAACTCTCAGGTCCTGAGCCATCAATAGATACAACATCTGACATCTTCCCTGCATTTGAATGGCATGAACGAGAAACGCACGAAATGTACGGTATTCATTTTCAGGGCCATCCTGACCTAAGGCTCTTGCTTCTTCCAGATGAGCTTGAGGGACAATACCCACTTCGAAAGAGCTTTGTAATCGACAGAAGTCGGGTTGACGAATCTGGTCTGGCGACTCCAAAACCACGCCCAGAGAGAGGAGGTGCCAGCGAATGAGTCCGGATATTGTTGATGAATCAGTTGATGTTTGGTTTGGACCTCAGCATGTGTCAGCTCATGGATGGGCTGCAAAACTGAAAGTTGTCGGTGACTTCATTGTTGAATGTGATCCGCATGCTGGGTACTTTCATAGATCCGCAGAGAAGGTTCTTGAATTTCGCAATTTCAGACAAGGTTCATTGGTCATGGAGAGATTATGCATGCTTGAAGCGTTTCTCTCTGAATATCCCTATATCTCTGCGGTAGAGCAGATTGCGGAATTAGAGGTTCCTGATAGAGCGAAAGTCATGCGTACAATAATGATGGAAGCAAGTAGGATCCACTCAATTCAATTCTGGTGGGGGCAGTTCTCAGCAGAGCTGGGTTTCTTTGCCATGCTCATCTGGCCATGGATTGACCGTGAATTCTTCTTGAATGCATTTGAGGAGCTTACTGGTTCCAGACATACAGTATCATACAATACTCCTGGTGGCGTGAAGTATGATTTTACTGAGAAATCAGTGCAAACCCTGGAAAAGGCGATTGCTCATATGGAGGCAAACATGTCAAAGTTTGAGGATATGCTAATGGGTAGTCCTCTCTTCAGAAGGAGAACTGAAGGTATCGGACAGTATTCCGCCAAGCAGGCTCTCAAATGGGGTCTATCAGGACCCAATGTCAAGGCATGTGGATTACCAATGGATCTCAGGAAAGATATGCCAGACCCCAATCTTGCATACGACCTGGTTGATTGGGAGGTTCCGATCACTGAGAATCCCAATCATCCCGGGGAGAGTGACGCATATGACAGAATGGTTCAAAGGTTCAAGGAAGTCCGAACATCAATCAATATTATACGACAGCTACTCCCCCAGGTCCCCGAAGGAGAGATTGCAGATCCAAAGGCTCGCGCTAAAGCGAACCGACTTCCAGCCGGTGAGGCCTATGGACGTGTAGAAGGTACACGAGGTGTACTTGGACTCTGGCTGAAAACAGAGGACAAGGCACAAACACCCTACCGTGCAAAGATACGCGGATCTTGCCTGAATTCCTATCAGGCACTCAAGTATTTGACTCCCGGATCAAGGTTTGCAGATTTCATTGCAATATTTGGCAGTCTAGATCCATACGTGGGATGGTGGGATCGATGATGGGAGGTGGAATAATGTTGCAGTTTGATTTCTTTGAATGGCTTGCAGGAATTCCTCAGTGGATATGGAACATAATTGCAATAATTTGGAACTTCCTTCATCAGGTGGTACTCTGGATAGAAAGTGTCGTTGATTTCATTTGGCTTCTTGTAGTTCAAAACTTCTGGTTTCTATTTAAGACAGTGCTCTTCCCAGGTCTCATATTCATTGTTATGACGCTCATCTTCTTTGTGTGGGCGACAAGAAAGTTATGGGGCCGTATTCAGATGCGACGCGGTCCATTCCATTTGGGCAAGTATGGTGGTTTGCAGCTCTTCGCTGACGCAATCAAACTAGTGGCGAAGGAAACAATTATCCCTCGAAACGCAAGCCGATGGATGTACAGGTTTTTGCCATCGCTATTGCTGGTAATTGTATTGTTACCCTTTGCATTTATTCCCTGGGATACAACGTGGGTCATTGCTGATCTCTCTGTGAGTCTTGTATTGATTTTCGCGTTTCTTACTGCGGTCCCTGTGATTGCTCTGCTTTCGGGTTGGATTAGCGGTTCGAAGTATTCTCTCATCGGAGGCTTCAGAGCAGCCAACAATCAGTTCGCCGCTGAGATTCCCATGATTATCTCTTCAGTTGGACCTGCAATGCTGGCTGGATCATTGAGTGTAATGGCTATTACACAAGCCCAGAGTGCAATTTGGTATATCGTTCTGCTTCCAATCAACTGCGTAACATTCCTTGCTGCAGCAATTGCATCTGTTGGCACATTTCCATTTGATGCACCGGTTGCTGACTCAGAGATCATCTTTGGGTGGAGAACAGAATTTTCCGGTATCTATTTCACTTTGACATATTTCGCTGAGTTTGCGGAGCAGATGCTTTACTCAGCTCTTATTGTCACATTCTTCTTGGGCGGATTCAATGGAATTCCATTTTTGCCCGGTGTTGTCAATTTCCTCATCAAGTTCCTGATTGTTCTATTCTTGTTTGTGTTTGTAAGTTCATCATTCCACAGGCTCAGGCAAGATCAGATTGTATACTTCTGTTGGAAGTATCTCCTTCCATTATCAATGTTGAATGTCCTTCTGGCTATGTTTGCAATAGTCTACGTGCCAGGATTAGCAGGCTTTGTTATAGGAGGTTAATGAGATGGGATTCTTTGGAAATCTAGGCGATATCTTCAAGGTACTTAGACATGTCTTTAGACAGATCTTCAAGCGACCTGTCACGAATCTCTTTCCATTTGAGGATAGATACTATCCTGAGAGAACTCGCGGAAGACACATACATGTGCGTCATGCCTGCACTGCGTGCGCTCAGTGCGTCCGTGCATGCCCAGTTGTGGCAATTCGAATTGATAAGGAGGATAAGATGTACGAGAAAGACGCAGCATTGTATTTCGATTATACACGCTGTATCTTCTGCGGACTCTGCGTTGATGCCTGCAGGTTCGATGCTCTATTCCACACTCCTATTGTTGACCTCTCTGAAGGAGAGCGCGAAGATCTGCTATTTGGTCCTGATAAGATTGAGAACCTGGACAGAGAGCCATTGGAATGGCGAGGAAGGAGGTTCAGGTAAATGCAGGCAACATTCGAACCGCCATTTATGGCCCTCTCACTTATTGTCCTCTTCGTTGGTGGCCTTCTAATTTACCTGTTCAAAAATAGAATTGGAGACCGTGCTGGAAAGATTGCTGTTGCCTTTTCAGGTGTTTCAGTAATCCTAATGATTCCACCCTTCTTCCGAATTATGGTTGAGGGTGGACCAGCGTATGAAGGAATGACTTGGTCTTCTCTACTTGGCGCATTCGGGTTATATCTTGATGGCATTGCATTTCCGATCACATTTGCAGTTGTCGTGCTTGGCTTTCTCTCTGTTGTCTACGCAGTTGGCTACACCTCACACGAACACAGTAAACCTGCCTTCTTTGCGAATCAACTGTTCTTTCTAATGGGTATGCAATGGGTCACATTGGCCACAAATATGATTGAGTTCTTCATCGCCTGGGAACTCATGCTTGTGCCTTCGTATTTCCTCATCCTACTTTGGGGACTGCCTGAATCACGAAAGCGCACTGCTTTGAAATTCTGGCTATATACTCAGAGCGGAGCAGTCTGTATTCTGATAGGCTTCGGACTTCTCTACTTCCTGAGCGGGGCAAGCACATTTGACCTTGCTACAATACAGCTTCTCTTGTCAACATATGTTGGTGCCACTGATCTTCTGAAGTTAATCTTCATTCTTCTTGCCGCAGGATTTCTGGTCAAGATGGCAGTATTCCCGATTCATTGGTGGCTTCCTCCAGTTCATGCTGAAGCTCCAACCCCCATCTCAGTTCTGCTATCAGGTGCAATGATTGAAACCGGAGCGTATGCACTTGTCCGGTTTGGGACAATCACACTTGGACCTGCAGCAGCCAGCCTATCTTTCTGGATTGCAACCATTGGTGTCATAACCATGTTTTATGGAGGTTTCATGGCACTTGTTCAGAAAGATATCAAACGTCTCTTAGCATACTCGTCTGTGTCTCAGATGGGCTATGTCCTGTTTGCCCTAGGAGTCTTCACTGTTTATGGCGTATCAGGTGGTCTCTTCCATCTTATCAATCATGCATTCTCCAAAGGTCTGTTGTTCATGACTGCCGGGACGGTTATGCATCAGACACATATACGGAATATTGACGAGCTTGGTGGTCTCTCAAACAAGATGCCCATTACTGCCTTCATGGCAGCGATAGGTATGATGAGCATTGCTGGTAGCCCCCCGCTTTCTGGGTTTGCGAGCGAGTGGATGATGTTCCTTGGTGGATTCCATGCAGCTGCGCCTCCAGGTTCAGAAACCGTGTTCATGAACTTCCTGATACTTTCTGTACTTGCAGTATCCAGCACCATAATGAGTGCAGGATATATGCTGCGCTTCTTCTGGAAAGTGTTTCTAGGACCACATCCCCAAGAACTCGATGGAGTGACAGAAGGGCCGAGATCAATGACAATCCCAATGATAATTCTCGGGTTCCTCATCGTGTTCTTTGGAATATTCCCAGGAATAGCGCTTGATATCATAGTGCCCGCAGTGGACGCAATACCGAACTTGATTCCCTTCAAAGATCTGATTCCCATTCCATGAGGTGATCAAAAATGCTGTTCGGACTACCCTACTACCTAATCCTTGTAATCCCATTGGCTGGAGCTCTGCTAGTGCCTATTGTTGGTAGGTTCAGTGAGAAACTCCGAGACTGGACTCCTGCA
This sequence comes from Candidatus Thorarchaeota archaeon, assembly GCA_048884785.1. Lineage (GTDB taxonomy): Archaea > Asgardarchaeota > Thorarchaeia > Thorarchaeales > Thorarchaeaceae > MP5-2226. The sequence goes on along the minus strand of JBHLQM010000011.1, from coordinate 15,221 downwards.
ATCATGATGGGTATCGCAATGGTTCTTTGTTGGTCCCTTCTTCTGGAAGTGGATAATCCAGTTGGTACGACTTCGTGGGTATGGATTGACTACCTGGGTATTAGCTTCGAGGTCCTCCTTGACCCACTCTCAGTTATCATGGCTGTACTCGCAAGCACGTTGTGTTTCTTAATCTACGTGTACAGCACAGAGTATATGGCACATGAGGGCGACCGCGACAGGTTCTTCTTCCTGATGCTGGCCTTCGGTGGTGGAATGCTTACACTGGTCCTAAGCAACAACTTGCTGATTGCGTTCATTGGCTGGGAGATTATGGGCTTCTGCTCCTACGGTCTTATTGGCTTCTGGAACGACAAGCGGAATCCACCTGAGACTGCACCTGGCGAGGTTGAATACGAGAATCCTCTACTTCAATTCACGACCGAAGGTCAATACAACTCTCATTGTGGAACTAAGGCATTCATAGTCACACGAATTGGCGATGCTTTCATGCTTGGAGGTATCCTTCTATTATTTGCCTTCACTGGCACATTCTCCTTCAGCCTTATGGCAGAGAACTACCAGCAGTGGTGGACTACCATGGCTGGACTTGGAATGCTGATTCCAACATTCCTTCTGATCTTCATGGGTGCCATTGGTAAATCTGGACAGGCACCGCTACAGGTGTGGCTGCCAGAGGCAATGGCAGGCCCGACCTCAGTTTCCGCACTAATTCACGCAGCTACTATGGTAAAGGCTGGCATCTACATCACAGCACGATTCCTGCTCACAATGGTTGATGCGCAGGCAGCGGCTGCTGGAGATCACAATGGTGGGGAACACGCGTTCAACTTGTTACAGGTTTCAGGTGCTGACGCTATTACATTCTTCTTCATTGTTGTTGCGGTCATAGGTGCGGTCACCGCCCTCATGACAGCAACAATGGGTATAACCTCAAACGAGCTCAAACAAATACTGGCGTTTTCGACACTCAGCCAGCTCGGCTACATGATGCTTGGACTGGGGGCCGCTGGACTCCTCGCATTCTACGGTCTTTATGCTCACGACCTTGGATTAACCACTCATATTGCGTATGAATCCGCCTATCTTGCAAGTGTGCTGCATGTGATATCCCATGGTGCATTCAAGGCACTACTATTCCTTGCCTCAGGAGGAGTAATTCATGCAGTTCATACGAAGTATATCTCAAAGATGGGTGGCCTCAGGAAACACATGCGAAAGACCTTCATAGTGATGTGGATTGGTGTCTTGGCTCTAGCCGGAATTCCTCCGTTCTCAGGCTTCTGGTCAAAAGACTCAATCATCGAGTATGCATATGAGTTGATGATTGTCGAGGGAGAGATAGTATCTCATGGTGGAATTCTAATAGCGTCTGTTGGCTGGCTTGTATTTTTGTTTGCTATAATTGCAGCCGCATGCACAATATTCTACAGCTTTAGATTAATGGGATTAACCTTCTACGGCCCCGGCAAGGCCGGTCACGGTAATCATGATAGTCATGATTCTGGACATCATGAAGAACATGACACTACCGTGGATAATCATCTTGTGGACTCTGACGAGCACCACGAAGAGCGCACTTCAGAAGAACACCACAGTGACCCGCATGATCCTGGTCCTGCCATGATGATTCCTCTATACCTTCTGGCAGCATTCACACTGATTGCGTTTCTAGTATTCCCCTATGTGGAGATGCTTGCCATTGGTTCAGAGCACACATGGACTGAAATCCTCACTGAGATGATTGCAGTCAAATTCAGTGAGCTGGGAATTGTACCCTTCACTATTACACTGCTCGCACTTGCAGTTGGTGGAATTCCAGGCTATCTCATCTACATCAAGCGTGGGGACAAGCCAAATGCAATCATTCCTGAAAGTGGCTTCAAGAGGAGAATCTACAACTTCCTTAAGCATCGCTGGTACATCAATGAGTTCTACTATTGGGTACTGAACAAGTTCCTAAAGTTTGCAGAGTGGTATCGTGTCAGAGTTGACAACAATATCATTGATGGAATAGATTTCAAGTCTGCAGATACTGCCAAAGAACTCTCCAGGAGAATCCGTTGGTTTGATGACAATGTGGTAGATGGCTTCGCAGAGGGAGTATCAACACGTAGTGTTGGTGCATCTGAGAGCGGACAGGCAATGCAAACAGGCCGTGTGAATGACTATGTTTCTGTGATTATGTTTGGATTCGGAATTATGATTCTTGTCATTCTCATCACTATGGGGGTAATCTAAGATGCAGCTTGAATTTGCTCAATCCCTTATCTCGATGATTCCCTTTGGAATCCTGCCATTCATGCTTCTACTTCCAGTCATTGGAGCATTTCTTGCTCTTGTCGCCGGAGGGAGAGGAGCCCGCTGGCTGACATTGGTTATAGGATTCATTGAGCTAGTCCTATCACTATTGCTTGCAGGGGCGATTGATCCCAATTATCAACTAACTGATCCAACTGGTGGAACATATGGATGGAGTTTCATTATCGCAGTGCTTGGTACTGCAGCTGATTCACCGGTTCTTCAGCTCCTTGTAGGAATTGATGGTCTCTCTGTAGTGATGATTGTTCTATCCAATCTAGTTGTCTTCATAGCAGCGATAAGCTCCAATCATATCAAGAAAGCCCAAAGCATGTATTACTCTCTGTTCCTGTTTATGCAGACAGGCCTTCTGGGAGTCTTCATGTCAATTGACCTATTCGGATTCTTTGTATTCTGGGAACTTGTACTCATCCCGATGTTCTTCATCGTCGGAAGGTATGGGGAGCAGGGCTGTGAGCATGCAGCAATGAAGTTTGTCATCTACACGCATCTAGGTTCCGCCGTCATGGCAATCTCGTTCTTTGTTCTATTCTTCCTTGCTCCGACTCCAACTTTCAATATGGTTGAACTCAGAGCAATGGGACTCCCTGTTGATGTTCAGATTGGTTTCGCTCTCGCAGTCTTTATGGGCGCTGGTGTAAAGCTACCAGTATTCCCACTACACAATTGGTTGCCGTGGGCTCATGTCAAAGCTCCAACTCCTGGTTCAGTCATTTTGGCGGGAATACTTCTGAAGATGGGTGGCTATGCATTCATCAGATTAGGTCTGTGGATGGTCCCTGATGGTTTTGTCCGACTTGCAATCCCCTTCGCAGCATTAGCAGTATTCACATGTGTCTATGCGGCCTTCACTGCGATGGCCCAGACTGATATGAAGAGCATGGTAGCATATACTTCAATCAACCATATGTCGTGGGTCCTGCTGGGTGTTGCCATTGGTGCAGTTGGTATCGGTAGTACGAGTGCAGCTGTTAAGGCTGCAGCTGGTCTTGCACTAAATGGTGCCATATTCATGATGTTCAGCCATGGAACCATCATATCTGTGATGTTCCTTATGGCCGGACAGCTGAAATATGCTGCTGGCACGCGTGAGATTCCGCAGATACAAGGGCTAATGTCAAAGGCACCAAAGATGTCAGCAGTCTTCATCCTTGCATCTCTCGCTGCCTTTGGACTTCCTGGATTCAGCGGATTCATTGCAGAGGCACTGACATTATTCGGTGCTGTATCTGTGGAGGGATATATCTGGACGGGTTTGATTGGGCTTGGAATATTCCTTACAGTTGGCTATTTGCTGTGGACTCTAAACAGAATAGTATTCAGTGACCCTGATCCTGAGAAAGAGGTTCAAGAGGCACCATGGAGTGATCTAGTCGCACCAATCCTCATGATGATACCAGTTCTACTCCTAGGCATCTGGCCTGACCTTATTTTGGATTTGGTCATGAAAGTTGTTGTTTTCATTATTGGAGGTGTGGTCTAGTGCTTCAGCTCGATGCAATATACAACGCATTTATGGCGTTAATGACTCCTTTGAGAGACCTCTTGCTACTCTTTCCCGAGTCTTGGTATGGGTCGCTGCCAGTTCTCACACTAATTGCGTTTGCAATCATAGCACTGGTCGTTGGTATGCGATTCAACCCACTACCAGTTAGCATCATTGGGATAATAATCACCTTCATCGAAGTTATGATTCTCAATCCCAATTTGTATGGTTCTTCGTTTGGGGGACTGTTCATACGTGATGCATTCGCAGACTTCTTCATTTACTTGATATTAGTGGTTGCATTCTTGGTTCTCCTATCCGCAACCCAGTATGGCGGGGATAAAGGACCTTACAATTTTCTGCTCATGATTTCGTTTGCAGGAGCCTTGTGGGTTGTAATGGCAACTGATCTTGTGGCCCTTTTCTTGGCTTGGGAATTGATGAGTACGCCAACCTACATCTTGGTTGCATTAAGTCCTGATAGAGGAGCTCTTGATGGAGCAACAAAGTATTTTGTCATGGGTCTCATATCAACCATGTTCATGATTTTTGGTATCGCACTTGTCTATGGTATAACCGGTGTGACGGCACTCTCAGCCGTTGCATCAGGTATAGAAGAAGTTTGGGCAGATCCCATTTCTCTTGCTACAGAAGCATACACATTGCTTTTGGCAATGGTATTGTTTGTAATTGCTTTTGGATTCAAGGTTGGAATATTTCCGGGCTGGATGTGGGTTCCTGATGCATATGCTACTGCTGATGGAAGTGTTACTGCATACCTTGCTGGAGCCACAAAGAAGACTGGCATCAGTGCGCTGGTGCGAATTCTAATGGTTGGATTCATCATAGCTCGCTTCGAATGGCTGGGACTAATCATTGTCGTTTCTATTCTTACGATGGTAATTGGCAATTTCCTAGCTTTGGCTCAGAAGGATATTCTCAGAATGTTGGCCTTTAGCAGCATTGCTATGATGGGGTATGTCTTCATTGGCTTTGCGGTGAGTACAACTTATGGTATATCGTCCGCATTCTTCCTCGCATTTATTCATGCCTTAATGAAGGCAGGAGCATTCATCATTATCTTTGCCATGTCTATAGCATTGGGTAAGCGAATCACATATACTGAATTATCCGGTCTGAGTCAGAGGTCTCCTATCATCGCCGCTATGTTGGGTATCCTAATGCTCTCACTTGCTGGGTTCCCTCCAACCGCTGGATTTACTCCCAAATTCATGGTCTTCATGAGTACAGCTGAAGTCGGTCTATGGTGGCTGGGTCTTATTGGATTCCTGAATGTGGTATTCTCACTCGGTTACTACCTGCGAGTGCTCAGAGTGATGTATTTCTCAGAGTCTACATCGACAGAAAGAATAACATTACCAAGGATTCCGATGATTGCCGCACTAATCTGTGTGATCAGCATGATAGTGTTATTCCTTTATCCTGGAGTAATTCTTGACTTGGCAAATTCTGCAGCGGCAGTACTTGTGCCGTAGCGAATGTATTCTTTTGGGGGTCTTTTCAGACCCCTCTACATTTCTTGAAAGTTAACTTTCCCAATCAAATACTTATCATCAGGTTGCGTATAATAATGAGCATATGCCGCAATGTAATTGTGCCCTATGACTCGTGATTGAATAGAAAAACCGTAACAATAGTGAGGTAATTCGAATAACTGCAGCTATGTGTATCCAAATACACAAAGGAAAGTAATAGCCTGCATCAACATTACACGATTGGAAAGACTTTACTATACATATTCCCGAGTATAGAGGGAAGAGAGGTCACGGTATCTTGGCGCAGCAGTTCTCAGCCGGAGTTTTAACGGTGCTGCAAATCATTGCGGCACATGGTCCGATTAGTCCGCATGAGATTTGCGAGAGAGTGGAGTTGTCACCAAGAACCGTTACTTTGGCTTTAGGGACATTGACTGAAAACAAGCTCTGCAAGAAGATGGCCAATCTTGGCGATATGAGAAAACCACTATATTTCATTGACGCTGAGAGAGCCAAACCAGTTTTGATGGAATATGGTCTAGATACTGTCATTCGAGCACCACCAACAGGCATGGGTTGGCGGCCCTAGTACTTCACTATCTTGGAAACGGGATTCAAACAGTTTCATTTGGCAGCTGTGAAAGACTCTAAAACTGAATTTGCCTTTGCAGGATTGTACACATGACAGATGTAGTTATTGAATTCCAGCGAGGCCCTCGATTAAAGGAGGTTACCAGCTACAAACCAGATACGACCAAGATAGATCTCTCCGGAAAGGGTATCCTTGAAATTGATTTAATCAAGGCTGGCAAACTCTCCAATCTCCATATTGTTGATCTTAGTGACAATAAACTAGAGGAGATCGATCTATCATTCTTGATTGGAAGTGAGAATCTTGAAAGGATAGACCTTCGTAAGAATGTGATATTTAGATTTGACGCCTCTCTGTTGGGCACTTTTGAGAATCTTCGTGAATTCCAATTCTCAGAGAACTTGGTACAGAGCTTCGATCTGTCTGGATTTCGAGGCTGTCTTCAACTCGAGAATCTTAACCTGGCTCAGAATCATATTCATCACATTAACCTAGAACCACTCCAGACATGTTCTAATCTGTCTGAATTGAACCTGAGCAATAATCAACTGAACGAAATTGACCTGGATCCGATAAAGGATGCAAGAAATCTTCAGAAGCTTGACCTTTCTCATAATTGGATTCGAGAAGTGAATCTTTCAGCTCTTGAAAACCATAAGGCACTGCAGGTTCTTGATTTGAGCGAAAATCCTCTATCGGAATTGGATCTATCCTCCTTACAAGGATGTACTTCTTTGACATTTTTAAGCCTTGATTGGACACAAATAGCCGAGCTTGACCTAACCCCATTGTCTGCTTGTCAAAATCTAACGAAATTGGGAGTTTCCAATAATCGTCTTGAAAACATAGACTTTCATCCGCTGATCAACTGCTCACGAATCGAGGTAATTGATCTAAGCGGTGTAAAAGCTGCGGAGATTGATATCACGCCTCTATTCTGCTTGCCTGCTTTAAATAAACTGGGGCTATCAAGAATCACAAATCTACCGTTAATTGGCCCTCCATTGAAACTAAAATGGTCAAGAGGTCTTGAGCCATTCAAATCACAAACCCGCAGTGTTGATATTGCATCAATAATTGCAAATGAGGGAACTTTGAATCTGACACGACGCCTTCAGCAGCTGAGAAAGACTCTAAATCCATTGGGAGAATTCTTTCTGAACGCTGCAATACTTCAAGCATTTGATCTCAGTTTTCTGATAGGATTCGATGGGGATGTTATGGCTATTCTTGAAGAGATAGATGAAACACACTCCTATGGTGATGTTCAAGACAAGTTGAAACGCGATGTTAGTCATGCACTAATTGAGCAGCTTAACTCTGGAGGGTCAACACACTTCATCGATGTTAGGATGTCAAGACGAATTCCTGAATTAGCTATCATTACGTCCAAGGTATTAGAGCTGAGGAAACAAGAACTGGAGAAAGTACACCTTATGGCAATCGAAGAGGATATTGATTTACTTCCACTTTGGGAAGCAAGTTATGGATTTGAGATTCTGAAAGCACTTCGCATAGGGAGAAAGACCAATAGTGTTGATTTGGAGCGGATTAGAAAAGAGATCAAGAAGATTGGAATTGAAATCAATACAGCAGGTACGGGTTCTGTGGAGGATTCGCGTATCAAGCTCTCAGAGGGACTTAGAGAATATATTCGAATGCACGCAGAGCAAATCCAGTAATTTGAACATTATTCATCCTTTGTTTGCTTGCTGGTGCCATCTCTTGATATTATATTGTCACCTGTCCCTGATTCCAAATTCTCGTACCTTGAAAAGACAAACAGCAGGTCAGAGAGTCTATTCATATATCGAATAATTTCCGGATTCACTTCATTGACATTTGCGTATGAGATAATTCTCCTCTCAGCACGTCTGCATACTGTACGTGCAACATGCAGGAAAGCAGATCCCTTGGTCCCTCCTGGGATTACAAAATTCTTTAGTAGAGGCAGTTCTTCAACCAATTCATCAGAAACAACTTCAAGTCGAGTGACGTCTTCTTTCCCAACTCTTCTTATCTTTGCGAGTAGACTCTCATCTTTTACTGAATCGCGATTTGTAGCTAAATCTGCCGCTATAAGAAACAATGTCTGTTGTATCTCGTGAATCAACGATTCAATTCTTTCACCTGAATGAATCTTCGCCACACCAAGACTTGCGATTAGTTCATCAACTGTCCCATATGCTTCTACGCGTATGTTATCCTTCTCAATCCTCTCACCTGAGAAGAGCCCTGTGGTCCCTTTATCACCTGCGCGTGTGTAGATTCTTTTTGACAATCTTCTTCCTCCGTCCTTTGCACCTAAGCAATTGGATTAATCCTGTAAAAATTCTGTGCTATGTTTCAGTGAAATGAAGGTGTGGCACAGTCCTTAGGGTGCCTTAGACTTCTCTCTTGGCTGTTGGCAATGTAGCGCCACAATATGGGCACTTGACAGAGAGTGGTCCAACCCATTCAATATTCTCGGCAGAGATACTCCCGCCGCAGCTGGAGCAAAAGGAAGGAGGCTCATGAACATAACTCCTTTCGGCTGTCCTTCCTGTTCCATATCTAGCTTGGCTCAAGAAAGGCCGCATAATACCGAACGCTCCATTTGTTTTAATTATGATTGCGATTCCGATAATTGCACCTATCATTGGTATTCCCATCATGAAGAAAAGAATTGCACCAACACCCATCTCCCAGATGTCAAACATGAACATCGAGATGAACCCTCCGAAAAAGAAGATCATTATTATTGCCATGCCTGCACATAATCCGAGCATATTTGGTTCATCGTTTGAGTCTGACAATTTGCTCACTTTCCTAATGTACTCCCGAAGTCTCAGCATATGAAGTTTTTAGAGGTGTATACTGCGTTTCTTCGATTTTGTATTGAGCTACTCATCAAGTTTGAGGGGGAATAGTATTCGTGTGATCCTATCATTCATAGAAGTATCTTCCTTTCGAATAGATCACCTCATCACCGGCTAATATTTCGCCATCATTCATAGTTTTGATCATATCAACATGTACTGCTGATTCATTTATGCCGTTACATTCTGCGTAAGCTTTTCCAAGTGCGCAGTGAATTGTATCGCCAATCTTCTCATCAAATAGCATGTTCAGAGTATATTGCTTGATGCCCCTATTTGTTCCCATTGCCATCTCTCCCAGTCTGCGTGATCCATCATCGGTCTCGATAATTGCTTTTAGAGTATCATGTGATTTTTCCGCTGAGAAGTCAACAACTTCCCCCTTCTCGAAAGTTAATCTGACGCCTTCGATGACTTTGCCCATCTGCAGAAATGGGATATCAAAGTATATCTTACCCTCAACACTGTCTTCGATGGGAGCCGTGAAAACCTCTCCACTGGGCATGTTTTTCTTTCCATCCGATGCTATCCAGACTCGTCCTTCTGTCTTAGCATAAAGATCAGTTTCTGGGCCAATGTATCGGATATCCTTGTGATTTTCAAGATGCTCTTTTACAAGGAATAGATTCTTGCTCTCTTCTTTCCAGTCGACCAGTGTTGCACCATACACAAAATTCTGGTACTCGTCCATGCTCATATTGGCTTGCTGTGCCAGTGTCAAACATGGATGTACTGTCAGAACCCATTTCTTTGACAGCCGTATTGAAGTTATTTCTTGGTTGGCTTTGTTATACATAATAGATCTAGGTATCTCAACATTGGCTAGAGCTGTTGTATTCATTGGCGATCGTATGAAGATGAAAGCATCCATAACTTCCACTAGAGCTCTCATATGACGAGGTTCTGTTTTAAGGGTCTCATCATCAGCACCATCAAAGAATGCTCTGGTCACCTCCTCGCTGTTCATGAGGGTCATTGGGTTCCCTCCTGCGCGGGCAACTTCCTTGGTAACTGCAACAGCAAGATCGTGTGCCAGGGGACTGGCAACAATCACAACATTGTCGCCTCTTTTTATTTCAGTGCTCCAATTTACTAGGATCTTTGCATGTTGCTCAATTCTGGAATCCATGATATACAACCTCTATTTCTGTGCTCGCGAACACCAACATATAGCTTGCTGAAGGCGCCACATGACTTATTGCCTGTTTGCATGTGTTGGATTGCACACATTTCTATGCTCGTTCTCACCTATAGCTTCAGAGCCATTGATTGCTATATATCTAGAATAGATTTGCTCATCGTTAATTGTCATTGGACAATTATACATCTTCGACTCGGAAGATGGAGATAGAATACTATGCTGTCAAATAATATGAAACGCTTCCTAGCGATAGCGCTAGTCACTGCCTTTTTGTTCATGGCCGTTTCACCTGCACTGGTGTCAGCACAGACAATTCCGGGACATTATAAGAGTGGCCCATATCTTGACAAAATTGTCTTTGATGTCATCACGCAGGAAGACCAGCGCGTTATCGCATTGCAGGACGGCGACATTGATCTGATCGATGATCAGCTAGACCCTGCATTTCTGGAGGCATTAGTAGAAGCCGAAAATATTGAGGTATTTCACAAGCCCAGAATGGGTTATGGTTATGTTGAAATCAACTGTGCAAAATACCCTCTGAATATTACTGCTCTTCGTCGTGCAATTGCTTTTGCATTGGACAAGCAGGCAATATCTGATGACGTGTGGGATGGACTTTCACAACCTTTGGACAGTTGCATTCCCTCTGGCTCGATATTCAGTATTGAGGGTCAATTGCCATACACCTACTATGAGGCCAATGTCGCATTCGGTAATCAGCTCCTTGACGAAGCTGGCTTCCTTGACATAGATGAAGATGGGTTCAGAGAGGCTCCTGATGGGAGTGACTTTGACATCCTCGTTGAGTGTGCCTCAACATCCAACATTGCTATTGAATGTGGTGAGATTCTTGCTGAAGCATTGGTTGCCCTTGACATTGATGGGGACTCACAGCCTACAGACTTCTATGACTACTTGAACCGTCTCTACTTCCATGGCGATTATGACATGGTCTTTTTGGGCACAAGCTTCACAACACTTGATGTTGATTGGCTCGAAACACAGTTTGGGTCAGAATATGCAACTGAACCATATCTCAATCTACCAAACTTCAATAACGCGTCATTTGACTCATGGATTCCTCAGCTGAAGACTGGAACAACCTTTGAGGAGGTCTATGAGGCTGCGATTGAGATGCAGAGGATATTCGTCTATGAATGTCCTGAGATCATTCTTTACAACAACATTCAGCTCTACCCATATAGAACCGATAAGTTCGATGGGTGGCAGGAGGATGTCCTTGCGGGCATTCCCAGTTATTGGACCAACATGAAGGTTCATCTGAAACCAGAACTTGGAGGTCCCTTTGGAGGTACACTTGTCTGGAGCAATTCAGAGGATGTAGACACCTTCAATCACATGGCTGCTGGTTCAGGTTACACTCAGCAAGTCCTATCGATGCTTCTAGACTCTTTGATAACCGTTGGCGTTGATGGGGCAGATGTTCCTTGGCTTGCAGAGTCTTGGACAGTTGAGACCCACGATGATAACAGTGCTGTTCCTGATGGACACATGAAAATCACCTACAACATGATTCAAAATGCAACCTGGACCGATGGAACTCCGTTGACTGCAGAGGATGTCGCCTTTACAATTAACTACTACAAGGAAGGCGCTGGAAATCCATATGGTCCTGACCTTGTGAATGTAGTTGCAGTATATGCTCCGACTACATACCAGGTCGTTGTTGAGTTTTCCACTGAGTCATTTTGGAATGTTCATCTTGCTGGGTATGATGCTATCATACCAAAGCATATATTCGAGGAGCTCGACGCTGATGACTGGCAACAGTACCAGCCAGATCCACCTTCTACTCCAATGGTGACTTCAGGTCCATTTATTGTGACTGAATTCATTCCTGGTGAGTTCGTGGAACTGACCTATTACGAGGACTTCTTCTATGGTCTAGATAGGACAACATCAAGCCCAACACCAACAACTCCCACTACTGGCATAGACTTTATGCTTGTATTGGTTGTAGGAAGCATTGGTGCAGCTGTTGTGATTCTAGTTGGCGGCTATGTAATCATGCGCAATAGATAAACCAAAATCAGAGGGGAATTTCCCCTCTCCTCTTTTTCTTTTGATGCAATTCCGCTTCAGCGCGATTTCTATTAACGCAAGAAACTATAACCAATTTCACGTATAGCTTCAAGTGCATTGCCTCCTATAAATCAAAATTTCTGAACCTCATTGTGATTGTCTTATTGACAATTATCTGCCTTCGACTCGGCAGATGGAGATAAATGAATAATGTTGTCAAGCAACACAAAACGTGTATTAGCAATGACAATGGTTGCTGCTTTTCTTTTAATGGCGGTTTCTCCCCTTCTTGTTTCGGCGCAAACTGTTCCAGGACATGAGAAAAGCGGTCCATATATTGACAAGATTGTCTTTGATGTCATTACACAGGAAGACCAACGGGTTATTGCCCTGCAGGATGGCGACATTGATCTGATTGACGATCAGCTCGACCCGTCCTTCTTAGAGGCACTAATTGAAGCAGAGAATGTTGAGGTGTTCCACAAGCCCAGACTAGGCTATGGGTATGTAGAAATAAACTGTGCAAAGTATCCGTTGAATATAACTGCTCTTCGCAGAGCCATTGCTTTTGCACTGGACAAGCAGGCCATCTCTGATGATGTCTGGGAGGGTCTCTCACAGCCATTAGATAGTCCTGTTCCTCCTGACAATGTCTTCAGCATTGAGGGTCAATTACCCTACACCTACTATGAGGCCAATGTCGCATACGGTAATCAGCTCCTTGATGAAGCTGGCTTCCTTGACATAGATGAGGATGGGTTCAGAGAGGCTCCTGACGGATCTGATTTTGACATTCTAGTTGAGTGTGCATCAGTGTCAAACATTGCAATTGAGAGTGGAGAAATACTTGAGCAAGCATTACTTGCCTTGAATATTGATGGGAATTCCGAAGCAACAGACTTCTATGATTACCTGAATAGGCTTTACCTCCATGGAGATTATGATATTGTCTTCTTGGGTACTAGCTTCACCACATTGGATGTAAACTGGCTAGAAACCAACTTTGGTGGAATCTACTTGGGTGAACCATACCTGAATCTACCAAACTTCAACAATGCCACATTTGATTCATGGATTCCCCAGCTAACAACAGGTACAACCTTTGAGGAAGTCTATGAGGCAGCAATTGAGATGCAGAAGATTCTCATCTATGAAAGTCCTGAGATTATTCTCTACAACAACATTCAGCTCTACCCCTACAGAACTGACAAGTTCGATGGATGGACTGAATCCGTAATCGATGGAATTCCTGGCTTTTGGACAAACCATAAGGTACACTTGAAGCCTGAGCTTGGGGGTCCCTTTGGAGGTACACTTGTCTGGAGCAATTCAGAGGATATTGACACTTTCAATCACATGGCTGCAGGATCAGGCTATACTCAGCAGGTTCTGGATGGTCTATTTGACCAACTGATCAAGGTTGGGCCTGATGGCTATGATATTCCTTGGCTAGCAGAGTCTTGGACTGTCGAAACACATGACGACAATGGTGCTATTCCAGATGGTCACATGAGGATCACTTTCGATTTGATTCAAAATGCAACTTGGTCCGATGGAACTCCACTGACTGCAGAAGATGTCGCCTTCACATTCAACTACTACAAGGATGGTGCAGGCAATCCGTATGGTCCTGATTTGGTGAACATGGTTGCAGCCTACGCTCCAACTACCTACCAAGTCATTATTGAGTACTCAAGTGAGTCATATTGGAACCTTCATCTTGCTGGATATGATGAGATCATTCCAAAGCATGTCTTTGAAAGTCTTGACCCAGATGACTGGCAACAATATCAACCAGATCCACCCACTACTCCAATGGTCACCTCTGGTCCATTCTATGTGTCCGAGTACATTGCTGGAGAGTTTGTTGAGCTAACCAGAAATCCAAACTATTTCTATGGCTTGGATAGAAGCGCAACACCCACTACTCCGACCACTCCTGGCCCTGGAGGAACTGACCTCACCCTTGTACTTGTTGTCGGTGGTCTAGGCGCTGCTGTTGTCATCCTTATTGGTGGCTATGTCTTAATGCGTAACAGATAGACTATGAATGAGGGGAACTGTCCCCTCTACCACTTTTTTTGTGTTTCATTTCATGGTAGCTTTGCTTTTGCAAAGTATACAGGATCCGCTTCAGAATATTCGAAACCCATCCGTTCATACAACTGCCGAGCAGCGACGTTTTCTTCGAAGAAATGGAGTATTACTCTTTGAGAATCCTCAAGTAATTCCTTCGTCACCGCTGCAATGCAGCACATAGCATAGCCTTTGCGACGATGATTAGGATGGGTGGCAACGTTCCCTATTTCTGCGCCATACTCCGTGACGAAATGGACTCCTGCAACTGATACAATCGTACCTCTCTCATCTCGCACTCCGAAGAAAGGTCCAAGATTCAGTGCATTTGGAGTCCAGGCAGGCGTACCGCAGACTCTGTATAGCTCACGAAGCTCTTCTGCATCTTCCATTGACAAACGATGAACAGGAGAAACATCATCGCAAATCAGTTTTGACGGATCTTCCATTACCATTTGTCGCTCCTTGAAGGGCTCTACATCAGCTGCTATGCTGGTGAGAATTTCGAGCTGCTGTGAAGTGCAAATGAATACCATCATGGATCCCCGGAGAGTTGTCCCAAAGCTGGCAATTAATCTCCTTAAGGAATCAAGATTCTTACTCCAAAATGCTCCGGCCAAAAAATCCAAGTCACGATAGAGCGAAAAAATACTCTGGATCCTTCCCCTCTTCCTGAGAAGACGAACCGTGCACCAGTCTTTGAGTTGCGTGACATCTGCAATTAGTATGATATTCTCGAGAGGAGAGCTACCAATTATTTCTAGAACTTCTATATTGTTGCTTTCATCGACTATTTCAATCAATACTATCATGGTGGATTCGGCGTATGAACCAGAAAAACATGGTGTCACATCCTGATTCAATATATGAAAGGATATTAAGCCTCAATACATGGTGTACTTGAAGTTCGGTGGTGGAGTTCTTTGTCAGGTGGTCGGAAAAAAGGGAATATACTTGCTTTTTGCCTATTTCCACTGAGCATTATTACATTATTTTTCATGACAGCTCTCTTCGGAATTAATACGTTGCCGATTGTTCTTTTTGCCTTTGCAGCCGTTCTGGTCTATGCTTTATCTAGAGTGACAGCCGCGTACATTGTTGGCCCGAAGTCTTCTTACAGTGATTTGGCAGCCCGCGCTCGAGACCCCTCCCTTGTTCAAAGAGTTGTTGTGGAACTTGCGACAGGAAAGGAGCATATCATAGC
>JBHLQM010000010.1:0-67492 GCA_048884785.1 Candidatus Thorarchaeota archaeon | reverse complement strand
GAAACTCCTTCTGAAAATCAGGAAAACTCTCTACATTTGCCTGCCCTTTTGATATAACAAGATCTGCACTCTTGACCAAGGAAATGAACTCTGGGCTCACCCACTTTCTTGGAACTCCATGAGCCCACCCTCCTGTATCTGCAACTTCGGCCAAGTTCTCTATATCTGACCCTGCTATATCCTCTCTTGTGGCATCGTTTATCATAGCCCGCCCTTTGACCACATATGTTGTTCTCCATCCAAGCATCTTGAATAGTCTGAGAAGGGGGATATCAAAGTGAGTTTCTCCTGCATTATCAGCAAGGAAGACAATATGCCCCTTCCTCGAGTTCAAACGTTTCCATAGGGGTTCACTATCATCCGGAGAGAATCCTTGCGACTGAATTGAATGAAAAATGTCAACCAGAACTTCTAGATCTGGCTTATGATATGCAGTGTTGTAGTCGATTAGGTTCCCTGCAATTGAAGCTGCAAGGGAGGCTCGTAGACGGTCAAACCCAGTAAAACTGTCAACCACCTTCTCGATTGCTGGAAGGGATCTCTCAGCCGCTTGTCTGCTTCGTTTCTTAATTCCGGAATATGGATCAGGGTTCTTTCCCCTGGCGTATAGTTTCTGATAGAGATCAATTGATAGGATTAAAGGCTCGATTTTCTTTTCAAAACCTTCTGCGAGTTCTTTGTATGAGTAGGAAAACAAATCCATTCTCTCTTCAGCGTCTTCAGTAAGAAGCGGAATGAGAATCTCTAGACTACTTAAAATGCAAGCTGAGCACTCAGGAATTAGAGGTACACGTATATCCTCATGTGCCAGTAGAGTCTACCTCCTCAGGTTTGGAGGCCTCCAGGACCATTAAGTATGCATCTTCGCCATCCCGATAGTATCCCTTGAGAACTCGCTTAATTTCATAGTCTAGCTTCTGATAGATTGAGATGGCTGCCTTGTTCGTTTTTCTCACCTCTAAGAAGTATTCTGATACGCCATACTCACTCATCCCCTTCATAGCAGCTTTCACAAGTTCAGACCCAACTCCTTGATGTCTGTGCTCCGTCTTTACTGCAATCGAAACAATGTGTCCCTTCTTAACAGGGCTTCTTCCAAAACTTGAGATTCCTCTTTCAATACGGCACATAATATATCCACAAATGCCTTCATCACATTCGGCTACTAAGAATGCCTTTGGAGCATGGTGATATAGTCCAAGGAAAAACTGATCAGGATAATTCTCTGGAAGGCATGACCTGTTTATTTTAACAACTGCACCAATATCATCGCGGTCAAATGAACGAATTCTATACTCTTGGAGCATAATTAGTCCCTGATTTGGTTATGTGCTATACCGCACAAATCTTTGGTGGCTTTTTATCAGTTGTGCAGTGGTCAAATTAAATCTGACGTGGTCATACTCACCGATCAGATTCTTCAAGCCATCTCTGCATCTCATTGACATCGATAGCAGAAACAATTGAGTTAGCTCTGTTTATCCACCTTTGAACTTTCGCCACTGGGATTTCAAAATCAATCGGAAACTTCAGGACCTTGTCCCGAACGGACTTCATAATCCGCTCCCTCATGGCCTCCGCGTCTTCCATTGATAGGTCGATAATGCTTGAGATTTGAGCTCCAACGAAAATAGTCTTTGCATCAAGAATCCATTCTTCTGCAGTCTGTATTTTCACCTTGCATATCTGAGAGATCTCATCGGAATCAGCTACTGCGAGTTCATCTAAATCCTCAATACCAGCAATCGCCATCTTTTCTGCAATATCAGCATTAATGCCATCGATGATTCCAACAGGAATTTCCGTATCATAGTCGGACATACTCTCTTCTGAAAGGTCTGAATATTCGTAGTCAGACATGATGTCTTCGTATTCACTCTCAGGTTCTTCCAAAGCTGCTCTCATTCTATTTTCTATTTCGCTAAGTCTACGCCTCGTTGCAAATTGCTCATTATAGATACTATTTGAAAAACCTGCACTGTAATCCATTGAACCAGTGAGAGAATACCACAAGAGCAAAGCCCCAGAAGAAACTGCGATGATAATAATGACGACTGCCGCGACTGTGTTAATCCACCATAGGGCTGCACCTATTACGATAAAAACGGCAATTGACATTATTGACAAGGGACTGATTCTAAAATCGCTCTTGTTGGTTGACATCATTAAGGAAACCTGCTTTTTCTGTTAAGAACTTTGGTTGTGTGCTTATAAGGAATGGCAGCTGTGCATTTTGTTAAGAACCAATTGCTTATCTTTGCTTTAACATGGAGCCAGATTCATGAAGATTATTCTTGTAGGCGGAACGCCGGGTACCGGAAAAACACAAATTGCAAAGGCACTAGGCGCTATGTTGAATTCTGATGTTGTGGGACTCGGTGAAATCGCAGAACGCAAGAAATGCATTAGGGAGTATGATGCAGACAGAGAAACATCTGTAATCGATGAAGACTGTCTTGTAGATGCAATAATAGAACTCCTAGAAGAGAGGGATGATAATCTCATAATTGAAGGTCATTATATTGACTTGGTACCAAGCGGATTTGTTGAACGAGTCTTTATTCTTCGAACCCATCCTGTGGCACTCAAGGCGCGTCTTGCAGAGCGAAAATACTCATCTGAGAAAATAACTGAGAATATCGAGTCCGAGGTTTTTGGAGTCTGTCAAATGGATGCGATTGATGCATTTGGTGAAGAAAATGTGTTTGAAGTCGATACTACAGATTTATCGACAGATGATGTATTAGAAGAAATAAAGGCCATGATGGATTCCAATGATCCTCCAACCAGATTTGATTGGATGGAAGAACTTGAAGAAGAGGGGCGTCTTCAAGAGTTTGTTCCTGATGCGTGATTATTCTTTCTCACGAAGTGCGATGGCTAGGAGTGACAGTATTACAGTCACAAGCATCTGCAATGGCGTACCAGTTGCTGATATGACCACTTCTACTCCGGGAACTGATAGAGCCACTTCAATCAAAAGATAGACAAACGATCCTGCCATTGCCATCATCATTGCTGGGGCTACAGCCCAATAAGTGGCCTTTGGCCTCGTATATGCGAAGAAACCTATTGCAATAAGAATAATCCCAGATATCACGGGGAATAGGAAGAACACATTGCCATTAAAGAAGAATCCCTCCATGTATGTGTTAAACCCGTATGCAGGCTCAAGTTCGTCTTGAACCCAAACAGGCAAGAATTGAGTGATTATTGAAAACATGCCGGTAATTATCAGCACTGCCGCTGGCCATCGGTATCTGAGAATCCCAAGTTCCCTCTTTCTCAGCTGTTTCTTCAGTGCTCGAGCTTTTTGGATACGTTCCTGTTCCTTGGTAGATTCTATCTTCTTTTCTCGTCTTGATAGCGTATCCTCATCTGTGGCTTTTGACTGATCCTTTTCAACTGCCTCAACAATCGATTCAGATAGCTCAGCTGCTTCTTCTTCTCTATCATCTGATTGCTCGAACATTATGCGTCTTGTGAAACACCAACTCACTCTATTTAAGCCTCAGCGTTTGAGAAGAATCAGTTCATTCTTGGAGAAGACTCGATACTCTTGACGATAGGGTGGTCTAGAATTTGGTTTACGAGTTTATTCATTTCGGATTCATTTGATAGTTCTGACCATCTACCCTGATCATGCATATCAGTTGTGGAGGCAAGGTCTTGAATGCTGAAAGAAGAGTCGTTCAAATTGAAATATATTGAATACACTAAAGCATCAGCAATCCGTTCAATGGCCATTAGTTTGCCATACTCCAGTCTTTCCGAGTAACCTTGTTGAAGTGCATGGAATAAATCGGAATATACGCCTGGATCATCAGGATATAATATTGGGATTTCCTCCATGATCCCTGTGTTCATACATGTAGTTAATCTAGCGTAGTTCGTCAAATATCGGATACATGTATACCGCACAAGCCTAGAATTCAGAACTAATCCAAGGAATGCCAGGTCAGTGCCTTCCCTGTGTGGTTGGATGTTAACGATACCTCCACCATGAATGATTCCTCTTGGCTTCAGAACACATCTGGGAAACGGGTAATTCTTGGTAGCGACAAGCAATGTGTTCTCATAAGATTGTCTTAATCCGGAATCTGACAGAAACCAGTCGTCAGCGTATCTCAAATGCGGCTCACTTATCAGATAGCGCGTTATACTTCTGCCCTTTGTGATATATGGGATATTGAACTCTCCTTTCTCTCTATTCCTTACATGTGCTGAAGGAATATCTCGACCTCTTGAGGCCGATATTGTACCCCTTTCTCCCTTCTTCAGGAGTTCTTCGAAAATAGAGTCATAGTATAAAGGGAAAATTCGATTTGAAGACAATGCTTTGCGTGGTATACTATGACTCTCGCCAAGCTCGGGTCTCTTGGAAATGATCTCAATGCGGTGCCTGGATTTTGGGATTTCCTGATTACAGAATATGGATACCATCTCTAGAGTAACATCACTGAATGGATTGCCCTCATCTGCAATGCACCATACATTCAGCTTATCCCTAAGGAATTCGCGTGTTTTTGAGAATTGCCCAACTCTGAGAATGCTATTTGGAACAAGAAGTGCGAGTTCTCCTGTTTCATTTAGAAGCTGATTGCTTCTTACTATGAACAGTGGCGCAATATTCCATGTTCCTCTACGGCCATTCATTATGTCATTCGGATATGTCTGAGAAATAATGGCCTTCTCATCCTGAGTTACCAGGTTTCCATATGGAGGATTGCCTATAATGATATCAAACCCACCATTATCTAGAAGGACTTCAGGAAATTCGATTTCCCAATGAAATGGTTTTAATTTCCTTGAATGGGAATACTCTTCAACAGCCCCCTGTCCTTCAAATCTTATTTCTCCAATAAGGCTGTTACCGCGTTTAATATTGGGCGCATCGCCTTGGGATGATACATTGTGTGATGTCCATTTGGCAAGTCGCCTTCTACATTCATTCAGTGCTTTGCTCTGTATGTCAACACCATAGAGGTTGCTACGGACTATTTCTTCCTTGATTTTCCAATGTGGAGTATTATCACCAAATCTGATTCTTGTTTCGAACAACCATTCAGCTATTGCAATTAGAAAGGCGCCGTCACCTACAGAAGGGTCTAGTATTCTAACATTTTTGAGATTGAGGAGAACGGCAAGCTTCTGAGAATTCGTGAGGCCTGTTTCGGAATCCAGTCCACATTTTCTTTTCAGCCATTGGATAGCTGATTTCCTTACAATAAAATCCGCCACTACTTGAGGTGTATAGTAACTCCCAGTCGATTTGTTACTATCCCCAAGCACGGACTTGTTCAAGTCTGAATTCAGCTCCGTTAGAGAGAGGTTGGCAACATCCATTTGAATCTATATGATAATTGACTAGGCTCACCAATGCATGTCAAAACTTAAGTCAAAGGGTTGCTAAGATATTGCTATACGATAATTCACGATGTTTGTGATTAGGAGGATATGTCAGTGGATTGGAAGAAATATACGAAAAAGGTGCCTATCATTCATGAGAAGAATGTGACTCTAGATATGGAATCAATGCAAAGATTCAGGGAGATTATTGACAAAATCAGGGATACTGATGATGCCATCCAGCTTGATTTCTTGAAGGAATATCTACGGCTTCGGCCTGAAAATGATGCTGCAATTGATGAACTAAAAATCAAGATGGCAGAAATAGGTGATATCAACTACAGGTCCATAACTGATGAGACTGATCAGAAGATCTACCTTGCTTTCACTACCCCCAAAAAGGATTAGAATAGACTCTCTCCTGCTATAACCATTACGAGAATCAAGAAAAAACAACAGCGTGGACGGAGTGACCCGTCCACTCAGGTTTCCATTATCCTACTTTAGAGCCGCAATTCGGACAGAATTTAGCGCCACTAAGAGCCGTACCACAATTGCTGCAAAACTTGGCGCCAGCAGGAGTTGGTGTAGGTCCTCCACCGCCACCGCCCTGTGTCGCTCCAGCCATCGCGCCCATGAATCCCATACCAGCGCCAAAACCAGCACCGGGGCTCTTGCCGAGTGACTCGGCTGCGTCCTTCATGGTTTCCATGCCAGCGAGCTGCTGACCACCGACTCCACCAGTTCTTAGCCAGAAGAGTCTCTCACGATATTTCTCGGTGGTATCGATGCCCTCAAACTTCAGGTCAACTAGTTCGAGTCCTATACGCTCAAAATTCATGCGCACCTGGGTCTTGACCTTCAACGAGGTTTCATCAAGTTGAGTAAAGACCGCCTGCATATCATAATGAGCGAACTCATCGATGATCCGTTCGTTCATGAACGACCGCAGGAAGTCGTTGATCTTCCTCGTATCAAAGGCATTCTGATTGCCAACTACTTCATTGGTGAAAATCTTGGGTTCCTTGATTCGGAACCAAAAGTTACCATGAAACATCAATGGTGCCAGATCGCTTGTCTGACCCCTTCCACCAAATTTGCCTTGGAATTGTCCTCTGGACAAGAAGATACATGTCGCCTCAAAAACGTCACCTTTGACTGCCTTCTGAAGCCATCCAACAAGACCAGGCATGCTGCTAGTCGTCAATTTATGTCGGCCTGCTAGAAACGTGTCTAGGGCTTTTCCATCTCTGTAAAAGATTGCAGCTTGGTTCTCCATTACTATAAGCTGGGAACCCCAACTAATTCGGTTATCTGGATAACGCCAGACGATTGTGTCTGGTCCAGCGTTAGTCCATTCGATCGCATCAGCCATGCTAAATACACCCGTACGTAAGTCGAGTTCTGTTAGTACGTGATGCTTCATTGGTTTTAAAGATTCACATGATATAGAAAAGTCACTTTCTACTCGTTATTTGCTGCTAGCTCCTGAGTTAAAAGGGAAAAAAGTCTCAATTGTGTGTGAATCCATATGAGTGAAGACACACATTCGAGACCTCCTGAACCTCAAAAGCAAGAAGCAGCTGATGACCATCGCCGCCCATTTAATCCGATGAGAACCTATGTTGAATTTGCAGTTGGGATCTTTATCACATATGCGGCATACTACCTGCTTGGCATTGAATTTCTCCTCATTACAACGCTGGCATTTCTTGTTCTTATCTTTAGAGACACTCGGTTTATCCTGGACTACTATTCATATGGATTTGCAAGAAAAGCGTCGGTCTTCAACGCAATACATGCTACTGCTTGGTTTGCAGTGCTGGCTATTAACGTATTTTACATCATTCAATTTGGAGTTCCCCTCATTCTGCCGGAATTGGACAGCCTTACCACGACTGCGCCGCTCTTTGTATTGATGGCTGCATTTGGCTCCAAGAATATCATAAAGATGTATTCCCCATCTGATGATCTTGTCCGGAAGCGGAAGAGTTCTGAATTGGGACTATGAATCAAAGATTGATCTCGAGAAGGTCTCTACCGAGTGAGACGTCGGCTTCTGTCCTTCTTCTGACCGTAGAGAGGACCTTTCCTTTCTCTCTTGCAACCTCAGGCATCATGTGCGTAACTACAACTTTCTTTGGATTCGACTCCTCAGCAACTCGCATCACATCACTCGGTGCTGAATGAACGCCTTCAGGATGTGGGCCATCAAGCCAATTGCATTCATGTATGAGAAGATCGGTGTCCTTTGCAAGGTCCACAACATCTCTACAAAAAGCAGTGTCGGAAGAATAGACCATTGACCTCTTCTTGTGCTCAACTCTAAAGGCTCTTGTATCGTGCTTGCTGTGGAGCGTTGAACAGGATGATACACTCAAATCACCGCAGTGTACTGCATCACGCTCTTTCAATATAATCGGGTCTAGAATCACTTTGTCTCTGTAGAAAGGGAGCGCAACTTCGAAAAGACCCCTAATAAAATCCGTCAGCGGAGGCGGTCCATAGACAGGTAGCTTGCTTTCATATCCCTCTAGCCAGAGTGTTTGAATCAGAGTGATGAAATCCGAACAATGGTCTATGTGAAAGTGACTGATGAAGATACCATTAATAGATCTAAAATCAATGCCAGCCTGCATAAGTCTGTGGAGCACTCCTGAACCAATATCGAACAGTGTAAGTTGTCCACGGCATTCAATCATAATCCCTGATTGTACTCGTTCTGGATCCGGAACTGATGTGCCTGTTCCAAGCAATGTGACTTTCATAACAATCCATAGTGCATACGGTGTCTGATATCAGTTTTATCTTCAATCAGCAAATCAGATTAATTGTTCAATTGTGTTTACTATAAGAAATACGTCTCTCTCAATCCTTCTATTATCACGCACAGGTTGCATCAAGAGGTCGCCAACGTCAGGACAAATCACACGACGAAGCGCCCTTAGCAATGCTATAGACTTGACATGAATTGAGCCTTCGATGGCATTCAACCAAAGCGAGTCAAGAGCAAACATCAACTCAGCATGCATAGTGATCAGGCTTGATGTAGGTACACCAATTCTCAATGCGTCAGTGAAGTCCTTGACGATTACTCGGATTCTATTGAGCTTTGGCTGTCGAAAGTACTCATGGTCTTGATTGATATCTATTCGCATGAGATTACCTGCTTGATTGTAGGTTTTCTATAATATATATTACCCGACATTATTTTCGCAAACTCTTAAGAGTTACAGAATGTAACCTAAGTCGAATTCCAATGATGAAACGCCGCCATGCATCTCTTGCACATGGTATCCTGCTTCTTGGTGTGTTTGCGACAGGCTATGTTTTCTTATCTGATGCGCAAGACCAAGATCTACCGCATGAGGAGGACGCCTGTGAAATAGATGATCGGGACAATAGAACTTGAGAAGACTACGAGTACTTGGATGCTTCCATTGTTAAGAGCACGAAAATCCACCATTTCGGAATAAACAAGGGTTTCGTCAAAATACCCCTCTACTCGTAATCTAGGTTCAACCTCTAAATGAAGAAGACACTGTGAAGCCAGCGATATAAACAGTGTTGGTGGCCAAGAAGGAGGAAGCACCCCCGTCTTCTTGTGTGGTTCACGCTTTCTCAGAGGTATTGCTAGCTCTTATAGACTTCAATATGCATCATACTTGATGTTCAAGAGGTAAGTTTAATGAAACGCGAAAAAGAGCCGACGCCACGGTTGCTTCAATCAAGTCTAGATTACGAGAATGCGAAGTTCCCAGAAGTCCAATTCATATCGATTACAAAGAAACTATCTGAACTATCAAAATACGATATGGTTTCTTGTCCAAAATGCGGCAACCTCGTGGACTTCAATGGATATCTGGAATGGTATGGTCCACACCATTTCGCATGCAGTAATTGCTCATGCATCATTCATTTTAGGTCTGTGAGGATAATGAATGATTGACCACTGGATGATAGTTGTGTGCAAAAGCTTGATTTAGAAGAAGCGTCGCCCAAAGCTGTTTCTCAAAAGGTTATCGATTGGCACATCTTCTAGGCAAATTGAATCTGAAAATCGATTTGCTCTTCATTGAACTCCTGCCTTAATAGTCCTTGAAAGCCTATCTTTTTTCTTGGTGATAACAATCGGGCTTCGTGAATATGTTATCAGAAGAAGCATCTACATGTTCGTACTGATTATAGCTGTAGTATGCTTCAATTTCTTTCTCTTCAGACTTCCAACCATTATCCTAGGCGTGAGTCCAGTAGATTTGATGATTAGTGAAGAGCTGCGTCGAAGTCTAACACGTGACGCAATAGAGCAGCTCTATTTGAGATTTGGCCTCGTGCCTGATCCAGATATTTTTGACTGGATCTACATGTTCTGGCGATACATTGTGAATATGTTTACAGGCAACTTTGGTGTATCCTTTGTCAGCCAGAAGCCAGTCATGGATGAGATTATGGCCAGATTACCCAACACACTCCTCTTGATGGGGACCTCTTCAATTGTGGCAATTCTCCTCGGAGTTTGGACTGGTGTAAGAGTGGCTTCTGAGCCAGGTTCCAGAAAGGATGTGAGTGCTGTCACCATATCGCTGTTTCTCTATGCGTTACCAATCTTCTGGCTAGGTATGGTTCTGCTGATGATCTTCTCAGTCTATCTTCCTTCTGCTACAAGTGGTCTAATCAGCTTCCCTATGGGTGGCACTCTTGATTATCAGGTCTGGGTTGCAGCAAAGGACAGTCCGTTTGGTGCTCTAATAGTTGCAGGAAATATTATCCATCACCTTTTCCTCCCAATGATGGCTCTCGGAGTAGGCAGTTATGGCGGCTATTTCATGTACATGCGCAACAATCTCATTGATGTTATGACTGAGGACTACATTCTAACTGCACGTGCCAAAGGACTGGATGAACAACAAGTGCTCTACAAACATGGGTTAAAGAATGCCATCCTACCAATGGTGACAGTTATTGCATTGACTTTTGGCTTTCTTATCAATGGCTCAACTCTCGTTGAAACCGTGTTTAATTGGTATGGACTTGGTCGACTTATTTTTGAAAGCCTGATGATATCTGACTATCCAGTTGTTCAGGCAATCTTCATGATAATTGCCATTACAGCAGTTTTGGCAAATTTCGTTGCAGACCTACTGTATGGGGTCTTGGATCCGCGAATCAAATATGGTTGAACTAGCAGGGGCTGAGATTATTCAGCCTCTCTCTTCTTTTTTGATGCATATACTTTTTTGCAAATTCCTACTAATCAACCAAGGCAAAGCGTGGTGTTACCTTTGGTCGAGACCTTCTATGATTTGGTTCAAGGTTGGACGAAGGGCGAGTGGAACGGAGATATATATCGCTCAATTGTCAACAATGTGAGTAGGGCACTCTCCACTATAGGCCATGGCGACACTCCACTTGGAAATGCAATGTTTGATCTTTGGGATTGGTTTGAAGAGGCGACTGGTCCAGTCAGTATTGGAACATGGCACCATGAATTACAGAAGGAACTTGCTGATATTCTCAAGGAGAGCCCTTCAGAGATACTAAAAACGGTTGAGATTGCGACTAGTGAATCGCCAGATCTGAAAATCAGCATATTGAACATTGACGAATTAAGAGCAACAGCAGATCCAAAACATCAGGAAAAGGCAAGGAAGCGATTGGATGAGATGCTGTCAGATTTTATAGACGAAGAATTCTAAGCTTATGTTTCTGCTTTGTATTGCACGGTCTTATAGATGAAAATCGCTCATATCCTTCTACTAGAGGGAAGTAGATTGAAAGAGCGAAATAGAATCGAGCCAGTACAATTTCAATATGAGATTGCGCCTCAGAAATCAAGCCTTTCCATTAAGGGTTTTCCAGAATTTTCGGAATCCCTAAACAACCTGCCTAGTCAACATAGAGTATCATGCCCAAGATGCGGGGTTACTTTAGATTTCAATTCTATTCTGGAATGGTATGGTCCAAGTCATTTCACTTGTCCTCAATGCCAGAAGCTGGTTCACTTCAGACTTGTTAAAGTGACAAGGAACGACCTTTAGTAATTCGTGCTTTAGCTCTTGCCCTTCTTGGCTATCAATATGGCAAGTCGCATCAAGAGGTAATTGATGTATGTAGAATATGAATCTGGGGGAAAATCCCCCAGACTACAATGAAAAACTAGTCTTGATAGCCCTTCATGAAACCTTCACGCTGGTTCCACTTCTCTTCTAGGCGCTGCATAATCGTCCACATTCGATAGGTGTAATTCCATGCGTCGTCGAACTTGCCTTGATTCATATTATCTTGGAACTCCTCAACAACGTCATTGATGTTGCCGATATCATCAATGATGACCGTATCAAACTGGTACACCTTATCGAGTTCTTTCTCATTGATCTTCTCTTTGGAGCCCCATGCAGCGTAGCCATAATCAGCATATCTGATTGCAGACTCCATCTTATCTGTCAGCGCAAGCATCCTATCGAAGGTTTCCCAAGTCTTGGTCAGGTTATAGTCCACAACCATCATTTGGAGCTTCTCTAGGTCCTGTTTAACTAACCTAAGCTGGTCGGCAAGGAATTCTCTAAGCACCTTATCGGCTGAACGGCGCTCTTCTTTTTCCTGATAGCCATGCCATCCAGGGATGTAATGAGTGATTTTTCCAAAGAAACCACCCTTGATGTCTTTGGCTGCCTTTTGCCTGATTCGCTTGGCAATTGGGTCATCTATCTTACCCATGCTATGATATCTCCTGAAATATCGCAACCCATCCTAATTATGGTGGATTGTTCTGGATTGGGTGTATACGTGAGTCCTAATAAAAGATGTTACGCACATCTTGAAACTAAAGACTAATAACTCCCGCAATCTCAATCATTCACAGGAGGGCTCATTGGCTGACAAACAACACTTCTGACGATTCTCAGCCCATCAAAGTTCAGGAATGGTATGAAGAGTCAGAATTGCCGGGCTGGAATACTTGGGTAGTTAGAACTGCACTCAAAGCAATTAGTGGGCTCTTATTTGCTGTGTCTATTCTCCCACTTCTATATATTCGATTCAATGCAGGAATAGAATACAATTCAATTGTTGGATTTTTGATCTTCATTATTGCGCTTGCTTTTTGGATAGCATTCTACAAACTGGAAACCGAATCAAGAAAAAACAGAGCAGATGATGGAAATCACAAGCTGCAGGAAAACTCCTAAGAGTTTATGATTTCCACATCTCTGCTGCAAATCTACCAGAGTTGATACTCTCGCTTGACAAATCCCTTCCAGACATCAGGTAGCTTGGCAATCACTTCATTGGAGATGCTCTCAACAGAGGATCTAACCGCATCAATATCGCAATCGCCATAGAGCTCAATATTCACAGCCTGCGGGTCTGTGATAGGAGCACCAATCTTGCTGACCATGTAGCAGTAGACCTGACTGATATCTGGATGCTCATTAACAACACGTTGGACAATCTCTCGTGCCGCAACATTGTAGGTCTTACCAACGTGAGAAACAGGATTCTTGCCGGCTGCAGCCTCTAAGGTCATTGGACGGTAGGGTGTGATCAATCCGTTTGCACGGTTGCCTCTTCCGACTTGGCCATCATCACCATGCTCGGCTGATGTGCCTGTGACTGTCAGATAATAGAGATTATCTTTTGGAGAGTCTGCTGTGTTCACGGCAACCTCTGTATCCAGATCGGTCACCTTGACAGCATGGTCAAGGACCAAATCCCTAATGCCTTCCATTACGTTGGCGTATTCATCTGCATCCTTTGTTTCTGTTGAGATAATTGCCGAGGCAACCTGAACATGCAGCTTGTTTCCTACTCGGGTGCCCATGATTTTCACATCTTCGCCAATTTGTGGCCATTGCTTCTTTACTTTGGCACTGTTCAGAAGTCTCTCGGATTCAAGCACTATCGTCTCAGTATCACTCAGGGGAGCGTATGCTACTCCAAAGCTGGTGTCATTGGCTCGCGGGACTTCTTGACCAACGTCAAAATTGCCTACCAGATCAGTACTTCCTGCTCTGATTTTGTAGTCTATGATGATGTCGGAATTGACATCGAGATGGGGGAGGTCCTTGTGAAGCCATTCACGTGTATGCTCAACGGCAAACTTACCAACAGGGACTTGCTTCTCGTAATTCTTGTCAACTACATCAACGGCTCTTCCACTTAGAAGTAGATAAATCGGCTCGATGACATCCCCGCCACCGAATCGTGCATTTGATTGACCGCCAACAAGGAGGACCTTGTCGACATTATGATGTTGAACCCTGTTGAAGGTTTCAATGTAAAACTCACTAAGACGCACAGATAGTTCCTCTGCTGCCTTATCACAAAGAGTATCAGGGTGTCCTTTGCCCTTCCTCTCAACAATTTCAACTTGCTGGCTCGAAACAGGTGGGCCAGCGCCTCGAGTTACTCGTAAGTCCATTATTATCAACTCGTACTTTTAGCCCCTCGCGACCTTTTAGATACTTATATAACTTGTCATGAGTAATTACCTGTGGTAATATTATATTACGCAGAGGAATAATATTGACTACTACAGTTGAAGAACTGAGAAGGCTGAGATTGGAAGCTGGTGTCAGTCAGTCTGATCTTGCGGATGAGATTGGAGTATCACAGGCATACATTGCAAGAGTTGAGAAAGGTACCCTTGATCCGAAACTCTCCATTGTGGAATCCATTATTCGATATCTAGGTGGGACACGTGGAACTGTATGCTCTGACATTATGGTCACAGATGTTGAAATAGTAGATGCAAGAGACTCAGTTTACCTTGCCCTATCAAAGATGCGACAAGGAAATTATTCACAACTCCCAGTTGTCCGAGGAACCCGTCTTGTTGGATGTGTTACTGCAAGCGATGTCATTAGAAACATACATCTCAACCTAAAAGAAATGACAGTTGAGGCGATAATGAATCCAGAGGGTGTACCCATGATGACGGAGAACACGCCCATCGCAAAGATAATCCCGTTGCTTCAGATCCATCCGGCAGTGATAATTCAGAAACAAGGTAGACTAAGTGGAATAATCACAAGTGTGGACTTGCTGAATCGATTTCGAAATGGCGTTTTGGTCCTGTAGCAGTCTAGCTTTATTACAGTGTTTTCATTGCCATCAATTGTTGCAGAGGTGTCCTTGTTGAAAACTATAGATCCATCGCTGGCACGCATTTTGAATGCACTGGGAATAACTGAACTCAACGAAGTGCAGAAACTGGCAGAGAAGGCAGGTCTCTATAACAAAAAAGGGGATTTTGCCCTCATGTCTCAGTCTCGAACTGGCAAGACATTTGCTGGACTTCTATTTGCCGCCAACACTATGTATCAATCAATATGCTCCACGAAAACGGATGATACTTCTCTTTCGATCTTCATCGCTCCTTTTCATGCATCAGCTCGTGAAACCACATCAATGATATCACGATATTTTGGATGGTTCCTCCGTCCGCTGGTTCTCTTTAGAGGGGTTGATGAATCTGACATTGTTATTCGGCTAAGTAAGGGAGCACCTCCTAATATTATAGTAGCAACTCCTGATGCCTTTCTGGAATTCATACGATACGAAACAACTCGTAACTGGCTTCTATCCCGCAACATCGTATCGACAGTCTTCGATGATGTTCATTCTATCCTCCATGATCCGAAACGCGGGCTTCGTCTTCTTGAAGTGAGTGAATTTCTAAGGAGTATTCCTAGCTCTCCTCCACGTAGACTTGTGCTCTCGGCGGAGTTTGAAGAACCCGAGCGACTCGAATCGTATTTTGGTGTGAAGCTAATTCTCGATGAGCGAAGCTATGAGCCGCCCGAGATCACTATGACAAGATATTCAAAGGCCAAAGAAAAAGCCGACGACCTTCTCAGTTTACTCCAAGACTTGGCTGATGATGGAATTCGAACCCTTGTATATATGAAATCGATTGACAATATCAATTCATTCTTGGAAAAAGAAGGCTCTGGTTTGGGGACCGCAGTTTCATTCGATATTGATCATCTCATCAAGGAACGATTGAGCAGGGTAAGCGGCATCATTGGTGCTATTGGCTATCCACAAGCCAAGCTTCTTAGTGACGGTATTGGGGTGTACCATGGTATTCTATCAAACGCTCAAAGATGGTTTATTGAGTGGCTTATCAGACGCGGATATCTAAGATTCATTTTTGGTACTGAAGCACTGGCCTATGGAATTACCGCGCCTGTTTCACATGTCGTAATGGAGTCTCCAGGCATGGATGAGGTCTTTAGGCAATCAATGATGGCTAGAGCCGTCCGGTTGCGTCGTGGTAGAATCCGACCTGGTGCTTGCACTGTTTTCACCAAGACAATTGAGGATGCAAGCGAGCTTCGCAGAGTCTACAATTCTCCTCGATTGCCAATTAGATTCATTGATGAATCAAATCTCTCGAATTTGGTGATAGGTATGATTGGCCACGGCCTTTTGCGTAATGATACTGACCGTGCATCCCTCTCTTCCGCTCTTGATGCATTCTTTAAGAAAGGCTCAACAACCGCATTAATCAAGAAGATGATGCAAGGCACACAGCCCTTCATTTCAAAAAATGGTTCAGGACAATTCATTCTAACAAGCTTGGGACAATTGGCTTTTCAATCCGGTATTTCATACAATGCGGCTCAGCTAATTATTGATGGCTTGAATATATTACAGTCCTCTAAACAAGCGCCTAATGATATGGATGTTCTTTTGCTGATGAACTACACTCTGTCTCAATTGGAGTACTCCAAGAGTGATGAGGTTCCTTTGGCTCAGGATGTGCAGGATGAATACCTCCGAACGCATTCTTCATCGCTCACTTGCTCAATCATAGACACGGATTTGGAAGCGTCCTGGCGAAAGGCGATAGAATACTCTATACTGGTGAAGTCTAATTCGCTTGACACCAAGATACCGCTCACTACAAAGAAGAGCAGAGATAGACTCAGGGTAGAACTAAGAATGCTCTTTACATCTTTTACGTCATTTATTGATGGTTTGCTACGAAATCTGCCAATTGCCGGGCTTGCTACTGAAGATTCACTTGAAGCACTTCTTAGAATTGCATCATCTGATTCCATTCGAAATCTGCTGCTTGAAGGATACGAGTGGGGAGATGAGAAGCTCAAGTTCAAGGATCTGTCTTTTGTAGACTTTGGTCAGATTGAAAAGTCAATTGATGAAGCGCTTTTGTCTAACCTAACGCCTTTGCAGAAAACTAGGTTGATAGAACTCCTAGAAACAGTACAACATACAACCTCTTCCTTCGTGAGTCTTCTTGAACGATCTAAAGACAGCAAAGAGGCACGAGAAACACTTGATTTGGTTTGCCAGTTCAGCCGAGAGGGAATGGTTGGACGGAATCTTGTGAAAGCACTTGAAGAAGAAGGAATAATGGAGAGAGGAACCATTGATGGGCTTTGGCATAGATTCTCTTCAGAAGTCGAGGAGATACAAAAGCGTACTGATGCTCCAGCGAAAGCTGCTTCTGTTCTCTTCTCTCTTTTCACTGGAGATATAGTTGGTCTTGCCACCAGTAGCGTTGATGCATTGAAAGTAGCTTTTGGGCGAACAAGAAAGGTTGACACCTCAAAAATTTCTTGAGAAACAAATATGTGCCCCCTGAGAATGAGTTATATACGCTGAAATGAAGAACTACATCGGAGTAGATTGTCAAGTTGTCTAAAGAACTCGACACCCTTGAAGACCTTCGTGATGGCATTGACAGCTTTGTCGAGCGATGGGGCAAGATACAACGGAATTCCGTTAAATCGATTCAAGCTGTTACAAACACCCTTGTTCAGTTGGAACACCTCGATGGTCCACTTGGCAAATTAGATGGTTACCAAAACATTAGAGAAAATACTAAGGGCAAACTACTTGTCATTCTTTTTGATAGACTTGTACCATCACTAGAAACCAGCATCAAGGACTTTGTAAAATTAATGAAAATGTTTGAAACCCTGCGTCAACGTGCTTCTACAATTCAGACATTTACCGAGTCCCTCAGAGGTAGCCTTCCTGAGTCACCTGACCTCGAGGACTTGGTAGGCTTTCTAGATTTGATTATTCTTAGTGTTCATGATATATTGAATATGTTTGAAGCAGAATTTCTCATCAAAATAACGATTTTCCGAGACCTTGAAGAAGGTGCTGTTGAAATCGGGGTTATCAGCAATTATCTCACAATCTGGACTGCAGAACCAAATATAGAGACAAATGAACTTGAGAAAATGCTGAAGGAGCTTGATGACCACTTTGACCTCTTGAGAGAAGTATTCAATGGCAAGACAGGTCTAAGAATTCCTGATGTCTATAAGAAAGTGTCATATTAGAATCCCTGATAGTTCTCAATTTTTTGCTTCTCCGCCTCCCTTTTTATCTCCCACCGTAGGAATAGTATACCAATTATTGCTGATATTGTGGAGGCCAATAATATAGCTCCCTTCGCCCCATCCAACAGAACGGGATCGGCAAATGCTAGCGATGAAATGAATATAGCAATTGTAAAGCCAATACCACAAAGCAAGGATGAGCCTATCAACATATTTCTTGAGAATGTAGTTGGCATCTTGATAAGCCCTAGTTTATCAGATATGAACAATGCTCCCAGGATGCCAATAGGCTTCCCAAAAACCAAAGCAAGTATTATCCCAATTGACATTGGAGTTGCCAATGCATTTAGAGTGTCTGAGGAGAATATCAACCCTGCATTTGCTAAAGTAAATAGTGGCACTATGACGAACACTACCCATTGCGTTAAATCGTGTTCTAGTCTTTGCAGTGGAGCCTGTGCCTCTTGACATGAGATTTCAAGAGTCTGAGTCGTGTTGAGAAACGCCTTCGGATCTGTTTCATCAGATGTTGGGCCTACTATTTTATGAAGGCGCTCTATCAATTGATCTGATATGTCAATGAACTCTTTGTAATCGATTGAACGGGTTGCCGGAATTGTCATCGCCAAGAGAATACCTGCAATTGTTGGATGAATCCCCCCAAAATAGAGGCAAATCCAAAGAAGAATACCAAGCATTCCATAGGCAATTTTTCTCCTTACCTCTAAATTGTTCAATATCAGAAGTATGACCATAATGCCTGCCGCGGCTGCAAGATACATTATCTCTAGACCATGAGAATAGACAAGCGAAATGAGTAGCACACCCCCAATGTCATCGACAATTGCAAGTGTTGCAACAAAGACTTTCAATGGTGTTGGAATTTTGTTTCCGAATAATCCTAGAATTCCAAGAACAATTGCGATATCCGTAGCTGTCGGAATTGCCCATCCAGATGCACCGAATGACCCTGGTGGATTTAGTACGCTAAAAATCATGGCAGGGACAATCATACCTCCAATCGCCGCAATGACAGGGAGTATCGCTTGCTGGATGGAAGAAAGCCATCCTATGATTAGCTCTCTCTTTATCTCAAGTCCGATTAGAAAGAAAAATAGAACCATCAAGAGGTCAGAAATCCAAAAGTTGAGTGGTTGAGACAAGATGGCATCTGGAATTCCGATTATGATTAATGAGTTCCATAGTGACTCATATGTCCAGCCTAGTGGAGAATTCGCCCAGACAAGTGCAACAATGATGCATATGATAAGAAGAATACCACCTGATGCTTCAAGACGAAGAAACTCGCGGAATGGTCTAATTGTTCGTACGATAGTTCTTGGAGTTGGCTTCCGCTTTTTGAAATGCTTCTTTGGCTGACTCATATGCTCACCAGCTAGGACTGATTGCAAAACCAAGATATGAACCATGCCCTATATACACTGGTTTATCAATCAAGAACCTCACTTTACTTCTATGGACCTGATTCTGAGGGCTTTTCATCGGATTTCTTTCGACCCGATGCACTTGCCGCCTTCAATCTCGTTGCAATCTCATCAATTTCCGCATCCAAATCTAATTTAACATCCTGATAGGTCACATCAGAAATCTTGCCTGCTTCATATTCTGTTGTATAGAATTCTAATTTCTTCTGGGCAAGGTTTTGACGGATTTCCAACTCCCGCATTTTTGCCCTTCTCTCAGCAACCAACTTCTTAAGCTCATCTTCCAAATTGAATATCTGCTCTTCAAGCTCCATTTTTAGAAGGCCATACAACTTGGAATCTACCCTTCCTTCAGTATACTGATCAACAAGATGCAGCAATGACTGACGCACAGCATTTCTCTCTGCTGTTATTTCTTGCGCCCTATCTTTTCCTTCGACTAGGCCAAGCCTAGTTATCAAAATTGGGGTAGACAGACCTTGAATGGACAAACTCATCAGAATAACAATAAACACAATCGATGTAATAGTAAGCCCAATCTCTTGAGCGCCTCCAGGAGGCAATCCAAAAAGTGTTTCAATGTCCGTGGAATGAATAGGGTCTGTAATTACAGAAACTGCAATGGCTGCGAGTGCGGCACTTGCAACTCCTTTCACTCCCGCCCAGCTTAATACAATTCTATCTCTGATGCCAACTGACCTATCTCCTAGAGTCACTGCAAAAACTGAAACAGGTCTGGCAAAGAAAATGACCAGGAATCCCATCACAAGACCTGCAATTATGAGATCTGGTCTAGCAACCAAGGCAGCTATATTAAGCGTCAATCCAAGAAGAATGAAAACTGCTATCTCAAATACGAATGAGACATTTTTCATGACCATTCTCATTGATTTTTGAGGAAGAAATGATATTCCAACCATTTTTGAGTTTGCCATGAATATGCCTGCAAAAACACATGAGAGAGCTCCTGGATGCACTCCTGGAATAATGATGGCAATGGCTTCTCCAATACCGTAGGCAAGAATTGGAGTGGTTGCTGTCAGTATTGAAATATTCGTGTCTTCTCCGCTTGAGTGAATAATTCTGCCAATACTGAATGCAACCACGAAGGCAATTACGACACCCAATCCCATGCTCAGCCCAAAATCAAGTAGAATCACGTACCACTCAAGAGGACCTTCGCCATACAGTCCAGGCACAATCAAGGGCTCTAATACTGAAGTCACAAGAATAACTGCTGTGGCATCATTGAAGACAGCCTCTCCTTCCAGTAGTGTGAATAGTTTTCGCTTAACACTTACTCCACCACTCTCAAGGACAGAGAACAATGCTGCTGGATCTGTTGGTGATACAATTGCTCCAATCAGCAAAGTGAGTACTAGAAATATGCCGGTAGATGGAACTAAAAAGAACATGGTGACACCTGATATCAAAGATGTCAGTAAAACTCCTAGTGTTGCCAGTAGAATAATCGTAGTCCTGGCACGGCGTGTTTCTCTCAGATTCATTGTCAATCCAGCATAGAACAAGACAGTTGCCAAAGTTAGCTGTGCAATGAAATCCACTCCAAATTCTTCAGGGAGGATTGAATCAGTGAATGCTTGTCCGAGAATAAGTCCCGCTATGATGAGGGGGATTGGATAGGGAAATCTATACTCCTCTGCAACTTTGGCTAGAGCTGCGCCACCTATTAGCACTGCGGCAATCAGATAGAGTTCTACGGCCAAGACGTAGCACCTCAGATATCCACGAGTATTTCAGCGGCTGCCTTGATATAATCCGAGATGTGTTCCATTTCACTTACTATTTTTCGCATAATGTAGCAAGTAAAGTCGGTTTCGCCATCCACACTTGCTACTGAAATCTGTCTGCAGATAACAATATTATCTTCATCTATTTCGCGCTCAAGACGTTCAACTGCGCGAAGTGCTACAATTGCAGCTTCTTTGTTTGAGATGCTTTCCTTAGCAAGGTTCTTTATTGCAACCAACTGCTGATTCATTTTTGAGGATATGGAGGTTATAGAGTCAAGATATACATCCCCAAATGGTTCCCCACGAATCATATCAATCAGGACCACTATTTGTGAGAATGTATATTGAATTTTGATTAACTGATGCAGAATGGCTTGAGCAGAAATTCCGCTTTCATCTTTTGGGAGATATCGTGCAAAATCATACTTTCCAATTAGATTCCTGAGCTGCTTCAGAATTTGGCTCTTTTTCTCTGCCCATTCTTCCTCCGCCGTTTCACAATCTTCACATAATCGCTTTGCCACAAATGAGCTCACGGTTTCCAGCAGCTCTATTACACTGACTATGCCTTGAATCATTTGTTCCCTCTTGAAAACCTTCTCATCACTCACTATTTTCCGCTTCCTCCTTTTCTGGTCGTGGCCAAGACAGGGCAAGCGTCACGTGGATGTAGTGCTTGCGTATCCCAACTTCAATACCAGTTTCGACTGGCTCACCAATTGGGAGTTCCATCTTCCCATCCTTCAAACTTGGCATTGGTAACTCCAATTTCCTGCCATTTCTAAACTGCTCAGCAATTTCCTCAAGAAGTTGAGCGAGATTTGCGAGAGTTTTTTCCTCCTCATACTCATAATCTTCAATTCGCATTTTTCCGCACCGCTGGGATTACAATTCGATAAAATCATAGAAAGACCCTTTTTAGGGTAGCTCTTGGGCTTTAATGTGTTCTTCTTAAGTTTTCCTTTAAACCAATGGCTTCTTCTCCAAACGATTTATTCTGATTCCAGCTAGCTTTTGGTGGCCACAGAGCTTGTATTTAATTTGTGACAAAATCAAATTCATCTATTCCATTCGATGATGTTATCAGAGATTGACTAATTATACAGACTTGCGGAATTTCTTTTCCCAAATCACAAATACTAGGAGTATCGACCCAAGACTCAACCCAGCTAATAGATAGGAATCAAGAATTATTGGCTGCGATATATTCAATATCCTCGTA
This sequence comes from Candidatus Thorarchaeota archaeon, assembly GCA_048884785.1. Taxonomy (GTDB): domain Archaea; phylum Asgardarchaeota; class Thorarchaeia; order Thorarchaeales; family Thorarchaeaceae; genus MP5-2226. The sequence goes on along the minus strand of JBHLQM010000010.1, from coordinate 45,402 downwards.
GAGGTATTTGAATTTCCATATCCATCACGCACATTTAGTGTGAAATTATGCTCTCCACGAGACAATGTGCTAAGAGAGGTTTCTAATTTATTCCATACCAGATATCCTCTCCTCACTAAAGCTCCGTCGTGATACAACTCGTAAGAAAATGGAAAATTCTCCACAAATGTCCAAGTTAAGAACGCGCTTGTATTCCCCTGCACTATTGTTTCCGACACATCTGAATACAACAAAGGCTCAATATCATCATGAAGAGTCATAGCACGTCCATCAATTGCATTAGCATCTCCAGATATATGATATAATTCTGAAACAAAAGGTGGATGGTCACTCCATCGATTCTCATACCATGTATTGTTAGCTCCATCGTCTTCCGCATTTCTTTCCCCGGTCAAGCTAAGGAGCCCTATGTTCCATCCTATTGAATTCCAATAAATTTCATTAAACATGGAGTAGGGTCCAATTTCTATACCAATCCTGGAATTCGTATAAACCAAGTTCGATTTAATAGTTGAATTGTCTGTGCTGCTAACCCCAATTCCAATATCGTTGGCGAATAACCTGTTGGAACTTATATTCACAAATTCTCCGTTACTTGTACGCAATCCATAATCTCCTGAAGCAACAATTGTGTTATTCACGACAGTTATATGGTCACAATTTTGGAGTTCAACTCCAAACTGTCCGCCCTGAATCACACAGCTTTCAACACGACCATGTCCAATACTATCAAGCCTAATTCCAGCACCCGATGATGCCGTACCTGAGATTATGCAATCGCGGATGACAAAGTATACTGACGTGCCACTGATTGAAATTCCATTCGGTGCATTTGATATATTAAATCTCTCAATAATGTACGGATCTGCCTCAGTACCAGAGCCGACAAAACCTAGTAGCGAAAAGTCATTGTCATCTACAATGTATATTGGAAGGTGCTCCAAGTATTGGTTACTCGAAATTCTATCAAGGGATGTTTCTGTCATGTAGTATGGACCTAGTGCAGCGATTGGAGTGAGAGTGAAGAGGATTAGAAATGCTACGAGTATCGGATTTTTCATTTCAATCCTCTCACAATACATTCAGCTATGCTACATTTCTACGCTTTAGGATAATTAACGAAATCACAATGACTATTCCTACTAATCCGATGGATACAAGGATAATCTCAATGCCCAGTTCTGTAGAGTCTTCGATGGGAAGCTTTGCAGTCCATGATTCAAATTGAAGCGGATAGTTGTCAACTGAGTTAGCGGAGCCATCAATCTCATAGACTCCCGTGCCATTGTAGTCACTCCACCAATTACCACTCGAAACGCCATCATCCCATTTATTATTTCCTCCATCATCCAATGCGTTGCCTTCGTCATTCCAACCTATTGCATTCCCATAGATTGTGTTCTGGTTGCTTCCACTATGAATCACTATACCATAGGCGGTGTTGTTTGAAATCAAATTGTTATAGATAAAGCAGAAGCTTGAAACTCCCATGTAGAGTACAATACCACTTCCATTATTTCTATAAATCATATTTCTAGTTATTCTCGTATTGTTCGTGAAAAAGAGCTGTATTCCGCAACTGCCCCATAGGTTCCCATTATCTGTAATTCCACAATCAGAAATCTCAGAGTTCGTTGTGTAGAAGAACTCAATCCCTGAGATCGAATTCTCAGTAATATTGCTGTGTTGAAGTGTACAACTGTCAGAGAATGCAAAGACGACTCCTATCTGGGTATCTCTGAAGAGGCCATTCTCAACAATTACATTTAAGCAATTGATTAGGTATAGTTGGAAATACTCTGTTGCATCAATGGTTTCATTCACATGACCTACAAAGTAACCCACTTGCTTTCCATCTTCATTCAGATTTCCGGAAACAGTATGAAGATACTCTGATGGTGCCATTCCTTGAATGTATAGTCCATGTGAGTAAATGTGATTTGATGTTACTATACAATTCGTTGACCAAGATATTGCAATGCCCCTGAAACTCGTTGAATCTATGGTGTTGTTATCAACTTCAATGGCTTCGTTTTGATACAATGTAATTCCTGAATAACCTCCGGTGACAATATTATCAGAAACTTCCATATCACTGGCCATCGAAATTTCAATTCCTACATTGTTGTTTGTTAGATTGTTAGAATTGACTACACAGTGGGATGCACCCCAAATCGAGCTGATTCCCACATAGGAGTTGTAAACTGTATTATGTTCAATTCTCCAGAAGGATGCGAAACCAATGTCAATAGCTGGCATCATCCAGATGTCTGTACTGATATCATAGAATAGATTGTCTGAAAAGACCGTTCCATTCCCATCGAAGCTACATGAAAATCCATTGAAGAACATATCAAAGACTATATTGTCTGTGATAACAGAATCTATCATGTATGAGAAATAGCCGCCCGTCGAGCAATTGCTAATTGTATTTCGTGAAATTTCTAAACCTGATGACATCCAAACCCCTACTCCTATTGAGCAATTGCGTACTATATTGCCTGAAAAACTAGTATTGTGAGAGTTGCTAAAACCAACTGCTTCATCAAATGAAGAAAATATACACCCGCTAATTTCACCATCTGTGAGATTAGTCAGGATTATCCCTTCTGCAAGGAGATGGGTTTGAGATTTAAAACTACAATTTCGAATAGAAAAGTGTGCAGTTGTATTAGCAATTCCAAGCGCTAAATATTCCCCAGTAATTTCCACATTCTCGATTGTATAAGGATCCGCTTGAGTTCCGCTCCCATTCCATCCTAAAGACACGAAACCATTGTTTGAGGAAATGTTCATTGGAGCCATCGGTGTATAGCTCTGAGCGTATTCAAACTCAACTATACTTTCTATGTGGTCTGATTCAACATTATCCGTAACTACTATTGGGATTCGCGGTGAAGCCATCGCCGCAATAAAAAGCACTGATAATGCAGCAAATACAAATCCTCTCATCGATTCTCTTCCCCCTATCGTTGGTCACAGACCAATAATAATTCGATATCTTGCAATCAAACTGAAAGGATTTAACTCTTCACGAAGTCAAACAAATGAACATCACAATAAACAATATTCCTTTTACTTATTCTAGGAGCTCGGATAGATCGAAATCCCACTCTTCCTCCTTCTCTTTATCTATCTCATCGGTCTTCTCAATCTTCCTTTTCCTTCGAAGGTAATCCAGAGGTAGTATTACGATGACACTCGCAAAGATTCCCACACTAATTATCATTGAGAGCAAAAATAAATCGTCTGAACCTATTGAGAAACTGCACTAATATGATGTTGAAGAGATTCGACATACCTGACTCCATCTCTAATTATTGTTGTAATATTATACTCTCCAGGCGAAAGGAACCCAAGAGGTTGAGCTATTACTTCTCCAGTTAAGTATCCAGATTTTATTCAATTAAGTAATGGTTTGATGCTAGTCACAGATGTTGGATATGATTCTTGACACAATCAAAAACAACCATCATGCTTAATTGGTTTACACCTCTTGAGCTTCAGAGCTACCACATGAATAGAGGAATATCCAATGTCTAAAGACAACGAGGAAATGGTCGTGACTCCCTGGGAGGTCCGGGGGAAGATCGACTATGACAGACTCATCGAAGAGTTTGGTACGCAACGAATTGATGAGAAACTCAGGAAAAGGATCTACAAGATCACTGGAGAAAAACATGTAATGCTAGAGCGTGAACTATTCTTCTCTCACAGAGACCTTGATTGGATTCTGAATGAATATGATAAGAAGAACAAATTCATTATTTACACTGGAAGAGGTCCGAGTGGCGATGTCCACATTGGTCATCTTGTTCCTTGGATATTCACCAAATGGTGGCAGGAGAAATTCGATACACGTCTATACTTCCAGCTGACAAATGACGAGAAGTTCTGGTTTGAACAGGATTTGACATTCGACGATGTGAAGCGCCTTACCTATCAAAATGCAATTGATGTCATCGCAGTTGGATTTGAACCAGAGAACACATTCATACTTCAAGATATCGAGCACATCGACCTAATGTATGAACTTGCTGTCCAAGTCGCAAAGAAAGTGACATTCTCAACAGCTAGGGCTGTGTTCGGATTTGAGAACAGCATGAATATTGGTGGGATATTCTACCCATCAATGCAGGCTGTTCCAGCGTTTTTACATTCATGGCTATACGGAACCAAGACTCCCTGTATCATCCCTTGTGCAATAGATCAGGACCCTCACTGGAGAGTAACGCGTGATGTTGCAGAGAAACTAGGATACTATAAGCCGGCATCGATACAAAACAAGTTTCTTCCAGGTTTGCAGGAAGGCGGCAAGATGTCATCCTCAAATCCGATGTCAGCAATCTATACTACTGATACACCCAAGCAGGCTCGTAAGAAGGTGATGGCTGCATTCACAGGAGGTCGAGAAACTGCGGAGGAGCAGAGAGAGAAGGGTGCAAATCCAGAAATATGTTCGGTCTTCAAGTATTATCACATGCTCTTCATGCCTGATGACAAAGAACTTGCTGATCTTGAAAAGAAGTGCAGATCTGGGGAGATTCTCTGCGGCGAATGCAAGCAGATTCTTGCACCTCGTGTAATGGAGTTTCTAGAGAAACATCAAGAGAAACGCGAGGAGGCAAAGGAGCGACTCCATGAATTCTCAGCCAGTAGGCTTCGAGAAGACCTCAAAAGATGAGTGCCTATTTTCGGTCAGAAAACCTCCGGCTATATTGAATCTCTTGAATCCACGTTCGTAGAACAACATGAGCACATGATTAAAATCCAATTGTGTGTAATGGAGTGCGGACCAATGAGTGATGACGGGGATAGAGCCAACGAGCTCATACTAGAGTGGGAATCTGCCAGTCAGGAACGGCGGCTGGAATTAGTCCAGTTGATGGCAAGTGCACTAACCAATGATTCCTATCATCGGTTTACTGATCTTCTAGTATCTACTCTTAAACCAGGTACCTTGGATGTGACATCATGGAATCGTCTTGCTGTAAAAGCCGCCCTCATTGTTTGCTCTGAGAGAGACATATCTGTAACATTCAAGAATGGGACTCGAACGCTTGCGCCTGTAACATATCCAAAGGAAGGGCCTCTGCTTGAGATGTTTGTTGATGCAATAATGCTTGGAAAGTGGTCTTGAAGAAAATGCCTTCCTGAATTCTCTATGAAATCTTGAAGCCATATGAAATCGGAATTGCTTCTGACTTTAAATTGAGTAGTCATATACACTACGATGCTCGAAGATTCTAGGAAGGAGCATACTCCAATGACAATCGTAGTTGAAGAAGTAAAGCAATCTGAGGAAAAATCCTCAGAACGGGCATTTATCCATCTGTGGCCTCTCGCAGCGGCAATGTTCACCATCGCCTTGATTTGGCGACTTGTAGATGTTTTTGTATTAGGTTTGGGCGATACATGGCTGAATATATTTCCATCAAAGCTAGGACCTCTCTTGGTCATGATTTTTGTTCTTTGGAAAGTCTATGATAGAGGATCTATGCAGAAATTGCTCGGTCTTGTGAATTCACACTTTCGTGCACAACTAATCATCGGACTAGTATTGGGAGTGTCTTTCTATCTTTGCATTGACATCATCGGTTCAGTGGTTTACACCTTTCTATTCAATCCTTCATATGACCTGACTCTTACCATTGTCACACCAAACATTCTCTGGTATGCATTCATATTCTTCTTTGTAAATGCAGTTTTTGAAGAAAGTCTGTTCAGAGGCCTGCTTCAGAACACTTTCAAAACAAAAGTTACAGTAGGTAAGGCTATTCTTCTTTCGGCAGCGATTTTTGGTGTTTGGCATGCAGTCTGGCCCGTGATAAATGGAGCACCATTTACTGAATTTGCATCAATGGTTCTCCTATCAGGAATACTTGGTGCATTCCTGGGTGTCTTCTATGAAAAATTCTCAGGAGGCAAGACACTAATTGGAACTATCACATGCCATACCCTGATTAACTTCCTGAATGAGCATTTCAAAATCGGGCCGGATGCTTCAACACAAGGACCTGATTTCGTGTTTAATGACCCAATTTTCCTCTTAATCTCTATGCTGATCTTTTTTGGAATGATGTCTTTCTATTTCGCATTTTCATCAAAGTATAGAGTGGAGCAAGCAGAAACACTAGGTACGAGAGTGAAAGGCTATCTTTCAGCCACAATGGGGAACAAGGAGAATAATCAAACTAAAGGAGAGAACTAATAAAATGCAACTTGTAATCGAATTGACCTATTGGTCTGGTATACTCGCCGGTATAATCTCCATTATTGGTGGAATCTACCTGGCACACATTTGGTATAAGCAATCCACTCGTTTGTTGACAGACCTGCCATTAGTGTTCGCATTCTCCTTTATACTTCAAGGTGTTAACATGTTCATGCTATCATCAATGAATGCAGGGATTCTTCCGGACACCTTGGAAGTATTCAAAATGCGGACATTTGTGATTGGAGGATCTGTATTCCCATTCCTCACTATCATTTTGCATATCTGGGTGTCCAAGTTTAGTAAGTACTTCAAGTACTTGCTTGCAATATTGATTGCATACTGGACAATCGCCACAATAATCGGAACGTCAGCATCAATGATTATGGTCATGGTGCTACCAATAATGATGGTAGTGATGTTTGGAATGATATTTACATTTGCTGTTACCTATAAAACGAATCGACTGAAGGAAGTTCGCAGTGGGCTTATCCTGATTGCTATGGCATTCATGGCTTTCAGTCAGTTATCAAAGGTATCACTAATGGCTCTTGGCCTTGCTTTCATAGCAGATACTGCAACAGTAGTTGGTACAGTTCTGATTGTATTGGCTGTCGCAAATCCATGGAAGAAGGTAGTCAAAGCAGAACCCCCTCCCTCGCAGGAAATTTATGCGTAGGAAAAAAGAATGCGTCAAGGCTTCGATCCAGCCTTGACGTTCAAGTATTTTTTAAAACTCATTGAGTGCTAATTCAGTGAGTCCAGGTGTTTCATGCTGCGGCCTCTGCTTCACAGAGTTGAAGTACTGAAAGGTCTGTTGTCAAGGGAACCGGTTTTGATTGTATATGAAATTCAGAGGCTCTGACTTCTACAGGTGACTGCCTTAATATCCGCAGCTGTGTACGACCAAGACTTTCCATATCGCGAACAATTCTAAACTCCTCATTGTTGCGTTTGATATGTTCTTCAAAGGCTTTTACAAAAGCCTCGGAGTCAATTTCGCCATTAACAAGTGCTGCAATAGTATAATGGCCCCTCCCAGCTATCTCGTCAGTTTCTCCCACTACTGAATAATCAGTTATTCGTGTATCCGTCACTTCTGATGCATATGCCATAGCATTCTGGACATGCGCCTCACTGAGTTTTTCACCTGAGAGATTCACAACATTCCCTTTTCGTGCAATATCCCTAATCGCATAGGGTTCAACACTGGTGAATGTCACAAGGTCTCCAAGCCGATATCGATAGTATCCCTGAATATTGCTGATAACCATCTCATACCTTTCTCCGACCTTTACCTCTGAGAGAGGAATCACTGTCGGATTCTCACTATCGACCTCCTCAATCGGTATGAATTCATAGTATGTTAGATGAGGTGTAAGGTAGACATCAGGTTCTTCGGTCAACTGTGTTCCGTGAAATCCTTCAGAACCTCCATACATCTCCCATATCGTGGCATTTGGTAGCATCTTTCGAATCCATTTCTTGTATGGATCCGTATTGATACCTGTTGCAACAAAGAGCTTTATGTTAGGACACAGTCCCGCGACATCAAGCGAACCATCTTCTCTTAGATTGTCCCTTATTTTCTTCTCATACTTTGTGCCCTTATACTCTTCAAGGAGATCAGGACCATATTGTTCAGAGAGTCTCCTGATTAACGCCATATTCAGGGTAGAGATTCCCATAATGGCTGTCGCATCATTCTCAACAAGGTATTTTGCGTATGTCCACATCTTCTCATCCATGTCTGTGATGTTATACACAGCCGCACCAGGCTTCATGAGCCTTGCAAAGATTGGGTTTTGATGTTCTGAATAGACACCGGTAGCATATCCGACTGGTACACCATTTATGTGATCCATTACAGCGGGTGCACCCAGAGTGACCATATCACCCTCAACCAGTTTTGTGTTCTCTGGATCTTGCGCCATGAAGGCCATGAATCCGAGCATTGAGCCTTTGGCAACCATCTTCAATCCTGTCTTGGTCAACGGTAAGCGCTTTGGCTTCCCTGTGGTCCCTGAGCTCTCAACATACCAAACAACGGGATCCGCTGTGAGTATCTTCCCATTCGGATTCGCGTAGATTTGCTCCCAGTATTCCTTTTGCTTCGTCGAGTCCATCAAAGGGACTCGCGCTCGATATTCGTCGGGTGAAGATATCGTATCAAAGCCAAACTGGCGCCCAAAGACAGTGTCCCGGTTCGCCTTTAGTGTGGACATCAGTGTGGAGTCAGCCAATGCTATTGGATTCTCCATGATCTCCTTGATGAGCTTCATCCTCTTCTTCACAACGACGCCAATTAGTCGTCTCATGATTGACATCTGTAGCACCCCACTCAGTCCCATTTCCCTGCCAGGGACTGGTAAGTCCTGAGATTATTGATGGTTGTAGTTGGCCATAAATTTCCCCAACGAAATATTCTCCTTCTCTAATTGCCAAAAAATTAAACAATTGGGGTTCATAATACTTTATGCTCAAATTAAGAGTTCATAAATCTTCTTTTGAAAAAATGGGGCATTCTAAAGTATATTACGTTTGAAAATGATTGTAAGTTGGTGCAGTAGAACTTGTAACTTGGTATACAAAAGATGTGCAGTCTTTATTCTCTCACGCAAACACTATGGAGCATATTCAATGCATCTCTTCAGAGGCGGGGATTTGAAGGCTAGAATTAGTTATACCATTAATGAACATGAATTTGTTCATGAATTATCAAATACTGGCAATGAATTGTCACTGGCTGCAAAAGGAATTGCATCAATTGATCTAAGCCCACTTCACAAAATGAGAAACCTTCGTGAAATCTACCTTCAACATAACAAACTAAAGCAGATTGATCTCTCACCACTCTCTTCTTGTACAAAGCTAGAGATTCTTGATCTTTCATTCAATTCCCTCGAAAAACTCGACCTCATTCCCCTGAGTCTATGTACCAGAATTAAGGAGATGCATTTGGGTGGAAATAACATAAAGGAACTCGATTTGACTCCTCTCTTTCCATCTTTAAAACATAATAGCTACTTGAGCGTTGATGCTACTCTTGACCTTCAAACCTTTATGTATCCCACACTGCCATCAATTTCAGACGAAATTCGGCGACTACCATTGGAACCCGGGTGGGATTGGACCCCAATTGCGAAGCTGATGAGGATTTCTCTACGGGACTCCGAGTATCGGATACTGCAATATGGACTTCTAGATGCCATAGGTCTACGACATCTTGGTTACATCGACTCCGATCTGAGAGCATGTTTTGATGGCCTCTCAAATGAGATAACTGTCAGAGAGGCTACCGCATTGATTGCATCTGCAATTGTAGAGAAGTTGGTGGGTATCATTGACAGTGGAGGTTCCACTATCGGTCTAGATATTGAACACTGTACTCAATATGGAGATTTGGCATCCCGGCTTGATGCTGTTCTTCATTTACGACAGCAGGAGATGGAAAATGTCGAAATTTCCTTTTTCGGCGGCGAGTATGACCTCAGAGGTCTTTGGCTCACTGCCTACGGCTTTGAAATCCTTAGGGCACTCAAAATGGGTTTCACTACCGACAAAACGGGAGTTGAGAAAATCATGAACCTTCTAGAGAATAGTGGTTTCACTATCAAAGTGGTCAAAAATGAAGCAGTTTCTTATCCTTCTCATGTTTCATGCTCGCTGAAGAAATACATCTGGTGGCTTGTTCAGCAGTTTGCTAGCCCTGTGTCATGAATGGGGTTAGTACCTCACGAAGCCTTGCCTTGAACCCTGGGCCGTCTTCTTTGAGCTTCTTTCTGATAAGCTTCCAGGTCGCTGCGCAGTTTGGATATTCTACACTTAGCCACTCATGGAGTTTCTCATCAATAATTTTCCTGTTCTCTTTAGTCACTTCAATTCCGAGACCATCAAATAACTCCTGCACTCGTGAATGTGAAAAATAGCAAGTCATTGAGATCAATTTCTTTGGATTGTGTTTAGGTCATAAAGTTTCTGTAAACTCTATGACAGAAACTGATTCTCTAGAAAGGGCGTTCCTCATCGTGGTAGGAGGAGTTCGTTTTGCTCTTGACGATGCACGATAGGTGACTCCGGTGACTCCTGTCTATATATCCCAATGCACAAGATGTCTGAGATGTATTGATGTCTGTCCAGTGAATGCAATTTCTGTTAGTTGGTAGGCTAGAATAGCAGAATCAACCAAGTGTGACTAATTGCAACATACTTTCTCATTCTCAGCGGCATTTTGCGGCTCTATTTGTACCAGAAAGAGCTCTTTTCAGAACTTACGTTTATAAGAAGTTTAAATACTGTTTAACGTTTGGCAACATTCAAACGTAATCACTGGTTGATTTAAAATGATTGTTCCCCAATTATTCGCAATAGTGCTTTTCCTTCTCATCCCTGTTGTTATGTATGTTCTATCCTTTTTGATAGTAAAATACTCAGATGAGAATTCTCCCAGTAGGGTAAGAAGATGGTTCCATTCAGCACGAAGTCCAGTAGAACTCAAGTCTCTCTCAAAAGGTTCCATAGAACAAATTCCGGAAGAAGGTCGGTCTGGATATATATCCAGAGAAGTCACTCTCCGGCTTGTGGCAATCTATCTAGTTATTGGTATATTCATTCTTAGTAATATCATTGGAATCTACTATCATGTCATGGGCGATGTTCTACAAACTATTAGTAACTACGGTGAAGAAGAGATTAGATTATGGTCTGCAATAGTCTATACTACACCCTTCTCTGGAGGCTGGACTGGTACATTTCCGTGGTACGGAAATGGTCTCTGGCCTTTATCATATCCTGAAACATACCATGAATCATGGAATTGGATATTTCATACATCTGCATTAGTTACCGGCAATCCCTACTTCTTCGAGGGTGTTGCTGAGGATTTGATTATCATACCACTAGTCTTCTGCATTGTTATCTTGATACCACTTGCAAGGAAATCAGTAAGAGAGGCATTCCTCCCTTCTCTATTACACCTACATGTGTCCATGCTTATCTTAGCAAGTACTCTCTTCAACTGCTTTGCTGAAGCCTTCAAACTAGCCATTCTATCAAATCCAATTACTTTTGGGGAGTATACTGTCGGCGCAGCTGATTTGAATGGATTACCATCACAAGTCATTGGAGTCTTGATGCCATTGATCTTTGTTGTTTTTCTAGTCTATCTAGGAATCAGCTATAAGCTTGCACAGAATCATTACAATACCTCAAAGAAAGGTAAGTGGATATTCGTTGCAAACACGATAGTACTGTATTGGCTAAGTTTCATACTGGCAATAGTGATTTAGTGAGGTGGACAATAATGAAAAATGAATATCCAAAACTCCTTGTTTTAACAGTCGTCTTGCTGATGCTGTTACTGAGTTTCACAACTCCTTCCATGGCAAAAGGAAACAATCATAGCAAGTATTTCCTAAGTTTAGACCGTGATTATTGGCCAACCGAGGAGTGGCAAACCGGTGATCCCATCGATCACGGTTTAGATGTTTCTTATCTAGATGCAATGATGACGACTATTGAAGAAACACCTCACAACATTCACTCAGTGATTGTCGTACGAGGTGGATACATAGTCTGGGAGGAATATCCCAACGATATTTACAGTCCTGCAAGGAAACACATGCTGCAGTCAGTCACTAAAAGTTTCACCTCGACACTAATAGGGATAGCATTGCATGAAGGATTCCTTGATAATGTAAACCAGAGGATGATTGACTTCTTCCCTGATCGTACCATTGACAATCTGGATTCTCGAAAGGAGAACATCACATTGTATCACATGCTCACAATGACAGAGGGTATGTATTGGACAGAACTGGATTATCCTTATACTGATGATAGAAACACTCTGAAGCAGATGTGGCATACTACTGATCCGATCCAACATATCCTTGACCAACCTATGGTCAGAGATCCTGGTGCTCAGTGGCGATATAATTCGGGTATGTCTGTCTTACTTGGAGCAGTTCTTGAAAAAGTGACTGGCATGCCTGTAACCGAGTTCGCAGAGGAGTATTTGTTTGGTCCTATTGGTATTGATTCCTATGATTGGTATGCAATGCCTATGAGCAATGTATTGCATACGGATGGAGGTCTCTATCTAAGCTCAAGAAACATGGCAAGACTTGGATACTTGATGTTGAACAACGGAACTTGGAATGGCACTGAGATAGTGTCATATGATTGGGTATATGAGGCTACTCACTCTGATGTGGAAGTCTCAGGTCATATGAACTACGGCTACCAATGGTGGTTATTCCCAGAATTTGGATTCTATGAAGCTAATGGACATTATGAACAGAAAATCTATGTTGTACCGGAGGATGATTTGGTGGTTGTTTTTACTGCCAATATCGCTGATGCGGATCCTCACCCGACAGATTCGTTCATGTTAAACTATATCCTTCCTGCTGTCCGAGGTTCGTCAACAGAAGATACTACAGAAGCACTCGTCAATGTCAGTGTTGCAGGGATTCTGGTAGTTCCAGTTCTATTAGCAGTTATCTATCAACGTGCAAAACTAAAATCGATTTAGTACGGAAAAGGATGGCCGCAGTACGCGGCCAATCTCCTTTTTATCCAAACGTTATGTCTATCTCATTCATCAACGGTTTGACGCCTTTCAATAGCAGCATTAATGCGAGAAGTAGGATTACCGCTGCTGCAATACCTGAACCCAGAGTCATACTCCAGGCAACTATCTCTTCATTTAGATTTACAATCTCATGTTTGTGGATAGAGAAACTGCTCTCCATAACCCAACTGTAAAGCAGCTCCTCAAATTCCTCGTAGCTTGTCAACATCTCGTTGCTGAATAGTGAGCAACTCCTATTAGAGATTACAGAGATATCACATATAATATTCTTGCTCTTGTTAGCAATATTATCATTAATGAAAAGAGATAACTTGAATCATGGACGCCAGAAGACGATGAATCCCGAAAGAACTCCCGAGCTTTTTGATGCATGGGCCGATACATATGATGACATTATCAAGAGTTGGTCCTCTGGTTTTCCATTCCTTGGATATGAAGCACTATTGGATAGAATTCATGAGATTGCATCTCCCAACCCAGAGATGACGGTGCTGGATGTTGGGATTGGCACAGGTTCTCTCGCAAGTCGGTTTGCCGAATCAGGTTGTGTAATTTGGGGGCTGGATTATTCTTCAAGGATGCTTGAACATGCTGCAAGAAGAATTCCAATGGCCACGTTGGTTAATCTAGATTTAAGATCTGACTGGTCATCAAGGATAGCGACCAGATTTGATCGAATCGTTTCTGCCTATGTTCTTCATCACTTTGATTTGCAGACAAACTTGAAACTGATTCCGCGAATGGTGAATTATCTGACTCCGGATGGTTTCATTCTTATTGGGGACGTTTCATTCACGACTCTAGAGGACCATGATACCGCACGCAAGAACCTTCAAGGTCTATGGGATGAGGATGAGCATTACTTTGTAGCTAATGAACTCTGTGAAGGTCTCCGACGTATGAATCTTGAAATCTCATACGAACAGGTCTCTCTGTATGGAGGAATATATCACATTACGCGCGGCTCCAAGAACGAATATTAGCGTTTTTTGATAGTTCACTTGAATGCGTTGAACCATTTTTCAAATATTGAATGCAAATAGAGGATTATGGTAGTCCATTTTTGATTTATTGGATATATAAAACCCATAATTCACGCAGCAGACTCATTTGAGTTCATATAGCTCATTTGAGTTCATATAGCTAAACCACGTGAAGTTACAACACACCTTTCTTTCTTGTTCTTCACTAATTCTCCTTGAGTGAATTTGATGTCATGCAGGAACTTCGAGGCAGGTTTGGCACGTCAATATGAGAGTGTTAAGGACAAGCACGACATTGACGTGACATTGTACATGCAAATGATGTTTGAGAGTAGTGATCGTCACATTGCCAGGGCAACCCTTCAACAGGATGGGTCTATGGTTGTGATCGCAGGATTGCGAAGTGAGATTCTATCTCCCTTCCCTCGATACAAAGAAGGTCAAAATGGATCATATCGACAATGTGACATTCCTGGACTCATACCAGCAATTGCACTACTTGTTGAGCAGCAGAATCGGATGATTTCGGCATCGGCGATAGAACGTGACGACGCAACACGTATCATTCTCATCTTCGAAGGCTCAAGTATTGAGGAACTGGGAAGAAACATCTGGAGATTCATGGACCGATGGGCTACATGGACTCGTGTTCTTCTGAACATACTTGAGAAGGACCTTCCATTCAATATTGACTGGCGAGAGTTTCTTGCTGGCGAGAGTGGCTATGTGACCATGGATTGGTATAGACCGCTTGATTACGAAACACGCTCAAGGGCTATCGATAGGGTCCGGCTAGCATCAAAGGCGCTATTGCAATCTGTTCTGAGCCGTACGCAGTTTGAGAAGCATCTCGTTCAGGAAATTCTCAACTGGCTCGACGATATGCAACCCCAGAATGAAGTGGTTGGAACATTCAATATTATAGCACAGGAGGAAGTAGTATGAGTTACACTATTGACCTGAATGGACGGATACTCCCTGTTGTGTCTGACATTACTGATACCACATGGTTGGCAGGAGCAATTGCTGGACTTGGGCTGCCTAGGTATTGGGAGCCAGAATATCTCTGGGCTCCGTTCCTATCAGATGTCTTGGACACTGCGGACATGCTGTTGGATATCACACCAATTGCGCCTGGACAGACTCCAGAAGACGGTTCTGTTCTTGACTCTCTTGGCGGGTATATCAGCATCACAGGGAGAGTGACTGAACAGGGTATACTGTTTCCAATCTCATCGCCAGATGCATCAGCTGTACAGCTGCAATTGGCTGGAGTACGGACAGTGTTCCTTGGCGGAATGATTGTGATTCCTCCTTCTGAGATATCCAGATTCATGCGGTTGGTTCCCCTTAGGGGCCCCGTGGAAACTCAGGTGAAGGAGGTTCTCAAAGTTGACTGATCTTGAGGCAGTAAGTGGTGTAGGACCTGCAGCAGCAAAGAAGCTCAGAGAGGTCTTCGTCACAACAGCAGAGCTGCTTGCAGTTCAGAATCCAGTTGAGCTTCAGGAAAAGACCAAGCTTGGAGAAGGTACAATTTCCAAGTTGATTAAGAATGCGCGGATGCTCACAGGGATGTTCGGCTTTAAATCCGGACTTGATGTGGAGCATGAGATGGAGACCAAACCTCGTTTGAAGAGTGGCATCTCCAAACTTGATGAGGCGCTTCTCGGTGGGATTGAGGAGGGCTCTATTATAGAGTTCTATGGTCCTGCCAGAGGAGGTAAAACGCAATGGTGTTCATTTCTTGCGGTGAGAGCTCAACTTCCTGTAGAGGAGGGCGGCTTTGGAGGCAGAGTTCTTTGGCTTGACAGTGAGTCTTCATTCAAACCGTGGGTAATACGGGCAAATGCCATCCGTTTCGGGTTGGATCCTGATGTTACTTTGGGGAATATCGGAAGGGCAGAGATCATTCTCTCAGGCCAAATCACCGAGATTTTTGAAAGCATTCCGCAGATGTGTGCAGAGCAGAACTACAAATTTGTTGTACTTGATTCTTTCACAGGTCTCTTTAGAGCAGAATATACTGGGCTTGAACAATTGAAACTAAGGCAGCAGGATATGAACAATATCCTGAATCAGATGCGGCGAACGGCAGCTGCGACAGGCACTGTATTTGCCTATACAAACCAGGTGATGGCCAATATTTCCTCCTATGGCGGAAATCCAAATGCACCTGTTGGAGGTCATGTACTGAGTCATGCCAGCGACTACAGATTCTATGTGAGACGAATCAAGGATGACGAGAGACGAATTACCCTTCAAGATAATGCTGGCGTGCCAGAGTTTGACGTGTCGCTGAAAATTGGTTGGGGCGGCTTCTATGAGGATGCAAAGGAGAAGAAAGATGTTGGCTCTCGAGTTCTTGAAGTCCTTGAGAAATCAGGTAGACCTGGATTTGGTGAAGCCAAAGTTGACGTCGAAGAGGGTTCTGATGATGATTCCGAAGAAGTGGAGGTTGAAGCTGTTTGAAAGCCCGGGGTATGTTCAGAATCTATCAATGCAGAAGATGCAGAAACTCTGGCTTTGCTGCAGTAAACAACGAAGAGGATGACGCCCGATGCAGCCTATGTAATGGACTAATTCTCCATGAAAAAGGTACTCTGTACGCTGCTACTATTGATGAAGCAAAGGACATACTCACGGATCTCGTATTGACTTCCAGATTGGATGAAAGAAAGACAGGGGCTTCACGTGGCTTGGGTTTAAAGAAGCGCGTGTTGAATATAATTGAGGCACTAATTGAAATCAATAGGGGGCAGCCTGCCTCCTACACGGAAGTACTTCGCGAATGTTCAGAAGCTGGAATTGACTTAGAACGAGCCCGCCATTTTGTGGATGTTCTGAAACGTGAAGGTGCGTTGGTTGAGCATTCTGGTAATCTATTCATTATTGAGGGAGGTTCATTGGGATGACAACAAGTGCCTCGCATATGCAAATTCCTCATGGCGTGCCAAATCGGAATTCAATTGCACTCGTGAATCTAATCATGCGTCATACCCCAACTCGAATCACTGTAATAAGGATGGCAGAAATAGAACCAGATCCTGAACTATTCGTACTCATGTCAATAGACTGGAGGGATTTGGAGAAACCGATACTCCCACAGCTCCCAAGGATACTATCTTTCCTGGAGACCATGAGAGGTACGCGAGGTGTTCCAAGTAAGGTATACTTGGATAGCGATGAAGGTCTTCAACTCTATGTCCCTACATCGACTTATGCCTCCCAGATACCAGCGTTGCCGCGAGAGGCTGTCAGATTTCTACGAGAATTGGTGGAGAACATCTGCGATTTTGTGTTGAGTACCGCAAAAGAGGTCGAAGCGACTTTTTGGTCAATAGCTATGAAACGTGGATTCAGTCCCGAGATTGTCGAGAGAATGGCTTCGAACACAAAGGGCTTTGACTCCTCAGCTAATGTGCAGAGATTCCATGACCTAATGTATCGGTACTTCTCAATCAGATTTAGAATACACACAGCAGAGTCGATGTTGCAGGTGGAGGAAACGAATTGGGAGAAAGCATAGCGAATCCACTTGCATGGTTCCCCTACACGCCACGTCCACAACAGGATAGGGCCGTAACAATAGCCGCTGAAACATATGCGCGGGGAATAGTGGGTATGCTATCTGCTGAATGCGGTGTCGGCAAAACAATTGCCTCTCTAGCAGGATATTTGGCGGTAAGAGCGGATGATTCTACTTCGAGACTGTTTATTCTTACCAGAACTCACTCACAGTCAAGAGTTTTTGAAGAAGAACTTGAACTACTTCGTAGAAATGCGCTTGGGCATGGAAACCAAATCACGACTACAAGTATGGTTTCTAGAAAGCACATCTGCCCTATACGTCACGAGATGGATACTGATTCAGCAATGGGTTTCATGCGCGGTTGCGCCATGATGATCAGAACTGGGCGGTGCACTCACTATTGGCAATTCTACAGACGTCAAGGAGATGAAGGGACACCAGTGATACGTGAGCCCGCCAGATCACTAGTTAATGAATTGCTTTCTTCTGGTGTTGTTGCTCGAGAAACAGCTGAGCATAGTGCTGAGGAGTCAGGTGTTTGCCCCTACGAAGTTCTCAGATGGTCAGCAAGACAAAGCAGAGTCATAATTGGACCTTATTCCTACTTCTTCAAGGAACGTGTTCGAAACGCCCTTCTGTCCAGTTTGAGTTATAGTCTCTTGGATGCAGATCTACTGGTTGATGAGGCGCACAATCTTCCAGAACATGTTCTTTCTTCCGAGGCGGCTAGTCTCAGCGGGGAGGATTTGCAGTGGCTCAGGGACAATAAGGCATCTGTCAAGAAGGAAACAGGGGTATCCTGGATTTCCGAAGTGATAGATTTCCTCTGGGAATCCTTGATGGTTTCGCTTGACAAAATTGGAAGGAAAAAGGGTGAACTCGAGATTGACCGATGGCAAATCCTTCCTAGGTTTGTAGATCCTGAACTCATTCACGTTCTTATGGACCAGACACGAATCCTTGATGGTGATGAATCTGTTCCAACGGAAACACCTTTGGATAGATTGGTTGATTTTCTATTCGCCGGACTCCGAGCATCTGATAGTGATGATTGGCATGTCACAGCTGAGCTCAATCCCTCTTGGGCAAGTGAAGTTCGTTTGGTCGATGGCATTCTCCGAATACGCCCCTTAAATGCTGCAGGCCTGATTGCCCCAATCCTCCGCAGTGCAAGAGCTGCTTTGCTTATGTCTGGCACGTTCAGGCCTACAAATCTCTATGCGAGTCTTATGGGTATCAGAGGCTCATTGACAGAAGATTTGGGAAGTCCATATCCAAGGAACTCACGACTTGTTCTTTTGGATCGTGAAGTTTCTACGAAGTATTCAGTAAGAGGACCTGAGCTATGGCGCGGCCTGAGCAAGCGCATTGAAGCTGCTCTTGTCACGATGCCTGCAGAGAAATCGGCTCTCGTGGCTTTTCCAAGTTATGATGTGATGGACCAGGTTCTAAGCTACAATATTGATTGTGGATATAGAGATAGAATCGTCGAGAATCGAGATGCAAGGATAGAAGATTTGCAGGACCAAGTGCACCAAGGTCCAAAGGCTGTATTCCTCGTCTATGGCGGAAAATTCAGTGAGGGAGTAGACTTGGTCATTGATGGTCAGTCGCTTGTAGATCTGATTATCGGAGTGGGGATACCATTCAGTCCGCCTACCAGCTATCAAAGGGCATTGCAGGACTGGTATGAGCGACGTTTTGGAGAAGGCTCTGGATATTATTATTCCTCAGTTATTCCTTCTGTCCGCAAAGTGGTTCAACTTGTTGGGCGCCTACGAAGGTCTCCAGAAGACTGGGGAGTGGTCGTACTTCTTGACCATAGATTTGAACGACATATCTCAATCTTTGGAGATGACATCGTTTCTGATCTTTGGCCATATCATAGTGTTGAGGAAATGAAGAAGGCAATCACAATGTTTCTTGATTTAAGGAGAGTGGGTTAAACTGAATATGAAAACTGTAGCTCTATTTCTCGCTGCAATGCTAGCATGGCTCGCGGTTGGAATTGGTTTACTAGTTTCTGCAACAGCTTTGGGTGTTTCAGCAATTTCTTGGATGCTATTTACGGTTTGGTGTGCCATCGATGCGGAGCCTGTTGAAGATATCTCTCCATGTCTAAGTATTCTTGAGAGGGAGGTCGTATGATTTCCAAGGAGTCCTCATCCGTGCATTGGATTTTGGTGGCTGCTATCGCTGCTGCGTGGGGCATGAGCCTATCAATTCAGCAGAATATGAATCACCTCATAATTGCGATTGCCGGCATGCTTTCTCTTCTATTGCTGCTATTCAGTGTAAGAAGAATTGACAAAACTCCAAATCTTCTTTGGGATGGGAATCGGGGCGTTTTGGGAATTATCAGAGGATGGAATGTTGAGGTTTGTTCATTGCGTCTTATTCGAAGTGTTCCCCTGGGAATCGACCTGAGCCACTCCGCGAAAAAGGTGTTCTCAGCAATGGCAACCAGGTACGATAATGAACCAGGAGGGAGGCTTGAATTTGTGCTATGCAGACCTTTGGGCAACTCAGTCACTAGAGTTGGATTCATTGTATCAAGGCGTAGTCTTCGACTACCAAATGGGATTCACAGAGTTGAGGATTTGGCTGACAAAGTGCTTGAGGATGCGTTCGTCCTTGAGAGTGCAATGCGGGCCGCCTATCCCCACACTCCCATTTCTACAGCCGATGTTCCTGATATTCAGCTTATTCGAAGAGGAGGTATAGAGGTCGATGCAAAGGCTTAGTGGCACTTCCATGCTCGCAATTCCTGGGAATCTGAAGATAGAGGAACTAATGAACAACCTCGAGATTGGTCATGGATATGTTTGGACTCGATTGACCGAGTATCCAAAACTATGGGCTCATGGAAATCCACCTCCAGGAGATCTCCCTGAAGTGCTTATCATAGGTCGAATGCTCCTCTTTGAAGGCAAGGAAGAGTACTCTGAAAGATTCCGAAGAATGCTTCAGGCTCTCTCCCAGCATTATCAGATTGCAGAAGGTGGTTCCATTGGCTAAGGGTAAAGGGTTTGTAATGGGCTCCCAGCCTCCTCAAGATCCACTCTCTGAGATGAAGGAATCCACTTTAAAGCCAGCGAGTAGCAGTGAAGTTCGATGGACAAGTAGAGAGATTCGAGATTCGTGGACATCGTCTATTGCCATAGTTATTCTCTCTTTCATTGCAGTCCTTTCATTTCCTATCGCTGTAATTGCTTTGACCATTCTCCTGTCTGTAATGCTTTGGCTTATTCCAAGATATCTATCAAATCACGAATATGTCAATCCACAGAGTGCATGGAAGGAACAGCTCTACATCTTTCCTTCGCTCGTTGGAGACAATAGTCATTTGCGACGACTTGGTGAAATTCCGTATTCTGCTACAGGGCTAGAATTGAGGAGCGCAGGAGCAAAGCTTCAAGGTACTATTGCTTCTCTTGTCAGAGCTCTGCCAACTTCTGATGGTTTCACTCTCACAGTATCGATGGAATCAATGAATCCGGGAAGGATTTTAGAGAATCGCAACCTTGCATCCTCGATTGAAACATATCTCAAAGGACTTTCCGGAGACGAGTTGCATACCTATATGGAGTATCGCTCCGGTCTATGGGGCGTTAATGTTTCTATTATTGGATTAGTAAGAGATGCCAATGATGTTCGCTTTCATGAATCTGCAGTCCGTGGAGCGATTCCTGCAAAAGGATGGAAGCGCATCGACGCAGCTCGTTTGCATGAGAAGCTCGCTAGCATGAAAGGCGGACACGGTTTGCCATTGTACTTCGCTACCGGAGTTGAGCTATCCGAATGGCTAGTTCAATTAAGGTCTGAATTGTCGTCAGAGGTTGGAACTAATGTCCCTGGGCAATTCGTAATAAACATCCGAACCAGAGAAAGTGACCTACCTCTCGGAAAGGTCTTGAATCCTGACACCCTCCAAGAAGGCCCAATTACCGGACTATCGTTTCAAGATATATCTGATGGTGTTCTTGTTTGCGGGGGAAGTTGGCAAAATCGACTGGATTTGCTATCGCTTCTTTCAGCACGACTACTTAGTTCAGGAAAGCGCGTTCTTGTACTCAGCTCACACCATGATGCACTTCAATTAGCAAGTCTTCATGATGGCGCAATAGGAATGACTTTGGGCAAGGACCTGGTTCTGAATCCTGTCGACTCCGATAATGTCCCGCGAACTGAATTTGTTCCACAGCTAATGAGAGCGTTGGAAAGTCTGAGTGGCGCATCGCTCACGAGTGCAGCCGACTTTGAACTCGCCCTAGGAAGAGCCGTTGCGTTGGGAAACCGAACAGTTGCAGATGTGAGGATTGAGAATGATGCCGATCTCCAGGCGACGGACTCAGCTGTTCAATTAAATTCCACGAGCAAGGCATCACTACTTGGTATTGAAGCTCTAAGGAGATTACACCAAGGATCTGGAGCAAGAGCTTTCTATGGAACCCAAACCGTTTCAGTCGAAAAATTGGGGTCGATACCAATTTGCGTGGTTTCTATGTCCTTGGGTTCTGCACCGCTTGACTTCTTTGCCTTTGATCTTATGCTCATGAAACTAGCCGGACGCAAACCTGACAGGGATTTAGTAATTATCATTGATGATCCTGATAATCTTAGAACATCAAATACAGAGTATTCACGCAGGGCACTTTGGACTGATTCTCTTATTCGCAATCTCTCCAAAGTGAGTTCCGTTATTATAAGCATCGACCAGCCTCATATGCTATCATCAGGAGTCAAGAATCTATTGAGCTCCTGCATATCATTCAGACTGAGGGATGAGAAAGATATCGCCGTAGTATCATCACGACTTGCTCTGAGCGTAATAGGTACTGGATTACATAGCAAAGCGCGATGGTCGGCCCGAGAATCCTCTTTTCTTCGGACAATGGAGGATGGCGTTGCATTGCTTGTTCATAATGAACTGGAAACTGCTCAACCATTCCGATTGGCGGATGTACCAGAGCTAAGACCAATATCTCCTGAAGAGAGCAGGTCGCGAATTTCTCGTATTTCTTCTCAAAAGGAACAGGCTATACCTTCAACCAATGATGGTACTGAAGCCTCTGATTTGAACCTAAGAGTTCTCAGACTTCTAGAGAGGTATGAGCCATTGACAGAGGAAGCTGTCAGACGATTCATATCGGCTAGTGGCGGAGAAGGTGATGTTGAAGGTATTCTAATCCGTCTGAAGGACGCTAGTTTCATACTTGAAGGTCACGAACAACATAGTGGTGTTTCATACAAGAATTACCGCCTAACCATGAAAGGTACTATGGCTCTCAGACAGAAAGATCGAGAGGTGAGTGCAGGAAAATGACAAGCTATATGGATATTTCTGCTCGGGTGCATAAGATTCTTGATCACATTGGATTGCAACCCAGAGGTATTCAAAGAGACGCTGTGGACAAAGGTCTCCTGGAGGGGCAGAGTATTCTTATCTCCAGCCCAACAGGTTCCGGAAAAACACTCATCGGAGAGATGGCCCTTCTAAGGTCAATCTCTGCAGGAAAGAGAGGGCTATACATTGTCCCATTACGTGCCTTAGCCAGTCAAATCTATGAAGTCCTAAAGAGCAGGTATGAGCCAAAGAATATTCGAGTAGGACTGAGTACTGGTGACTGTTTTTCGGAAAGTGAAGACCTCTCTGAATATGATATACTCGTTACTACCTATGAAAGGACAGACTCTCTTCTTCGTCACCGAGTAAAATGGATTGAAGAGATTGGAACCATTGTAATAGATGAGGTGCAGTCCATCTCAGAACCCGTCAGGGGTGCGCGACTTGAATCAGTCATTATACGTCTTCGCAAGATTGTTGAAAATTTGCAGATTGTTGCTCTTTCAGCTACAATCGGAATGCCTGAACAGCTAAGTGAATGGCTAGGTTGCGAACTAATAGAATCTTCTGAGAGACCGATACCTCTGATCTGCTCAGTTGTTCCCAAGGTTCATCGCGATGAGGCAGTGCAGCTCTATACCATGACTACAGTGCAGAAAAATGGACAAGTCATTGTATTTCAGAGAACTAGAAGAGAGGCAGAAGCTGAAGCAAAAAGGCTGGCTCCGCATGTCGGAAAGCAACTGACTTCAAATGAGAGGGCATTCCTTCAATCTGAGTTATCATCAGTGGAACATTGGGGGGTTGCGCTCCCCAAGGATTTGAGAGAGGTACTTCACGAAGGAATTGCATACCACCATGCAGGTCTTGGAATATCTGCCAGACGGTTGATTGAAGGGCTTTTCAGACAGGGGCAAATTAGAGTGATATGTGCAACAACTACGCTTTCATCAGGGATGAACCTCCCAGCTCGAAGTGTTATCATTGCGAACCCTAGATCTCCTGTAGATTATAAGGAACTTCTATCATCAAATCAAATACATCAAATGTTGGGGCGAGCAGGTCGACCTGGACTTGATGCAAAGGGATTTGGAATCATTGTAGCAGATAATAAAGGGCAGGCAATCGAGATAAAACAAAGATGCTTCTATACACACCATGATGAGTCAACAGGTCGGGAGATTCTTGAACCGAGGTACGAAATCCTAAGGAGTGCTCTTTCGGATTCCGAATCTGTGCAGGAACAGCTCCTAGTTGCTCTAGATTTACTTGGTGAAGCAAGTCTTCAGGATATTGAAGATGGATTTCTGGCTGATACCTTTCTTATTCACCAGGCAGTTAGAAATTCAGGATCACCGATGAGACTCGTTCATCTCGGGGACATAGATGCAATTTCAGTACTTGAGAAGCATTCATTATCAGATTCACTAAGAGCCGCTAGAGCAGGCGTCCTTGGAACAGTTCGTATCAGAGAGGCACACGATTCTGTAATAGGAGGCATTGTGACCCAAAAGGGTGGGGATAATGCTACTTGCCGCTTTTCCTCGAGGAGCCAGAGAAGCGGTGCTATTGAGGGTCCAATGTGCTCCTGCGGAAGACCTCTTGATGAAAATGGGGTCTTGTGTTCGCACTTAGTCATCCTTGGGATAGCCGCAATTACTGAGCATAAGATCTACGCAGATCATGTCATACCACTGTCACTCAGCGAGTCAAGTCCGTCAGGGGTTCTTAGGCGACTTGCATTCATTGAAGGGGCAGATGGTGGCAAGGTTCGTGTCACCCGGTTGGGGCGATTAGTAAGCAGGCTATACCTTCGCATTCGAACAGCAAGGGAGCTACTTGCAATGATTCCTTTTGTTGATGATACAACTACATTACTCTCTCTGCTAAGGCATCTTGTGTCGATAGAAGGCAACTTGGCCTTAGATGAGCAATTCGACTTTATGGTTGCAATGGCAGCCACAACACGAATACATACACAGGATATGGCGGAGCAGCTCGGACTCCCCATAGGAGATCTGCTATCTCTATTGGAGAAGGCCCGTTGGCTGTTGAGTGCAATTGCTGCAATTGCCAGAGAGGGAAACCTGTCTTTTGTGGCTGGCCAGGCGCAATCCCTCTGGGAGGAATTAGATACACGTTTTGCAGGTGATGATGATGGTAATAACTGATGAAACCTCCACGGTTGAGAAAAACGAAGACACTTTGGAAAGAGAAGGCACCGCCACTATTGGCGGTACAGAAGACTACGACATAGTCAGGGCTCTAAGTGCAACTGGTCATAGGATTTCAACGTATCCTAATGGCATTGTCTTAGGTGTTCTAACGGAGGGAATCCCCGATAGAAGAGGAGTACATTTGGATTTGGCATATGTACTTGATCTGAGACGAGCATCATTTGGCAAGGCAACTATTGCTATGCAAGCAGCCGTCCTAGAAACTCTCAATCGCACCATTGTGTCTGCTCTCAAAGACGTTCATTTGGATGACAGTGTCAAAGAAGTCACTAAACTCACAAGCAAAGGACGAATCAGTCTGCAAATGCTGCGAGCAGGACCTAATCATAAGGGCTCTCTTATTCATCTAACCAAAACTGTCTATGTCATTGTGAGTGAAACTCGCCCCGGTGTTGATTTGACTTGGCTAACCGAATCAAGCCGGATTTTAAATGCTGATGATTTTCTCTTGGCACGGCGCAGTGATATGAGGGCTTCTCTCTCGGAGATGCAGAATCGTGTCATACGTGAAAAATGGGATATTCTTGATGAGAGCATGAAACAGGCGTGGTTTGGGATTCTTGCCACCATGCTATCCATTATTGGAGCGGTTTCTATTCTTGGTGTTTTGTTTCAAGGTGAGGGTTCCATGGTATTGCCAATTGGAGCTAGCATACTTGGAATTGCGGCTGGAGCATGGTTGCTCTTTAGTTCTCGGAGGAGGCTAGATGAATTCCTGGATATTATTCAAACAGAAACCATCAAGGTTAACAAAGTCGGGGATGGGCATAGAATTAACCAAAGCATTGAGATAAACAAGGAAAAACTACGCACACAGCAGGATCTGAGTTTTGTAGTTTCGCCTCTCATGGCATCTGTTGCCGGTTCAATTTCTGTAGGCGATTATGACAGCGCAGTGAGTGCCGCGTGTCTTGTTTTAGATGAATGCGTTCGACATTCTACAAGTAGAGTGGAATCCTTGGGTGATGATGGTCTATCCAAATTTGCAGGACTCTTCAACTCACTTGGAACTGAATTGGACGAATCTGAACTAGCCATCTCTTACGTCGCTTTTAGCAATCACATATTATCGCCATTAACTGAAGATGAAATTCTGAAGCACTCAACTATGCTTACAGACACCCTATACAATTCAGGAATTCTAAGACCTTCTGTAAAGGATCGGATAGATGATCTGATGAATTCCAGAGCAATGAAGGAGAACCTCAAATTTCTTGATAGAGAGATAAGTGAGCATCCCGCCGGCGAAATCCAGAACGATCCAGAGGAAGATGATTGGCTTGTCCAAGAAATCTCGACTGCTGACGCAGAACATGTGTTAGATGAAATCCCAGAGATAGAGGCGAAAACCCGCCCAACTGAAGAGTACGATGGCGTTGAGGATGACACTATCTCAGTTGCCAATCAATTGGATGAGCTATCTGAGATCGTTCGAGGTGATTCCAGGAAGGGCGATGTGGAACCTACTGCGTTGGATGTACTAGCCAGCATTGCTGAATCACACTCCAGCACTGAAGCTCTCTCAAAGCACAGGCAAGTTGAGGAGGATGCTACATCTGACTGATGAATATATTGCTACACTTGCCAATACAAACGGCATAATACACGTTGCCGGAAGTCCTGGGTCAGGGAAGACTCTATTTGCCGCTGCATTGGCTTCTTCCAGGTCAAGGACTCGTCACATTGACTGGCTCTCTACAGATGGTAAGATTGGTTTCCTTGTACATCTGAAAAACAATATGGCGTACTACGGAGGAATAGAATCTAATCTAACTATCACTCAAGTAGCCAATGCATCTGAAACAAAATCCGCGATATTGGACACAGCCCGTAGACTCCGGAATAATACCGGAATGGTAGTGATAGATTCGATTACAAGAGTTTTAGATATGTCACGCAAGGAAAAGATACTTTGGGGTCAGTCATTGTTTGAAGAAGCTCTGCCTACTCTAGCCGGATTATGTATGACCAAGAATCTATGCATTTTGCTCATTAGCGAAACCAGAGAATCAGAGATGGGTGTTCGGGCGGTATATCATGAGAAGCTGGATTCCTGGGCAGATATTAATCTAATACTGGAAAGAAGATCTGGAAGTCAGGTCTCCCAAATCTATACTGCAAGTGCAGATGGGTCACCCCGTGAGCATATTGGCAATCTTCACCTTTCTTCATCAGGTGGGGTATCATTCAGTATATCAAGGGTATCAATGGAGGCTTCATGATGTTCAGAGGGACATTCTTTCGTCTATTTAGCTATGGGATAATCGCCGGTGTGGCTATAATAATGGCATCACAAATCCTAGGCTCTGTCAGCTGGGTTGTTGTAAGCATGCGATTGGGTAATGTAATGCCTTTCCTTGCAGTGGTGGGAGTCACACTGGTAATGCAGCGAGTTGTGTCACTCTATAATCCAAAGTCTCCTATCATTGAAACTCTCTTAGATGTGACAGCATGGGGCACGGTGGTGTATCTTTTCTTCGTACTATTAGTCGGACTTCTTCCCTACGGACTCTTAATCTCACTGGCGGGTGCGGGCTTTTCGGTTCTTGGCTGCATGATTGTTAGAGATCCAACTGAGCTCAAAGAACGCTTGCACCTTGCAGCGGATTTGGCTGTTGCCTTCAGGAGTAATGGGCTTCGAACTGGTCTAGATTACGACTTGGCTATGTGGGCATTTATAACACGTCAGAAGCTGGATGTCCTTCTGTTGCCAAGAGGTTCTTTTGGCAAAGTAGTTTCCGTATTACGCGACAGGCCTCTACTACCAGCTATCCTCTCACACTTCGAATTCATCGATGTATTAATAATAAGAGAGAAGGGAGGCATCGGATTGAGCCAGCAAGTCAAAAAGGTCTTGGCTGATGCAGGTGTAAGTGAGATTGAACAGACTTCACCTTTATTGAGGAAGGCTGTCCTATTAATGCCTCTTCTCGATGTTCATGATGGTCTGGAAATGTCTGACTATGTTTTGGCGGTTAATGAGAAATCAGTTGAAGTTCTGCTTAAACAGCAACCAGAGCGTTTGATGATATTTCCTCATCCGGATGGATTACGTGCAGTTACTAGACGTGAAAGTGTTCCGGGTATTGAGGCAAAAGACATTCCCTCAGAATTCCTCGAACGCATCATATTGGGACGTGACCTTGGAACTATTTCATTAATGCTGTCTCAAGCAGGGGGTGAGCAGGCTGCCAATTGAATCAAAGAGTCTAGACGAAATCGAAGTGAGCTCAGCTCCCTTATTTAAATTGAAACCCAGAGTTCTTGATAATATCATTGGACGCATCATACTTCCAGGTCAGATGAGCGTCGTTCATGGAGAAGAACGCTTTCCGCTTACTGCAATTGCACATTCAGTTGTCATCGGTGCCGCTATGGCAAACAGAAACGCTATCTATCTCGATTCTGGATCAAATTTCAGCCCACAGCTTGGACGAGTTCTGTGCGGCACCGACTCGAATCAAAGCCTTCATAGAATCAAGATTGGATCTGTGTTCAACCTAACGGATGTTGAAGATTTGGTGGTCCAAAGCCAAGGGATCGATAGTATTGCAGTGATTGTGCTAGATAGTCTAACTAGCGTGCTAAACATGAGTAGGCCCCCTGGAACGAAGGAACGCCAGAGAGAACTCTTTAGGACTCTGGAAGTCGTTAGAGGCGTAGTGCTTGATACTAATATACATATGATGCTGACTGACCATTCAGCTCGTAATTGGTTAACAGGTGAATCACGCCCTATTGGGGGGAATGTGATTGAACATGCTGTTGATACGGTAATAGGTGTAAGTACCCTTAGTGAAATTAATGAGGGTGTCAAGGTATGTGTGGAGAGGACACCTATCATACCTAATCCCGGTGGTGTTATTGTACGGCTAGGACACAGGGGAATTCGTTCTTTGAAGGCAGCCTAGGTTGTGACACTAGTGGGTGTGAAAAATTGGGATTTCGTACCGTGGCGATGGGTACCATATGATGAATTTCGGCCTCGTAGCATGGCAATAGATGCGCCTAATTACCTGACAAGAAGAGTACAGGCATTCGAGTATCAGGCAAAGCTGAGTATTGAGAGAATTCCTACCGCTCAAATCTCTCTTGCATTTAGTACTATTCGATCCAGCCTTGCCATGAAGATACTACCAGTATTCGTTTTCGATGGTCCTCCGGAGAATTTGAAGAGACCCTCAAATCCTTCCTTACTTCAAGCAGCTTCCCTATTGTATCATCAATTCTCAGAGTCCCACAATATCAATGACGCTAGAATTGCAGAACAGTTGGTGGAGAGTAGAGCGCTTCGATGGTACTTCGCGGTGAACTATCTCAAGGATCTATGCAATGCAATCGGCGTTCCGCAGGTCACTGCGCCATCTGAAGCAGAAATGATGGCGGCGGTTATGTGTCGAGAGAGTCTAGTAGGTACAGTTCTTTCAAATGATTTAGATGCTCTTCTCTTCGGAAGTCCTCATGTTACTCGAACCATTCAGTTTGGTAACGGATTGATTGAGAGATGTACGCTCAAGGATCTCCAGGAATCAGTTGATCTGCCCTTGGATTATCTTCGGGATTTGGCAATTATCTGTGGGTGTGATTTTCATAGAGATGGAGTCAAAGGTGTCGGCCCTCGTAAAGGAGTGGTACTTCTTCAGAGATATGGTGGTTTAGTTGGCCTACTTCGCTCAAAGGGATATTCAAAATCTGAAATTGAAGGCTATGTCAATGCAAGATCTATGTTTGAAGAAGCAAATTATATTTCATTAAATGGAGTAATCACCAATCTGAATCCTCCTTTGGTTCCGAAACTGATTCACCTATTGGAACCTATTATAGGCCAAGAGAACGCAGAAAGGCAGTCAAATCATATTTTGAAATTATGGAAGGATTTTGGAAAGGAGCAAACAACTCTTGAGCAGTGGGTGTGATAAAATGGCTAGAACTCTGAAGAGCCTACCTGAGTTCCCCTGTATTGAATGTCAAGACTACACGTATTATGGATGCTCTAGAGGGATGTGCAGCAGAAGGCTTGTCTGGCTAAGGTATATTCAGCAACTTCGTTCATCATCGGAAAAAGGGAAATAATCAATGTTTCCAGGAATCAAGCCAAACTCTCTTTTTTTCATCGAACAGTTTGCTCGTCATTGTCAAATCATATGTTCTTGACTCTTCAATTGAGTTGATGTGAAATGGAGTTTCAATTCGGAAGCCCAGCTCCTTGCTTTGAAGAAACTCATTCAGAAAACTAATGGTAATTCCTGTGCTGAATTCAGGGAGTCGAATTATTGCTAGGAAGTCTCCCTTCTGCCCATCGAACATATGCAAGTAAGGCATCGATCCCATGAACCATTTTGAAATGGCACTCAATGATTTCTTCTCGAGTCCGGAGATCGCCACAAGGATTCCTTCAGGTAGTCCTGCATAATCAAGCGAAGGGTGATATAGAACAGTTAGTGCTCCTTCTGAACAAAGGGTGTCAGTTCTTTGCTTCATGGTTGTGCTCTTAGATCCAAGAAGTCCGAGAAGCATTTTTCTATAGGTCAAAGAACCTCGATTTGCCAGTAATGATGAAAATAAGCGCATCTTTTGAGGTTTCAAAAGATCCCCATTTTTGGTGATCACATCAGTTTTTCTGACCAACCACTTTGTGTTGTCACCATTCCAAATGTTTGGCTTTTTCATCCAACTTTCAGGATTCTCCCATGGCCTGAAAATCCAATGTCGCTCTTTCTGATTGTATAAGTCCATTCTAAATGAAATGGTTTCATTCTCAGTCACGTATTGTTTCGCTCCAAGGGACAAACGCCAAGGTCCTTCTGATTCATCCTTTTCCGCATACACAAATGCTGCCCCAAACTCGCCATATCTTAACTTCAATCTCTGAAGAAGCCCTGGAGAAGCATCCAGCTTCTTCCGTTCCCGAGTTAGAATCCATCTGCGTTTCAATCCCAGATTCCTATATACAGGTATGAAATTCTCAGAGAGCAACAGATCTATGAGAGCTATTCGGTATCTTGCAGTATTCCATGGCATATTGAGTATCTTTGAAACTTCGACTCTGGTTAATAGATGAGGCTTCGTGTGAGAAGAGAGCGCTCTGCAAATCTCAACAAGCGGAGCATAATTCAATGCCATAATTCTTTCTTTAGAATGACTTACAAATGGAGGATTGTCCGGTATCAGAGATGAATCTACTCTAGGTATGAGTCTTTCAAAACGAGTACGACCTGTAGGGCCCTCTCTTGGCTCATGCATTAGTCTTATCCAATCTACTCTGTTGTCTGTGCCTATTCCGATCATATGAATCACGAATAATGCAGCGGTCAGATAATCAATGTCTTGTTGGTTCGTGAGCCACGATGCGCTCCTTGGTAGGTTTCCCAAGATGGCTCGTTTGGCGAAATAGACAAGACTAGATTCAAACTCAGAAAGAAACTCCGGAATCAGGGATTTTACCTGGCCATGGAAAGTCGAATCGCTCAAGGTCAGTCCAACGGCAGATGGGTTTCCGAGTCCTCTTGAAATGTCACTCTCACGCGCAGCTCCTTTTGGTATAGCCGGAAGGCCTACGCGTTTCTCCAGTTTCAGGATGTCGAGTTTTGGTGGCTTTGCAGTTTTGCTGCCGATGAGATTCTTGATGATATGTTCGTCAGTGAAATATCTACTCTTCATATTGAGGTAGCTCTCTACTGATTTCCCCATTTTTGTCAACACTATATCTGCTCACTGCACCAACTTGATAGTATATTAACATGTTATAATGGCTTATAACTTTATCATATGTAAAAAAGGTTATTATTATGCTTTAATTTGTGCAAGAAGCAATTATAGACCTTTATAATCGATTTCAATGATTCTATCTTCTCAAACCTAGCATAAGAAACCTAGTTTTACACTGATGGAGTTGTAGATAGTGAGCGATGTCATAGAGGGATGAAATCCTTTCATCCCCGAGGTGAACAAAGGGATGCAGATTGATATAGTAACACTAGTGATAGGGAACCTTTACTTTGCTGTACAGTGGACACCGCCAATTCTGGTGATTGTCACGCTAATACGGGGTCTGTTACTATTAAAAGGTCAGAAGAGGGAATTTGAAGACTGGTTCAGAAATCCTCTGATGACCTTTCTATCTGTAGTATTTCTCCCAGGTACTCTAATCTATACGGGGATTCGCTATGCAGTATCTCGGATTGCAGGAATCAAGATCGACCGCATTAGCGGCTCTACAACATATGGAGAGCTAAACTTGTTTATTCAGGTGGAGCATCCCCCAAGAGTATCTGTTCTTATCCTCGCGCTTTATGCAAATGTTGTACTCTCAGTTTTTGTGGCCCTAACACTGCTGATACTTCCATTTGCATTAATACTTGACCTTGCATGGACAGCAATTTGCATTTACGTGGCGTGTGGAGTTTTCTACAATAGCTCTCTGCGTAGTGGCGATGCTGGATTGGTACTGTCAGCCCTAAAGCAGCGTCCTAGAAGTGGATCACTTGAGCTGGTATTGGTGGTTGCAGGCTTTGCAATCATATACTGGCAACTAATGGGGGGATTCCTGTGAGGTCAAAAAAGAGCCCGGCCTGGGTTGGAGCATCCCCCGACGTTGATGCATGCCAACAGTGTCAATCTAATGCAGACGCCCGTTCTCCGCCCAAGGCCGGGAACCCCTCAGGAGTGTGAAAATGCAAATGAGGAGTGCTCATATTGTTGCATTGGTGGTCTTCATGACAATTCTTTTGTCATTCTCAGTCTCACCAACTAATAGCATCGGAAGTGCCGGCACAATACCACTCGATAACACCATGTCCCCAATGTCGGCTCCTTTTGCGACTTCTGCCACTTCTGGAGTGCATGTTTCGTTAGGCACGTACATCATCATTCAGTATTCTGGTCAGAGCGTGGAGGCGCATGGTGAGGCACTTTTGCAACTCTGCAAATCAGAAGGAATTGTTGCGGAGCTGCACGAAGTTTCCGAGCTTTTGCTGAATCCTACGCCGCTGGATGATGCGATTGCTGTGATAATCGATGGTAGTCTAGGCTCTGAAAATGGTTCTCTAGTCTCCAGTACATTTCTGTCCTACTTAGTACAAATCGATAAACCCGTTATTTTGGTTGGACAATCAGCTTGGTTACTTCCTATTCTAAAAGGCGAGAATTCACCCCTTTTGACCGCTCCGGCGTCACATTATCTCTTCACCACACCCGCGTTCACCGGAGCGGTCTTCCTTTCAATGCCCTATTTAATCTCAAACGGGACTCTTCTTACAACTGAGTCTGTTTCGTTGCCAGTTACCAAGATTCAATCAGAAAAATCACGAATCGTAGATCTCATCGGAAGTGCACAATCTCTGGATATATCTCCACTGCGTTATGATTCATGGCCATTAGATTTGCTCCTCTTTGGTCCTGAAGATCCAAACATGTGGACTTCCTCAGGGAAAGCCCTTTTTGTAAATACAATTTCATATGCAACAACTCTGCGTGAAACTCCTACCCTAGATGCAATCTCTCAGGCACAATCTCAAGGTGTCCTCACTGGAGGTTTCGAGTATTTTCACGAACCTTCTCTAGATATTGCATATGATGCAATTCGCTCCATGAAAGCTATTCTAAATGTATCAGCATGGCTAACTTGGTCATCATCACATAGCACACTAGTTCTAGATCTCTTAGGTAGCCTGTATCAAGATCTCGGAAGTGAGGCAGGATTCATGAACCTTGCATCACAAGGCGTAATATCATTGAAGAGTACAGCTCAGGGTCTTTGGATTATGGAGGCATTTGGGCTAAGCTCGTCATTCAGCAAGACGGAAGTTGTTTCCTATATCACTTCAAGACAAGCCCCAGAGGGGGGGTTTGAAAACAGCCTGACCTCAACGTACTATGCTATCGAAGCCTTAAGCCTATCAGGCTCTCTGTCAGGCATCAATACTGTCAATCTAGAAAACTGGCTACGAGAATGTGTTGTAACGCTAAGTGACACATCCAATCCTGACTTATGGGGCGGAGTTTCGTTTAACCCATCGTCAGCGGCTCCGATGAATTCCTATGCCGCGAAGTATGTCCTTGCACTGGATTATCTTGGCGAAATACATGATGATCCTGCAAAGCTAACTAGTTGGATTCTGTCTCGTACCTCCAATGCGGATGGGTCTTTTGATAACTCAATATTGGCTGGTTCGGAGCCATTGCTTGGAACAGCCTCTGCATTACTGACTCTTGAGATGCTTGGAACTCTTAGTTCAGAGAATCGAACCAATGGCCTGAATTGGCTTCTTCAGAATCAGCTTCCCTCTGGAGGTTTTGGTTTTGATTCAGCAGTAAGTGATATTATTGGCAAAACCGAAGAAACAAGTGCAGTTGCGCTAAGTATGGAAATTCTAGAAATATCCGAGGGATTGCTTCCAGTAGGCATTGCCTCCTATGTTCAGTCAATAGAAACACCAGTTGGATTTGAAGGAATGGAGATCACGCCTTCTTTGATGTGGAGTAGCTGGATGTCTGAAATATCAAGGTGGTCACATGGTGGAAGTATTGTAGATAACCAAGCTGTTGAGTTGTACTTGTCGCTTTTTTCTTCCTGGGCTCAGTATCCTCTGTGGAATAATCTTTCAGCCTATTTGGCACGTGAGTATTGGATTGATCAGTACAATGCAAAAGGAGTATGGTCGCATTATTTTGGTTTGTCAGCATTGTCATCTACAGGCAGTACAATCTCAGGCGATGTCATTGGAGATGCAGTGAGCTACTTGGCTCAATGTCAGCAAATCTCAGGCCACTATAAGCCAGCATCGCTTGGTGGTACAGCCCACATGCAAAGTAGTGTTGCTGCAATCGAAGCCCTCTATCTAATAGGCTCTCTCGATACGATACAGTATCGAAGTGCATTAGAGACGGCATTGCTCTCAGAGTACTCCTCCGGTACTTGGGATTCATCTGGATGGACTGTTCTTCCATTTGCTGCGGACAAGTCTTCAATAGACTGGCTGAGTACGAGAGCCGCTCTCCGCCTTGGAATCATTGATTCTATGATGGCTTCTGAGATTGGCGCAACTATTGCTTCGAGAATCCAATATGATGATCTATGGGCTCTGAGTAGGGATGTTGCAGCCCTTGCACTTCTAAACACTTCGTATCCCATAAGTCTTGAAATTATAGATAGACAGCAGATTCTTGATGCTCTAGGTCCTGCGCCATTTTCAGATGGCTGGCTAAACTCCACTCCGCTCTGGCAGCCAATTTACACAGCAGGTGTATTGGAAATGCTTTCAATCCTTGGTCTCCGACCTGCCCTGTTTGCACCTGATGGCTCAATAATTAATGCATCAGTGAATCCAACGACTGAAGAAGGTACTCTAGCGGATATTTTCATTTCCATATCATCACCGTTGGCAATGCATACTGTCTACGTGTGGGCCTTCGATGAATGGACCGAGTTCAAGAATGTAGCGAATACCGACACAATATCTCTGGAAATTCCAGGTGGATTTTCGGTTCTAGGGCCTCATAATATTTCCCTGATGGTCTGGGATCGAAGCTCATCCAGGTCATATGACCGTGCGATGTTGGTCATCGAGGGAGTGCTCGTAGGAAGTCTTTCACTCGAAACTCTCAGCGTGTTTCAGGGTGACCAGATAAATGGGACGGCAACATGGAATCTCGAATCGGGAGCTGATGCTGGAACCACACAGGTGATTATTCGACTCGGCGATCTTTCTCAATATCAGCAATGGACATACTATGTTTCAAGTCCGTTCTCCTTCTCTATACCTACAGATGATTTCAGTTCTGGAGACCACAACATCACCGTATATCTTAACAACTCGTTATGTGACATTTTGGAATTGCAGAAACCTGTTTCCATTCAGGCGGCGTATCTAACCTACATCACCGCCACTGAAGCGCTCATTGGTACTGTTGACAATTATGTGAATATCTCATGGTCTCTCCATTTCCAAGAGAATGGAACATTGATTCCCGGCCAAAGTGTGGGACTGCTGGTAGAAGATTCGTCCCATCAAATAATCCATACTGATACCCTGATCTCAACTTCACTAGGCGGAGAATTTCAATGGATTCCCTCAGCTAGAGGCAACTATTCATTCAGGCTCATATTTCAAAGAAATGGCACATTGGAGAGTTCTTCATTTATTGGATCTATTGGTGTATTTGAGAATACTGAAATTCACTGGGATGTTGCTGGACTGTATAGTCAATATGACACTGTAAAATTCAGCTCATCTATATCGACACCGAATGGAGAATATCTCGCAAATCTGAATTTGCATGTACGTGTTTTATCTCCATCAATGAGTGTATTGTATGATGGCTTCCTCGTATCAAATAGCACAGGACAGATATCCTTGTATATTCTCCTGAGCGAGAATGGAAATTATCTCTTCAATGCAACTTTCTATGGCTCAGGATATCTGATTGAAACTTCAACCAGCGTTATTGTCATTTCCTGGTCCTCCAGCACTCTATCATCTGGAGGAATTCCATCAGATGGCCTAATCAACACCACTTGGACTATCTGGGCAATTCTTCAAGACTCTGAGGGAGCACCTGTTATTGGTGTGCCTGTATCTTTGAGAATTGTTTACGTTCCATCAACAACAATTATTGATACAACTCTGACGACGAACACAACTGGGGGTTGCTCCTACCAGTGGAAGGCCGCAAGTCCTGGTTCCTATCAAATACTGCTGGAATATGCTGGTTCTTCTTCAAGACAATCTGTTCAAGACTCCATGCAGAGTTTTCTCCGGGTACCTGTTACTCTCTCTATTGCTGGTTCTTCCGGGTATGAAGTGGGCGCTGGAGGATGGAGCCTGATACAGGCTAGTAATCATCTGGGAGCAGGAGTTAGTGGTCTTCAGATCATGTTTGTGGTCAGAGACCCGCAAGGGAGTATTGTTTTCTCAACATCTGGCAATACGGCCGGAGGTTTTCTTAACATTTCCTGGATACCAACAGTTAGAGGGCAAAATAGCATTAGCCTCTCCAGTCAGCAGACTCCGATTTATTCCAGTGCATTGTGTTTGTGCTACATCGGAGTGTATGAAGCCGTAATCGTTTCAATTCAGCTTCTCGATGATGCAATTGCCCCATCAACCAGTGCAATTTCAGTTGCAGTTGTTGATACAACAGCAAATCCAATCGAGGGTATAGATGTTTATACCCTTGTTTTGCTTGATGGATTGATTATAATTGATAAATACAACACTACACCATCAAATGGTATTGTACTCCACTCAACTAATCTGAACTCACCAGGTATATTATCAATTCAAGTATCCATTGCCGCTCAGGGATGGATCCTTGCGTGTGATACTCAGCGCCTATACAGTGTTTTGGGAAGAACAACGATTAGCATTGATTTTAATGGTCTCCCTGTTGATCAAGGTACAACTGTAGGATTC
Source organism: Candidatus Thorarchaeota archaeon (assembly GCA_048884785.1). GTDB lineage: Archaea > Asgardarchaeota > Thorarchaeia > Thorarchaeales > Thorarchaeaceae > MP5-2226. The sequence continues at coordinate 8,084 of JBHLQM010000010.1, read as the reverse complement.
CAGGCATTTCTTGTAGATTGGAATTCCACACCTATGAATGGAGCAACTATCCAATACTTTGTGAAGATATCAAATGGAACCATAATCTTGTCAGGAACTCGTACAACTGGATATGATGGGACCTGTGCATTTGCCTATACATTCAACAATCTGGGTGATTTCATTATTCTTGTAATCTATCAGGGTACAGGATTGAACAACTCAACCAGTAGTCAAGTTGTTCAAAGAGTGCTAACAGATCCTGTGCTAATACTCACCCTATCTCCTACAGCCCTACTCGGCTCACAGGTCACTATTCAAATAGGAATACTTGATGGGCTAGATCAATGGCTTTCGGGCAGGAATCTCCGGATTGTGATTTCCGTTGATGGAAACACCGTTTTTGAATCCCTTTTGCCTTCTACTACTGGTTTGTCGACAATCCACTGGACTCCTAATCAACGAGGAATCGCTATAGTTGAGTTAAGCTACTCAGGAGATTCATATGTTCTTGCAGGCTTGATTCAATCATCGATTTCAATAATGGAGCAAGTTAGCGGGGTTTTGCAAATTCAGCCCGATGTCTTGGACCTTGGGAATACCTCTGTCTTCATTTACCAAATAACTTCCTCGACGAGCCCTTCAGGTATTGAAGTCCTATTCGAGGTCCTTGATGTAGACCTAGTTTCGATTTGGTCGCAGGTGGCTTTCACGAATACATCTGGATTCGCAGTTAGTTCTTATACTCCCACAGACGTGATTGGAGTTCTTACAATTCGAGTCGCGCCTTCTGAAGACCAACTCCTGATTGGCGGTGAAACTCAGGAAGAGATTGTTGTCAAAACACACTGCACACTTGCCGTAGAATTAGAGCCAGCACCGGCCTCTCTCGGAGGCAATTTGAACATCAGTATAGAATGCATTGATGACTTGGGTGGTCCTATTGATGGTTTGCAGGTACGTGTCTATCTTAATTATCTTGGTCAGCCCGTAAAACTTGGAACATTTACAAATTGGGTAGCCCTGACCACAGTGAATGGTATTGCCAAGATTGAATTCACACCTCAATACTCTGGGTCATATCAAGTCATAGTTGAATCGTCTGGCAACATTGCTGTACACTCCTTCTATTACGAAGCTTACCACATTGTTCACAATCCTACTAGTCTTGAGTTTGTTAGCATAGTCAATGATCTTGAAGTAGGAGAGAATCTCAAAGTAGTAGTATTGTTGTCCAACTACTACGGAGATCCTCTAATCGGTCGAACAGTGACATTATCCTTGGGTACGATTTTAGGACCCGTGGATTTGATAACGAATTCCACAGGTCATGTTGAGTGGACACCAGCAGTGGACCAAGAGGGGCTTTGGCAAATTTCGGCACACTTTGATGGCGTTGGAGTTTACCTACCAGCGACAATAACTGAGGATGTAGATGTCCGCTACGGGACTCAAATATTCGTTTCACGTATCACTAATGAAACTCTGGTAGCAGGAGTTACTCCTCTAGCAGTTGCTGTGCTCCTAGAGGACACAGGCGGGACTCCACTGGAAGGTAGGACCGTTCGCTATCAAGTGTATCATGATTCTCATGGTCTATTGTATCAGGACTCTTTTGTTCAAATTGGACAGACTCCTGAGATTCTGGAGATAACGCTTGATAGGTATGGCAATTATACAATTCTGTTCTCATTTGCTGGCACCGTACACTACCATCCATCATCAACCGCTCTTTCGGTTTTTGTCATGGGAACAAGTGCAATCTCAATTGCCGGAGATGTTTCAATTGATAGGTCTCTAAATCAAAATATTACCATTTTCATTCTTGACGAGCTTGACTCAATCCTCACCCCGGCAAATATTATTCTAGATTTGCTACGAAATGGTGTTTCCATAGAGATTGGTAGCCGTTTGGTAATCTCCAGTGATAAACTGAAACTATCTATTCTTGGACTTCAGGTCGGTGAATACGAACTAAACGCAACGCTGCCGACTACGGTGGGTAGGCTTGGAACCACTAGAGTCTTCTCTTTCAATATAACAGCAACAACCAAGATAGACATTATCGAGAGTGGTTTGAATGGTCTTATTGGTCAACTTCATAGTATAGATCTAATGATAGTCGATTCACTTGGGACTTCAATAGAAGACGCACACGTGTATATCAGTCTCTATGATCCGAGTGGGAAGGAAGTGTATGGAAATATCCTAACAACGAGAACACTAGTTATTGCCAAAACGGGGTCTGTTTCTGTTTCTTGGATACCATCCATGGTAGGCAACTACTCTCTGTTTATTGAATTTGAGGAGGATGCATTCAGGGGCTATTCCAATCTTTCATTGATAGTACTAACAAGATATGAAACTAACATGGATATCACCCTTCCAGAAGGAAGCGTATACCCTCATAGTCTTAGATTGATGGTCACTCTATCCGGGGGCCTAGGCAAGGTTTCTGGTGCATCACTAGTGGTGCTGCTATATCTGAATAGTCTTGAGGCAAATTCATACTCGCTCGTTACAGATATCCGAGGATTGGCTCAAATTGACATTGTTCCTGAGTTTGCTGGTAATTACACAGTAGTAGTCTCCTATGCTGGAAACGAGAGATATGCAGCCAGCACTCGAACTCTGTATTTTATCATTGAACCTTCTCCTGTTGTAGATATCTCAATTGGCAAGTCATTATACGTTGGAGTTAATGGATCAATAATCGTTGCTATTGATATTCAAGGAGCACGATATGACTGGATTGGAACACTCATTATCCAAATCATAGATCCCTATGGAGAAGTATCGAAGACAGTTCAAGCAGGAGTATCTGCCGTATCATCCAAAGAAGTGTATTTCACCCCAAATAGTGAAGGCCTCTATAGGATACTTGCCTTTGTTGAGCAAATCCCTATTATTGGTATGACAAATGCATCAAAAGACATTATGATTTCAGTACTACTGACCTCACTTGAGATGGATGTAGGTACATTTCCAGTTGTCAGCGGAGGAGCAGTGCTTGGAGTCATTGGTCTGATTCTTCGAAGGAAGCTAAAAGGAAGTATAGATTCACTATCTGTTGAATGGGACTCATGAACCTCAGACTTCAGGCAAGCATGTTTCTAGTATTAATCACCACAATGCTAAATAGAATTCCTGAGCAGATGGCATCGACTCACATTCAGGAGTTATCAATTATGGGATCGGAGGCACAAGCAGCGGACATGTTCAAGTGTCCGGTCTGCAATGGCAATGTAAAGACCGGTCCGGATGATGTTGTTATAACTTGCAATTATTGTGGAAATACTACCACAATTGAAGGCAAGGATATTGGCGACCACTTGATGGAATCTGCTGTAGATGCCGACGAGCGTCTACAAAATTTCCGCGGGTTCCTAGACAAAAATAAGGGCCTCAACAAATCCCTTGTTAAAGGAGCTCAAGTCGTCGAGAACAGACTCATCTATGTGCCGGTCTGGACCGCTAAGGTAAAAGCTGACTCATGGTATAAAGGCTACAAGACTGTTCAAGTTCCTGTCCAACGACAGGAAACATATCGTGACAGTGAAGGAAATACACAGACCAGAACTGTAACGGAGTATGAAACAGGATATGTTCCAGTGCAGGATGAAATCCACACGGATACTAATGAGCCAATGCTTGCACGGAAAGGAGCCAGGCTTTATGGTCTGGAGGAATATCTCGAGAAGATAGATCTCAAGCGAACGGAGCCCTACAACTTCTCGAAAATCAAAGATTTAGAACCTGCGATACTAAACGCAGAGATTGGAATGGAAGAGTATGAGAAAGCAGTGCATGGAAAGGTTGCAGACCGTCATCGTAGTCAGGCAAGAAGTGGTCTTGCCGAACTCTTTGACTGCCGAACAACCACTAACGTGCGAGGCACCACATACCTGCAGTCACCTTTCTCTCTTGTCAGGTACAAGTTTCAGGGTGATCTTTACAAATGCGCCATTGATGGCCACACAGGCAAAGTTGTGTTGGGAGAAATCCCAATCACCAAGGGTCAACGAGCAATGTGGGCCCTCGTAGGTCTAATAGGTATCATTCTCGCTGGTGTAGGTGCCGAGATTCTAGCATACGGAATGGAACTGGAGGATGCTGTTACATTCATTATTGGAGGAGGTGCAGCAGCTCTCATTGGAATACTCATGGCCTTCTTCGGGTTCAGAGTATTGCTGATGACTCAGCGGGAGAAGAAGGGGTGATATCATGGCTAAATGTGCATTTTGTGATGCGAGTTTTGAAGCCGGACCCGGAGACCTTCTACTAGTGTGTCCTTATTGTGGTACTGCCCAGACAATTGAGGGTGCCAAGTTCAAGGACCATTATATGATACGGGTTCATTTCGATCAATCAGAATCCCAGGTCACACTGCTTGACTGGTGCTCCAAGCAATTAGGAGCTCCTGATGATCTATCTGCAAAGGCAAGATTTGTCGGGTACAAGCAGATTTGGTATCCTTTCTGGATAAGCCGTGTTGACGCGGACAGTACGTACAGTGGCCTTGGAAAAGATGCGAACTTCTATGACGAGTGGCCCCAGAGAAGAGGTGCATACAAGAGAATCGACTTCTTCTGGAAACCCGAGTCTGGACGCTTTACTCGCCGTCATGAAGTAAGGACGGCTGCAGTATCCAATGTTGATCCTGATATCCAAGCTCATCCGATTCCGACGCGTGCAAAAGAATACTTCAGTCATGCGCATGCAGAGGAATTTGGCGGGCAGGTTCTCCACAGCCAGATTTCTGAGGACCAAGCAAGGACAATGGCTCGACAACGTGCCATAGATCTACAGACCAATCTCATAATGCAGGAGGTCGATAAGGTCGAGTCAAGAAACGACAACATCAATGTCGGAGAAACCTTCCTGATTCATGTCCCAGTTTGGGAACTCGAGTATCGTTATGGCAATGGCAAGTACAAGGCCTCAGTGGCAGCATCCACTGGTTATGTCATCGAAAGCAAGTATCCACGGTCCATGGCATTTCGAGCAGCAGGAGTTGGATTTGGATTAATACTTCTTCTTGCAGGTATTGGGCTGATCACACTCGCTCTTGGAGTGCTTGGAATAACCCTACTTCCTGCTGGAGGACTAGTTTCCGGTGGGCTTCTATCAATACTTGGGCTAGCTTTGTTGTACAAGGGCATCTCGAGAAAAGAAGCAAAGGAGAAAGTTTAGAGAAATGGGGGGTAGCAACCCCCTTTCTTTCTTTATCTTGTTATTGGCGTTTCAATTTGATTCGGTGCAGAAATACCAAGCCGAGTCATTAATGGTGTATTCCTTGCCCAGAATTCAAGATTAGGATAGACTAGTGACTCGAGAATTGAAATCATGTTGCTTGTAGAATCAAGAACTACCGGTTCCTCACAGAGAGCCTTTTCCACGCCAGCACGCGGTAGCCAGGGTCCCATGGCATTATTCCTCCCATCTCGATTCAGATGAAAGATAATATTATGGCTATTCTCATTCCGCAATTTTAGCTCTGAATAAACTGGAAATCTTGCATGGGATGCAAAGAGGGCGGTCTTTGGGTCAGAGGCAATCTGCTGCCTACTCTCAAGGCTATACCCTTGTGTTGTTCTGTCAGGAGCAATCTCTACACGGAAATAGTCTACTCTTGCTTCTCCGGGGATGGAAACAATAATGAATGAATCACCAAAAAGCTCAGACTTTTGCAGACTAATAGAAGTTGAGAATGGTTGCTCGGATAAGTCAAGTAACGTTTTGTCGATGAATGAGTCGATAACGACTTTGAACGCATTCTTGGTGGGGACAAGTCTTCGGTGCTCTTTCCTTCCGAGGAGTCCTATGGCTAGCATTCGGACTATCTGCTCGAGTGCATAATCATACTCGAAAAGCTGGATGATTGCTTCTGATGCAGTGATATCCTTCTGAGTTATTCTCTCAGCAACTCTGCTTATCTCAGGATCTGAGAGTATCTCCAATGATTTGATGATGACAGATGGACTGGCAGGTAAATCTCCTCCAGAAGTATGAAGACGGCGTGGGGGCAGGGTGGCAGCCTCCACGCCTAAAGCGACGGGACTAACGGAGAGAGCGATTGTCTGCAGGGTTTCAATCGCGTGCTGCGGGATTAAAGATCTAGCATCCGCGGGAATCAGCAAGCGGTAGAGATTTCTACGCATTGAGAAGATAGCCTCCCGGTCAAGACCTCTCCAGGCTGTGGGGTGGTCATAGATAGAGAGGAACTCATGTGGTTGAGTTGATGCTAGTACACCAGCCATTAAGATGGGATACTTAGCAGTCTCTACTGTGATGCCTGGCGGGCTGTACATTAAGAGGTCTTTAGATCGAACTGCATCCCCCAGCTGCAGCTGAGTAATTGTCGTTTGGCCAGTTGACATTGCATCCACCCTGGACTTTAGTCCCATGGAATGAATCTCAGGAATGGCTTTGGAAGTTTTCTTGCATATGTGTGGGATTGAGTGCACACTACCGTTCTGGAGAGAGTTATCCGAAAGTAAATTTGCTTCTAAATTCGGGTTGATTTGGTTTCCGAGAACTCATGTTTTTTGCAAATTCGATTTCTTCGAGGAATAGACCTATATCAGGTAACTCGATGCACTGGAATGAGAGCAAATGAGTTCGGAGAAAGACGCATCCATAAATCAAGAATCAAGCAAATCAGATGAATCTTCTAGTAATGACAAGGCTGATGGCTCAGCAAGCATCTGGAAATCGAAGGTCACTGAAAACAGGGACAAAATTCTGCTCTTCATTGGGGCAATCATTACTACATCGGCTACCTGCATCCATTACATAATTGTGCAACTAGGCTACACAACCATTGGATTTACACTGGATGACTCATGGATTCATCTGGAATATGCACGTTCTGTTTTTGAAGGGCGGCCTTGGCAATACTCTCATGGGTACCCATCTACAGGGTCAACAAGTCCACTTTGGTCGATTGTTTTGTCTGGTCTATTCTTTTTCACATCTGAAACTGTTGCACTTGTTTGGGGAGTAATGATAGTTTCATTGGTTTTCTATGTACTTTCTTCCTACATAATCGGCTGGTTTGTGATGAAGCTCTCAGGAAAGGAGATCTTTGGATATGTTGCGATGGTGGTCTTTGCCATTGTTCCATCAAATACATGGCTGATTCTTTCAGGAATGGAGTACCCTTTGTTTCTATTCCTTCTGCTGCTACCTCTGTACATTCTAGATAGACCTGAACCTCAGTTTGATGTCATTCTTGGAATCGTTGCCGGTCTTACATTCCTGGCTCGACCGGAAGGAATTCTCTTGGCACTGATTGCTTTCCCAATACGAATTGCTCAGCATATTTCAAGGAGAGAAATCAACCGACGAATTCTTTTATCATTAACGTTGATGATTGTATCCGCTGGTCTGGTAGTGCTTCCATGGATTCTCTACTGCTACTCAGTCACAGGTTATCCATTGCCAGATACATTCTATGCTAAAGTTCATGCAGTCACTGCCTTTGAGGTTGAGGCATGGAATATCTTTTGGAGCATATTTATCGGGACAATGCCATTCTTGATTATGGGTATGCTTTTGGGCGTATTGACACTCTTGAAGCAGAAACCGTATGTTTGGATTTTTGGGATTGCCCTAACTCTACTATATCGATTTACCATGCCTTATCAAGCTCTGATAAACAACAGTAGATACTTAACCCCAATCTTTGCCTTTCTCGCAGTAACCTGCATTGCAGGATTCGCGATATTCTATAATGAAATCATGACTTCAAAGCCACCCAAGAAACCCCGCATTTTTAGATACACACTTGCTGCCGTAATCATTGTAATCGTCATTATTCCATCGATTCCCCTCTATATGCGTCAATCTGAGGTTTTTGGCATAGCAGCCAAGAATATCAATGAGATGCAAGTTGATATTGGATATTGGGTGAAAGAAAACACTCCTGAGAATGCTACAATCGCGATGTGTGATGTTGGAGCAATTAGATTCATTTCAAATCGTACTATTGTTGACATCTGTGGTCTAGTTACTCCTGATATCACTCATGGGAACTTTTCTTCATTTGAATTACGAGACTATTTGGAAAGCAGACAAATAGACTATCTCATTATTTTCGGAAA
>JBHLQM010000009.1:0-71864 GCA_048884785.1 Candidatus Thorarchaeota archaeon | reverse complement strand
GGAGACATCTATGGGCGCAGAATTGTTCTTCGATTGGGAATCCTTCTCTCAACCATCAGTTTTGGCCTTTTAGTGTTGTCAGCCTCTCTGGAATGGCTATTCGTGATACGCATATTGAATGGATTCTGTATCGGGATGTATCCAGGAGCCCTGGTTGCTTACGCATATGAATCTGAAATGAAGATGGGACGGTTTGCATCCTTTGGGGCCCTAGGTTGGGGAATGGGAACCCTGGTCGCAGGGTTTGCGGCAGGGTATGGGATTCACTATGCCTTTCTCGTATCATCTCTCTTCTTTCTACTGGCATTTCTTAGCGCCTTTACGCTACCAAAGGTTCAGGTAAACTCCATTAAAGTTCCTCTGTTTCCTATTGAAACACTAAAACGGAACTACCCGGTTTATCTAGCAGTATTTGTAAGACATAGCAGCGCATTTGCTGTATGGACTCTCTGGCCCCTTTTTCTAACAGATCTTGGAGCGGATATTGCGTTTCCTTTCATGGGAAGCACAGTGTTTCTCGATGGATTGATTGTTATTGGTCTTGTTCAAGCGACGAATTCCATTTCACAGGTCATATTCATGCTTGGTCTGACAGACCGTTTCCAGTGCAACACACTGATACTTGTTGGACTAATATCATCCGCGGCAACATTTCTCTGGATTGCACTTGCTAGGACTATTCTTGAAATATTTCCGACACAGGTACTACTTGGCTTTGCATGGGCCTGTCTCTATGTTGGAGCCCTCAAGTATGTCACCGAACGAAATGTGGAGCGATCTACTGCATCAGGCCTACTCCAATCCACACTCTCCATATCTGGTGTACTTGGTCCAATCATTGCGGCAATTCTCTTTGTAATTTGGGCCAGCTATATTCCAATCATTCTTTTCGCGGCACTAATGTCTGGAGTTGCTTTTGCTGTATTCCTGGTGAGTAATAGAGGCATACAGTGCAGTCCTCCCTCGGAAGAAGAAAGACCGGATTCCCTTGAGTGAATTCCTAAATGGATTCTGTGGGAGGAATTCCTCCCACATTACCAATTATTGTGCAATTTCTGAGATACTTTCATCTCCAATTTCCCCGGTGCGAACACCTAGCATAAAGATGAATGCAATGATCAGGAATACTATCGAAACAGGAAATAGAAGACTCAGAGAAGTCATGTCGAATATGAAACCAGTGACTAGTGGGCCAAAGATTGCTGCAGTCATGCTGAATAGATAATACAACCCAGTTCCAGCACCAATCCGGGCCTTTCCTAATTGTTCCCAGACCATAACAATGCTGTTCACATTGATAAAAGCCCACCCAAAGCCTGCGACCACGAGTATCAGCATCATCATGAGATAATTCGAAGTTAGAATTAGCATCACTAACGCTGCAATCATTATAATGAGACCCAGTAGTATAGACTGTTTCCTTCCAATCTTGCCGGCAACAAGTCCTGCAGGAACTGCAAACACCACAAACGAGAGGGCAAATGCAGTCAGCTGGAAAGATGCATCGGCAGTCAGGAATCCTAAAACCTCCCGTCCATATCGGGTATACCATGTTTCCATGGCATTCCAGCCAAAGAACCAGAAGAGGATAGCAAATAATAATCCTATGGCAGACCTATCTGTCGAAAAGGATACCTGTCGAATAGCCTGAACAATTCCGATCTCTTTTGGTTTGTCAGGATCAACAGGCGGAACTTCAGGTTCTTTAACGACTAAATAGAGAATTATTGTTGCTACAACCATGATTACACTTGTTGTGAGAAATGCTAGAATTGGCCCAACTTGGGTGGGTGTGATTCCAAACATTGCAGCAAGACCAGGATCCTGAATCTTGTAGATCTGTGAGGCTATGGCAAATGCATAGATTGCTCCAACGCCGCCCATGAGATTGATCACTCCATTGGCCTTGCTTCTAAGCTTAGAAGGCACAACATCTGGCATTAGTGCAACTACAGGGGCGCGATAATAGGCCATTGCAACATTGAATATTGTCAGAAAGAGGAACATTAGCCAGAAGTTGAAAGCAGCCCAGCCTATTGCAATCAATGCGAAGAATACTGCTGCAGTAGGCGTCCCAATCAAGATGTATGGCATTCGTCGACCAAATCGCGACCTCTTGGCATCCGACCTAGCCCCAATGTAGGGTTGCAGGAATAGAGCGACGATATTGTCTAGAACCATGATTAGTCCTATGATGGTATTCTGAAGTGACCCTCCAATGAAAGTAGGCAGGAAGTCAGCGGGTAAATATGAATTATATACGCTCCAGCTTACTCCTGTTGTGAAGAATCCCAAACCAATCACGAAGACATATAGCCATCGCATAGGCTCTGTGTCTCCATCTTGATTCGTAGGTTGTGTTGTATCTTTGAATTCATCATCCACGGCCATTTCTCTCACTCCTTCTTTTATTACAAAATGGTCTCATAACTAAAATCAAAACCAGTATAATAGGATGTCTGGAAAGCTTCGACTAATTCATATGTACATGAACTTCGTAATTCAGTGGCGATGAACATAGAATACCTTACCTCACCCCCAGTTAGAAGAGTGCTATTTAGCTTAAAATGGGGCGACAAGTTTGAGCGTGACCTAATAGATTCTATCAGAGATCTAGTAGAAGACCCTGAGACTACTCTCGCACATATCGTTGAGAGATTGGTGACGTTGGGACTTGCATATCGACTCAAAGGAGATCAAGGAAGCCCTTACCTCTCACTCACTGAAGTTGGGCAAGCTATTGCAGACAGGCTATACGATATTGACGACATACTGAAACGGCACCTAGGGTCTTACCCAGATGTGTAAAGTGAAAAGGGAATCGCTGATGGGTTTAGTCACCCCAAGGTGCACACTTATGCGCATTCGTTCAATGCAGCAAAATGATATTGACTTTGCTCTCAAACTAACTTCAAAGGAAGGCTGGACTGATATTCCCAGTGATTTCAAGATGTTGATTTCATATTCGCCGCCAGCTGCGTTTGTGCTGGAGGACGAAGGTAAGAGAGTAGGAATGGTCAGCTCTGTTGCTTACGAAAAAATGGGTTTCATTGGTAGCCTTATAGTCCTAGAAGAATATCGTAGGAGAGGTTTTGGAGGCACCCTGCTGAAGCATGCAATTGAGTATTTAGATATACTCGGCGTACATCAGATAATGCTTGATGCAGTTGTAGAGGCTGTGCCCATGTACAAAAGCCTGGGATTTCACCCAGTCTGTAACTCTCTTCGGATGAGAGGAACTCCGCGTCATGTAGAAAATAGCAATACTCGAGTTATACAGAATGGCGATTTGAAGGAGGTGCTAAATCTCGACAGGAAAGCCTTTGGAGCAAATCGGTCTCATTTTTTGGCATACCGCCTTAGCGAATGCATCGACCTCTGTTATGTCCAAGTAGAGAAGGATGAGATTCAGGGTTTTATTATGGCAAGTGATCGACCAAATGGTATCAGAGTTGCACCTTGGATTGTGTCAAATCCCAATGAACACTCAGAGAGTCTACTGGGTGCAATTGCTGCAAGCAGAAAAGACTCTCCATTGATGCTAGGTGTTTTGGAGAGTAACAGACCTGCTGTGAAAATGCTACAGCAGCTCGGATTTGAGCAGACATCACACTCCGTGCGTATGGTCCGGTTTCAATCAGCAACACCCAAATTCTCGGATATGCAGTACGCAATCGGATCGCCCGCAAAAGGGTAGGCGATGAATACCCCCATGATGATTCAATGGCAAATCATTAAGACTGTGTTTTATACTATTAGAGCACCAATTCAAGACATGCCGGGGATGTAGGTCTAGTAGGATATGTTATCCTAGGGCGTGGCGATTCATTCATATTGTCCATGGTTATGATATCGAAGAGCGTGATTAATTGCAGGAACCTCTCTTAAAATCAATAAGATGCCCACGGTGCTTTAAGTCTCTTCGAATATCAGAGGTCTTTTCACAAAAGGCCGAAATTGAAGAGGGAATGCTGACCTGCGAAAAGGGGCATTCGTGGAAAATCAATGATGGCATTGTGTCACTAGTACATCCGGAAATCACCGATGAGGATCGAAAGTGGATTGCGGAGTATGACGAAATGGCTGAGAACTATGATGAATTGGTGAAGCAATATGATGACTGGCTAAGGATAAACGCAATGAAAGAACGTGAAAGGCTTGCTCAATTCATTCCTATAGAGGGCCCAGCAAAGATCATCGATGTGAGTGTTGGAACAGCCGCCAATTTCATGGCAATCTCAAACGTATTCGATGGCAAAATGGGCAGATTCGATTTACACGGTCTCGATTTGTCTAGGGGAATGCTCATGGTTTCCCAAAGGAAAGCAAAGGAACGGAAACTTGACCTAAACCTAGTTCATGGAAGTGTATTCAACATTCCATACTGCGATGATGTCTTTGACATTGCCATTCACAGCGGTGGAATCAACACATTCTCAGATATCCCGAGGGCGTTCAATGAGATACTTCGAATCGTTCGCAAGGGAGGGTTCGTCATAGTGATTGATGAAGGGCTTTCTCTAAGAAAACGAGAAACTGATGAGGGAAAAGCCATAATGGAAGCAAATAGCTTGTTTGCAGCCAAACCACCCTTGGAACATATCCCAGAGAAGGCTGTTGATGTTGAAGTAACACACATAATGAATGACACATTCTATCAGATTGTCTTCAGAAAATAGAAATGGAATATACAGAACTCATGCCAACAAAAAAGAGGGGCTTATGTCGCCTCTAACATAAGCACCTCTTCAACTGAAATTTCAGGACCTCTAGACACCTTCGAGGTTGAGTCGTATGGGCTTCTTGATTCATTAGCCGTTCTATCGGGGTTCATATCGATCTACCTGTAGAGAAATGAATGCTGAATAGCCCTTGTTGAAATCCGTTTGGTTGGCTTCTTGTTCTGGTTCTTTTTTGCAAGCGCCACAACGGTTACCTCCAGTAAGTGTACGCGAATCGGATAGCCTCGGTGGAAACACCACGGACTGTCTTCTTGTTCTTCATCTCATTTGCTGTTCGTGAGTTGTGTTCTATCGCCATGATTATTCACGTGTTTGTAGTAAACTTATTTGCATATAAAGGTTTGGTAATTAAACCATTTGTATGGCAATTGTTTTTATTCCAATATAATTATGATTAGTCCATATGTCTATAAATAGGTTGCACAAAAAACCTTATATTGGCGTTAAGGAAGATTTGCACAGAGCAATCATGGGTATATTCTGAATACAAGGGTGATACAATGACTGACGAAATCACAGATACTCTGGACGGCATCATACTGACTCCAGAAGCAAAGAAACCAGTTGTGGAATTCGAATTCGTGTCTGATGAGCAGCGAGCCAAAGAACTCGACGACACAGCAAGACTGACGATCCTTCAGATTCTACGAAGAGGTGTTGAAGACACTAAGACCACGAAGACCAAGGATAAGGAAACCGGTGACACTATTATTCGCCAACGTGAAGTCAAGCGAAATGCTCTCTCTGTTGTTGAAATTGTAAAGATGTCAAAGGAGCATAAGGACGTAGAGGAAATCACCAAAAATCAAGTATATCACCATCTACCGAAACTTATGGAAGCAGGGTACATTATTGAACTTGGAAAGGTGATTACAGGAAAGCGAGAAACCCACTATTATAGAAGAACAGCCAAAGGTTTTGTCCTCGTAACTAGCATGTTGGGCGCAGATGAGAAGATGCTATTCAAGAAGAGCACTGATTACCTCGACAAGCTCATGAAGACTTTTGATATTCAATTGACGGAGAAAGAGAAAGATGAGATAGTCAAACTCCGCGTGGAGGCCTATAAGAAAGAAGTTACTGGTCGTGGAGAAGTCGCAAAGATGATTCGTAGCGATGTTGCAGATAAAGAAGTTCTGGATATGTTCGAGTTTCTTGTGACAATGCATGCTATGGCCTCACCAGAGTATATAGATCTTCACAAACGAATGAGAGATTTGCTCTTCAAAAGCAAGTAGCAGTTTCTATCTGACTCTCTGAAAGAAAGCACATCTTCTATTAGAAACAAGAAACGAAATGGATACTAATCCGAGCAGATATTCGTCTGTGTTTCCCCAACTCCTGGCAGCGTCTTAAGCCTGTCAACCACGAATAGGCTTAGTTCTTGGTTTGTGGGGAATTCTGCCTTTACTATAATATCGTAAGTTCCAAAGATTAGGTGGGCCTCTATCACTTCATCAAGAGCCCTGACTTTTTCAAGAGTTTCTCGTTGAAATGCCATTTCCACGTTCAGTAGAATGAAAGCAAGAATACTCACGATTGAATGCCTCTCCTGTACTATTGTTGAGGGGCATGGTCACTCTTATTCTTTACGAGAGGGCTTTCTTCTGCGATATCAAATCAAAAAACCGGAAAAATCTGGGGCAAAGTCTGAGTTTGCCTCCTATATGTGTGCAAGCTGAGTTGCTGCATATTTCAAATCTACTAATGTAAGCTCAGGAACAGAATCGTGCGTTATCCAAGCCAGAAACCATACTGTTTTGTCTGCCTTGGTCATAAGAAAATGGCCCTTCTTGTCTTTGGATGATGCCACAAGCGACTCATCAGTAGCACTCATTATGGTGTAGGATACTTTTGCAATTCTTACTTCTGAAGCGCCTCTATCATAGGCTGCAAACAATTCCCCTACAGTGTCAACAAGATTCCAATTGTCAGTTTGCCAGACTATTTCCCCATCCTGTGAAACCGCAAAAGCCTGTATCTTCGGATTGTGGGAGTAAAGGTTTGCCCAGATTTCAGAGATTGACACGGTTGAATATCACCTAACTATCTTGCGGTTTGGAAACTCCCCTTTCGTTTGATGCAGTAGAAGGGGGGAAACTCTTGCAGTCTTCCCCCAGTCTATCTTTTTGTTCTAAATTCTTCCCTTTAAGGCCTTCGCGGCCCGATCAACATCAACATAAACACCATCTGGCGCAGCATCAGGTGATGCCCAGGCAACTACCCACTTGTCATTGTCAATCTTCGCGAGGACCAGAATACCATTGCCCTGAACACTTCGAGCCACTAGGCTTTCGGGACTCGTTCGCATTGTGCTATATTTGACCTGATTTTGAGTCACACTGGCAGCTCGACTCGTAACGGCAGCAACAAGGCTCCTTGCATCTGCTTCAAGTGACCAATTATTACTCTGCCATAATACTGCACCATCAGACCGAATCACTCCAAACGCCTGTATCATTTGTCCAGAGGAATTGTATGCTTGTGTATATGCGTCCATTACAGGATCAGACATTATTATTTTCACCCCGTGGGTTTATCACACGGTTATTCACGAGATAGCTGCAAGCACTCCATAAAAAGAAATCGTGATTGGAACTATTATATGACAAAGCTCAGGTGTCATGCAAAATGGACGAAAATGTAGTCTGGGAGAATGAGAAAGGCACATTCCTTAGAGTTCAGGTTAAGCCAAATGCCACAGACCGTGATCTGATAGCAGAGTTTTCTGAGTCACTACTAGTGGTGAATTTGAAAGGACCTGCAAGAGAAGGTAGGGCGAATACAGAGCTTGTAAAGAGATTGGCAAAAGCACTCAATACTTCGACTAGTAATATAGCAATCATTTCCGGCCTAAAATCTAGGGAAAAAATACTTCGGATATGGGGTATTGATGCCGCCAGTCTTTTTCAAATGATTTCGATGCTGCACAAACGCTAAATATCTGTATCACTTCAGCGGCGTATTCCTTCAATTAGGTAGCATATCTAATCTCATTGTTCTGAAAAACGATTACCTCGAGGCCTGATGAATGAAACGACTTGAGTCAACAAGAGCCCTTCTCGCCGGTTTATTTGGAGCAGGCCTTTTCTATGCACTTCTTGTTGTTGCGGAGGGGAGAATGGATTATGGGATATTCGTTGCAGTCCTACTTGAGGCTATTCTTCTCATTGGGTCAATTACTCAAAAACCTCTGGATAAAAAGGGACTTGGGCTTATTTGTGTAGCCGCAGTCCTCTACATTGCTTTTTCAGTGCTCCTCACATCCTTCTCCGAGATAGTTGTAATGGCAACAGGTGGTCTTGCGATTTATGCAGCCCTAATGAGTGAACCGAAATTTCCGCTTACTAAGCGGGCGATAGGTACAGGAATAGTTGTTGGAGTAATAATGACATTTCTGGGGATCTATCTTGCTCTCAAATTGGGCGTCGTTTATTTTGTCGGGGCTGAGCTATTAGGTTTCTTGCTCTTAAGTATGAATGGAAAATATACACCACAAGAAAATGTAGTCGTAGTTTCCATAGCTAATAGTGCATCCATGGTTTCAATTGGAGTGCTTATCACCTTTCCAGCCATAGCTATATTCGCGCCAGCTGAGATTTCTGCAAGTCTAATTACATATCAGTTCATTGCATTTGTGACCGGAATCAGTGCTGTTTTTGGACTTCTGCTCATGGCACCATTTCGGGACAGGTTCGAGCATGAATCTTGGCCTCAAGTGAAACCTCAAGCGGAAACAATCAAGTCCTTGGGTGCCGATAAGGCATCTAAAGTGACTGTTCTTACAGGATTATCAGTATCTGCTGCGTGGGTTGGTACCACCAAAGTTGCAGAGGTTATGAACGAGGGTCTTACCCTCTCATCGTTTCCACATGCCATTGCACCAATGGTTCCAGATTGGATTGGAGTGAGTAACTCCCCACTTATTGGAGCAATTGGGTTCTTCGTGGGATGGAAGAGGGTACTCATAATGCTTGCTGGAAGTTTGGCATCATTATTCATTTGGATTGTATTAGAGGGCGCTGCACCTATTCTCTATGGTGATCACCTTACCCGACCGGAGATTCTGTACTTGGCAATTGGGATTTTTGTGACTGTCATTGTCGGAGATGTTTTTTCAAGTAAGAAAGGTGAGAATCCTGCAAAGGCAACTTCAACAGAAGCTGAAGAAAAAACTGAGAGAACTTCGTCACAGGATGCAATCATTGCGCGATTAATGCGGGTCAAGCAAGAACTCTTCACGATTGAGGTGGTAAAGGAAGAAATCCGGGAGATGATTGCAGATCCTAGGGAATATCTCGCAGCAAGAAAAGGGCAGGTTCCTCCCTGGGTGGCAGTGGTATCAATGCTTCTCTTTATGATTACTGGGATTATTGTATTCTCGATAATCAGGCCATTTGCCAACTTGGATATTTCTTGGATCCTCTTTGTCTTTGGTGCTCCTGTAGCTCTTCTATCAGCATATTTCACAGCTAGAGCGATTAGTGAAACTGGGATGCTGGCAGGCTACATATCAGATATGGTTGCAATACCAGCAATACTACTATTCAGGACGACATTCCAGGCAATTACAACATTCATGTCAATGCTTGGTGCTCTTCAAGATGCTGCGATTGCTTTGCTGGTGCACCTAAAACTTGGCTCATTGACAGGTGTCCGGGGGCGTGATGTGATGAAATCCGTCTTTGTGGGGGCGCTTCTTGGTACGTTTGTTGGGTCTCTTATTACCTATATGCTATACATTACATACGGTTTTGGTGGTAGCGAATTTCCTGCTCCAGCAGCACAATTATTCGGCTTTCTAGTAGTAAGTCTAACAGGGCTCAGTAATTTTCAGCTCCCAGGATTGGATCGATTTACAGGAGTCCATCCTATTCTTGCCTTCTTATACTTGGTACTATTTGCCGTGGTAGGATTCCTCGCCGGACGTGAATTGACTAAACGTGGACTAAGTCCCATGAGTCTTGCGGTAGGCCTTTTGATACCACCAGCGACAACTATCGCCATGCTATTCGGTGGGTACATAGACTATCGCCTAAAGAAGCAGCATTCGCTTCAATCGGGTGAAGATCCAACTGAAACGCCGAAATACCGAAAAGTAATGAAATTGCTTAGCGGCATTATTGCTGGAGAAGCAATAATTACAGTCATTTGGGTGCTCTATAGCGCAATTCTGTTCTTCAGCTGATATTTTGCTCAACATATTCAGCCAGTCGTTGAACAAACATCGGAAACTCATTTCTGTTCATGGTGGCGCCTGCAGCAGCGGGGTGCCCACCTCCGTGAGCATCAATGAGTTCTGGAAGTATCTTATTGAGAGCCTGATTCAAATCCACTTCTAGGGCACGCCTTCTGATACTCATATCTACCTCGTCTTCCGTTGACTTTGCACTAATACCGATATTTGAGTCAGTAACATATGCTGCGAACTTTGCTGATTTGCCGCGATAGCCTTGAATTGGCATGTCTAAAATATATCCAACTCGACCGAGTTTTCGTGCATTAGCCTTCACATACCGAAAGACTTCATGCTCGATTCGTGTTGCTTTCATTGCTAGTTCTACTATGTTGTTCATAGCACTTGGTGCAACACCCAGTGTTAGTTCATGGAGGAGATCTTTGGATTCTTTCTTATAGTCAATTTCCTGCAATGCTTGCACTAGAAGGCCGGCTTCCAGGTATAGTGTTCTCTTATCATAGTCCTCAAAATGAAGCTGGGCAAAAGGAGTCCCATCACAATAATCCCCAATAGCACCATAGAGCGCAAGACGGAGAGCATATTCAGGGACTTCGTTTTGGAATCTTCTATACGCCAATTCTGAAGCGGCGCAACCAATTTCATGGATTATCTCACCACGATCTTCCAGTTCCTTGAGATTCTTCTTTCCAATGGGATGATGGTCTATCCAAATAATCTTTGATGAGTCGGGAAATCTGTCCAAGGCACGCAAAATGTGATCCATGTGCATCTCGTTCACAGCGATATCACTGATACAAACAGAATCCGGGCGGTCTTTTGAGATTCTATAGAGATCACTGTGAATCTGAGATGGTTTGGAAAAGTAGAATGTGGACCCTGGAAATGCGAGCATCGATATGGCACCCGAAGTGATTCCATCAGCATCTCCATGAGATAGAACGATAGATTTCATAATTATGCACCCTTAGAGAGATTCATCTCTTGAATGTATCTTCAAGGGCTCTATCCCATTCATCTTTTCCTTCACCGGACTCCTTTCGCTTCCTTCTTGCCCTTTCGCGCTCCTTCCGGGACTCCCTTGCAGCCTTTCTTTTGATCGCAATCTCTTTCTTTCTCTGTTTTTGCTTCTCCTTTTCTTCTGAAGGCAGTTTCGCCTTCTCAGGAACTTCACGAGCTGTATTCCAGCTGATTACCATTGCTATCAGTACAAAGAGAAAAAGAATAGGAACCATGAAAAAGACGACTAGCTCGGGTTGAAGTATTTCAACACTATTCTCAACACCTGGTGGAAGATTGAACAACACTGTGAAAAACGCGGGGTTCATAAAAACAAATGAGATTGTTATTACTCCTACAAACCGAACAGCAGATCCAATGATAGTTGAGGATATTACATAGCCAGAAGATGGAGCAGCAGCTTTTGCTGTGAGCTCATCCCGTGCATCTGGATCAGCCGAAAATAGCTCATCCACAAAAATCTGAAGTCGCCGCACGTCTGCAATTGCGTCAAGGCTTTCAACTACTTCTTTGCCACCAAACACCCTTCGTTCTATTGCTTCTCTTAGGAAGGAGAATGCTGTAGCTCCTGAAGTCCGACTCATAGCCGTTGTACTAACCTTTTCACCACGTTCTATTGATTCTTGCTTTCTTGTCGTTTGACGCAGGGCCAGCAGTTGTTTCTTGAGTGTGTTTTCACGCTCTTCAACAGGTTTTCCAACAGAATCACTATAAATCATCTGATAGCTTATCTCAATATAGGCAAAAGAAACTAGAGCCAGAATTTGAACTCCGCTTGATAGAAAACTGAAGAAATCAGCCGGGAAGCCGCCCTCAAAATTCGGAATTGTTATCAAACGGTAAGCGGCAACAATCAAAACAGATTGAATCCCAAGAAAAGCTCCGCCAACAAACTTGTGTTCCATTCGTACAAGTGATTGGAGAAAGAAGGCGATACCGAGTGCAGCACCCAAAAAATACAGAAATGTGAATGAGTACTCAGAAAGAATCCTCCAGATCCCTCCAATATTAGAAATGAAGCTGTTGAAGACTTGATTCACTGATGTAAAAGGTCCAGTAACGCCATAAGGCTGCATGTACCACATCCTAAGAAGTTGCGTGTTATACAGGCCGACAAGCGCATCACTAGGAGTTCCTCCTGTGAAAGGCGCAACAAGGCCAACCATGACAAGTGATCCAACAAAGAAAAGAACCATGGATATCAAACGGAAAACTGTCACAATGAATATGTATGGAGCGTCCCAATCCCAGTATCCTCTCATTGCATCGTAGACTAGGAGACACATCCCAATGAAGGCAGCAGTAGAAAGTATTCGCAAAACCCAAGTGATAGCTCTCAAAACATCGCAACCCCCTTCTGTTTTGCAGTTTCATACTGCTTGATAATAGTCGGCAAGAAATCTTCTGGACCGACGTTAACAACATTGATTCCGAATCTTGCTAGAGCCCGAGTAATTTTTTGCCGGCGCTCCCATAGCTCCTCAGAGACGGCTTCAGAAAGCACTTTCTCGACAGGGCCAAACTGTCCAACCGGAGCTTCAAACCATGGGCCAAAAGGACTGATGACCATGGCCTTATGTCCATTAGCGATGACCGACTTCATAGCATTTAGGAGTGGTGCTGGAGATTCCTCCAAGTCTGTGAGCCAGATAATGAATGATCGTTTCTTGGTCTGTTGAGTGACATATGATATAGCTGTTTCATAGTCACTCCAACCTTTTGGTTCTGCCAATGCAAGCGATTCAAGGACATTGTACATGTGATTTGGATTAGTGGAAGGTGGAACATAAGAGTGAACCACATCGCTGAATACACATGTTCCTACAAGGTCCTTTCGTTCCAAGCCCATATGAGAAAGAAGGACTGCAGCCCTGATAGCATACTCAAGTTTCGTGTTCTCAGGGTATCCATTTCCCATAGATCCACTTGTGTCGACCATACAAACAACCTGAATATTCTTCTCCATCTCATATTGCCTGACAATCATATCCCCGCGTTTCGCGCTTATTTTCCAGTCAATATTCCTAAAAGAATCCCCTGGGACATATTCTCTAAACCCTGCGAAATCAGTGCCCATTCCTATGACTTTGGTTCTATGTGCTCCAAACATACGTCCAAGATGTCTTTGCTTCCCGAGGGCTTCAAGTCTCCTAACATCCTTCCATGTTGGATAGACCAAGACTTCGGTCTGTTCCTTTAGTGTGCGCTTGTAATAATGTAGACCTAGTCTATCTCGCATGATTACCTCTGTTGGGCCCAAATAATACCTCCCCCGCATTCTCACTTGGAGGATGTAAGAGAAGGTGATGCTCCCTCCAGGTTGAATTCGCGATGCAATGAAGTTAGCTCCAATAGCAAGAATCCAGAGCTCAGGATATTGATCATGGACTTCAATGAAATCAAAATGCCTCCGTGAGGTGTTTCGAATTGTGACTTTTACCCTTAGAAAATCGCCAGAGAATACCTTTACTTTGTCAATATAGCGTTCCACAAGAATGCCGGAAATGTTAGCCGTCATCGCAAAGAGAGGAAGTGTTACAACAAGTCCTACACAAAGGTAAACGCCAATCAGAGTTAGGTAGAAGTTGTTGAAGGCGAATCCACTTGTCAGTAGGACGACTCCAGCAAACAGAACCACAAACCCTCTCTGCGTAATCATCTAGCTCTTCTCCAGTGCCGAACGCCTTCTATCGAGGACAGTCTACCTCTCCCATAACCTTACTGACAATTCGATCGACAGTAAGGCCTTCGAGTTCTGCTTCTGGTTTGAGTATCAAACGGTGATTCAAAGCTTGCACGGCAAGTCTTCGGACATCTTCCGGTACTACATAATCCCGTCCATGCATTGCCGCTCTCGCCTTTGCAGCGCCCATTAGGACAAGTGATGCTCTGGGCGAGCCGCCTAGCAGTATCTGAGGGTCATTTCTAGTCTTCACAATTATATCACGGATATAGTTGATTATATCTTCGTCCACAAATACAGTCCTACACGTATTTTGCATCCGCATCATTGTTCCAGGATCTGCAAGTACACGCAGGTCACTGGCTTCACCTTGATGTTTTCTGCGAACAACCTCCGCCTCTTCGGAGCCAGTTGGATAGTCCAATATCAATCTGAACATGAATCTATCAAGCTGTGCTTCTGGTAGAGGATATGTGCCCTCTTGTTCAACAGGGTTCTGGGTTGCGATGATTAGGAAAGGCTCAGGTAGCTTTCGCGTCACACCTTCGGTTGATACTTGGCGCTCCTCCATAACTTCGAGCAGTGCACTTTGAGATTTTGGAGGACATCTGTTAATCTCATCGGCTAAAACCAGATTGGAAAACACAGGTCCTTTTCGAAACCAGAACTCGCCAGTCTTCTGATTGAATACGTTGCTCCCCAAAAGATCAGCAGGTAGAGTGTCCACCGTTAGCTGAATCCTCTTGAAAGCGCATCCAAGGACTGCCGCGAATGTACGAGCCATGTACGTCTTCGCAAGACCTGGCACACCCTCAAGAACCACATGACCATTGGAGAGGAAAGCAATTAGCGTGTCGCGCATTATGTCTATTTTGCCGACAATTATTCTTCCACACTCGCGAAGAATCTCAGATGTGAGATCATGCACCTCCGAAATGGTCATGGGTGGACCAAGGATTTCTTCATTGGGGCCGGTTGCTTCTGTCATTTATTCTGTTCCACCTCATTTCGCTTCAATTAGTTTATCTTGGATGTTCCTCATCCAAAAGAAGAGCTTCATCATTTCGCTCTCTCTTATTCTAACATTCTGTCTCGAGGAGATTTCTTCAATCCTATCTATTGTCTTGAAGAAAGCCCCCTCTTTTATTGAAGGATCTCTATACTGAATTAGGTCCCAGACCTTCTTCTTATTGTACTCACTCCACTGGTATTTTTTGGTGAGTGATCGACGTAGTTTTCGATATAGCATCTTTACAACTCGTGCATAGTTTCCTTCAGTTCTATAGTAAGTCATTCGTTCGCTAAAGTAGGTCTGTCCTCTTCTCATGAAGACCTCTGAAACACTCTTCATCTCAGGCTTCTTCATATCTGGGAGGTATTTCTTCAATCCCACTGCTGTCATTAGGGGATAAATTGGGGCTAGGAAGACATTCGTGCTTGCCCAGAGCATTCGTCCCATAAAACTTCCAAAGAAGAACTCTCCAGAAATAATAGGCGTTGCAAGTGTTTCCTCACTAAAGATAATCGGAATCTCAGGATTTCCATCAGTTATCCAGTTGACTAAATTCCTACCCAGGCGTCGATTGCCATCAAACTCATCCCACATATCGTTTATGAATATGCTAGGATCTGAAATTGCCACTAGCTTTCCTGCGCCAGCCCAAATAAGCGATAAGTCGAGAGCTCCTATTATTGGCAAGGTTCCAGCCCATTCGTTTAGGTCTGGACTTGGCGTGGCATTATCTACATCAGTTTCACTCCACGCCCTATTTGTTGTCCAAGCTATTCCTGCAGCTCCAAGTGCACATGTTGGGGTAATCGCAGATGCATTGTTTAGATACAACTCAGAAACGCCAGAAGTGATTGGATGATAAGGGTGGAAATCACGTATTATTGGCAACCTTGGGCTTAGGTAGTAGGAATCAAGATCCATGACCACACCCTTTGTGAATGAGAGAAATCCAGTTACTCCTAAGGCACTTAGAAAACTTGCTGCTCCTGTCTGATTAAATAAGTAGGAATTAAGCAAATACAGCGAGCTATTTGCAGTTCCAAAGTCATCTGCTATTACAACTGTACCCCCAGCGATGAGATGCTGGAAAATCGTAAGTATATCAAAAGTGAAGTCTTTTACAGGGCCCATAATAAAGAGAACTGCACTCCCATTGTATCGGGTGATAACACTCATAGTTGATTGAATAGATAATGTACTGAATCCATCTTGCTCGATCTGAATCCTGAAATTACTGCATCCGTTCCAGTTGGTATTATAGATTGAAAAATCCATATTGTCATAGAGATTGGGAGGATTGCCAAAGACTGTAACTCCGGCTAAGAAACCAATTGGGAGCCATGCTAAAACAAAAATCCCAATCTGCAAGGCTTCCTTCCATCCCATTGATATCGCTCCTCGGTATCCCTTCTTCACTCAGCCCTTATTGGTGTTGCACCTTCTATGCGCGGATAAATGTCAGTGAAGACCTTGATGGCCAGCTCGTATCGATCTCGAGAGATATCATGACCTGAGAATCTGGCTTCTTCATAGGCTCTGACGAATTCTTCAACTGATTCTGCATCAAGAGGTATTACTTTGAGAACTCTCTCTATGTACTCCCTTGCTGTTTCAGAGGACATTCTTTCCGACCCAATTTTCATCCCGCACATCTGCTCAAAGGTGCGGAAAGCCAATGTTATTGCCGCATCATATTTACCTGCATCTGCAAGCTTCTTGATGTTTCTTAGCTTGCCAGGGATGTCTACAGATGCAACAGTCCTGATTGTACCCTTAAACATGCCTTTGACAAAGTAGAGGTATAGGAGTACCACAATCACAGCACCTGAGAGTGCAACAATTGGCATTATGATGTTGATGTCAATCTGCATTCTTATCACCCTACTAATGAATCATGTATTTCTGTTGCGCGAGCTCGGAAACCTAGTCTACCTAGTCCAAACCCTTTTCCATATCTAAATCGTGCAACAATTAGCATTGCTGCCATTGCCTCAATTGCTATAATTACAGCCCATGTAATTAACAAAGCTGTGCTGAAGCCTGGACCAAACCCAGAAGTTATTGGAAATGTATGTGTTGCCTCTACGCGTGAACCATCGGCCTTTAGAAATAGGCATCGATATGTGTATGTTGCTTCACCGCTATAGGTTACTGGTAGGTCATAACGAAATGAACCATCCGTTCCGGTTGTTAGCGTAACAACACTCGAATCATTCAATGTAAGCGTTATCGATCTATTCTTTATTGGAATTCCTTCTAAATCCAGTAGATTGCCAGTCAGAGTGATTGGTTGAGCCGGAACAGCAATGCCGGGCCCTAAGTTGACGAATCCAGCATCTGCAAAAACATGAATACTCTGTGAAGTAGAATCTGAGGAACCAACAACAAATTGGCTTCCTGAATATCTGACCTCTGCAAAATAAAGGCCATTCCCTGTCCAAGAACCAAGACTGATTGTCAGCGTATGGATATTCTGCCCTGCAGGAAGAATATCAACAATAGCAATTAGAACGGGGCTGGGACCTCCGGCATTTTCTTCCAATAGATAGATGGATACTTGTTCTCCTACTGGTGTGTTCCCGTCATCGTCGAGAATCGTAAACGATATCGTAAAGGTTTCACCAGGCATGATGTCAGATGGATTGAGAAATGTAACACTAATTTCTGAGGTTATATTCAATTGAATAATCCAGTAACCCGAAGATCCAGTAACATCATAGTTCAGGGAGTTCACTCCCACACTGATATTGTATATTCCGGGAGAGTAAGTCCTTCGAATCTGGAAATTAAAAGAAAACTCACCAAATGTATCGCTGATAGCATAGATGCCTGCTTGACCACCATTTAGCAAAAGCTCAAGTGGAACCCCAACATCAGGTCCACCGGAATTTGCTACTAAGCCAGTGACCTGAAGTGTATCACCTCGAATAATAGAGAATACTGTCTGAGAATCAATTGCGATTGTTATAAGGTCGCGAATCTCAAGGTCTTGACTTGCAGTCTGTGCATCCGAATAGGCTTCTGAAGGTTTCGCAAATTGAATGTAGTATGTGAGTGTTCGCACGGGCTCATCATAGTCCAAATAATAATCATATGAGAACGAACCTGAAATCCCGTCTGTGATAGTAATGGTTACCAAGGTGATACCATCCCAGATGACTTCAACACCGTAGCCAACCATTGGAGTTCCATTACCAAATGTTAGTGTACCACTAAAGGTAATTGTATCTCCCAGATAGATTAGAGTATGGCTACCACCTCCAGTCAGGTTCACAGGAATCTGCATGACATCTATGAGCTCTACTGAGGACATTCCCGCACCTATTATAGGAACACCAGATGAGCACTCTGCCCAGATCTGCGTAGGTCCTAGATCTTCAGTGTCGCTAAGAAGATACCAATACTCAAATCTTCCACCTGCATCAGTTGAAACAGTGTCAAGGAGAATTTGACCAGTTGCTGTTATTGTGTTCAGCCAGTAGAGTTGTACCGAAGCTCCTGCATATGGACTGCCATTACTAAGACTCAAAATCCCCGAGATATTCAGCCATTCGCTTCTATAAACGATAGTAGGGTTCGCTTCAAAAATCCATATGATAGTAATTGCCTGAATGGAGATTGATATGGGTGAGGAGGTATAATCAGCAATCCAGTTGACACTTGATAAGTGGCGCACTGAAATGTCATAATTTCCTACAGGCGTTATGTCAGGAATCTCCCAATATCCTATGAAGGTACCATCCGATGCGGTGGTCGTTGTATTAACAACAGAGCCATCTACAAGGATTTGAACAATGGCTCCACCATATGGAACATCTGGCCCTGTGAGGTCATAGAACAGGGTTCCCGTAACAACCAGAGTGTCAGTAAGCAGAAAAGTAGTGACACCACCTGTATCAAATCCAGTGATTAGAGTCAGCCACCGCTGAAGTGTAAGACTCTGTGGAGATGACTGTGCGTTTTGGAGGTATGCAGACCCTGAGTAGTTGGCAAAAATCTGAATACCTGTCAAGAACGTGTCATCATCCATTCCAGAGTATATGAATTGGTAATTACCGGAACCATCACTAAAACCAGTTGAAAGCAGGTATATGCTAGCATTCTGCCACCAGAGAGATAATGATGCACCAGCAATATTGGTTGCGTTGTGACTGAAGTAAATATGAGCCTGTATGGTTATGCTTCGGTTCAGATACTGAAGATTCGGGACAACTGTAACGTCAATAATCACTGCATACTTGTTAACTGAAAATGTTGTTCCGGGAGTTGAATCGGCATCATCCCATAGGGGTACCGACGTTGCGAATGTCGCCCAGACTGTAACAAAACCTTCTGAATCCTTTCCTGGTTGCAGGGTGTAGAAATATTCGAAATAGCCACTCGAATTTGTAGAAAATGAACCCAGAGGGATTATTGACCCATTATACCAGTATATTTGGATTAATTGCCCCGGAAGAGGCGTTGAGTTGTGTGTATAGGTCAATTGGCCCCAGATGTATACTGTATCATCAATGAAATAGGATACACTATCAGTATTTGTTGTCAGCGTCATAGAGTAGAGAATTAGGTTGACAGTCCGATTCAATGAGATTGCATTGTCCCATAGAGGGTTAAGACTCGTGTATTGAGCCCAGACATAAACGGCACCAAGTGCATCATTCAGCGAGCAGTTGTACTGGAAAAAGAAACCTCCAGCAAAATCAGTGACTTTTGGAAATGTGTATGTGCCAGTGCTGTTTTGATAATAGACAACAATTGTAGCGCCAGCAATGGGTGTGCCTGTCACATCAAGTGTCAGTGTTCCAGAGAATTGTATCACTTCATCTAAGTGAACATTGTTAGAAACAACGTCTGCATCCAATGTCAACTGATAGAGTTGTAGGGTGAGAGCGGGACTCAAACTTGCACTTGAACTACTATAGCTAGGATCTATAGAAGTATGATATGCACTTACTGTAACAATTCCTTCACTATCAGTTGATGGGGAACAGTTATACAAGAATTCATACCAGCCACTGCTATTCGTGACAACCTGGAACCAATAGGATGTTCCATTGTTCCATTGTATATCAACGTCAAGTCCAGCAAGAGGCGTTCCATTTTCATGTTGAAGAAACCCATAGATTAAAACAGACTCGTTTAGGTGCACGATAGATGTGTTTGATAGAATTGAGATATAGGAGTAATAGTTTCGTACTACAACTCCAAGAGAGAGTGATATGTTGCTGCTAAGCATTGGGGACTCGGAAATATACTCAGCCCATAGTTGTACGCCAGCCAGTTCGTGTGTTACAGGGACTGTATAATTGAATGTGTATATGCCTGTTGCAACACTGGTATACACTCCAGTGATATTGTGAGTTCCAGTTCCATTTTGCCACCAAAGAGTTAGATGAGCACCACCCAGTACAGCCGGAATTTCAGGAAGATAGACGAATCCTTGGATGTCCAGTTCTTCACCCACAACCACAGAACTCTGTATTGTGTCAATAATAACTATAATATCATACCTTTTGACGACGATATCCATTGTAGATGAGATTCCATCTTGATAATTAGGTTCAGCAGATGCGTCCCATTCGGTCCAGTATGTCGAGGTTCCTTCTGATCCCGCAGGAATATTATAGGAGAACTCATAAAATCCGCCAGCAATTGTTGTATTTGTACCGATGAGTTGTACCGTTCCGTTATTCCAATCCCACCAGATTTCAATTGTTCTTCCAATAAGTGGGGTTCCGTCTGAAGACACTGTGAGTGTCCCAAAGATTGTAATTGTTTCATAGATATGGACAGGATAGGGATCCTTTGGAGTGGAGTCAATGGTCAGTGTTGTGCTTCCACTTTGAATTGTGATTGCTATTGGACTGCTTGTTGCACCGTCAATCTGGGGATATGTCGAGGTCCAGTTAACAGCGGCATCAAATACACCAGATGGATGAAGTAGTGGAATATTGTATACATAGTTGAACCCACCAGTGGCATTTGTTATAGCGGTGTCAATTATCGATCCATCGAAGAGTATTCCAATTGTTTCACCGACCAATGGAGTCCCATTGAAAAGGTACGCAATGCCTTCGTATGTTATACTACCTCCCCCATAGGTATTGATAGGGGCTACCGTCAAATAGAATCCAGGCGACCCCCGAAGAGTCACTACCGAATTAGCCGATTGGCCAGGAAACACAATAGGAAAACCTGTTTGCTTATCGTATATTCCAGCAAAGAATGCAGATACATTATGTTGCTCTAGGGTCATTCGTATGATGTCTGTTCCATCCACAATGATGTCTAATTCATAGTATCCATCATCACCAATGGTAGCATTTCCATACCACAATCCATCCCACATAATCCACATCTGATTGTTACCTAGTAAGCCAAGCTCAGTTCCATTTGCTGGAACGCCCGAAATGCGCATCACACCATGAACCCGTAGAGTATCATTCCAATGGGCAACATAGGTATCCAGTGCAAGGCTGATGTTTATGTCAATAATCTCACTTGGAATAAAACTCGTAGAAGTTTGCGAAGGAGGGGCTTGAAAAGGATTCGACTGACCAACAGCAATAATGGACGTATAGTTGGCAATAAGAAATGTTGATGAAACCCACATCGCGGAAATATTGTGTGCTCCCACTGACGAACCTGGTGGAAATTGGTGTGTGATATTTGCGAATGGAATGAGAGCGGGCTCTATTGTAGCTATTCCAATATCTACACCTTCGGTCAAATCGTAGAATCGGATATTCTCCGGGGTGTTTACAGGAACCCCATTCACGTAGAGAATAGCATAGATGTTGAAGTCCGTCCCTATCTCAACCCAAGGTTGAGTAAACACCAAGAGACTCACATCAGCCTCATCGAAGTTTTCGGGTAGTGCGCCACCACCAAAACCAGGAGGCAACGGTAGCGGAATCACCTGAATCCACTGCCCTGGCCCGTCGTCCTGAGGGATATAGACCTCTGCCCAGAACATCATGTGTTTTACTTGAACTAAACGAAAATCGCCCCCGTCAGGATCGGGTTCACCTATAGCATATCCTAGAGTCATACGAGCAGGAATCCCCAGATAGCGCATGAAGACGCAGTATGCTGTGGCGAAGTCCATTGGTAAGCCCCCACCTCGTTCAATGAACCATTCCGTCAACTCTTGGCCTTGCGGACGCTGAGTAATATTCTCGCTATCTATTAGAAGCTGATAGTTATTCCTGAAAAAGACATCAACAGCCATTGCTTTTTCATAGGCAGTATTACCAACTGTTTCGAAGGGAGTGATTTCATCAATGACTGTCTGCGAGAGCGTCACTCCGACATCGCCATAGATTCGTTGAATCTCGGCATCGGCAAAGTCCCCAGAGCGCGCATGCGTTTCTATATGATTCACATCCTGAGTATCATACGTGATATCATAGCTAATCAGGATGGTTTCATCAAGGGAGCCAGAGAGAAATGGACTGAAGAGTAACGTGTCGTATTGATCTGTTTCAAGCTCATAGTCAATAAGCCGCCCTGCAGGAAATGTTCGGAACGAATTCTCTATGACTCTAATATTGGGAAAGAGCGATGGTAGTTCGATTGGCTCAATATTTGGACTGACTGTAACATTCATGCTGATTGTGTATATCTCATTAATCGCTTGAGCTCTGGGTGTGGCCGCTAGAGGAGTACTTCCAATTAGGGTCTTACTCCACCCAGATCCATCATACGAGTCATATGCGCTACTTCTCCACAGTTGCGCAGGGTCTGCGGGTTCAACCACAAATAGTGTGTTATTCATCTGTGCAAGTAGGTCTTCCGGAAGCATCTGGTCTAGTGGAAGATCTGTATAATTGATGTTATCAAACCAATTGCTTCTTCCGCCATTCCAGTTCAAATCATAAATCCAAGGTGGGACATCATCGAGATTTGTGTGAGGAGTCTGCTGCCTGACTTCTCCAGCCTGTATCAAAATTATGGTGTACGTGCCCCAGACGATCATGGCAATAATAAAGACTGAACTAAGTAGTGTCATAAAACCAATCTTACGTTTGGCTGTTGTTGGTGTTGGAGTGGCACTCAAACGCTATTCCTCTTATTGCCATTTGTGGCGCATATCAAGTTAAATAGAGCGTGCAACTCGATAGCAAAAAACAAAATGCGTTGTAGTGTTTAAAGCGTTTCTAGCATAGGTACAAGACATATTTGCATGGACTTGACGATTTATGGACAATGACTTGTGAGCGTCATAGGCGAAAGGAGGTAGACAGCTTTGTTCCCAGAGAAGGAAATTGATACATTTGCGAGGAAAGCATTGGAGGAAGAGGGAAATGGTGCTCATACATATGACCATACAAGACGCGTCTTTGCTATTGCCACAGCTATCGGAAACGCGGAAAACGCAAATCAGCGAGTTCTTGGAGCAGCGGCACTTCTACATGACATTGGAAGACCTCAAGAAGAGAAGACTGGTGAATCACACTCAATACTTTCAGGAAAAATGAGCCTGAAATTCCTGTCAGAGATTGGCTATTCTGAATCGGAAGTCAGGGAGGTCATATTGGCAATAAGAACTCATAGGTTCAGTGAGGGATTGGAGCCTGATTCATTGGAAGGAAAAATCCTGAGTGATGCAGATAAGATCGATGCAATAGGGGCAATAGGTGTTTTTCGGGCAATTGCGCAGGCAACTGTATCTGGAAGGGGTATTGCTGGTTTTTTGACACATGCAGATGAGAAATTACTGAAACTAAAGGACATGTTGTATACCAAAAAGGCGAGAGAGGTGGCAGAGGAGAAACATTCGCTGCTTGCAGATTATGTTGAGAAACTAAAGAAGGAATTCAACGAGATTCAATGATGCTTCTTTCTCAGAATCAATTCCAGGTATGATTCTCTAATAGAGTCTTTTCTTCTAAGGCCAAGGTCTTCGAGGAGGGCAAATATGGCTTCACGTGCTGCAGGTATCAAATCCTTTGAGGTCACTATCTGCTCAAGCTCCAAGAACGTACCGACACTCTCAACGTCATCTATGCTAAGCGTGATGTTACCAAACTGAAAGAAAGTACGATTCTTAGTGACTGTGGCCGCTTCCTGAAATCCTAAGTACGTGAGAAGCGAAGAGGCGGATTCATAGGAGTCTATTCCGAAAGCTATCTCAATCCTTGTTTTTGTGGTCTTGTCAACTTTTGGACCCTTGTACGTAATTTCCGAGATACTACCTAGGTTTGAAGAAGAGTCCGTATATACAACAATATTACTCCTATTCCGAATCCTCAAGGCCTCGTCAGTTTCCCCAAAATTCCTTGATGGATGATTGAAGTACACATCAACATGTGTTTCTGTATTGGTTTTTGTTGCACCTAATTTGAGAAGAGCTGTTTCTATATTCTTGACATTAACCAGCGGGATTTTGACCTCGACTTCATAGCCTCCCATATTCATCACATCCACTAATCATGTCAATAAAATCTGTATCTCCTAATAGCAAGGTAGTGTTAGATGTTTCCATGTGTTGAAGTCCGAGCGCAACGAACATAACTGGACCGGGTTTCTATCAAATGGCTGGTGAAACCGTGTCGGAACAGAGACACTACAAATGCGCAAAATGTGGAAAGGAATACGATGAGGACAATGTGCCTCCAAACGATGGATGCGGAGGCAGAATAGATATCATCCACAATCTGGAAGCCATTAAAGAAATACTGACCAGGGACCTACTTGAGAAACGAAGGGGCGGAATCTGGAAATATTTCGAACTGATGCCTTTGAGAGATTGTAGGAATATAATCACTCTCGGAGAGGGAAATACTGCCCTTGTTAAGAGCCAGCGTCTAGCTTCCATTATTGGTGTTTCAAATCTTTTTCTCAAACTGGAAACAGCAAATCCCTCAGGTTCCTTCAAAGACCGACCAATATGTGTGGGTGTAAGCCGAGCAAAAGAAGATGGCGCAACAACGGTTTCTGCAGCCTCATCAGGGAATGCTGCAGCTGCAATGTCTACTTATGCGGCGAGAGCGGGATTGAGAGCGGTTGTATTTGTTCCTGAAAATGCTCCAGCTGGGAAATTAATCCATCTTAGAACACTGGGAGCAAAGGTCTTCCGTGTGAAAAAACTTGAACCCGGCGTTGACCCGACAACAACGATTCTTCATCTTGCATGTGATGAGCTTGGATGGACACCAACACCATCCTTTGGTCCATTCAATGGGTTCCAGTTTGAAGGGACCAAGTCGTTGGGATACGAACTTGCAGAGCAAATGAGTTGGAATCCTCCAGATTGGATACTCTTTCCTACTGGAAGTGGCGGACTCATGGCTGGAACTATGAAAGGACTGTGGGAATTTAGGGAGATGGGATTGATTGATGAACTACCTCGACCAGTAGTTGTCCAGCCCGAGGGATGCGCACCCATTGTACGTGCATTCCATGAAAAACAGAATCCACTCGAAATTATACCTTGGGGATCCAATGAAACAGTCGCAGGGGGATTGGCAGATCCATTCCCATGGGATGGTGATGCGGCTCTGAAGTATTTGGATATTGCAAATGGAAAAGCTGTGGCGGTTTCGGATGAATCAATTGAGAAACACTTGATGCTTCTTGGAAAACATGAGGGCGTATTCGCAGAGCCAAGCGGTGTAGCAGCAATGGCAGGCCTAGAGGAGCTATTAGGTGCGGGAATTATTGATAAAACGGACCATGTGGTCGTGCCCATCACTGGTTCAGGGTTCAAAGACCTAGCAACACCAGACCGTTTGACATCCAAGGTTTCAGTCATATCGCCAATACTCAGTGAACTCATTGCAGCGTTAGAGGAGGATCCAGAGAGTGAGTAGAGATTCACATGATTCTTTTATGAAGGCAGCAATTGAAGAAGCAAGGGCGGGTCTGCTAGAGGGAGGAATTCCTATTGGATCCGTCCTGGTTTTGGATGGGCAAATCATTGGGCGCGGGCACAACAAAAGAGTGCAGGAAGGAAGTGCGATTCTGCACGCAGAAATGGATTGCATCGAAAATGCAGGAAGACTTACAGCTGAGCAGTATAAGAGGTCTGTAATCTATTCCACCCTTTCGCCCTGCGATATGTGTAGTGGAGCTATTCTCCTATATGGAATACCGAAGCTGGTTATAGGAGAGAACAGGACTTTTCAAGGGCCTGAGGACTATCTTAGAGTTCGAGGAACAGATGTCAGTGTCCTTGATAATGAGGAGTGCAATAATCTAATGACTGCCTTCATCAGGGAGCATCCTGAGCTATGGAATGAGGACATTGGTAAGTGATGGGATAAAAGAGGTTATGCAATGTCTCGAAGAGATTTGAAACAGAAAGCCAAGGAGATTTCAGCTGAATATGGCTATCTTCAATATATGATTGAGCGGTATCTCACTCTTTGGGGAGAGAAGGAGACCATCGATTTCATCAGGGCGTGCGAAAAGCCTATCCGAACCTCGATTCGAATGAATGAATTGAGAAATCCGCCAGCTAATACTATCAAATCTCTGGAACAAAAAGGTGTTACTCTAGAGAAAGTACCATGGCTGAAGACTGGATATTATGCAGACTTCAAAGATTATTCTCCCGGAGCATTGTTGGAACACATGATGGGATATTATTACGTTCAAGGGGTTCCATCAATGACTGTAGTTGAGGTACTGGGTCCAAAGAGAAACGAAACTGTAGTAGACTTGGCTTCGGCTCCCGGGGGAAAGACCACTCATATATCTCAGCTCATGGAGAACACAGGACTGGTTATTTCAGTTGAACAGGATCGGCTTCGAATCGAGAGTCTGCAGAGTAATATCTTGAGGTGTGGAGTCACGAATTGTGTTGTTCTGAGGGGAGATGCAAAAAAGATTGAGAGCATCAGTGTCAATCCTGATAGAATTCTGCTAGATGCACCGTGTTCTGGAGAAGGACTAATTCCTCTTGATCCTACTCGAAAAACAAGCAAATCGATGGCAGATATTCATTATTGTGCAACAAGGGAGGATGAACTACTTGATGCAGCAGTCAGAAAGCTCTCCCCAGGGGGGCATCTGGTGTATTCTACATGTTCAATTGCTCCAGAAGAAAACGAATACATTGTAGATGGCATTTTGAAAAGACATCCGAATATGGTCATTGAACCTATCGAAATGGAATTTGGAAGCGAAGGATACGCAACCCCCTATGGCGTAGAATTGGACGATTCACTCACTCTATCAAGACGATTTCTTCCGCATCTACATGGCACTGAAGGATTCTTCATTTGCAAATTGTCAAAGATACATTAACCACCAACCATATTACTCGAGAATAGCGTGTTTCACATAGTTCGACCCAGGGGGATAGGATTGACTAAAGATGATGTAATGATTAGGACAAAAGGACTAACGAAGAGATTTGGATCAATTGATGCCCTAATTGATTTGAATCTTGATGTTTCATCAGGAACGATATTCGGATATCTAGGTCCCAATGGTGCTGGTAAGACCACAACTGTACGTATTCTCTCAGGCCTGTTGAAACAAACATCTGGACACGCCACAGTCTGTGGGTATGATATCAATACTAATAGAGAGGATATCAAAGCTGCGACAGGATTACTTCCTGAAACCCCAGGTCTTTACTCGAAATTATCTGCAGTAGAGTTCCTGGAATTCATCGGAGCTTTGAATGACCTCAGTGGCAAAATCCTGAATAATAGAATTGACAAACTCCTCGGACTCTTGGGGCTCGAGGGAAGACAAAACGATCTTCTAGAGAGCTACAGTTCTGGAATGAAACAGAAGGTACTGGTTGCATCCACACTTATCCATGAGCCACGGCTGGTCTTTCTCGATGAGCCAACCTCTCGACTCGATCCAGCCGCAAGTGCACTTGTAAAAGAACTCATCTTAGCTATGGCTGAAGAAGTGGACACTACATTCTTCATCTGTACTCATATGATTGACTTTGCAGAAGATGTCTGCGAGATTATTGGAATCCTTAATGAAGGCAAGTTGGTTGTACTTGACACACCCCAAGATATTGTCAATAAAATCAATGCCAAAGACTTAGAAGACGCATACCTGAAACTAGTTGGTGGTAAGGTTGATCGTAGTACCCTCTTGAGCTGGAGGGAGGATTAGTGCCAAGGGCATGGATGGCCATTGCAAAAGCAGAGCTTCTTGTCACAACCTCAAGGTTCAGAAGAAGACGCTATCATGTTTCATTATTGCTGGTTCTCTTTGTGATATTTTGGGCATTCTTTCTGGCACCTTCAATAATGATAGGGATTTTAGATTTGTTTTCGCTACAAGTCCAACAGTTATTACAAGTGGCGTTTCCGGGAGTAATGAGGTCACTTATTCTCATTCTATGGACAATGGTGTTGGTCTATCCGATAACATATGCTCTGCAGGAAGTAAAGATAGGTCAATGGGAGGTAATGCTCAGCAACAATGTTAGTACTCGTGATATGCTATTGGGGATGTTCTTAGGGAGAATACCATCCTATAGCCTTCTGGTCCTCTTCATGGCACCACTTTTAGTTTCACCATTTCTTATTCTCTATGAAGTTTCAATTATAGGTCAAATGATTATCTACGTTGTAATTGCAGTCTTTGTATTGGCTACGCTTCTCCTTTCAACAGTGATTAGTACAGCAATTCAAGCAAAGCTCGGAACCTCTGCTCGAGGAAATGACATAGCAAAGGCTATGGGTCTTGTTGTGGTTCTTGTATTCCTCCTGCCGCTTTATGGGTTGATATATTTCGCTGAAACATTCGCACAGATATTAGGATTGAGTGTTTTTCTGTTATTACCATCGACATGGGCAGCAGACCTGGTCACTTGGATAACCATTTACTTTAATGGGATAGATCTTCCTTCTCAAGCCATCACGATATTTGAGGAGATTCTAGAGTTTGGTATAGAGTCAGATATTGCCCTTGTTGCTATATTTGCCGTAGTGGTCATGGTTCTCGGATTTGTGACGCCGGACAGGATTTTTAGTCTGGAATCTGGAGCTCGAACAGAAACAGTTACAACGACCGGGAGAGAGAACGCTTTCCTTCGTGCTATAAGACGCGTTGCACCTGGTTCAGCAGGTGTTCTGATTGTAATGCTGATGAAGGACTTTGGGAGGAAGGCGCAGAACACATCAAAGGTAGTTTATGCAATCGTGTTATCGATCATAGTACCCCTAATGATTAGCTATTCTAGTCTTAGAAATACTCAGGATGCACTATATCTTGTTGTATTCACTTCATTCTTTATCAGTATGTTTTTGGGGATGTTAGGAGGACTTACATTTGGGGGCATTGGGTTCTTAGAATCAAAGGACCATCTATGGATTATTAAGAGCTCATATCGAGGCGTATCGAAATTCTTGGCTGGCAGAGTCATCAGTGCCCTTTTCTTTGCCATCCCGATAGTACTAATCCCTGTAGTGATTCTCTCGACGATTCTCTCATTCCAGATTGCTGAGGCAGGAATAATGATGATTCACGCATATCTTGTACTGAGCAGTACAATACTTGTTGCCATCGGGATTACATGCCTGAATCCAGCATATGAAGATACAAAGAGCTCAGCATTCCATATGAATGCAATAGCAACACTGCTAATCTCTATGTTTGCAATCCTAGTTGGGTTCATAATTGAGTTCAGTTCAGGAATCTTCATTGA
Organism: Candidatus Thorarchaeota archaeon; assembly: GCA_048884785.1. GTDB lineage: Archaea > Asgardarchaeota > Thorarchaeia > Thorarchaeales > Thorarchaeaceae > MP5-2226. The sequence goes on along the minus strand of JBHLQM010000009.1, from coordinate 42,581 downwards.
AAGTTTTTTGTTAGGAAGTCTCACAGCTGCTCTGCCCGTCTTAATTATTGGACCAGTAGTCCTCTTCATAGGATCAATACGGCTCACTAGGTCAGAAGGCTAGAAGAATGGGACATCTAATAAGCAAAGATTATTGGTAGTATGCAACGATGAAGCCGGAACTTGTTGACCCGATGGTATGGAATGAAATTCAGGCAGATATAGATAGAGACTTTGGAGCAGGCGTAACCAAATCTCTGCTGGATAATCTGGTTCCTATTACCATCGGGGATAAAGAGGGAAAATCTTTCTACCTGATGCCTGCGCAATGGACCGGATTAATCTCTGAAGACCTTGAAGACTTTGATATACGACTAGTTGGTCTGTGGGTAGGAACTTTGAAGAAAGGAAAACTTAGACTAAGTCTTCCAATTCTCAGCAAACTGGCGGGAGTCACAGAGAACATCATAGTTGTCAGCAAGCAAGGTGCTGAATTATTCACTTACGGCAGAAGCATCCTGAAAGAAGGAGTTGTTAGTCTAAAACCATCTCTTAAGAGAGGGCAGAGAGTGATAGTACAGGATGAACGCGGGAATGTAATAGGATTAGCAATGCTAGTTGTTGATGGATTCATGAAGAATCGAATAGGAAGAGAGAAGCTGGTCGCCAAGAACCTCATTGACATTGGATGGTATATCCGCCGTATGGGATGACAACCAGATCATACAATTCTAGAGGTACATCTGAGAAGGATCTGTATCAGCCTCAATTGATTTTCTCATCTTCTCAAGGCGCTCAATCTCTTTGCTTTCTTCAATCAATTGATCAACATTGGCTGTGACTCCATACACCTCGTTGATTTTCTCAAGCATTGTAGCCGCCGAGCGAGGGTCAGGTCGACCTCTAGTGGCGTATGTTAGTAGACCAATGCCTGGTGCTTCGAGAATCTCAAGCTCAGCTAGAAGTAGAGCCAATGGGCCTGCAACGAACAGACCTTCCTCCAGTAATTTTACTGACCATTTCTCGAGCTTGTCTTTGTATGCATTAGTCGGGACACAGCGCATCTCTTCTTCGTCCTCTTTGAAACTCGCATCAAGCCCTCCAAGAAGAAGAATCTCGCCGAACTTCTGTTCACTGATCCATGCAGCCAGTCGTTCAATGAAGCTCCATTGTTCACTCTGGTGCGGCTGGAATCTGGGCACGAAGAAAATCATATTCTTCTTACTGTATGAGTATATCTCAAATGGCAGAATTAAGCGCTCATTCTCCATTGACACAAAGAGAGGGAGCATATCACTCTTGATGAATCCAACTCGTTCTGCTTCAAGTGTCTTGGTTAGATGAGCCGTGCTGAGGAAGCCAACCTCACCCAGTCCATGAAAGCCACATATGAATACTGAATCGGGTTTAATCTTGAATCCATCTTTCAGAATTACCTTGAAACTGCTATCTTTTGTTGCTACGAAAGCCATTACTTCCAATCCTCTTGCGACAGGGAATTGATGCCTGCCGAGGTCTGTTATACATATGATGGATGCATTCCATCGTTTTTGTACCAGTGTATCATGGACATAATGCTGAGAGTACTATTTCAAAAGCATAGCATTCGTCCAAGATTCATCTTGCTGGCCTAATTATCTCTAATTGACCTTTACTATATGTGACAAATAATCATGTCTATTTATTTACTAGCCCTATTAATTATCAATCAGCTTGTCCAAAAATAGTCCAGTATTATGAAATACAATACGCTAAAAGTGAAATTGCGCATTCTGGAGTGGAGCGACACAGGGATGGGTACCCTCAGAGAACTGGAACTAGCACAGGCATCACCGCGTTTACTTGAGCTTCTACGTAGACAAGGTTTTGCAAGTCTGAGCAAGTTTCAAGCTGAGGCGGTGAATAAAGGGATACTCAGGCGCATGAGTAAAATCCTCATGACATACGATTATGAGGAAGCATACGATATCGCGGAGATTGCAGTGCTTAACACGGTGACTTCGGACTCTCGGGCAAGGGTCCTAGTATTATGTCCAAATCCACACCGTGCAGAGAAGGTATTTCATTCTATAAGTCAAGGAGGCACACGCTTGGGAGTTGAAACAACCTCCATTATCCGTAGGCGATTCGCCACTGATCCTGACTTGAGAATTGGCCGCGTTATTGTAGCAACAATTAGAGCTCTTGGCATATCTCTCCAAACACATCCAGAGATTCTGGAAGGCCTCCAGTGCGTCCTTATTGACAGACTAGATCTTATTGGACAACCAGATATTGGAGCAACTCTGGAATCAATACTTGTTGCATTGAAAGGATTGTCGAGTGATATCCAGTACATTTCGATTTGCCCCCCTGTAGCTGACATCAAAGAGCTCTCGACTTGGTTGAAATCAGAGATTATTGAAGATAGAAAAGCCGATGTTAGAAGGATATATGGGGTTCGTGCATTTGAAGATGTAAATGAATCACTCTCAGATTTGACAGAATATGTTCATAGAAAGAGAGGACAGGTCATGATTCTGTGCGCCAGTGCAAAGGAGTCTGAGAAACTGGCGTCGATACTGTCAGGAATTAAAGTAGAGGGAAAAACCAAGCTGAACCTCAATCTGACCCTTGGCCATCAGGATGAACTTCGAGAACTTTCACAGCGGGTGAGAATGAAATATCCAACATGTGAGCTAAGCATTCTCCTAGGCAAAGTACTACCAAAAGGCGTGTCTTTCTTTCATGAGGGAGTATCAAGGGCACAAAGAAGAATGATCTCCCATGCATGGGAGGATGGATTACTTCCAGTTATTGTTATGCCAACAAGATTTGCAATTTCAAGTGGACTAAAGGCATCATCAGTATTTCTGATGGGTGTGTATATGGAAGATAAAAAACAGGAGGAGGATTCAGAAGAGAACCTTACTTTGCTCTCTGAATGGGAACTCAGTGATGTGCTTCACTCGGCTGGCAGAAGTGGAATTGATAGTGATGCATTTGGGATTGTTGTAGTTGGAAATGAAGACGAACGACAGAGAGTGATTTTAAAATACTTTGTCAGAGAACAAGATGGCAGTATCATACCTCGCCTAGGGGAGGTTGATAGCAACATGGATGATTCAGAGGCTGTTCAAGACCTTGTTCTAGGACAGTTGTGTGTTTCGGATATCAAAGGCGAAGATTCATTTTCTATCCTAAGTAGAACTTATTGGGCAGCAACTAAGAGCCACGAGAGCTTGGCAAATAACCAAAGCATTAAGGACCCAATTGCGGCAACTCGATTGTACATATCAAATCGAGCAACTAAATCAGTAATCGCTCGAGCAGCAGAGATTGAAGACTCAAGTGTCAGATTGGTTTCAGTCACTCCTCAGAAAGTAGAGGGACTCATTCACAGCGCATCGAGGGACCTCTGGCACCATGTGATTCTACGGGCGAAGGAAGGTGTATCTTGCACCTGTGAATCATGGAAATTTCAGGGAATCCGCAGACATAGATTATGTAAACATCTTGTGAAATTCATTAATGTTGCAATCCAAAAGGAAGGCATTGCGCAATATGCCGTGGCAGTAATTGACCAATCTCTACGTGGTTTGGAGATTTTGGAAGACCTTGAGCGAGAAGGTTTGGTGTTCAGAGAGAACAGAGATATTGATTGCACCGAATCCGGAAAAACAGTAGCAATGTTGGGAATACCTGTAAGTTATGCAAAGAGAGTCAAGAAAGCACTCTCGAAAAAAGACTCAAAGCTTCGCGATATTCTCTTGGAGCTTGTAACAATAAGGACGGATATTCCAAGTGATGTATGGAAAAGGGTCATAGACGAAACGGCCCCAGGATTGGTGAAAAATATGGAGTACTGTGCCGTGGATAGCCCCGGAGTGATAGAAAACTGTTTAGAGGAGATTCAATACCTAAACACCATCCTCTCGGGTCTTGTTGGAAAGGATCAGCATTCTCTCATTAGTGAGATAAAACACATGAATCAGCGACTTGATTTCTTAATTAGCGGCTTCAGTTAACCTTTTTATGTGGGTGCCGTGGTGACGCTTCGAGTTTGGGAGTCATATCATCAACTCCCCATCAACCAGAGGGAATGAGCCATGAAGCTATTCGAGCATGAAGCTAAGGAGATATTCCGAGCCTTTGGTATGCCGACTCCTCCTGGAGGCGTAGCTAACACTCCTGAAGAGGCAAGAAAGCGTGCTGAGGAAGTCGGAAAACCAGTTGTAGTAAAGGCACAAGTCCTTGCAGGGAAACGAGGAAAAGCAGGTGGTGTGAAATTCGCTGATACACCAAAGGATGCAGCAGCACACGCTAAAGAAATTCTTGCAATGAGAATAAACGGACTTCCGGTTGAATCTGTATTGGTCGAGGAGAAGCTTGACATTGCACAAGAAATCTATGCCGGCATCACCGTGGATCGAAACGAACGGAAGTATGTAATCATTGGAAGTGCAGCTGGGGGAATGTCAATTGAGGAATTGGCTGAAACAAGTCCAGAGAAGATTATCAAACGCTATATTGATCCTGCATTAGGGTTTCAACCCTATGAATCCAGGGAGATGGCAATTGCTATGGGATTCAATGGGAAGGACATCAGTAAATTGGGCAGTTTCTTTATGACTCTCTGGAATATTGTGGAGAAGTACGATGTTGAACTCACTGAAATTAATCCATTGATTTTGACAAAGGATGGACGCTTCTTGGCTGCTGATGCCCGTCTGAATATTGATGACAGCGCCTTATACAGACACAAGGATATCATAGCCAAAATACAAAGAGCACCTCTAGATCAAAACGAACGCGAGAGGATGGCAAATTCAGAGGGGATGGCTTATGTTGAGCTAGATGGGGATATTGCATGTATCTGCAATGGCGCAGGTCTCACAATGGCAACACTTGATGCAGTTTCACTTTATGGGGGAAAGGCCAGTACATTCTTGGATCTTGGAGGAGGGTCTGATAAAGAACGCGTTCAGAAAGGAATAGAAATCGCACTGATGTATGATAAAGTGAAAGCGATATTGGTCAATATCATGGGAGGCATCACTAGGTGTGATGATGTGGCAAATGGCATCGTGGCGGTAAGGGACGAAAAGGGGATTGACGTCCCGATGGTTATCAGAATGGTCGGCACAAACGAGAAGCAAGGGCAGGAAATCCTGACAAAGGCGGGAATTCCATTCGTCAAGACAATGGAAGAAGCTGCATCAAGGGTAGTCGAGTTGGTTAAGGAGGTAGGCTAGATGGCAGTGCTGGTGAACAAAGACACACGAGTAGTAGTGCAGGGGATCACTGGTTCTCAGGGAACGTTCCACACCGAAGCAATGTTGAAGTATGGAACTAAAGTTGTTGCAGGTACTTCGCCAGGAAAGGCAGGAGAGAGAGTACATGGCGTTCCAGTCTACAATAGTGTGCGCGAAGCGAAAGAGGCTGAGGGTGCTACTGCGTCCGTCATTTTCATACCTGCATCATTTGCCGCAGATGCGGCGTACGAAGCTATTGCAAATGATCTGAATCCAGTGGTAATAATAACAGAACATGTCCCAGTACAAGATGAAATCAAAATAATTCATGCTGCCAAGCAGAAGAATATCACAATTATCGGGCCAAATACACCAGGCATCATTACTCCTGGAGCCAAGCAAAAGCTTGGTATCATGCCTGGGCATGTCTTCTCAGATGGCAAGGTGGGTCTTATGTCACGGAGTGGTACATTGACCTATGAAATAGCTGCAGGTATGACGAATGCTGGTATAGGCATATCCACTGCAATTGGTCTTGGAGGAGATCCCTGTGTTGGACTCACTACTCTTGAAGGAGTTGAGCTATTCAAACAAGATAACGATACAAAAGCTCTTGTTCTGGTGGGAGAAATAGGAGGGGATGCAGAGGAGAGAGCTGCAGTCTACATAGAGAAGGAATTCGATCGTCCTGTTGTAGGGTTCATCGCTGGAAGAACAGCTCCTACAGGTAAAAGAATGGGGCATGCAGGAGCAATTATTAGCGGAAGTACTGGAACTGCGGATGCCAAGATCAAGGCATTGAATAATGCAGGGATTCAGGTTGCAGAGAAGCCCAGCGATGTGGCAAGAATTCTCAAAGAGCTTCTATAGATGCTGATGCTGGAAACCGAGTGGTTCTCCAGCGCTTTCACTTTCTTCCGCCACAGGAACAGGTTTATATTCATAGGCTCTCGGATGGCCTGAGCGGACTGGATGGAGTCCGTATACTAAACGAAAGAGGTCCTATAAATGCCAGTTTCTGACATTGAGAAACGTAGACTCGCACAGCACTACTTGCTTTACAAGTCAGTATGTCGAACTTGCGGGGCAACAAACCCTCTAAAGGCGAAGAAGTGTAGAAGGTGCAAAACCAAGGACCTTAGGCCGAAGAGAAGGAAGAAGAATTAAACGACTATGTGTTATAGGCGAGTGCTAGGGGCCGGTGGTCTAGTCGGCTATGACGTCGCCTTCACACGGCGAAGGTCGGGAGATTCTGTGGACGTAATTGACACAGAACCCGAATTCAAGTCTCCCCCGGCCCACCATTCAAAACCAAAAGAAGACAGGGGCTCAATAAATGCCGAAGCAGATTAATGATGTGGAGAAATTCCTTGAGATGAGCAATGATGCTATCGAGTGCCGTATCAAGAGAGGACCAGATCATGTCAAGCTCAAATTACGCACGGCGAAATATCTCTATACTATTATTCTTGATCCGCAGAAGGGCGAAGAGGTTTATAACAAGGTCACTTGCCCGAAGGTTGAAGCTCGTCCAACTACTGAAGCTGAATAAGTGTGGATTCTCTTTCCCCCCTACAATCACTTAGCATCTAATTAGTGCGAACGAAGCTTGTCTATATCTCAAAAGATTCATTCAGTTCTGGGATTCGAGCCTTTTTTCCTTTCTTCTCTAGCTTTGCAGCAAGTGCATCGCACGAATCACTCTCACCATGAACCAGGAAAAATTCCGGATCACCGGGGATGTTCTGAAGCATGTCCATCAATCCACGAGAATCTGAGTGACTGCTCAGATGGTGATAGCGAACATCTGCTTGAACATTGTATTCCACAGTCCCAATTGTTACTCTCTTCTTTGAAAGAAGCTCCGCCCCTGGAGTTCCAGGAATCTGAAAACTAACAAGAATGATACTATTCCTGCTATCGTCATGGAGAGATTTGAAATAGAGATGGGAGGCTCCACCTTTTAGCATGCCGGCCGGAGAGATAATAATACCCGGCTTCTTCATGGCATTGATTCTGTCTTTTCTATCATAGATGCTATGAGCTCGGTTTACTGCTCTCTCAAACGACTGTGGAGAAGCTATGTAGTTTGGATGTTTTACTACAACCTCATTCACCTGTCTCGCCATCCCATCAACATAGATGGGGTATTTTGAAGGTATACCATGCTGTTCTAGAATGCACATGACTTCCTGACTTCGTCCAACTGCAAATGCTGGAATCAAAGCGATACCACCTCGTTCAACAGTCTCTATGACTGTCTGAACCAGAGCCTCTTCGATTTCTTCACGGTTGGGATTTATCCTACGTGCATAGGTGCTTTCAGTGACAACAATATCATGTTTAGGCAGATTGTTTCTAGCACCCGCATTCAAACGAGATTCTATTGAATTGAAATCCCCAGTGAAGAGAATTCGCTTCCCATTATATCGTACTGACACCATTGCACTGCCCGGGATATGACCTGCATTGAAAAGCGTCATCTCAAAATGCCTACCAAGAGGTGTAGTTTCTTCATATGTGACCTCTTGGCATTGTCTTTTGATTCGTACAATATCCCTATTATCAAATGGCAACCTGCCTCCTGAAATTTTATACATGTCACGAATCAGCGGCACACACAAATCGCGAGTTGCGGGAGTACAGAACAGCGATAGCTGATCATCTTCAGAGAGAACTCTGGGAATCCCACCTGAGTGGTCTAGGTGTGCGTGGGTAATGGCAAGACCTTGAAGATTATCTGTCGGTACCATGTCAGGAAATATAGGTGGATTGAGGAATTTGGTGCCATAGTCAATTAGCATACTTTCGTTACTCTGCTCCAAATAGAATCCAGAGCGGCCAATTTCACGACAAGATCCCAGAAAAGTTAGCTGTGACATCTATTCAAACATCCGAGTCCGAACTCGGATTTGCATGATGAAAAACCTTGTGAAAGGGAGTTTGATATGTGCCTATTGTGTTATTATAGTCGTTTTTTGAGATACAGGCATCACTAGTATCTGAAACGAAATCTATATCAGTTGGAAACCAATGATGGCTCTCAGCTGAGATGTTTCAATTAGTAATTGGAGAGATATCGCGTGGCGGAGGAAAAGGAAGGCAAAACCAAAGAAAGCAATTCTCGCGGAGATTCAACTATATTAGTTGGCTCTAAGAATGTGATGAGCTATGTTCTTGCCTGCGTCACTCTGTTCAACAAGGGATCATCAGAAGTTGTCATTAAAGCTAGGGGCAGACTGATTAGCAGAGCCGTGGATGTAGCGGAAATCACGCGTCATAGATTCCTCAATGATCTTGTTGTCAAACACATCGAGATTGGCACTACCACAGTTCAGACTGACAAAGGTAGCGATCTAAATGTGTCGACTATAGATATTACTCTATCAAGGTAGGCTTCGGAAGTCTCATATGCTCCTCATACTGAGGCTGTTAGACACCGAAATATCATATCTTGAGGAATTATTGATGCGACTCCCTATTTGTGTCTTCGATTTAGAGTCTGATATGCTATGCCCCAGTTGTCAAGATAGATTTGATAGCGGTGAATTATCCGAATTCGATATTGAATTCAGCAAATGGCTTCTTGCAAATGGCAAGGATTCAGTACATGCGGATAGGATTGACCTTCTTAGGGCGCTTCGCTTTAAAGACCTCCTGGTACTCGTGGTGAAGAAAAAGAGCGTGACTGCTCTTACTGACGATGACGAACTGATGGCCAAAATCAGAGAGATCTATGGAGAGATACTTATCGTCGAGGGACCTGCCAAATTGCGGACGATTGTCAGGGAATTAATTGCTCCTGCTATTGAGGTAGGTGTTAACACACTCTACCTTCCTAATGGGTTCAAGGAAAGTATTGTGATGTTGAGACCACAGGACAGAGAGAGAATAAAATATTCAAAAGAACAACTCAAAGCAATAGCATCTGCAGTCGCAAATGAATCAATTCTGTTTCAGTATCAGGACGAAAGAGTTGCGAGAGAGGACCAAACTGAGGGAGATGACTTCGGAGATAAATTAAGAGAGTTTTCAGGGAGCAGAAGATGAAGGCTAAACACGATTTATAGGATCATTCTTCATGAGTTCTCGTACAACAACAGTTGCATACGACCCCTTTCTGAGGGAGAAATTCATCAATATACCATCTTCTATGCATTTGGCTTCAAGATCGGGCAAAGTGATTGAAATGAGATGAAATCCGCCAGCTGAATCTAAGTGGCGATTGCCCTCGAATCTAAAATCAGCAAGCTGTATACCTTCATCCTTCAGAATTTGCTGTAGCTGCTCTGATTGCTTTGTACTCGGTAATTTGCTTGCGTATCCTGGGATGGCTCCGGCCAATCCATATTTACCAGATTGTACGAGTTCACGTCGTTCCTCAACATTTCGCTCTGTTACAAAAAGCCATTCATCTCGTCCCGTGTGTGCCATGTCGAGCTTCATAATAAAATCTCCAACTTCTGGTTCGGAGAAACCAAGACCCTCTTTGGCCCGCAGGCTGATAAAACGGTTAAACAGGTACGATTGATATGAATGAACAAAAAGTGTCTGAATACGGGGAGGAATTCTTGAAACTGCAAGCTCATAATTATCAGGGTTCTTAATTAGGCTCTTGATAACGATTCTCTCGTAGCGCAAGCCCTCTGGTATTTGGTCCAGTATTGACTCATTAATAGGACCATCCATCAATGATTGCCGCATATTTCGAACATCATCCGAGTCATATGAATCGGTTTCTGATAGCATCAACCGAACAGCCTCCTGGTAGTCGCGTTTTATGAGTGCCCTTCCTATGAGATGGGTAATGGGTCGCGTTATTCCAAACCGCTGAACACCAAAATAGTTCAGGAGTACACTCTGTCCCAATTCATTGACTTTCTCGAGTGCGTCTTCACACGAGGCGTCTATGTTTCGAACAATTATTGAGAAGCGATTACCCCACAAATCACCTATGTGCAGCTGCCTTCGGGAGTATTCCATGCAATTTATCCAAATTCGGGAAAGGTAGGTTTTTCTAATAGCTTCCAAGGAAGTCACAGGTATTGACATCTTTTGAACTGTTAGAGCTCTTTTGTCCTTAAGTCCGGCATAGTTAACCATATGCCTTGAGATTTTCAGGGATGATGATATAAGACTAGCAGCATCAATTGTTGTTAGACCCATTTTCTGAATAGTTAGATGAAGATATCTCGCTTTTCGACGATCTCCCGAAACCTCTAGATTCTCGCGCATGAATGGACTATCTAAATCCAGATTGACGCTTGATACTAATCCCGAGGAATCAATCTCTTCTACAATAAAATCCTCGAATCTTCGTTTGAGTCGTCCACCTATCCCCTGAAATGATGTGCTATATCGTTCCATTCCCAATGCAATTTCTAAAGCAGGGGGATTTACCAAACATATCCCTCTTATAGCAGTTTGAGATTACCAGTGATTTTGTCGACTTCTTCAGACTTCCCGGGACCGATTCCAATCACAGTCATGGTTCCTGGAGGAAGCTCAGTCATACCAGCATCACGTATCAATGAATATGGTAATCTGTGAATGACAGCCTCGCGCATTAGTTGCAGGAGTTCTTCTTCTGATTGTACTTTTACTGCAACTTTCTTTTGACCCTCCTTCAGCCAAGCTCGCCAAATCTCTTGATGGCTAATCCTTGCCTTCTCTGCTGCACTGACAGAACCATGAGCAACCTGTACTGCAGTCTTTCCTTTACTCATTCCTAGGTCTGTTCGTACTGCGATTACCTGTTTATACGTGAAGTTCCTCTGAAACATGAGTTTGGCCACCTCAGAGATTCACCTATCTCTGTTGGGGGAGAGATAAAAAGGATGTTCTATGGATAGTAATGTGGTGAATTCTTTGAGCCATGACGCTATCATCATAGGTGCAGGACCTTCAGGGCTGATAGCGGCACATAGAATTGCTAAGCAGGGATATGATGTATTAGTTCTAGAAGAACACGAATCGGTCGGTAAACCGGATCATTGTGCCGGGCTTCTGAGTAGCACAGGGCTTGAGAGGCTTGGTCTGAGATTGCCGCATGAGGTGGTTCAGAATAATGTGACCGGTGCCAGGATCTACTCCCCAAGTGGATATGCACTCCGGATAGAAAGAGGAAAACGGGAGGCATATGTTGTGAATCGGCGTCTCTTTGATTCATGGCTTGCTAGACGTGCAATTGATTCTGGTGCGAAACTCGATGTAAAGAGCAAATTCATCAATGTTTCGAGAACTGATGAAGGGGTCTACAATTTTCGCACTTCTGATAGACCATCAGAAGTGAGGTCTACTAAAGCAATAATCAATGCGGAAGGCTCGAGATGTCAGATATCAGACCAAGTCGGGCTACCGAGAGTACCAAGGAGCAGTAAGCTTCCTGCATACCAGTATGAGGTTTCCAATGTAGATCTGGAAGAAGATCTGGTAGAGATGTTCTATGGACGAAATATCTCAAGCGGTTTCTTTGCATGGATAATTCCACTGGGTGATAGACGGGCACGTGTGGGCCTTGCATCTAAGGATAGATCAAAGCAAAGACTCGCAAATATAATGAAACACCATCCGATTGTCAAGAAACGTCTTGATAGGGCCAATATTGACAGGGGATTCGGGGGCGTTGTTTTGGTAGGCATGCCAATTAGGAAGACTGTGAACAATGGCTTTCTTATTGTTGGAGATGCTGCAGGAATAGTAAAAGCAACTACTGGGGGAGGGGTCATCTTTGGAGGGATTTCAGCAAATGCAGCAGGCCATGTCATATCCAGCGCCCTTATCGATGATAACACGCCAATTCAACTAGGAAGTTATGAGAATAAATGGCGCTCGTATCTAATGAAAGAGTTAAGGTTGATGTATCTTGCTCAAAAGGCCATTACCATGATCTCTGATCGGGGCCTAGATATACTCATCAAAGAAGCTGAGGAGCGATCTCTGGTAGACATTATCAGAAAAGAAGGAGATATGGATATGCAGAGTAGTGTCATTTCAGCGATTCTGACAAATCCAAGAATGGTCACACTTGGCATTCGCATACTCCGATTCCTGAATCCATTTCTTTGAGTTATAGCTACATCTTTATCAATTACTAACATTGACTCGACTAAACGAGGTGGCAAAAATGGAAGAGGAACGGCCCAGAGTAATAACTACCGCTCAGAGGTTATTGGAGAAACATCCCATATGCGACCAGTGTTTGGGCCGCCAGGTTGCATGGTTAAGTACTGATACAACAAACAGACAACGAGGCGCCTCATTGAAGCTTGTACTAACAATGATGGCTGAAGAAGAAATCAAACATGGCTCCAAAGAGGAAGGCATTAAGCTCTTGCAGGTTCTAGCCACCAATGGGATGTTGGATTCTGCCAAAAAAGTCTGTAAAAAATATGGTATAGAGGTACAGAAGGATGAAACATGTCACTTATGTGGTATAGGAGAGGAGAGTGTCTTTGACAAGATTCCCTCAATTGTTCAGAGAGTACAGGAAAGGGCTCAAAATATTGAGTTCGCTACTTTCCTAGTAGGCACTGAACCTGATCTAGTTTTGGCAGAAAGAGAGGATGAACTCCGAGGGCAGATGGGCCTAGCGGATGGCGAGGCACTAAAGTCGGATTTCAATAGAGAACTTGGAAAGCAGATAGAAAAAGCTTTGAAAAAAGAAGTTGACTTCCAACGCCCAGACATCGTAGTGTTTTACAAGATGGCTGAGGACAAAGTGCAAATTAGGATAAATCCAGTCTTCATCTATGGCAGATACAGAAAACTGGTTCGGGGAATCCCTCAGAGCAGGTGGGATTGCTCGGAGTGTAAAGGAAAGGGATGTGATGCCTGTGGAGGGACAGGGAGGAAATATCCGGAGTCTGTTTCAGAGTTTATTGGAACCCCCTCTCAAAAGGAATTGCAGGGCACGAAATTCAAAGTCCATGCCGCCGGAAGAGAAGATATCGATGTACTAATGCTGGGAACCGGAAGGCCATTTGTTGTGGAGATATCCAGACCAAATGCTCGGAATCCAGACCTGGAACACCTGACTTCAGTTATTAACCAGTTCGCAGAAGGGAAGGTGGAGGTTTCAGACCTGAGGATTACAACGCGAAGACACTTTCAGGTACTCAAAAATGAAGCCTCTGAGAACGAGAAGGAATACCATGCGATTATTCAGGTTGAAAGGGAGCCCGAGGATGCAGAACTTGAAGAGGCGGTGAAGTCGCTCAGTAACACAATCATCGAACAAAGAACACCAAATCGTGTAGCCCACCGAAGAAGCGATTTGATTAGAAAAAAAAGAGTTCTGGAAGTACGATTGATAAAAGTAGATAAAACTACTCTGGAGGGGTTCTTCAAAGTTCAGGGAGGGACCTATGTAAAGGAGCTGGTTTCAGGTGATGAGGGAAGAACAACTCCCTCCCTCTCTGAAGTTCTTGGTATCGCTTGTGTGTGTATGAGGTTGGATGTAACAGCAATCCATAGTTTGCAAACAGACCATAATCTTTAAGTTGATACTCCGGAGGGGATGCTGAGCCTCGGGCATGCAGTATGTCTTTTTTCTGATGCACGAGGTGTAATGTACAACAAGTTGATGCCCTATGGTCAAGAAAAGTCATGGATTCCGTGCACGCACAAGAGCCCTGATGAGCAAAAGAGTGCGAGAGCGAGGAATTACCCCACTTAGTACGGTTCTTGTCGATTATCAAGAAGGTGACCGTGTTAATGTGGTTATTAATCCAAGTGTGCATAGAGGAATGCCACATAAGAGATACCATGGCAGAACTGGAGTCGTGCGAGCGAAAAGAGGCCGAGCATACGTCATTGATATCAGTCTTGGTAAAGCAATGAAATCCCTGATTGTAAGACCAGAGCATCTACGTCCAAGTCGAAGGTAAGGGGAGCTAGATGCCAAAAGAGATTGTAGGTGAGGAGGAAATCACACTCCCAGAAGTTAAGAAGTTGCTCACAAAGCGGGCAAAGGAGAGTGAACTGTCCTTTCAGCAGTCAATAACACTTGAACATGCTTCAACCTTTGCCAAGATGGCACCAGCAGTTGCAGCAAAGCTTGTTGATAGACTGATGAAGAACTATAACCTATCAAAATTCCATGCGGTTCAAATTGTGAATATCGCACCAATAAGTATTGAAGAACTCAAGACTATCATTGATGCGAGGTCTGCAGATCTCACCGAAGAACAGTTGGCCGAAATTGTGGGAATTGTTGAAAGTAGTCGCTCGTAAAATTCGCCATGTATGCATTATTTCAGTAAAGCGCGAACAACATGCCTGTCCCGATTGACTTTTATCTCTAGCAATACATTTCATCATTGATGTGGTCTGAAACAACCAGGAGCAAAATCAAATGGAAGGTTCTCAAAACAGAGCATTCGAGACCCATGCATATGTCCTGGCAGTCATACCACCGAAGGTCTTTCTCCGCGATAACCGACCCAGGGGAGAAACTGTTGTTCAGGCAATAGGTGAAACCAATTTTACGCTCCTTGAGCTTACACCACGTCTTGGAGTGACATTGCATCCACAAGAGAGGGTGTCAATACAAAGAAATGCACAAGGAAAGATAGATCACGTTAGGCGACGCATTTTCTATGAGGATCTTGCACCTGAGAGTTCCGCGGAACTGCCGTTAGTTATTGAAATTATTGTTACAAAATATGAACATAAATTCGTGCAATTCTTCAATGAAGCCAATCCGCTCACAACGCGAATGCACTCTCTTCAGCTCCTTCCAGGCATTGGACAAACATTGATGTGGGCTATTCTTGAAGAGAGAAAGAAAGAGCCTTTCAAAAGTTTTGATGATATTGCAGCCAGAACCAAACTTCAGCATCCGAAAAAAGTGATCACTGCTAGAATAATTGATGAGCTACAAGAAGATGTCAAGAGATGGCTTTTTGTTAGACCTCCGAAACGTGATGAAGAGGAGAAGGAGAAACCACCTCGAAGATAGAACAAGAAGTCACAGGTGAGCTTCCTGTACGACAACAACATACCGCAACTGTTGCGCAAGTATTCAGTGAACCCAAAAAGGAAGAAAGGCCAGAGCTTTCTAAAATCCCAAGCTATTGCCCGGACAATAGTCGATGCTGCAAATATCCAATCAGGTGAAGCTGTTTTAGAGATTGGCGGTGGTTTGGGGATTCTTACATCACTACTTGCTCAAAAGGCGAAGATTGTGTTTGTAATCGAACTTGAGCCAGGATTGGCAAAAGCTCTTAGAGACCTTCTGGCATCAAACGATAACGTTGAGATAATTGAGGGCGATGCTCTACAAGTTTCATGGCCAAAAGCAGACAAAATTGTTTCGAATCTGCCGTACAGTGCTGCATCAGCGATCACATTCAGACTACTTCAAAAAGAACCATTTGAAGAAGCCATTCTGATGTATCAAAAGGAGTTTGCTCAACGGTTACTCGCAACCCCGGGTAGCTCTGAGTATTCTCGATTATCAATTGATTTTCAATACCTTGGCAACGCAGAACACATCATGGATGTTGATGCTCGGAATTTCTATCCTACTCCTGAAGTCAATTCATCTGTTCTTCGAGTGGTCCACAGAAAAACAGGTCCTTTTGCTAGGAGCGATGAAGTCTTCTTTTGGATGATTCACGGACTCTTCTCCTATCCGAATAAACAGCTAAGAAAGGCGCTTGGAATTTGGCTCAAGAACATTGGTCAAGCTCATCTCACAGATACTTTGCTGGAGGGACAAAGGGCAGTGGATGGATCAGTTCGTTTGAGAGACTTGTCTCTTGAAGAGCTCGTAATTCTGTCTGATCTGCTTCTCGATTTTATCGAGAAGGGGATACTCTTGGACCCTAGAAGGTAGGAAAATGAAAGGGTTTGAAATTCGAATTGAAACCAATCCTGATGTGTATCCTCCATCAGAAGACACCTATCTATTGCATGATGCAATCGTGACCAAATCGGATGATTCGCTCTTAGAGATTGGATGCGGGACTGGGTATATAGGTCTTAATTTGTGCAGAAGAGTCGAGCACTATGTTGGAATCGATGTTTCATATTCAGCTGTGGAAAACACTATGGAGAACATAAGAAAAAACGATCTTCTGAAGAGATGCAATGTCATTCAGTCCGATTTGCTGGATGCGGTCAATTCGAGGAGCAAGTTTTCGATAATCATATTCAATCCGCCTTACTTGCCAGCGGATGAGAATCATACTTCATTAGATCAAGCATTGGTGGGAGGAGAGAGTGGAGCTGAGATTACTTTGAGATTCATCCATCAGGCAGTGGAACATCTTCTTCCAAGGGGAAGAATATACTTGGTGGTTTCAAGCCTTGGGAATCCAAATGTAATTATGGAAGCAATGAAAGAGAAGCATCTCAGGAGTGAGATTGCTGCAGAGAAGATTCTCTTCTATGAAAAGCTGATGGTGCTGCGAGGTGTTCTTCAGAATGGGACGTAAGGAAACCGTTTTATAACAACGCTGAGCAGACCGGCAAGAAACTGCTAATATTCTCCAGAGGGAGCTAGATATGTCCACCAAAGATTCGGCCGAGAAAGCCAAGAAACAACCAGCTAAGAAAGCTGAAACAGGTGAAGAGTCTACAAAGACCAAAGGCAAGAGAGCAACCAAGACTTCACCAGAAAAGAAAGCAATTGCACCAGGGAAAACTGAAACAGTTGTTGGTGAGAAGAGCCTTGTCTATATTGACTATACAGGCACAACAAAAGAAGATGGTTTGCTCTTTGATACTACCCTAGAAGAAGTGGCCAAGGAGAAAGAGCTGTACAAAGAAAATGAACGATATGAGCCCATGCTTGTTGCCATAGGATGGAATTGGCTGCTAGCGGCACTTGAAGAACAACTTGTAGGAATGAAGGTGGGTGACAAGAGAGTAGTGGAGGTGCCTCCAGAGAAGGGAGCTGGTCTCAGAGATCCCAATCTGGTGAAGACCATTCCCAAAACAAAACTCGCCAAACATGGTGTTAGACCAATAAAGGGAACAGAGGTCAATTTTGGTAGGGAACGGGGTGTAATCTCGCAAGTTCTTGGCCGTACTGTAAGAGTGGATTTTAATCCTCCACTTTCTGGAAAGACCCTAGTCTTTGATGTGATAATTAAGGAGATAATTTCAGATCCAGTAGAAAAGCTCCTAGCTGTCGTCAATAGAAGAGTACCAGGACTCAAAAGAGACCAATTTAGTGCGTCGATTAGTGGGAAAACCATCACAATTGAGCTCCCTAAAGAAACACGATACATTGAAAACATACAATATGCAGAGATTGGAATTGCAGCGGATGCGCTCAAGGTTGTAGAAAAGGCTACAGAGGTAAAGCTGGTCACAACTTGGCCGCGTCCTGAAGCACCAAAGGAAAACAAGACCTAAAACGGCGGAAGTTTCTACGTGGGACTGAATTGTTCCATGTGGAAACCTTTTAATACAATTCACTAAAAACAGCTCGCTGTCACTAGTTCTCCGAGACTCAATCTCTTTAATGGGAGTTACTCGATATGGAACATACAACACAAGCTCCAGATGAACTCAAGACCGGAACTACAACAGTAGGACTAGTTGCCAAAGACTGCGTTGTTCTAGCTAGCGATCAGAGAGCAACTATGGGCTTTTTAATCGCCAACAAGACAGCTCAGAAAATATACAAAATCACCGACAGAATTGGCGCAACCATCGCTGGTTCAGTTGCTGATGCACAGGCAATGATGGAACTGCTTAGGGCAGAATCCAAGCTCTTTGAGATACAGAGGGGGCGACCGATGCGAGTCAAGGCATTGACAAGACTTCTAAGCAACATAATGTTCCAAGCTCGAGGAGGATATTTACTACAGTGTCTCGTGGGAGGCTTTGATGACGAGGGTCCACAAGTTTTCTACACAGATTACATCGGATCCGTACTGCCTGACAAGTTCACTGCTACAGGTTCAGGATCTCCGGTGGCGTTGGGTGTTCTAGAGGCCGACTATAAGGACGACCTTCCCAAGAAGAAAGCCATCGAACTTGCTGTGCGATCGGTTGCCGCAGCAATTGAAAGAGATGCTGCCTCAGGTAACTCAATTCTTGTTAGCGTGATTGACAAGGATGGTTACCAGGAAGTGGACAAAGAAACCATCATGAAGATCTGGAAGGGCAATTGATTCCTGATTTGTTAGTCATTTGACCTCATTCGGATTGAACCGAGGTGGTTCATGCTGGCAGAGGGCTATTAGTCGTAGCTATAGGTTTGTAAAAGAGAAGTGACAATACATGACTTCTGATGAGAATGAAATAATTGATATTCGCGAGGCAGTGAAGAAAGCCTTGCCCCGTTCAGCAGCGATAAGCACAGTGGAGTATGAAGGCCCTGAGATAGCAATCTATTCTAAGGCACCGAAGATACTGCTGGATGACGGAGACAAAATCAAGGCACTAGCAAGAAAAATGCGAAAACGAATTGTTGTAAGGTCAGCCCCAGAGGTTCGGCTTCCACCCGAAGAGGCAGAAAGAGTTGTGCGTGAACTCATTCCAGAAGAGGCAGAAATAAGCACTGTTGATTTTGATGATTCAAGAGGGGAGGTAATTATTGAGGCACAAAAACCAGGCCTCGTAATAGGGCGAAGTGGCACTACACTTAGGGAGATAACTCGCCAAACCTTCTGGCGACCAAATGTCATGCGAACTCCTCCAATTGAAAGCAAGCTAATTAAACAAATACGGTATATCATCCAATCTGAAGCCTCTCGTAGAAATAAGGCATTTAGAGAGATTGGTAAGAGAATTCATAGAGCACCGCTGGGTGAAACTAGCTGGATCAGATTGACTGCTTTGGGAGGGTTTAGAGAAGTTGGCAGACAATCTATGTTCATACAAACACCTGAATCAAATATTCTCATTGATTGTGGTGTAAATGTAGGAACTCCAAGTAAGGCGTTTCCCAGATTAGATATGCCTGAATTCAACATCGAAGAACTTGATGCAGTCATTATTTCGCATGCCCATCTCGATCATTGCGGCATGGTTCCCTTCTTGTACAAGTATGGCTATAGAGGCCCTGTATATATGACTGCCCCGACTCTTAATCTAGCAACATTGCTACAACTTGATTATCTTGATGTCGCGGAGCGTGAAGGCAAGCTGCGGCCTTACAGAGACAGAGATGTAAAGGAGACAATTTTGCACACTATAACTCTGAACTACGGTGAAGTGACTGATATTGCACCCGATGTTCGTTTGACTCTGCATAATGCAGGACATATTCTGGGTTCTGCGATAATACATCTTCACATAGGAGATGGGCAATACAATCTCGCCTACACAGGCGATTTCAAGTTTGGAAGGACCAGGCTTCTAGAGCCTGCAACATTCACTTTCCCACGATTAGAAACACTTGTTGTAGAGAGCACCTATGGTCACCCCACAGATAAGATGCCACCCAGGCAAGATGTTGAGAAAAAATTCGCTTCAATCATTCGAAAAACCATAGAAAGAGGTGGCAAAGTACTGATTCCGGTTCTTGCAGTGGGACGAGCTCAAGAGATAATGCTGGTCATTGAAGACCTAGTTACTAAGGGACGAATACCAAAAATACCGGTATATCTCGAAGGAATGATTGCTCAAGCAACTGCAATTCACACAACACATCCCGAAGCCCTAAGCAAGAAGATTAGAGAGATGATATTTCACCAAGGAATTAACCCGTTTCTCAATGAGATTTTCGTTCAGGTTGATAGTCATGAGCAGCGGGAGGAGATTGTTGAAGGTGAGCCCTGCATAATAATGGCAACTTCAGGTATGCTTGCCGGTGGTCCTAGTGTTGAGTATTTCAGATACCTTGCTCCTGATGCGAAGAATATGGTCGCTTTTGTTTCATACCAGGGCGAAGGCACACTCGGTAGAAGAATTCAGAAAGGATGGAAAGAAGTGCAGATGCGAAACAAGGATGGAAACACCCAAGTTGTTCCAGTAAATCTGCAAGTGGAAACTGTTGAGGGGTTCTCAGGACACTCAGATAGAAAACAGATTCTCAACTTCATCAAACGAGTCAGTCCAATTCCTGAAAAGATTCTCACATGTCATGGAGAGGCATCAAAGTGTGTAAATCTAGCATCAACAATTCATAAATCGATGAACATAGACACAAAGGCGCTATATGTGACCGAATCAATTAAGCTCAAGTAGATCCTAAAACCTGACAAATTGTGGAGTGACGATAACGCAGCTTTCATTCACAAGGGCAATGTCCGCTCTGTACCCTCGAGTTTCTCCTCGAATTCGCTCAATTATGCGCTTTAGTTCAAGATGGGTCTGTTCACGTCCATCATTTAGCCGTGATATATCAAGCAGGACTATATTGCCATTACGTATCTGATCTACAACAAATGGGACATCATCAAGGGAAACAAGACTCTTAGACCTGACGAATATCTCTTCAAGTTCAGCGAGCCGTTTGCATTCATGAAGAGGATCTGGTTGTACCTGCTGTTCGCTCATGGGGGAGAAAATTCCTAGGCTTGAGTGACCTGAAGCATTCTTCAAAGGATTGTTGTCATCTTCGCCTCGACGTCTGAACAGGAATCGCACTGGCATTCACCTCTAATTGATTATGTAGCCAACTTCTTTGAAGAAAAGAGCGAGTATTATCTTGAAGGCGTCTCGAAACAGATTTTAGCTCTTATTACTCGGTAATTGTGAGTGGAATTCATGGGAGAGATTGACCAGAGAGATCGCGAACTTGATGCGATGCGTACTCGACTGCGGTCGCTTGGGAATCGATATGCAATCGAGATTCTTCAAGTACTAAATCCGGAAAAGGGCGATATCATTCAGAATGTGGGATGGGATGAGATTGTTGAAGGTCTGCTCGAACTGATGGGATTTCCTAAACCAGATGCAAGTCCTAATGGCATAAGATCGGGAGTTCTGGTCAAATATGAGGAACGAAAGAAAAAGTTCGCTGCTGGCGGAACATTGTATGAAAGTATGAACAAGCTAGTCAAAGCAGGATATGTTCAAGCATTAGGAACTAAGGGAAAGAAACAGAGAACATTCATGATAACCCATGAAGGAAGGCTAGCATTGTCAGCTCTGGGGAGCATGTTGGGGCCTTCTTCCAGAGACACTGAGGCCTACAGAACAGCCAAGATCCTCCTACGACACAAGAATTTTGTAAGACTACTACCCGCTCAAGAGAAGTTTCTAAATGAGGTTAGAGACTTCGATGGCAATATTCTGATACAAATGCCCCCTGGTTCCGGAAAGACTTTCCTTGCCATGATTGCTGTTCTTATGAAACTCCAAAAAGGTATCAAATGTCTGTATCTAAGCCCCTACCTCTCAATCATCACCCAAGTCATCAATGAATATGGAGAACTCCTTGAAGAACTGGGCTATTCTATTCAACGTCATGATGGATCACAGATCGTGAAACAAGATGCATTGGAAGCTGCTGACCTTATTGTAGGCGTATATGAGTCCGTACTCTCTGACATCCTTCAGCGTGATGCATGGACTGAAAAGATTGGACTCACTGTAGTAGACGAACTATCAGAACTTGATTCTCCAATAGGGGAGATTGATGCAGGGAATCTGGGAACTGACAGAAGTGCAAAACTTGATTGTCTTGTTACTCTGCTGAAGAGGGGGTCTCAAATCATTACACTCTCATCGAGGTTTGGCGATACTGAAGATGTGGCACTGTGGCTTGATGCCAAAATCTTCAGACCCAACGTTCGACTGACACCGGATGAATTCATAGCTATTAAGGATGAAAAGGGAATCAGGATCTATAGCAGCGACGGCACACAAAACGTGCTCATGAAGAGAGAGTACTTACTTGAGTCTATAATTGAACATGTAGGAAATTACAATCAGAAATCAATACTCTTTGTTGCATCATCAAGAAACCAGGCAGAATGGCTTGCAGGAGTTATCTCACGTCACTGGCCTAGACCTGTTGATGAAAGTCTCTCTGATTTCATAGTTGGACCCGATGCAAATTTGCCGGTTGCAAGCAGACTCTATCAATTGTTAAAACAGGGCATAGCTTTCCATCATGCAGGTCTTAGTCCAGAGGTTAGAAGACGCCTGGAGGAGAAAATAAAGATTGGTGCAATCAGAACAGTAGTATCGACGACTGGAATAACAGCTGGAATTAGCTTCCCATTTGATAGTGTCGTTATTCTCTTTGACCGAATAATGGATTACCTCGCAGCACGCTCTCGGTATCTTCAGGTGGCGGGTAGGATTGGCGAGTATCATCTTGCTGAGCATGGAGGGAGTGTATATCTTGTATTTGAAGAACCATCAAGGAGATTTCAAGATGCAGTATCACTTGAAGAAACCCTCCTTCATAAACCACTTGAACCCATCAGCCCTGGACCCGTTTTTCCATCGATTTTAGCGAATATAATGACGAGAGAGATAGTATCCGGTAGAAAATTCACACGGGAGAAGTTGGAAACATCGATATTTCAATTTGCAAAGGAATGCTTCCGATCCATACAGCATGATGATTACCAGGTTTTTGTTGGAAGGATGTTTTCCACTTTATTCGCGTGGCTAGTTCAGAAAAGAGCGCTTCAGCCAGTTGATGAGGGTTTCAAACTGACCAAGGAAGTTTCAGCAGCAACAAAAGCCGGATTGGATATCATCAGATATCTAGAGATTCAACATGTTCTTGATAGATTGCAGGTTGATGTCAGTGATGATGAATTGGTAGACATCATACTCTCTTTTGGTCTACCTCAGATAGTCAGACCTCGAACATCTTATCCTACTTCTATTGAGCTTGCTGCAGCTGGATTAGAAAAACCAAGTAATTGGTATGATGAACTAACTAAGGGTCGCAATCGTGTGAAGAAAGAAGCAATTATCAAATGGATATCTGAATTGAACGCGACTGATGTCATAGTCGCAGCCAATGAGGTTGGAAGAAATATTATCATCGATGGAAGAAATGCTGGAGGGTTGGATATGGATGAAGGCGATTTTGATTCCCTCATCAAGATTTGTGGAGGTCTGGCAGAAGATCTCAGTCAGTACTTTAATCAACTGAAGAAGAAAGCGATTGCGAATAGATTTGACATTCTTAGTAGGCAGCTTCTCTATGGGGTTAGAGCCGATTTAGCCAAATCCGACTTATTGGAACTTAAGATACCTCAAGTAGACAATGAATATATTCCAATATCAAGAGGTATGGCTAGGGCGCTATTTGATCGGGGATACAAATCAATCTCTGACATATTAAGAAAGGATAGGGATCCGGAGAAGAAGGGGCTCGTTCGTGATAGGTTTGCTCGCAACTCAGGGTTAGATCAGAGCTACGCCAAGGAGGTCTACAAGGCAGCATTGGCACATGTAAGAGCGAGATTGGAAGAGCCTGAGTAGCATTCTCAACTCTTAGTAAAATCCCATAGGTAGTCATTAACATGATGAATTGACTTCACAATTTTTCCCTTTTCGGCGTTTCTCATGCTAGCCGAATCCATCAGGGCTTGGCCTACCGCTAAAGGTTTCCCATGACGCTCATCGACAATGGCAACAACTGAATCTGCTGAGATATCATCGTCGATACTGACTACTCCAGGCCGCATAATATCCGCACCATTCACTACGAACCGAATCGCACCCATATCAACCGAAATTCTAGGAATGGCGACAATCTCCTTCAGAAGTGCATGTAGTGATGGAAACAGTTTCCCAGCTTTTTCAAAAAATAGAATTTCATTTTTGAGCATCAAAACCTTAGTGCCATCATCAAGAATGCCTGTTTCGAATTGGTCCTTTTCATCCAATTTGCTGACGCATGTTCCCAGTTCATTCTCAATACGGATAATCTCCGCTTTCTGTTCTTTCTTTTTCAGAAAGTGACGCTTCTTTATTTTCTCAATCTTTGGCATTAATAGAATAATGAATCTTCAGCTTTTTGAAGGCTCCGAAAGGATGTTTTTCATTTAAGGTTTCATCGTCATCTTTTTAAGTGGAGGCCGAAAATTAGCGCGAATGTCGTGGGCTCCGGAGCCCTAGACGAGATTCTTTGGTGATGTTAGTGAACGCAGGTAGACCCATGGAACTCCTTCAGAAGTCAATTGGAGGACATATACTCGTTGAACTGAAGGGGCGAAGAAAAATCAAGGGCAGACTACGAGGATTCGATCAGCACCTGAATCTCATTATTGAAGATGCAGACGAAATCTATGTCGATCCTGAAACGAACGAGGAACATGTTGAGTCTGTTGCAACAATAATAGTTAGAGGCGATAATGTTGTCATTGTCAGCCCTCCTCCGAAATCCTCCAAGAAGAAATAGGAGTGTGTGCCAATGGGAAAAGGAACTCCATCAAAAGGAAAGAAAAACAATCCACATCACATTAGATGCAGACGCTGTGGCCGAAGGTCATATCATGTAAGACACAAGAGATGCGCAGCATGCGGTTTTGGGGTTTCAAGCAAACTTAGGCAGTATGCTTGGGCACACAAAAAGGTACATGGTATCCGTGTTCGTGGATAGAGAAAGCGCATCACTGCTTGATGTGATTTATACCTGATTTTTGCATTTGATCACTTTTACCTAAGAGATGGTATAGTATCTCTGGCTATTTTTTCAAATATAGGAATCTGTTCAGGTGCAAAGAACGGATAGAAAAACACCAAGTCAGTAATTCCAATGGCAGTATATCTTTCAACTATCTCGGTAAAGTGTTTCTCAGATGCAAAGGCAGTGTTGGCCTCTTGCCCAAAGATAAGTAACAAGCGCCGTATGGATGCTGGATCGCGACCTATATCCTCAGAGTACTTCTCTAGTAGTTCACTCCGTTTTATGGTCTTTTCAAGTACGATGTCTACAGGGGCACCAAAGTTAGCACCATATGAAACCCATGTGTCTGCGAATTCGGCCACAATTCTCAACGAACCCTTTACGTGGGCTGCGATAGCCAGAGGTGGTCGAGGCGTTTGAACAGGCCTAGGGTTCATGATAGCCTCTTCCAGACTGTAGAACTCTCCATTATAGCTTGTAGTGGTAGTAGTAAGAAGTTTGTCAATAATTTCAACCTGTTCGCGCAGACGCCGTATGCGTTCATCCGGTGGCCAATCATCGATGCCAGTCATACGATAGGTGGGATCGATTTCGCCAGGAGCTCCTGCTCCAATACCCAGCTCTAGACGCCCACCAGAAATGTGATCGACAGTCAATGCCTGACGTGCCAGAAACGCCGGATTCCGTAGGGGAATTGATGTCACCAGAGTGCCAATTCGGATATTTGATGTTACACTTGCAAGACCAGCCAATGCAGTCCAACCTTCAAACCATGGACTTGTTGGATTAGCATAATTCACAAAGTGATCGGCAACCCAAGTACTGTCAAAACCAAGCTCGTCGAATTTCCGCCAGAGTTGTAGCAATTCGCTCCATGGCATATCCTGCAGTACTATAACTCCAAATCGAATCCCGCTAGTCATGTTTCACTCGGGCTTTCGGGATGACCACAGCTTATAATTCGGAGTCACATTTTAGGGACCTCAATTGTGACTACTTGTAGAACATAAGAGTTGTCAAAGGCTTGTTGGTGAGTTCACCTTCGCGCTGTACTTTTTCACATAACTTTGATAGGTATGATTTGACTAATGGAAAGGGAGGACTGCAAAGATGTTCATTGTGAAACCTGTGAATGTGGAACGCTGTATCTCATGCTTTTCCTGTGTTTTTGCGTGCAGTCGAAGAACGGGGCACGTTGACCTAGGGCATGCAGCACTCAGGATAAAGTCAACTCCTCCACCCACTGCAGGAGGCTCAGGTGGCAACTTCGTTGTTATTATGTGCCGCGCATGTGAAGAACCTGTATGTCTTGAGGCATGCGAGTATGATGCCATGAAACACAGGCGCGGTGGCGGCATTACAATCAGCCAGACCAAATGTATTGGCTGTGGTGATTGTGCTGAAGCCTGTCCTCTCACTGCTATCTTCATTGATTCAGCCCGTGAAAAAGCAGTTGTGTGTGTTCATTGCGGGGAGTGTGTAGAGTGGTGTCCTCACAACATTTTGATCAAGGAGGAGGTGGGGATTTGATACAAGGACAGGTTCTCCACATTGATCTATCTGCAAAGACCACTGAAACAATAGAACGGAAAGACCTCTTCGAGAAGTATATTGGCGGCGTTGGGGTTGCTTCTCAACTTCTACTGGATAATTGTCCTCCCGACACACCCTATGAGGATGCTCCAATCATCTTTGCCACTGGACCTTTGAATATGTTCTACCCATGCTGCGCAAAGACCGTCGCACTATTCAAGTCACCTCTAACTGGCAACCTGGGTGAAAGCTATGCTGGTGGCAAGATGAGCATAGCCATGAGATTGGCAGGACATGATGTCATCCTAATAACTGGAAAGCTTGACCGCCCGCACTATCTGCTGATTCAGGATAACAGTGTTGAGTTTAGAAATGCCCATGCACTGTGGGGATTATCTACTAGAGCGACCGGCCGTATACTCAAGGAAAAGGCACCAGGAGAAGGAAGACGTTCTATTCTCAGAATAGGCGTTGCTGGCGAAAACCAAGTGAGGTATGCCATGGCTGTAGTTGACACAGTACGGCATTTCGGCAGGCTAGGTCTAGGCTGTGTGATGGGATCAAAGAAACTGAAAGGGATGGTAATTACAGGTACACACAATTACAAAGTGCCATCGATCAAGGAATACCGTGAGGAGTACAAGAAGGTGCACGATTTGGTTCTTCGAACGGGGCGAATGGACAAGTATGACATACTCGGGACATCAAAGAATGTACTCCATCTCAACGAGATTCAGGCACTTCCGACTCGGAATTTCAGTTCGTTCTCATTTGAAGGAGCTGAAGGAATATCGGGCGAGAGATTTGCAGACGACACTCTTGTAGGCAAGAGCTCGTGTGTTCCATGTCCTATAGGTTGTATCCAT
Organism: Candidatus Thorarchaeota archaeon; assembly: GCA_048884785.1. Classification (GTDB taxonomy): domain Archaea; phylum Asgardarchaeota; class Thorarchaeia; order Thorarchaeales; family Thorarchaeaceae; genus MP5-2226. The sequence goes on along the minus strand of JBHLQM010000009.1, from coordinate 15,462 downwards.
ATAGGAGAACTACGAGTTCAGTTTAATCCTGAACATCGCGATTATGGTACTGTGTATGTTCCCTATGATTATGAGCTGATCTTTGCCTTTGGCTCTAATCTTGGTATTGGCTCCACCTCAGATGTGCTTCAGCTCATTGAAAGAGCTGACCTTCGTGGTCTTGATGCAATGAGTGCAGGCGTTGTGCTAGGATGGATTACTGAGGCATACAACAAAGGCCTAGTAACAGGAGAAGATCTTGCAGGCCTTTCGCCTCGTTGGGGGAATGTTGAAGCATATTTGAAGATGATAGACAGGATTACTGTACCACCTAACGAATTCTATCGACTTGCTGGAATGGGAGTGAGTGCACTCTCTTCTAGGTACGGCGGGAGTGAATTTGCAGTTCACTTTTCCAACAATGAAGCTTCAGGATATCATACAGGTCCTGCCAATATTGTGGGACAGATGGTTGGAATACGTCATAGTCATCTGGATAATGCAGGATACAGTATCGATGAGAAGGCTTTTGCAGGAGCGATGACAAACGAGCAAATTGGAAAGGAAATCGCGAAAGAAGACACATGGCGCACTGTTCTTAATTCTCTAATCATCTGCTTGTTTGCGCGTCCAGTGTTCACTCCGGATGTAGTGCTTAGCTCACTCAAGGCACTTGGAGAGGAAAGGACTGCTGAAGAACTCAATCGAATTGGAGAAGATGTATTTCATCTTCGAATGCGCTTCAAGATTCAAGAGGGCTTTGATCTCGAAGAACTTGAACCACCAAGACGTCTGATTGAGAGACTATCTCCACATGGACGCATTGATGAAATGGCAATTCATGATATAATTCGCTCTTGGAAAAAGACTCACAAACTGTAAAGCTTCAATATTATCGGACCCCCTTTTTCAGTTTTCCAGCGTAGGAAGTATTGGACTTGCTGTGTTCTTTACGTTTATATATTGGATGTCAGATATATTGGGCGTCAGATAATATTGGTGGTGTCTATGGGCGAGAGAACATTCACGGTGCCAGAAATTTCAGAGAGTTTGCAAAACAAGTCATCCGATTTCTTTGAAGTTGTTCAAAAAAGGAGGAGTATCAGGAAATACAAGGATATTGAAATCCCTGATGAGGATATCACACGTATGATTGAAGCTGCACAATTGGCTCCCTCGACCAATAACACACAGCCATGGCAGTTCCTTGTAATTAAAGAACCTGAAACAATCAAATTACTCAGCGAAGTTGCAGGTCGACAGCGATTCATTTCAGATGCAAAAGCAGTCATCATGGCATTAGCTAATCGTGGCGCATCATGTTGCCCAGGAAACGCATCGATGTGGTATGTTCAGGATACAATGATTGCAGCAGAGCATGTAGTTCTAGCAGCAACCGCATTGGGATACGGATCATGCTGGGTTGCAATGCTTGATTCTCGGCACAAAGAAAGTATCCTTGATGTCAAAGCGGCATTAAGAATACCAGATAACGTGGATATAGTTGCATTAATCACTCTTGGAGTTGCAGATGAAATACCTTCTCCTCGTTCAACGAAGATGATACAGCAGATTGCTTTCTCTGAAGTCTATGGATTGCACTGGAGATAAATTGAGATTTCACAGAATATCCATGGATGATTTTGATCTTCGTTCTCTCGGAAAAATACTAGTCTTAATCGGGATATTATTACTACTAGCTACCCCCTTTTACCCTCTGGTTTATTGGAATCTATTTCTTGGATTCGTTGTGGCTATTGCAGGAATTGCCAACTATAGAAGACACAGGGAGCCTCATCTATTTGTAACCAAGGCAGGAGAGCCTATTCACTCAGCATTCGTTTGGAAAAAAGGACCTGAACCAGGATTGTTCATCACAAGATGTGAACGGTTGGTATCCATAGATTCGCTCTCAATTGGCACTGCACATGTCGGATATAGAATTGTTACAGCTGAGCACGCCACATGTAATGAATGCAAAGAAAAAGAAAGAAAGGCGATCGCAGAAGAAGTGTAAGGATTAGAACTGAGCGAGGATTTTGAGTTTTGTAGGAGCCTTATTCTGTCCTAAGAATACTCTTCTTAATATTCGAAGATGTCGACAGACCCGTCGAGGTGTTTCCGATGTCAGGCTTTGTCATTAGAATCGCGGATACCAAGGATGCATCAGATATCTCCGAGCTGTATAGAAGTGTGTGGAAAGATTATGCCGACAGATTCCCTCCAGAACTGCTCGAATCTAGGACCCCTTCAACGAAAGGGGTTGTTGAGTGGATGAGAGAAGATACGTATTTTGTTACAGAGGTTGCAGATGGAATCACTGGGGTTGTTGGATGCAGCTTCAGGCATGGCACGTGTTGTCTAACTCATCTAGCTATTGCTAAAGAACAGAGAAATCACGGCATCGGACGAGCACTTGTTGAAGCAGTAATTGAGAATGCTCGATTAAAGAATGCGTCCAAAGTCTGGCTAGATACAGTTCCATTTCTAAAAGAAGCAATAGCACTCTACAAGAAATATGGGTTTAGGAAATGCGGACACCTCAGGAAGCATCTGTGGGGCCTAGATATGGAGTTGTATGAGCTAGTCTTTGAATAGAAACGATGAATCTAGAAAGCAAATCATAGGCTCAAAGCCAGGAATCAGGCTGAAACGATCTGAAGGATTTGTAGGCCTTCCGAACCAACGAGATAAACTAAACCATCACTTAGTGTAACATCCCAAGGTTGTCCATCCGAGAATCTAGTAATCTCAACAGGAGTGGCTGAATTGCGCACATCCAATAGATACAGTCCAGCTACAAAGTCAACTGCATACAGCAGAGAATCTTGTACGTAGAATGATTGGAATGTACCTTCTGAATCAAACTCACCAGTCATTTCAATATTAGACGGGTCACTTGCATCAAATATCATCAACTCGCCATCATCTCCACTGTGATTGGCAAGGTAGATTGTATTATTAGATACTGAGGGGTCCCAAAGCGTAGTGCTACTTTCTGGAGTTCCGCCTATGAAAGTGGGCTGGGTGGGATCACTGACATCGAGTAAAACCAGATTCCCATGACCTGCAATATATGCAATATCATCCTCAATTTCTAAATGCACACACCCAGTCTCATAGTTTGTGACATAAACCGGCGTGCTAGGATTACTGATGTCCAACACAACCATTCCATATTCGTAATCAGCAAAGTACAGATAATTCCCAACTATTTTCACATCGAATGCCATTCCGCTGCCTGAGTATCCCTCGAGTTCTACAGGTTGGGCAGGGTTTGAGATATCTATAATTCTAAGTCCTTCTTCTTGGTCTGCGATGTATACTATGTCACCCTTGGACTCTAAATTGAAAGGAAGCCCTCCATTGTGATATGTTCCTAAGATTTCAGGCAGGTAGGGATTACTGATATCCACAATGACTAACCCTAATGTGCCAGTTTCGTCGGTATCAAGAACGAATGCAGTATCTCCGTCTACATGTACACTCAATGCAAAAGATCCCGTATCAACTTCTGCGATCAAATTGAAATCTAAAACAAGGGGATTCTCTCCTGGCGGCTCCAGTTCTGCTGGGTTTGCGAAGTTCAAGAAATAAACGAAGGTGAATGTGATTCCTATCACAAGAGATGTCAGTATAATTGCAGCAAACATCCGATTCCTTCGACTTAGTACCATATCATCACAAAGCATATTGACTTGCAGAGGAATAAAAGTGAAAACTTTGGCGCAATAGGTTCTCGAGATGGTACCACGCGAAATAAGTTTGCCACAATTCGACGAAATGGTGTAAAACGATCGTGGTTTAAACACGCGACCTCTTCCACTTCGGTAGGAATAGGCAACTCAAAGTTATTTAAATGGAGGATATTGCTCTTCATTCTGGAAGGTTGTCAGTAGTTGTCTGAAGAGAGCCACGAACTGGATAGTCATACTCCATCAAATGTGGATTACGAGGGAAACGTTCCAACAGTACTGAACCTATCCCTAGTGACTTTCCTAGTACTGCTTGGTTTGAGCATGGTTGCTCCGATTCTACCTACATACGCAGAAAGCTTTCAGGTTTCATACACCCTTGTTGGATTCGTAGTTTCATCATTTGCGGTAACTAGAATGGTTCTGGATATACCAGCCGGTCTTCTTTCCAGAAAAGTAGACAAGAAGAGAATAATGGTTTCAGGCTTGCTTCTAATCTCGACATCTTCTATTCTCGCAGGGGCGGCTCCCAATTATCCCGTCTTGATAATTGCCAGGATGATTGAAGGTGCAGGTTCAGCCCTTTACGTGACCACAGCTACAGTCTTTCTTGCTCAGATTTCCGGCGAGGAAAAGAGAGGAAAGTACATGAGCATGTATATGGGCATGCTACTTCTTGGAGCCATCTTTGGACCCACATTTGGAGGAGTGATTGCAGATGCCTATGATATACGTGCGCCGTTCTTTGCGTACGCAATAATCACTGGATTAGGTGTCATTCCTACTCTGGTTTTGCCAAAACTATCAAACTCTGGAAACACATCTTCCATCCTAAAACCCAAGGAAATCTTCCATGATATGAAACAGGTTCTGATAGCCCCTTCATTTCTCCTTGCAACATTCGCAATCTTCACGACATTCTTCTTGCGCACAGGTGTGAGAACTACACTGGTACCGCTATTTGCAACCAACAACCTTGGTCTTGGCCCGAGTTCTGTTGGGTTGATTCTCACATTTGCAGGTATAACAACTGCAATTACTATTGTGCCTATGGGAAGCATTTCAGACAGAATCGGAAGGAAGATTCCCCTTGCCTTGTGCCTTGTCCTATCTGCCGTTATTATTCTACTAATCCCATTCTCGTCAGATATGCCAACATTGGGAATCACAATGGCAATCTATGGCGCTGTGATTGGTCTATCCGGTCCTAGTGCCGCATACATAACAGATCTTTCGCCAAAAGACAAGCTCGAGATATCCATGGGACTCTATCGCACAATTAGTGATGCGGGTTTTGTGGTTGGACCCATACTACTTGGTTATCTGGCTGATGTGACTGCCACTCCTGTACCCGGGGCTTCCCATTCAGGCCTTATTGGGATGGTCCCATTTATAGCGGCTTCTGTTATCCTCATCGTAGCCTTCTTTGTGCTTCTAAAAGCAGACGACCCAATTCTAAGCAAAAATCGAGGACACGTGACTGAGTTACTCTAAGAATTATCGTGACTTGCTTTTTTGGGAGTTTCGTGAGGATGCTGCCAGTAATTCACCAATTCACCTTTTGACCGACTTGAAGTACTTCTAGGTTGAGAGCATTGATTACAATGGGACCGTATAATTCGTGACGAATATCTATCAGCCAGCACAATTGCAACTTCAGAATAGGCCATGTAGTGACTTTACGAAATTGAAGACTACTGGAGATGATAGTGAAATTACTGGCTTGAAGATTCTGACTCAGGTGCGCCCGGGCCACATTTTCTGCGTTCAAAGCAGGAACTACATTTTCGACTGGGATGTGCGTTATATTTCTCCAGTGATATATGAATCTCATCACGACACCTGTTTTAATACTGAGAAGCATGGATAGGTAGTTGCTAGGAATAAGACATCCATTGACTGAACAGTAGAATTTCAAGTGATATGCAGGAAAGTTGGTAAGTATTGTATCCTTCTCTATGACAGGAGTTTCAACTCTTGCAGTGCTTGAAAGGCTGTAGTTATTCCACTCCAAGAACTCGTATGCGCACTCCTGGATCTCCTCTACGGACAACACTTCTGATTCAGTACTGGTATTATATTGCATGAGAACCGACCAGTGAGGTGAAACTACGATTACTCGTCCAGTCAAGGCGTTTACACCTGCATAGAACTCATACTGCCCAACGAAATACCGAAGCGAGTAGTAGGGATTATCACGTAGCTCGTTCCAGAAATGATCCGGCTCCAAGGTAACACCTGACATATATGGAAATTGGGAGAAGCTGTTGGCCCCAATCTGTTCTGCTTCCTCTTGAGAGATTATCGGTTGGTCGATTGCCTCGGTTATATTCATTGTAACACTATCATAGTTTGATATCAGCGGTCCTGCAGGCAAAAATGCGGGATCTCCAGCGGCATTCGCTAGCCCTGCAAAAACCGTATTCTCTATAGGAATTCCCGGAAGCGGAGCTTCATGAGATTCATTATACAATGTTGAGAGAACGCCAAATACTACAATACCTGAAGAGATAATCACTACAACCAAGAAGGCAGCCATGGCAATCCTTCTCTTCACTATTTTTGGCGGTAGATGATTTGCCAAAACGTATCCCCCACTATACTTTATTCTGAGTGTTAATCTCTTTTGCGTTCCCAGAACAAGTTCTTCATAATGGATGGTGTGGATTAATGGGATCCGAAAAATGCTTCTCGGGTCTGCAGGGACCGAAGAGTCAGGTCATTAATCCTCAACATTAATCGTCTTCAAACTGAACGCATCTCACATGCTCTATAAAGCCATTCCAAAGACAATTATTGCAGGATATGCATCGCGCAGGCTCTTGTTTGTTCTTTTTCGCCTCTTCCTTCCACCGGTCTAGAAGTGCAGGCTCACTAATTAATGGGCGGCTCAGCTGAATTACATCGAACGCATTTGCAGGATTTCCATCTCCTGATAGTAGCTTGACTACAGTTTCTGGAGACCGGATACCACCCACCAATCCAAACATGAGACCTGTATCATGTGCAATGGAACGGATAGCCATTGCATCGTCCAGGAAGTATGCCTCACCTACGTCCTTTGGATCTTGGCTTGGGTTGGGTCCACTGAAAATCACACAATATGCTCCTGCTTCAGCCAGTTTCTTTGTCAATTCACCAACTTCCTGAGGACTGACTGATTTAGACCTTGAATCCACCTTCACTTGGATTGGAATGTCGACCGCATTTTTGACTGCTCTTACGGCATCAACCATTGCCTTACAGCGGCCTTCGATTGTAGTACCAGTGTAAGGATCACTTTCTGGACGCTGATTGTATGTTGGGTCAAAGAATTCCCAGAGCCCATAATGATGAGCTCCATGAAGCTCAATGATATCAAATCCTGCCTCAACTGCACGTTTCGCTGCATCTGCATAGGCCTGGGTAACTCTCTCAATATGCTCCACAGTCATTGCCTGCACACGAACAATCTCACCCCGCGGGTGTGGGACTTCCATATCACTGGGTCCAAATACCACATCAATGCCTGCATATTTTGGATAACTCTTGGCCCCACAATGAACCAATTGAGCCGCTGCTAGATTACCTTTAGAATGAATAATGTCAGCTAGACGTTTAAGACCCTCAACATCAGCAGGCTTTGAGTTTGAAATCATCCGTCGAATGGACTGTCCCTCATACATCACATACTGAAAGTCAGTCACTACGATACCAGCTCTGATCTTTCCATATGTGTCGATGATCTGGTTTCCACAAATCCCATTTGCATCAGCCTGTCCCATCCAAGTAGCGGCCCGCATGATCCGATTGGATGCTACCTTTCCATTTGGCAATTCGAGTTTCCGAAGCACAACGCCTTCCCAAGTTTCCCAGTCTACCATAAAACCGTCTCATTATCTTTTACACCACTACTCGAAACTAAGCGTGTCAGCTCTTTTTCCCGAGTATGAGGGGGTTGCTTACAAGATGATGTCAGAGCCTGTATATAGGCTTGATGTGAAGATTCGGGATAAACAACTTTGTGAAAAAGCTGATGCCAGACGGCGAAAAGATGAAGTGCGATGGATACTATATTATGACGGGGAGAAGTATAAATGGATGAGAATTTCTATAGCCTAATTGGAGGACTACTTGTTTTCGCAGGCGTACTGTTTTTCCTCATTCCTGTTTCTGCACGTATCCTTTTGACCGGAAGCCTCTATATTCCATCTCCGATCCCCTTTCTGGTTGGACTTGGATTCATTCTGGCTGGACTTGGTTTAAAGTTTGGACTTGGTTTAGAGGTTCGATTGACCCAAGTCTTTCTTACTAAAGAAGATGAGCCAATACACTCTGCCAGAGGTTGGAGTAAGGGAATTGAACGAGATCTGTATCTCACCTCATGCGGAAGAGTGGTTTCGATAAACCAAGATTCGAAGGGAACTGCACATGTAGGATATGGGATTGTTGCAGCGAAACGGGCAAATTGCAGGAATTGCTGTCTGAAAGAGGGGAGGAAAATAATGGATTCCGCCTTCAGAAAGGAGTATTAATTGGTGGTGGACCGGCTGGGATTCGAATTCGTACCCCACAAAAACGAGTTGCACGGAGTCACGCGACCTCTTCCATTTTGGAAGTCAAGTTAATCCTTGAAAGAAGACTCGATTAGTGATCCGTTTGTTGGCGAATAACAGTATCCGAAGGGTCTTCCAACCCCTACAATCCTCAATTCTTTCTCTGCTCACTTCAAAGTGTAGCAGTGATCACAATAGCCATCTCCTTCCATCAACGTCTTGGTTCGTTCGAACTTCATCTTCGGATTGAATCCCGCCACAATGTATGGATCATCCCCACAAAACAAGTCGTAACCCCAAGTGCCTTCGATGCCGACTTCCTTTGCAACGTCGTAGTATATGCATCCTGAAACCCTGAGCTGGATTTCCCCTTCTTCCTCTCTTTCAATCTCGTATGGAAATATGTCCTTGACAGGCTCCCACATCACCCTAATGAGATCGGCTGGTGTTTCACCTTTAGACTTTTCAGCAATCTTTCTCCAGGCTTCACAGATTATCTTTGATCTCTCCTCGGCGAAGATTTCTCTTACCTCTGAGCCAAATCGCTTCTCTAGTGCACCTAGGATAGCTGCCTTATCCCGAGCGTGACGAATCTCGCAGTTCTTGAAAGTCTGAATTGTCTTCTTTCTTTCCTCTGCCTCAACGTTTGTCATAGTGCACAGCAGATGATGAAATCACCATAAAAGGGAAATCTTCCCCGCAAATGGTGCTTGAGTGCCAGGAGGAGGAGATAGTGAGAAGGGATAGTCCACAGAATCACGGATATGACCACAGCTATTGTCTTGTATTCAGTTTAGAATGAGATGGTGGACCGGCTGGGATTCGAACACACGACCTCCCCTGCTTTGGTTGAAATACACAATGATGGCATCCGTTCCGTTTCCTTCAAACTGGAAAGAGATGTTGAACCAAGAGAGATCGGATAGGAGGGTGCTATTGGCTTCGTGATTCACTATATCTATTGTGCATTTCCACAATTTTCTGTTTCATCTCATCTGAGAATTCAACGATCAGATTATCCTTCGATTCCTGAGTGAGTTCCTCACCTGCAGCAAGCTTCTGTCCTGCATCCCTTACAGCCTGGAGAAAGTCCGAAAGTTGCTTCTTTCCCTCTTCGTAGAGCAATAAATGAGCTGCAGGTAGAAAGATTGGAAGTACTGTTGGAAAAAGGGCTTTTACAATATCGAAGTTGCTAGTGTCAGGAAAACCGCATGTCGCAGCCAAAACCCCACGGGGAAACTTGCGTATTCTTCCAGGATGGCGTGTTTCACCTTCTTGAATCATCATCTCGGGAAGAGAGAATGAGAAGGTCCGTTCCAGTAGTCGCTGCATGTAATGAGTAACATTGCGTCCGTAGATTGGAGTACCAAGTAACATGATATCAGCTTCTGCAATCGCAGGTAGGAGCGTATCCATATCATCCCGTTGTACACATTTACCTGGTGTTACCCACCAGCAGTTGAAACATCCTCGGCATCCGCCAATATTCAAATCGACTACATAGTGCTTTTCAACATCAGCCCCTGATTCTTTTGCACCTTCAATAAAGGCTTGCAAAAGGATGTCGGTTGTACCATTAGATTTTCTAGGACTTCCATTGAAAACTAGAAGCTTCATGAGTTTCACTCACTTATCAGACCCTTATGGGATAGCATACCTCTCGTTTGTAATAAGATGATTTCTCAGCGCATCCGAGTCTATGGGTGTAAGGAGCAGTAAGAAGTGGTGGACCGGCTGGGATTTGAACCCAGGACCTCCTCCATGCCATTGTTATTGCATCACTCTCTTTCTTAGAGGGTGTCTGCATTAATCGAGTCCCATACCCGATTAATTAGCTTCCACGCAAGAAACATTCCTGATAGTCCAAAAACCAGACCCATGAATGCACCCAGAAATCGAAAACTTGGATCAGTGAACCCGATTGCAAAACCATAAACCGAGGGAATAGTGCCTGTCACAAATAGTAGAGCTGCAATTCCGGGAATATTCTTGGTATTCGTTTTCTTTCCTAGAAGTTGATAGAGGATGTAGACAAGAAATAATTCCAGAGGCATTAGTATCATCATGATCAATGACATAATTGATGGTGTCGTTGCTGGAGGAAGGTCAGGTAAAGGCAGGATGATGACAAGAAGAGGTAAGATTATCGCATTGGCAAGAAAAAGAATAGCTAAAAGTCTTACAATTCTAAAGCCATTTGCTTCCTGGCTCATCGAAGTCATATTAGTTCAACATGATTCAACCTGAAACATATTTCAACATTTAGTCAAGATTTCCAGTTACACCCACATTGTGAGTAGGAATAGAATGGTGGACCGGCTGGGATTTGAACTCCGATCCTCCTCCATACATGGAGGAGCGTGTAGTGTCTTGAAATCGCCATCCGAACACGGCTAAACAAAATCTAAATCAAAGAGAGTTGTCAGTATGTGGAAGGCGGAATATAAGTAAGAACCAAAGTTAGTGTGGACAGGTAACCGAATATGGAACCACTCGGCACAATCACAATGTACTACCCCTTCATTGATTCGGAAACAAGAAATGCAATCAAGTCTATCATGAATGATTCACGGACCTACCGTGAATTTTCACTAGCTCTAGGGGCCAGAGTCTGTGATAATGATGTCCCTATTCACCTTGCATATCTTGCTGCTGTCCACTCCTGGCAGTTGACTGAGCTGGAGATGATACAACGCATAGCCGCAAAGTATCCTGAATACGCCATTATCAGACCTTGGACCATTTGTCAGAGAATACCAGATAAGACCGGAATGGTGCTTTCCGAAATTCGCCAGTCTATTGAAAACGCAATTGCTGCTAAACCTGAAAACTGGATCTTGGCTCAACTCCCTCAGGTAAGTGAAGGCTTTCCAGGTCTAGCTACGGAATTCCCAGGGTTTGTTGAGTCTATTCTCGAAATACTGACTAGCCAACCGGATTTGGAGTGTTTCAAAGCTGGATTTCATAATATCAGATGCTGGATACACGCAATTGATGATAATACCGAAAAAGCGATTGCAGAGATTGAAGCGGGACTGGAAACTGCACGGAAGTATGATGATCGCTATAGAATCATGAAGCTACTGATTGACCTCGCGAATCTCACAAAGAACTCAGATGTAAGGTTGGCATTAGATCATCTTGAGAATGCCTACGCTATCTGTACAGAGCTGGATGCAATACATGAAGAAAGTGTGATTCTAAACGAAATGGGTCTCGTATCAACAATACTCGGAGAGTATGACTTAGCATTAAACTGTCACCTAGACAGCGTGCATTCCGAAGAGCGTGAAGAGATACCTGGATATTTCACTGTACTCAACCTTTCTCACGCATATCATAATCTCGATGACCATTTGGAGGCCTTTGCATGGGCTGAATCTGCAATGAAATCTGCAGATCCGGGTAATATCGTCTGGTCCCATTTGGCTATGGCGCGTTCATTGATAGGTCTTGGATTACTTGATAAAGCATCAGACCACCTCGACAGAGCTAAGCCGCTGTCTTTGAAGAGCGGTCACGAATCTGTCTTGGGGCAATACTACTACGTTCTAGGTATTTGCGAAATAGCCAGAGGCGATCCTAGGACCGCCATCGAGACTCTTAAGCAGGCTCTTGACATATACAAACGACAAAACATACTGCTCTATGTAGTCTACTGCTCGTTAGCTTTGACGCAAGCGGAGCTGGCTATCGCCAAAACAGACAGTTCGTATATTGATGCGTATTCCTCGGGTCCGTGGCTGTCGGAACTATGGAAACTTGCCGAGGACTATAACCTTCCAGGAATCATGATGAGTCACGACCTCATGAAGTCTGAGTTACAGATTCTGCAAGGGAAGACCGAATCAGCCAGAGAAACCCTTGAGAATGCTTTGAGTGTTTCTGATTCGCCAGGTGTCAAAAGCCTTCGAAGGAGGATTATTTCCAAGATCCAATCACTCGATGCAGAGCTTTAGAAATGCAAATGCCATCTCTTGCTAGTAGATTGGTCATCATTAGAAGAGCATCTTTCTCCATGTGCCCTGTCTTATCATATCATAAATCTGCTCTTGGATACGAGCCTTCTCTGCTCGTTTCGCCATTGGAGGGCTGTTCTCACCGAGGTTCTCCCAGACACCTAACTCATTTAATAATATGCTATGTTCGTTGGCTATGCGTTCTAAGATTCTGTCAATTCCTTTCTCTTGTGCGAAAATTTTCGCTTGGTCCAGAAGTCGATTGACCCTAGCTGCATCGAGTTGAAGTAACGCGACCTTAGATTGAAGCAACAGAGTTTCTATTAACAATAAACCAGAGTCCTGCCTATTTGCCAACGTCGACAACGCATCCAAGCGGGTTTCGAGGGCATCTAATATATCTTGATTACCCGTCATCTGTAACTCATTCACAAGGATTTCAGCGAGATTTAAGAGAGCCATAGCAGTGAGCTCATAATCAATGAAGCTTCCGTCAATTACGTCGATAAGATATTCCTTGGCTATTTTCCTGCTTCTCGGAAGCATACTCGATTTTAACACCAAGGCCGCTGCTATTCTGTAGGCTTGTGTGTCATACAAAGCGTTCGTTTCTTCACTTATCAGACGTGCACGCTCCACTCGCTGTTGAGCCTCATTGACCAGTCCTTTATCTACAAGAATGGAAACGATGTTGAGAATATTATATGGTCTAATGAATCCGCCAAGCAGCCCAGCTTGCTCCTGCTTTTCAGCAAGCATCAGGCTCTCTTCCAGTAACATTAAGGCTTCGTCTGGATGTCCCATCGCAATCTCAACCATGCCGCAATTTGCCATTGATACAATATATCCTTTGGAACGGCCCATTTTCCTGTTAATCTCCATGGACCTTTCATAAGCCTTCAGAGCATTCTCAAAGTCTCCGCGAGCTCTGAATATTTCTCCCATATATACAGAGGCTATACCGATGTGTAGTTGCGCATTGGCTTTCTCGCTTTTGGCGAGATATTCTTGGCTATACTCCAACGAACGTCTAAAATCTCCTTTCACCAAGGACATATTGGAAAATAGAAATAGAGGCCACAGCATCCATCTCCGGTGATTGTGTTTCTTGACCAATGTCAATGCCTGAGATGCGAGTTGTTCGCATTCATCCCAATTACATCTCATTAACTCTATACATGCTTTGCAAGAATAACCGAAGATGACATGACCATTGCACCTGAGCTGTTTATTTAGCATCAAACCCCTCTCCACGTATTCTAGGGCTTGATCCAGATCTACTTCAATATGTAGATATCCAACACGCAGAAGACTTGATACGATGCCTTGTACATCCTCCAATCCCTCCCTTATTGAAAGACTCTGGCAAGCACACTCGATGGCCCGGTGCACGTCGTCTTTCATGTACCAGCCAAGAGACTCGTGGAAAAGTATATTCGCCTTGATGGAATCGAGTAAGGACTCGTCTTCTGTCGACAGCTCCGTCCTAAGTTTCTCAGCTTTACTACATGTTTCAAGTATCATGTCAGGCAGGCCAAGCCCCCATGATGCATCAGCCATCTCGAGTAGTCCATCTATGACATCCATCTTATGTTCTTGGAATTTGCTTCCCATATCCACAACATCTTGTGCAGCTTTGATTGCTTTACCGAAGTCCCCCAAACCCGAGAAGCATCGACTCTCTAGAATACCACATCTCAACTGAGTTCCTCTTTCAATCTTGTTTCTTCGGAGTCTGTCAATCTCGTGAAGCGCCTCACTGTATCTCTCATCGAGCACCAGCCGCTCAGCACTCGATAGCAACGAATCATCTGCCAAGTGACTCATGGAACTGTCCTCCTAGCCCAATGGATGTGCAGCTCATTATATCAATATCATATACACTGCATTATTTCGGAGATAACATTTTGTGTCAATAATGAATTGAATGTGGAAATGGCTTCTTGACCATATTTTATTGGGATGCGTGATAGACTCTCATCCTCTGGTATGGATTCAATATCAGATACAGAGCGAGGACCACAAGAAAAGAGAATTGCATGTGATGAAGAGTTTCGATATGGTTCACCTAATCATGAAAGAAATGGTGGACCGGCTGGGATTCGAACCCAGGACCTCCTCCATGCCATTCTGGTTTACTTGGACAGTTCCCCTTTATGAAGACTAAAATCTGCTCGCCGTTGCCCTAATATCCTTCAATTTTTTGATAATCCGTTTAGAAGAAGGGCTCTAAGAAAGGCGAGCCTCTAGCTTTCTTCATGAGTTTGGATAAGAAGCAAGCATCGTGAATGACTTTTCGCATTTCATCGAAATTTTGTTCATCCGCGATTTTGTCTGCAGTTTCAAGATGTTCAACAGCTTGGTCAATCCTATCTTTACCCATTTCCAATGCGCCAAGCGCGAATAACGATATCTGATTCTCACCAAAATCCCTGATTTGTTCAAGTATCATCTTTTCTGCTTGCTTGTAGTCCTTTTTCCATGCATGGCACGATGCGAGTAGCAACCATGACTTTTGATTTGCTTTATTGGTCTGCAATTGATACCTAGCATATTGAATTGCATCTTTTATTTCTCGCTCAACAAGATAGACCGGATCAGAATTGAAATGCTCTTCCAGAATCATCCAGAATGGCAGTAATTGTATCATCTTCTTAGAAACCAAAACACTTAGTCTTGACCGATTGACGGCATCTTGCACTCCTGGGCCACTAGGAATTGTAATCTCAAGCTCCTGCTGCGCACGAGTTGAGAGTGTCTTGCTTGCTCTTGTGAGGTTCCGGGTAACTATTTCATGGAAGAGTACATTGTTTAGTACATTCAGGAACATATTGTCGCTCAGATCGGGCGATTCTATATGGGCCTCATGCATCGCTTGGTCGATTTCACGCCTTTTCACAGTTTTATCCCACGATGATTGTGCAACACTGTCAGACTCATTCAATGAGAGTTTCAAGGCTCTTGGAATCTTAGCCATCTCAACTGTAACATATACCTTGGTACCAATAGCAGGAATTTCACCCACTGTTTTCTTGCTCCATATCAATTCGAGTTCCCTGTCTTCGAGTTCAACTACTATTGTCCCGAACCCCATATCAGAAATGTCAGCTTTAAGGAGAGTCCCGAAAATTACCTCTTCTGTATCTGTCAATCCCACCACTATCTAGAGTGTGAAAAGACTGGCATCTCTTTAGTTTTACTGAAGCGGAAAATGAGATGGTGGACCGGCTGGGATTCGAACCCAGGACCTCCTCCATGCCAAGGAGGCGATCTCTCCCTGTCGAGTCCACGAGT
>JBHLQM010000008.1:48446-74062 GCA_048884785.1 Candidatus Thorarchaeota archaeon | reverse complement strand
CTGATTTTTCTGAATAGGTAGAGGTGCGAATCACTCGCACCAATCCTAGTCTATGTGTACCTGCGACTAAAAGTAGATTCAATACCTATTCTCTCCATACTATTTCTCACAATTAATGGGGTGAAACGTGGTGGAGAATTATCCCAGAGGGACTGGAAAGCTATCTATTGCAGTCCTTGTTATTGTAATTATTGCAGCCGCCGGATTGGTGTATGCGTTGAATACTGGTCTTATTCCAATTGGTCCTACAGGTCCAACAAGTACAACGAATACGACCAACCCATATCCAATCTTGGACGTTGATGCAGAACTTGACATAGTGGGGGATACTGAGATGATTGCAGCGGTCCAAGAGCATGGATTTGCAGGTTCTGGGATTAAAACGGACCCATATATCATTGAAAACCTGAGCATTGTTTCTGAATATACGTGCATCTCCATCCAGAATGTGGAAGCATCATTCATTATTCGAAACTGTGAGCTTCAGGTTGCAACTTTGGAAAATTGGGGGATTTGTATCTACATAGGGAGCTGTGTTGACGCATCTGTTGTGAATTGTCGAGTAGAGGGTGGTGGCTCTGGTATTGAATTCTTTAACTCCGACAACGGAGTCATCATGGAATGCGATGTGAGATATTCATGGTCTGCAATAAACATGAGTGAGTCTCACTGGTCCCGAATTGAAGGAAATCTAATCTCTAATACCACATGGGGAATCACCTTAGTTGCCAGCAATCTTACGTCCGTTTATTATAACGAGATCATGTATAGTGAAATTGGCATTCTTTCCCAATTCTCATTTCGATGCATGATTGACGAGAATCTCATAACCAGAACTACGTACGGAATTGATGTTCAGGGTCACAGCGGTAATTGGACCATAGCTGGCAACGAGATAGTATACAACTCAGAGATTGGAATTCGATTTGATGATACAGTTTCAGAGATGATTGTGTATCGTAATAAGCTCGGGTGGAATACAGTGCATAATGCATGGGATGACGGGAGCGAGAACCGGTGGGAGTATGTATCAGATGGAAACAGCTGGCACGATTACTCTGGTACTGGCTGGTACACGATACCTGGCAACGCGGAGAGTATAGATCATTATCCACTACTGCTTGAAGGTTGAGTGCCTGAGCAGAAGCATTTACTGCGCGCTCACCTAATAGTTGGTTTTGCATCTCGGATGACGTAGGTTTTTGGCCATGAGAAGCGAGGGGCGGTTGCATCGCCCCTATTGTTTCATATTCTCTGTTTCGCCTCGTTGACCCAAGCTTTAGCCATTTCCAAGGTGAATTCGTAGTCCGCAGGCACCTCTACCTTTCCATCTGCAACAGCTTTCTTAATCTTTGAGAGAAGATCTGATGGATCTGCGTTTGCAAGTTCCTTCACCTGTCTAATACTGGTTGCAAAGACAATCGCTTCAGCATCTTCTTCAGAAACTGAGTCAAGCCACGCAAAACGGCTCATCGCAATCCACCGTTCAGCCTTACGAGTAGTTACGCCAGTGAGTTCCTTGATTCTAATAGGGTCTGCCGCAATCATATCCGCGACAGTATCAATTCCTCCGTTCCTTAGCATCTTCCCATATGATTCTCCAATTCCCTCAATTGTTTCAATTGGTAAATCGCTAAGAGGGGCAGCTGGTACTTTGACTGCTTCCACATACTCCTCCTCATGGGTTTCAACCTGTTGATCCAGTAAGTCTTCAAGGTCAACCAGATCTTCGAACATCGCATAGACTCCAATTGGAATTGCCATGGCAACAACTAACACAATTAGCGAAATTGTCTGATCTACTCTCCAGAGCAGAAACGAAATTATCGCTAGAACAATCCCAATGAACACAGCAATCAAGAATTTCCTATTTGCTGAAAGGCCATTAGTCAACTCAAGCATCTCCTTCAAAAGATTCATTCACTTTAGATAATGAATCATCCTGTGATGTCAAGAATTGATTTTTCTTCAACAGTTTAAGCTGCAATCCTGAAATAACGAAATCAGGACAACTCTAGCATCAAATTAATTATCACCAATCCACACCTGAAAATCATGCCCAGTGTAAAGATTCCTAGAATTGGACTTGGTACATGGGAGAGCAAGGATCCCAGGACTACTCCTCAGAGTATTGCAAAGGCAATTCAAATGGGGTACAGACACATAGACACTGCTCAGCTGTATTTCAATGAAGAACTAGTTGGACTTGGTATCAGGGAGTCCGGGATTTCGCGTGAGGAGCTCTTTTTAGCCACAAAGATATCTCCGAGCTATCTCCAACCTGACGATCTGAAAAGAATGGCTTCTGAGAGTCTGAATAAGCTAGGGGTTGATTTTGTAGATCTTCTCTATATTCACTGGCCCGCCGAAACCTATGAACCGGAAGTGACCTTGATTGCACTGAATGAAGTCATGGAGGAGGGACTGACTAAACACATTGCCGTGAGCAACTTCACTCCCCCTCTGCTTGATGAGGCATTAGCAATCTCAAAGAATGATCTCATAGCAAATCAAGTAGAGATGCATCCATTATTGCAGCAGAGGGAGATGGTCGAATATACAAAGAACCACGACATGTATCTTGTTGCATATAGTCCACTAGGTAGAGGATTAATCCATGACATCCCTGAAGTGAAGGAGATAGCTGAACGTCAAGGGATCAGTACAGCTCAGGTCTGTCTTGCTTGGTTGTTGAGCAAGGATAATGTCTTGACCATCCCCAAGGCTTCGAGCGAGCAACATCAGCGAGAGAACCTTGAGGCCCTTGATGTTAAACTGGCTCCCAGTGATATTCAGCTGATTGAGTCAATCACCGATGAGGAACGTATCGTAGATCCCTACTTCGCTCCTGATTGGTAGTTGCATTCCATTCTACGTCATCTCAAATCCTTCGATATCACCTTCTGATAGAGAGCTGAGATCTTCATCTTCTCCAATGAGTTCAGGCATGGTGGCCGTTTCCTGCGCTTCGTGTATTCTAATCATTGATATCCATCCAAGCGGAATAATGCTTGAGTGGATTGGTCGCCTTGGTCCAACAATGACATAGTCTTCACCTACATAGATGACACGAACGCCATGAGTCTCGCTTGACATTTGTGGCTTATCATCAATATTTCCGAAGGCATTGGCACAGAGGTATATGTCAATAACATGCTCCGAATCTGCCAAGAATCTGAGCATCTGATGCCAGTCCTTTCCAAAAGTTAGCGCGCCAGTGGTGGTATCCAGCTATATTTCCTCCCAGAGGGTTCTTCCTCTGTGATGAATATCTCCCGTTTATATAAAGCCCAAATGAAAGAGGGTAAATTTTCCTCTTTCCTACCAGTAGGGCAAATCTTGCCTACATTTCTGAGAACAATACTAGAAGCAATAATAGAACCGGTGCTAAAACCCAGACCAGAAAGAGGATCGCACTTCCCTTTTTCGTACCTTGGTATTTACAGAATGGACAGAGCGGCTCCTGCTGAGTTCCTATGCCATCTATTGACATTTCAACCGTGTCTTCTTGGTCCATGGATATCACCCGATTACCTCTCAACTTCCAATATGACTCTTCGGATAGGTGAGTCAACCCCGTTTCAGAAAAACCTAATCTCTGTCATGAATCTGGTGACGAACCCAATCCATAGGTGCACGAAGTGCTAGGCGAGGTCCAGAGAATCGCATAACCGAACGTATCTTCTCTCTCATCTCAGGCTTATAGCAATGAGTTGGACATTTTCGACAGGTGGTCTTTTCTTCTCCATATCTACATTGGTCAAGGCGATGATGAGAGTATTCTTCTAATGCTTGACACTCCTCACAGAGAGTTCCTGAAGATGTTGAATGCTTCTTCTGACAATAGAGGCGAATCATTCTCGAAACTACCTTTTTTTCCTTGTCAATGACAGGTCCTGTGCTGTTCTGATGTTCACTATCCATCTGTCAGACATCCAAACGTTCTCATCATTGAGCATAACTTCTCGATTATTAATTCACAGCTAGGTGCAACAGAGAAGCAGCAGCTGGTGGGAGCCAGCTGGGCGTCATTTATGGGTGTGGTACATTGTTAGGTTAGTACCATGACTGTCCCTGCAAGCAGCCCACCAACAAAAGTATAGAGCATAGTTGTACTAAAGGGTTTTTGCTCACGAAAAAATGACATTTCAAGTGCTATAATAATGCCAGACACATTTGACTACATAGTAATCATTAAAGCACATCTTCAAGTGTTCCAATCTACTGCGAGGCTGTCTAGAAGTGGCGTATTACTGCACAATGGTTCACGGGCCATGCAAGGGACGAAATTGTGACTTCTGGGCTCGAACGAAGATCAAGAAGGCATCGATAGAGGACCTCGTTACAGGTTTCAAGAATACTGTACGTGAGTGCGAAGACAATGGTGTTCCTCTGGAGAATGCCTTGATCAAATACTGGAAAGCCTTAGGAATAAAGAGTATACAGCAATTGTGCAGAGAAGAACCTGATATCTGCATCAAAATGAGGGAAGTCGAACGGCAAATTCTCTCGTAAGTATTTCTTCATAAACAATGAAAGACTCCAGCCCTGATTTTGAGCGAACTCAAAACCAGGCTGGATTATTCTATTACTTGTCTGCTGGAACACTGATCATATTGCCGCGATTGAGGAGCCATTGTGGGTCAAGTGCTCTCTTCACAGCCTGCATCTCTTGAATCCCTTTATCTCCATACATGACTTCAAGAAAGGCTCGCTTGAGTTTGCCAATCCCATGTTCAGCTGCAACCGTTCCACCCAGCTCGACAGCACGCTTTGCGAAGGTCATGTAGTTGTCCATTCCTTGGTCTACTTCCTCGTTATTACGTGGGAGCATATTGCAGTGGAGGTGATTGTTTCCTATATGCCCAAATATGACAAATTCCATGCCTTGAGCCTCGAGCACATCGCGATAGTATCTGATGTAGTCCCTCAGTGGTTCATCAGGAACCGCCATATCTGTACCAATCTTGTGAACCTTGGGATATTCGGCTTTCCTCTGCGCTATCAGCGCATTGACAGTTTCAGGAACAAAGTGTCGCACTGTTTTCATCTTCTGCAGCTCTGAGCGGTCAAGTCCTGCCCAACTAGATTCGGAAGAGCTGTTGCTTTTCACCAGGACCTCCTCAAGGCCCATGATTTTTTCTTCCATTTCCTCTTCTGTATACTCAAACTCAAACCAAACAATTGCCTTGGTCTGCTCGGTAAGAGCAGGTACCTTGATTCCAGAAGACGCGGCTTTTTGCTTGATCATCTCTATTGCATTTGGATCAAAATACTCTAGAAAGTCCATTTTCACAGGAGTATCTGGCCCACGAATAGCGTAAACAAAGTTCACTGCATCATCTTCACTAGGGAAGAATGCCATGACAGTCATGATATTCTCAGGAAGGCTAACCAATCCCAATTCTACCATAGTAATTGCTCCAAGAATTCCTTCTGAGCCAATAAACAGGTCAATAAGATCCATGTCGGGTTTGGCAAAGAGTCCTGCAGCATTCTTTGTGTTTGGCATTGTATATGTGGGAATTTCTATTTCAATTATCGAGCCATTGGTCTGTTCAATTTCGAACTTCCCATCCCTAGCAGTGTATCTTCCTCTCTCAATATCCAGAATATCCCCATTCGTTAGTATAACTCTGATTCTGAATACCCATTCTCTGGTCGCACCATACTTGAAGGACTTTGCACCAGATGCATTGCATGCGGTTATACCTCCAATCCATGCGCTCATTTC
Organism: Candidatus Thorarchaeota archaeon; assembly: GCA_048884785.1. GTDB lineage: Archaea > Asgardarchaeota > Thorarchaeia > Thorarchaeales > Thorarchaeaceae > MP5-2226. Next base: position 68,328 of record JBHLQM010000008.1, on the reverse strand, counting down.
GGTGGGGTCTACAGGAAAAGTGAAGTCTTTCTTTTCAGCCAAGAACTTCCCCAGAGCAGTCTGTTCGTCTGGAGTGCCCTTGCCCTTTATCGAATCAAGGCTCTTATTGGTAACAGCCTTCACAAGGTCTTCAAGGAGTGCACCGGCCTCGGCTGCTATCGTATATATTCCGCCCTGCTCGTTATACTTCATATACAACAGTCTATTCATCTTCTCAAAATTAAGAGTCAAACCACCAATCGGTACAGCTGCACCGGTAAGACCTGTGCGTCCGCCCTGAATTGTGATAGGCTCTCCTTTTTGATATGCCTCTTTAATAACAGCAGCAACTTGGTTCTCATTTTCAGGGAACACAATCTTCTCTGTCTGTCCAGCAAATGAGTGACTCTCGTCATCAAGATAGAGAGCATATGTATCTGTAATATCTGCCTGGTCTGTGACAGCCTTCATAGTGGAAAGGTCCGCCTTTCCAGGGGCTATCGCTTTTATTCTGTTACTCATCGTTCTTCTCACCATCGAGATACTATCGTCGGCCTGTGCATTAGGCAATATCAAAGTTAGCATTTGTCATCTCTTTTCTGATAGAATCAGAAAGTTTCAAACCAATTGGATTAAAACAGAAGCTCGCACCGCCCAAGAAGCAAAGAGGAGGTTTCTGCTTGAAGCTAGCAGCTCTCTCAGACATTCACATTCGTTCAGATAGCAAAGATGATGCATTGATTGAAGGACTCAGAGACCGCTTGGCTGACATTTCTCCGGATGTCCTTATTATTGCTGGAGACATCTCTGATAGAATTGATGTACTTGAAACCGTCCTCAAAGAATTAGCTCTCCCCGATTCAACTAATCTCTATGTGGCTGGAAACCACGACATATGGTTCGAAGACGCAAAGAATCTGGGTTCTCTTGAGAAATACTCCCACACAATTGGAGAGGTATGTAGGCGCGCAAATTTCATACATCTTCCAGATGAGCCTTTTGTGATCGATAAACTAGCCTTTGTTGGCAGTCTGGGATGGTATGATTATTCATTCAAACGTGAGGACCTAAAAATTTCAGAAGATAACTATAGAGAGAAACACTGGCAAGGCGCCTATTGGAGGGACTATTATTCGATTGACTGGTCATACACAGATCTGGAGTTCACAGAGCTCGTGAATGGCAAATTGAAGTATGATCTTTCCACTCTCCCGAGTCAAGTCAAATCCATTGCTTACATATCGCATCATCTCCCATTCCGAGAGCTAATCTTGTATAGGAATAGCCTTCCATGGGATTACTTCTCTGCATTCATGGGTGCTGAAAGCACCGGACAAATTCTAACGAGTGACAAGCGAGTAATTCTTTCAATTTCAGGTCACAGCCACATCAGAAAGCAGGCTTCAGTTAATGGTCTCACCGCGATAACAGTCCCGCTGGGCTATGGGCGTCCGCCGGATGATGATTTTTCTTCGCTCATTCGAGATGCAATAGCAGAAATCCGAATTGAAAACAATGCTGTTACTTTGACACATTTCATGGAAGGAGACATATGTGAGTCTCTTCCATATGACTTCTAGTTCCTCTTAGTACGACACATTAATGAGTCAGTCTGTCACTTCTTTTTCACTCTAGATTGGGTACACATGTAAACAAGCATGAGTGAGAACTCTAACGGTGAGAGCATAGTGGCACTTGACGCCTTTGGAATTACAGTCCTCGTTGTTTTCATTGGTACCTATCTTGTCATCTCATCTGAGAAATTCAACAGAACCGGCGTTGCATTACTTGGGATGGGAATTGTGGGATTTGTCTTCTGGATATTCTTCGCCCTACAGCATCCCGTGACCGAGGGCTGGGATGAACATGGCCCTTTTTTTGAGCTTGTTAGTCACATTGAGTGGGATACTATTCTCTTTGTCACAAGTATGATGATTATTGTTGCCGTTGCTGGCGCATCGGGGATGTTCCAATATATTGCCCTTCGATTGGTTCGTCCAACTGAGGGTGATCATAAGCGCCTCTTCATAACGTTTCTCCTGTTTGTTTTTGGGATCAGTCTTTTCTTTGACACCGTATCGACAATGCTGATAATGTGCCCTCTAACCATTGAAGTATGTCGAGCGCTGGATATTGATTTCAAACCCTTTTTGGTTGCTGAATCTATTACATGCAATTATGCATCCATTCCATCTATCGTGGGTGCCGTTCCAAACTTGGTCATTGCTAACAAGGTGAAATTGGATGCAGGATTACTCTTCCTGTCTTTTATGCCCCTCTCGGCACTTCTCTTCATTGTTAGTCTTCCAATTCTTTTGAAGTGGTATTCAAGGGCTTTTGGAGAAACGGACGCTCACAGAGTTGAAGCAATCTTCAATATAGACCCAGTGCACATGATTAAATCAAGACGTGATTTCTATGCGGCTGTAATCGCAATAGTGATTCTAATTGTTGGTTTCATGTTTGGTCCGACATATCTTCTCGCTCCCGCGATGTTCGCTTTGGCCATAGCTGCCTTCATGTTAATTCTTTCCCATGATCGAGCCTCTGAATTCTTGACTGAAGTGGGCTGGGATACAGTCTTTTTCCTTGTTGGTCTATTTGGCCTTGTGGTTGCCCTTGATATAGTTGGATTAATTGATGACCTTGCAGCAGGTATACAGCTGGTAATAGGTAATGATGCCACTGTAGCTACAATATTCATGGTCTGGATTCCCGCCATGTTGTCAGCCTTTCTTGACAACCTTCCTGTTTCCATAGTTCTTGCACCCATAGCTATTCTATTCTCAGATGTAAGCGCAGTTCTTCCACTCGCACTCATTTTTGCAGTCAATGTCGGCGGCTACATATTCACACCGCTAGGTTCTCCTGCAAACATGGTTGCCATAGGATTCTCTGAGAAAGAGCATGACCCGATTCCATTTATCGAATACATAAAAATAGGGACCATTCTAGGCATGATTCATCTTGCCATTGGTACTGGATGGCTTCTCCTCGAAAGCCTGCTGTTATCAAGTGGTGTAGGAATTCTTCCTCTTCTACTCCTCGGGTTCGCTCCGTTCCTGATAGGAATCTATTTTGTCTTTAGAAGGCAAAAGACACAATGACATAGGTATCATTATTGGGGGGTTTACCAACTACATTTCGAGCATGTATTGAACTGAGGTGTCAAGGACGAGATGCAAGTAAATGGTGGAATAGATTTCGTTGGAGCACTAGTACTTGTAGTCTTTATCGGCACCTATATTGCAATATCAAGTGAGAAAGTGAATCGAACCGCCACATCCCTACTAGGCATGGGCTTAGTGGGGGTCATAATATGGGCCGCAGGTGAGGGCAATTTTTCCTCAGTTACGGAGCGCATCGAGTGGCATATTGTGTTATTCGTTACTGCCATGATGATTATTGTCACAATTGCAACGAGTTCCGGTATGTTCCAATATCTATCAGTTGAACTGACCCGCCCAACACGTGCTAAAACGCGTCATCTCTTTATAGGCTATCTTGGATTTGTCTTTATCATTTCACTCGTACTTGACACAACTTCCACGATGCTAATAATGGCGCCTCTTACAATAGAATTGTGCAAGGGATTGGAACTTGACTTCAGGCCTTTCTTAATCTCCGAGGCAATAGTGTGCAATTTTGCATCTACACCATCTATTGTGGGAGCAGTTCCGAATCTCGTGATTGCAGAACAGACCGTTTTGGATCAGGGGCTCCTCTTTGCATCATTGATGCCTCTCTCTGTCATTCTATTTCTAGTGTCAATTCCAATCTTGTTGCGATACTTTGATGTCTTTCTCGTTCAGAGTGATCAGCTCTTGATCGATGAAATCATGTTTGTTAACCCTCAGTATATGATCCGTTCACAGCGTGACTTCTACGGATCAATAGTTGCCATACTTGTTCTTATAATATCCTTCACCGTTGGTCATAGCGTTGGCTTTCAACCATCTATGATTGCCATCCTTGTTGCGGCTGCTTTGCTACTCTCATCACGGGAATTCGTCGATGATATTCTGAAGAAAGTAAACTGGGGCACAATCTTCTTTCTAGTTGGCTTATTCGGGCTTGTAGCCGCGCTTGAAATTACTGGAGTTATTGATGAAATCGGAGTGGCCGTAGGAGCCCTCATTGGTGGCGACAAGACACTGGCAATCGTGTTCATGATCTGGGTGCCAGGACTTCTCTCAGCTGTAATCGACAACATTCCTATCTCTGCTGTAGTTGCTCCAATTGCCGTGCAATTTGCCGGAATCAGTCCGCTACTCCCAATGGCACTGATTTTGGGTGTGAATATTGGTGGTTTCATTCTTCCCATTGGTTCTCCAGCTAACATCCTAGCTTTGGCCTTTGCGGAAAAAGAACATAAACCGATCAACATGATTGAATTCGCAAAAATCGCGACACCACTTGGATTACTTATGCTGGGAATAAGTACAGGCTGGCTTCTGCTGCTTTCCCTGTTTATCTGAAAAAAAGGCGGCGTCCGCCCATTATTCAAGCCGCCGGGAGGACGAACAAGAAACGAAACCGGACGCCCATGCCACTATTAGGTAGTGACACATAATCACATAGTTTAGTTTGCTTTTGAAATTTATGACATGTATCTATTGAAAAAAACTCTCAGTGAAGTAAAAAATCCTGAACAGAAAAACATCAAAAGGGATATTCTGCCTCTTGGACGCGAAGAGGACTTAAATTGCCAAAACGTGCTCGATGTCCATACTGCGATAGGTCATTTGATAGAAGAGAACTTGACAATCATATAGCAAAATGCAGATCTAGTAGGCATGTCAGAAAGGTAATACATCCCGCAGTTCGAAAATCTGTTATCGTGGATGGAAACAACATAGCATATCACCTATTGCACAATGGGACTCCTAGGGCTGAGAATATCGCAAACGCATACCGAAGCCTTGTTTCGGTTGGCTTCAGTCCGACCATTGTAATATCTGCTGCCTTGAAACATAATATCGATAAACCAGAGTTGCTTGCTACCATACCAGATATTCAAGAGGCTCCGCGCGGGAGTAATGATGACTTACTAATCATCCAAGAAGCCCAGAAGCGGAATGCTGACATCATTAGCAACGATAGATTTCTGAACTGGCTTGGTAACTATCCTTGGCTATCATCGCGGTTGCGTAGATACCGTCTAACGCCATCGGGCCTAATACTTTCCTAACACAATGGTTTTAATGAATCAAGGAGTGGCATCGCTGAAACCTACTCCGGCAAGGTGAACAATAATGAAAGCAAAAGAACTACGAAAGAGGTACTTGGAGTTCTTCAAAGGGAAAAAACATGCCATTATCGCTTCCGCTTCTCTACTACCTGAGAACGACCCTACAGTGCTCTTCACATCAGCCGGAATGCACCCTCTTGTGCCATATCTACTTGGGCAGCCGCATCCTGAGGGCAATCGACTCACAAATGTGCAGAAATGCGTAAGGACAACAGACATTGATGAGGTCGGTGATACTACACACCTCACATTCTTTGAGATGTTAGGAAACTGGAGCCTCAATGACTACTGGAAGAAAGAGGCAATAACATGGAGCTATGAATTTCTCACATCAAAGAAGCACCTGGGATTTAATCCTGAGAAGCTCTATGTTTCTGTATTTGCTGGAGACAATGATGCACCACGAGATACCGAGTCCGTAGAGATATGGAAGAGTGTTGGAATTCCTGAGGAACGAATCTACTACCTCCCAAAGGATGATAACTGGTGGGGACCAGCAGGCACGACAGGGCCCTGCGGACCTGACACTGAGATGTTCATCGAGATTGATGATATTCCTCGTTGTAGCGATAAATGTCGTCCCAGTTGTACTTGCGGCCATTTTGTTGAGGTCTGGAATGATGTCTTCTTGAGCTATAACAAGAAAGAGGATGGAACCTATGTGGAGATGGAGAGGAAGAACATCGATACAGGGATGGGTGTGGAACGAACACTGGCAATGCTTCAAGGTGTTCCAACTGTCTTTGATACAGAGCTGTTTCTCCCACTCATCACAAGAATCAAGGAGATGTCGAATATCGACAATCCTGATGACCATCAACTAAGACTGATGCGGATAATAGCAGATCATGTGAAATCTGCAGTTATGATTATGTCCGATGATAGAAAGGTATCACCCTCGAATGTTGAGGCGGGCTACATTGTAAGGCGGCTCATAAGAAAAGCAATTCATAGTGCCGATATCTTAGGAATAGAACCTGGATTCATGAAAGACCTAGCAGACATAACTATCAAGATGTACCGTGATGTGTACGAAGAGGTTGAAAGAAACAAGGAGTTTGCTCATCAGAATCTCGCAGAGGAGGAGTCCAAGTTCAGAAAGACGCTGAACAAGGCACTTAGGAAATTGGATCGAATTCTTCAGGAAACAGGTACGATAACTGGCGAAGATGCGTTTCTACTATTCACCAGTTTTGGTCTTCCTGTGGAAATGACTCATGAAATTGCAGTAGAACATGGAATCAAAGTCGACATGAACGAGTTCCAGAGGCAGTTTGAAGAACATCGAGAGTTATCTCGAACTGCAACCCAGGGCAAGTTCAAGGGCGGTCTTGCTGATCATAGCGAAGAAATCACCATGCTACACACAGCAACTCATCTCCTTCAGGCAGCCCTCAGAAAAGTGCTGGGAAATGAGATCCAACAGAATGGGAGCAACATCACAAAAGAACGCTTGAGATTCGATTTTACCTTCGATAGGAAACTGACCTCTGAGGAAATCAGCGAGGTTGAAACTTTAATTAATGGTGTGATAAAGAAGAATATCGAGGTCAAAAGAAGGACCATGAAGTATGATGATGCAATTGCTGCTGGAGCATTGGCATTCTTCAAAGAGAACTACGGTGAGACTGTCTCCGTATATTCAGTGGGCGACTTCAGCATGGAGCTATGTGGTGGTCCTCATGTGGAACAGACAGGCATTCTAGGCAAATTCAAGATTGCCAAGCAAGAGAAGATCGGTGCTGGTCTTATGAGGATAAAGGGCATTCTTGAGCACTAGTTGCAAAGAAACACATCACCTCTCCGATGAATAAATCACACATCCTTTCGCCATAGGTGTCTCTCGCCTTTATTTTCAAAACCAACTGAGTCGTATAATCTGTTTGCACCTTCTGTAGCCGCAGCTCCAAGGATGACAACTACTACTGGATTATACTTCTCAAGACGACTCAGACATTCCAGTATTGTCGCTTTTGCTAGGCCTTTCTTTCTATGGTCTGGATGGGTGCCTACAGGCTCAAGCTCCGCAATTCTGCTAACTGGATCTAGTCTACCTGTACAAAAGGCAGCAAAGACACCATTTGAATCAACTGCTACAATGTCCAATTCCGGGACATAAAATGAGGCAGTGCTAAAGGCCTCGAGTTGGTCCTTGCTCATACTCTTGATATGGGGAAATACTGCTTTTTGCACAGTCCTGTATTCTTCGTACTCAGTATGAATATCGGTATGCCTTATTGTATACCCTTCAGCAACTTCGTATTTTGGAACAGGAAGATTGGCTGGACGAACTCGTGAAACCCCCTCCAATTCGGCCTTCTGAAATCCAAGACCTTGTAGCAGCGATATACGTTTACTATCATCATCTTCCACAACAAAATAATAGCTACCCTTTGCGGCGTGGTCTTCCTTCAGTTCTCTTCTCTGTTCTTCAATCCATTGAATAATTGTTCTCTCAATCTTGAGGTGTTCTGGATGGATGTTAATCCAGCATTCTCCAGACGGCTTTACTATCGATACTGCCACAATCTTAGAAATAGACGCAGATTGGATTTCCCAGATCTTGACATATTCATCCTCTTCGTCAAGATATTCAGTTCCACCTGGGCCAAACTTGACATTCTCCATCATTGTGGGGACGAAATTGCGATAGAGCGGTCCTGCATTCCATGCCTCGATGAGAAAGTTCCGAACCGATTCAAAGTCCGTATCCCAGTGAAAATCACGCATTCCTATTTCCATCAGGTACACCAACTTCTCGAGAATTCTTGAATAAATATAATTGTGCACTAATAAGCAAGTTATGACACAGACCGTAGATTTGGCTTGGCAAAGCTGCCGGTTTCAATTCAGAGAAACTCTAATGCCGCCATGAAGCAGAACTAAGGAGTATCCTGCTCCAAGTTCTTCATAGTATAGCCTGATTCCATTGACTTTGACATAATTCTCGCTAATCTTTACCACTGTAAATACTCCTGAAGGAATTCGCAACTCTTCATTTATATGTGTCCCAGAATGTAATACCAGTTCAGGCTGCGTACCTCTCGGCGTCACCATTTTTTGAAAACGTAGCATTTTTCATTAAGAAGCGAATGACCCATACCTTGCGCTGAAGTATAATCTGATTTCGTTTCGCTCCAGGGTGTGTATGAAATGGGAACATTCTCAAGGATTTTTGGTTCAGGTGACAAGGAACTGCAAGAGAAGGCTGATGAACTTCTTCTGAAACTTAGCAAGGGTTTCCAGTCTGCTGCTGCAAAGCTATGTGTAGCTTCCAAGGAATGGGAGGAGGGCAACACAAAGGTGCTTGACGAGCTCAAGCATGAGATTATTGAATTGGAGCGCGAGATGGACCATGTCAAGGACGATCTCGTTGAGAATATCCTGACAAAATCTGCATTCATGCCACAACAAGCATTGGAACGCCACAACTTGGTGATGGCTCTCGACAGAATTATCGATGCCTGCGAGGATGCAATACGCCTGATTCACTTGGGCCGGTCAATAAAACCACCACCAGAAATACGATCAATTGGCAAGAAGCTCTGGATGTGCACCGACCTTTTACAAGACGCTATTAAGTTTCTCTACAACGACTTTTCGAAAGCCATAGAGATCACCAGGAATATTGACACAACCCGAGAAGACGCTCGAGACCTGCAATTCGCCCTCTTGGGAAAGATGTATACAAACGCCAAAATAAAGGCAAATGAAATCGCTATCTTTCAAACAGTAATTGAAAAGATGGTTGAGGTTGCACAAAGAGCCGAGGACGCTGGTGACTACATCCGCGAGCTGGCTGTGAAGTATTCCTAGGTCGGTGGTGCTGGCACTGGACCTCATTCTGTTACTTGCTTTACTCATAATCTGCTTTATCGTTGCTTTTGCCATTGGGAGTAATGATGAAGCAATGGCACCAGCAGTGGGAGCCCGAGTCTTCACTGTTAATACTGCGGTGCTGATTGGTGGTTTTATCACCGTTATCGGGGCTATTTTCATGGGTGGCGGAGTCTCTGAGAAGGTAGGTTCAGATCTAGTGGGCGGGCGCCCGTTGACCACAGCAATGGTCTTTGCAATTCTCATATCAATGGCAATATGGCTTCTCCTGGCATCAATTACAAAGGGTCTCCCAATAAGCACAACGCAATGTATAGTTGGCTCTGTGGTTGGTGTCGCCGTTATTGCCCCACTACTGGGTGAGATTGGCTGGGGTATTGAAGCAGTAGCCTGGTACGTTGTAGCTGAGATTGTTGTTGGCTGGCTGGTCTCTCCCATAATTGGGTTCTTGATTGCTGGATTGGTCTATGCCGGCGTTAGAAGACTCCAGAAGAAGGCTGCAGGCCTGACAGGTCGTGAGAGACAGGAACGGATTGCAGCATATGGGCTTGCAGGGTTTCTGATAATTATCAGTCTAAGCAGAGGCGGTAATGATGTGGCTAATGCAATAGCTCCTCTGGTGTCTATCCCGGACTTCAACTCAACCATCGATCTCGGTTGGATTCAGCTGAGCTCACAAATAATACCTTTACTTGTTGGCGGAATTGGCATGGCCCTAGGACTCATTGTAGTTGGCAGAAGAGTGATTAAAGTCCTAGCAACCGAAGTGGTCACATTAACTCCCTCTTCTGCTCTCTCGGCCAGCATTTCTGTATCTCTAGTGTTGTTTGTTGGGACTTATCTCGGATTCCCATTGAGTGGCACACACGTTCTTGTGGCAGCCTTGATCGCTGTTGGCTGGGTCTCCAGAGAACCGGTCAAGAGAAAACAAGTACGAGAGATTCTCATCTCCTGGGTGGTCACAGTCCCCATATCTGCCCTTCTCGCAGTTGGAGTTCTCTACTTTACCCAGATGATATTCTGAATCCATGACCCCGTACTTGATTCTTGATGCAAGTGAACATCAAAAATAGACTTACATAGGTTTAGCGTTGGCCCGGACAATTGCTTCAATCTTGTCGAGCTTCGCTTGGATCTCAGGATCCTTGATGTTGACAACAATTGAAACGTCAATGTCTGCAACTTGCTGGTTACCCTTCTTGTCAGCATAGGGAACATCAACCTTGTAATTGACACGGTCAGCCTGCTTTGCCCTGAAGCCCTTTGCTTCCTGTTCGATCTCATATGCCCCCTTGACAGGGTACAGGACACCATAGTTAACCATCTGGTAACCGCTATCAGTGACTCCCTTAGTGATCTGTTCCATGATGGATTTGTTGTACATATAGCTACCAAGTTGGACTAAGCTTAGGAATGCGAATACGCCTCCACCGCTTACTCGAGCTGCCTTCGCCTCTTGAACTCCGGTTGCAATGACTCGCTGGTTCGAAACGAAAACTTGTCCCTTGATTACAGACTTGCCTGTTTCAACCCAGCCATCAAAAACTGTTGCAAATTCCTCACCAGGTAATTTACAGAAGTTCTGAACAAAGAATCTCTCGTATTCAGCTAGTTTGTCTGCCTTTCTCGCACGCATCATCTTATCAAAGAGAATGTATGCTTTCTCCGAGAACATTGCGGGATCTACTAAAATGGCATCCCTCATAACCTCACCAAACTTCTGGAACTCTGAAGAGTCAATCTTTTCGAATGCTTTTCTCAATTCATTTCCGACGTCTCCAGATTTCCCTTTGTGCATTTTCTCAAGGACTTCTTTTCTCAGTTTGTCAAAATCTACACCCATGGTTATAACCTCAATTTGATTAAATCTCAGTTCCGTTATTTATTAACTAAATTAGGGTGAATACGCCAGCACTAAATGGAGAGATGTTTGCGCAGGTCATAGATGAATCCAATCTTACCAGCCAAGAATCTGTATCTATTTAACGTGGAGAAATAATCTCTTTACCTGCATCTGGTTTCATATGTATTAGTAAATGCTCCTTTGCCTTCTTACCTAGTTTCTTGGCTTCTTTCTCTGTGAGATGAACTTTCCGATCGGAATTTGGATGTTCATCATATGTCGCCTCAATAACTGCAAGGTGTGCATCAGCTACCAAGTCTTCCAAGCTTTTACACATTCTACTGTCTCCTGTGTAGGCAATCATGGTTTCTCCTATCAGAACCCTGTAGCCCAAAGCAGGCATTAGAACATCTCTTTTTGTGACATTCTCTGATCCATAGTGCTCAACTCCCATGGCTTTCAGCTTGAAGAAGTCTGTATCAAATCCTGATCCGTGCTGCAATTGAAAGATATTGATTTGATACCCAAGGGTCTCAAAGTAGCAGTCTTTGAAACCTTTTACAATATTCGTGACTTCGGTGCATCCTGTTGGCACAAGTATATTGACTGGCTCAGTTCTTCCAAGCATTCTAAGGAATCCGAGGAGCGTCCATAGCCCTCCAACATGATCAAAATGCCCATGCGTAATCGCAATGATATCCAGCTCAGTCACAAAATCCAAGTTGCCCGCTAAGAGGAGGTCTCGCAAAGCACCATCACCAACATCCATGAGAAGAATCTTCCCAGTAAATCTGGATGTTAACACAACAGTAGTCCCTACACCGGCCGCTGAGTACGGAACCTTCACCTCAACTTCGTCGTTTGACCAAATGCTGCTATGCTTTGTTTGACCTGACACTATTCATGACCTCCCAATCTAAGCAATTCTCCTGTTTCTAGCCAATTATGCAAAGGAGAGGTGTATCAAAAAGATATTGCTGAGCTGCAATTAAGGTATGTCATGACAAAACCAAGTCGCGGAAAAAGGAGGAAACTGATGTGAGACTGACCTCTCACATCAGCAGGAAAGGATTATTTATCGTAGCCCATCTCTGGGACTCTTGCAAACCAAGCCATCAGGTACCCAATTACGACTGAAATAACAAGTGCACCCATTGTTGTGAAGAGCACTGTCAATAGGTCTGGATAGGCACCACCCATTAGCTGCATTATGCTCCAATAAATGCCAACAAGAGTCATTCCTGAGAAAGCTACCTTTTTCAATGGCGTCTTTACACTCTTCGTCTGAAATATACCTAATTCAGTCATGGCCGCAGCAAGCGTTCCACCCTGATCACGTTTGAGTCGGAGCGCCTTGGAAAGCTTGCCAACAGTAACTTTCGACTTTGGTTTTACGACCTCCATGGCCTTTGGTGCATATTTGGCAACACTGTCGGCCCCTGATACTGCTGAGCCAACTCTGCTAATCAGCTCATCCTTGCTGAGTTTTTCTTTTCCTTTCGGCTTCCGTCGTAGCACAACTGCCGCAGGAAAGCTGCCAACTCCCTTCGGGGTCTTGCCGCTTCGCATCTTATGTGCAGCCAAGATTCCTTTTTGGAATTCGTCAAGGGATTTCAAAAGACCAAAGACTGTCATAACAGCAAGTCCAATAGTAATCAATCCCGGAACAGAAACCAGAGCTGCTGTTCCTTGAGCTCCAATTCGAAGAATGAAATTCTCTGTCACAGTGGTGTTTTCAGCGGGACTTGCCCAGAGCACATATGTCAGCGAGAATATCCCCTCAATTGTACCTGATATGAGATCGATTCCAGGACCCAATAACGACGCTAAGTCAATGGAAGTATTCAGTAGACTTCCTGTTGTTCCTGAAGGTACCGGGAAGTTGATGGCGAGCGGCTGACTGAAGATCGGTATGCTCATGTAGAGCATTGAGAAGAGCCCACCCGTGATATTCAGATTAGCCCCAACATCAATTGTGAGTTCTATCGTAACAGGCACTGAGAGATTCACAGGTATTTGATTGGAGGCATCAGAATCCGCAGCCGAAACATCATTGACTTCTAAAAGGAATGCTAGGTTGTCATCGCCACTCCATCCCGGTGGCTGAGCTTGAACTGGTATCAGTAATAAAGCACCTAGCAAGTATAGCATAAGTCCCATACTTAAGAGGTGTGGCAGTCTTGTTTTCATTTCCTCATTTCCTCAAAGGGTTATATTGCCGGTGCATTGTCAAACTATGCTTTAATCTTAATGGGCATATTGTCCCCCTTACTGGCTTCCCTTGAAGGCGTCTTCAATCTCTCTATCAAACTGAGCTTCTTCTTCCTCTGGGTCAAAAACCACATGTCGTTTGGGCCCCTTGGAAGGAGTCGGAGCCCAGTTTGCGCCTTCTCCAAAAGCGCACCCTCCCGCAAAAGAGAGAACTGCAAGAAACATGGAATATTCAAAAGAAGGAAAGAATGCACTCAGGAGGAGTCCCACAATGACACCTCCTATGATACTAACAGCTGCTCCCATTACTATCCTGTAACTGGCCTCAAGGCTGGTCTGTCCACCAATTGTATATCCCGCCCCAATTCCAATAAGAATTGGAGGTAGTATGAATAGCAGAGATATCTCATTTAGCACCGTCTGCATGGACGCCACCCCACTTTCAGATGATCAGAAATTGATGAGATGATTTGAAATCAAATCATCTCATATTCTTTCGCATCTAAGCTACCATTTATTCATGTGCAGAATTTCCTCTAGGGCTTTTCGCGTGCGTGGTCTTTTCTCTTTCTCCTGGGTCCGCTCATCAAGGTCTTCAAATCGTCCTTCATAGCCGATGAAGATGACAGTTACAATCCTGTACTCCTCTGGAATCTCTAGGATTCCCTTCAGCATCGCCTCATCCCATCCCGCAGTTGGATGCGCCAGTAGACCAAGATGGAATGCCTGCAGGAGAATATTCTGAGTTGCCAATCCGATATCCATCATGAAGTATGGCAGACCATGAGATGAACATCCAGCATCCTCTTTAGCCGCTACAACAATCATGACAGGTGCTGCTTTTCCCCAAGCATTTCCTCTACTTATTGCCTCGTGGGCCTTAGAAAGGGCTGCTGGGTCTTTCACAACAACGAAATTCCATGCTTGTGTGTTCGAACATGACGGTGCCCATCTTCCGGCTTCAATTATTGACTCAATCATTTCATCCGAAATGGGCGTTGTGGCGAACGCTCTTCCACTTCTTCGTATTTTTATCTCTCTCAGGAGCTCTACCATTAAAAACCCCACAGGGTAAATACATTCCAACAGACTGCAATGAGTCTGTTGGTTTGCTTACTTCTTAACTTCCATGTACTCTCCGCAATGCTTTGGCATATCTTTTACGCCGCAAGTAGGACCCATCCAGCAGACAAGTCGATCTCCCTCTCGGTGCATCTCCCTGCCGCAATGAAAGGGCACAGCGGTCTCTTCTCCACACATTGGACATACTAACTTCGCCATATTTGATTCACATGCGAAATATTCCTTTAACTATATTTAACGATTTTGACATAGTCACCATATTCCCGACAGGAAGAACCTTATTCAGCGAATGCTACGAAACGAAAGATTCCAATGTCAGAGATTCTTGCTGTCATGGTAATTGATGAGGATACACAGAGACCGTTGTATACTCATTTCATGGATAAAGCACTCCAGAAGAATCCCCGTGTCATTCCCCAGAAATTACAGGCGCGAGAAATAGTGATGATTCACGAACTGGGAGTGAATTTGAATTTGGTCTTCTCGCTACTAGTAAGAGAAGATGCGCCTAGACACCGCGAGATGCTAAAGGAATTCAGGGAGAGAGTTGAGAAAACATACCTACAGGGCATGAAAGAAGGGAGTGGAAACTGGGCTGACTATGTGATTCTCGAAGGGATGGTCAAATCTATCTTCATAGACCAAGAAGAATAGAATGCTAGTGCGAAGAGAGTTTCAAACCAATATCTGCAATGTCATATTTCATGAACAGTTCCTTTCGGTGGATCTTGAAACCCATCCTTTCGGGGTGAGGATTAAGCATGTACTTTCTACGTTGATCTCTCGAAGGAAGTGGATCTTCGGGATTAGCGTTTCTATAGATGTCTTCTCTACACTCGAAGTATTGTATCCACTGGTTCTCAGTTAGGTTTTCTGGAGCTATCTCAACTGCTCTCATACATGGTCATCTTTCTTCTCTGCGTGAAGGAGCTAAGTTCAGTGTTGTACGTAATGGCTCTTGGCGATTGTGTCATGTTGGATAGTACTTCTTGATATCCTCAGTGTAGACCTTCTCAGCTGTCTTGTGAGATCCCGGAGTGTCAAGTTCTACATCACGTTTTGATGACTTGTCCTCCGATAGAATCTCTCTAAAGACCTCATTCTGGATTATTAGACGCTGCACCTCATTGCTGCCTGTCCATATTGTAGCCAAACGGGCATCTCTATAGAGCCGTTCAATCGGGTAGACATCAGTATATCCTATCCCGCCTAGAATTTGCATCGCCTCGTGTACAGCCTTGAATCCCGCTTCTGTTCCAAATGTCTTCGCCATGGAGACCTCCTTTCTGCACCAAGCTCCTGTATCTGCGACTTTCGCCGCCCTGTAGGTGAGTCCTCGTGCTGCATCGAGTTCCATTGCACAATCAGCGACCTTGAAGCTAATGGCTTCGTACCTGCGAATAGTGCTCCCAAAGGCCTCCCTCTTGTCCGCGTAACGTGTTGCAATCTCAATCGCTGCCCTTCCCAAACCTACTGCACCTGCAGCAGTTGTTAGACGCTCAGGCACCATCATAGCGTTGAAAACGGAGTTGCCATCGTGCAATTCACCAACAAGATTTTCCTCTGGCACCTCAAGGTCTCTCATGACTATTCGGGCGGCTCCCATTCCCCGACAGCCCATCAGTTCGTACTCCTCTTCCACCTTGACTCCCCAGTCCCTCTCAACAAGAAAGGCGCTGAGTGATTTGTGCGGTGGTGCTTCGAAATCCGTCTTCGCATAGATGATGAAGTAGTCAGCACCCACCCCGCCTGCTACAAAGCGCTTGTCACCATTGATGATGAAGTTCTCTCCCTCTTTGACAGCGGTGGTATTTGTGCCAAAGAAGTCTGATCCGCCTCTCGGTTCAGTGAGTCCCTCCCCGCATATCTTCTCTCCCTTCAGCGTTGGCAACAAATACTTCTTCTTTAGTTTCTCGCTACCATGTTTATTGATGCCCTCTCCGACTATGCTTGGGAGAGAGTATGCACATCCGAGAGCTATTCCAAGCACTCCTATCTCTTCGATTGCCACCATCTCAGAGACCCATCCAAGTCCCCTTCCGCCATACTCAATTGGAAACCGCAAGCCTAGGAGGTTTGCCTTGGAGACCTCCTTGATGAATTCGTACGGGTACTCTTTTTCCTTTGAATCCATGGCAATCAAGAGGTCCCGTGGTACTCTATCACGCACAAAAGTTCGCACTTCGTTCCTAATTGCTCTCTCTTCATCAGTCAATAGAACATCAAACATAATTCTAACCTCGCTCCAGCTCGGGCTATACGTTTCCCAATAAAGAATCTAGCGTATCCTTCGACCCGGCCTTTTTGTCAACATCGATTGCATCTGTAGGGCATGCTATTTCGCACGCCAGACAGAAGATACAATCTCTCTCTCTAGTCGGAACCGCCACTTCGCTATTCAGGGTTTCCAGGTCAAAAACATTGGTTGGACATGCATCTATACACTTCATACAGCCATTGCAAGAGTCAACATAGACCCCAACAATACTGCCATGTATTATTCCGCCGTCATAGTCTGATACCCACATTGGATAGGGTACTCTCTGAGATGTCTTTCTCCACGTGATACGGAACGTTTTGTCTATAGGCACACCTACAAATTGACATTTTGTCCTAAAAACATCTGTGTACGCCTGTTATACTATCATACATTTCTCAAGTCGATTCCAGCTATGATGAGATATCATGATTGCAAGTACCGCGCTGATTGTTGCAGGTTTTTATCAAAACCAAGAGGAGAAACAGAATATCTCTCTCAGATTCCGCTTATTATAGTCAGTTCAGTACCTATGCATGTGTGGACATGACCTTTACAACTTCGACAAATCCCAAGCGCCTAACAAAAGAAGAGATTCTAGAGATGATCAGAGTCTGTCCGGTCTGCTCCACACCTTGGCCTAGGTCGAAATATGAATGCAGTAATACGAATTGCGGAGTGAAACTCAGAGTAGAACCTAAAGCACTGAATTGGTGGATGTTTTACCCTCGATGCAATGGATGGGGACATCTTCCTGTAGACTGACCATCGCCTGTCATGTCAATATTGGATGGCGATTACTTTTGGGTCAAGTCTTAAGTACCATTGCGTATTGAAGGAGTGTAATCGCTGCACGCATCTTAGGTTAAAGAGCTGACAGCCTGAAGGAGGAGCCGCCTTGGATGAAATCATCATAAGGTACCTGACCACTGATGGGGCAGAGAAGACCCGATCTATAGATATTGATGAAACTGGATTGAATTTGGATCTTAGGGACATAGCTGAAATCGACTTACTGCCTCTGATATGGTGCAAGAAACTTGAGAAAGTGACTATACAGCATAATCACTTGAAACACATTGACCTCACTCCACTAAGTAGATGTGTCAACTTGGAGATACTCCGCCTAAATGATAACCATCTAGTGAATATTGAACTGAGTCCTTTGAGCGATTGTGCTCATCTGCGAGAAGTGGATCTTCGAAACAACGCCCTGCGTTCCATAGATCTCTCGCCGCTATTTCATTGTTCAGATCTTACTGACATCAAATTCGACGGTTCTGCGACTCTCACAGCAGATTTGCTACTCAGATCAATTGGGAGTTGGCCTGATGTATTGGTTGATCAATTCCATAAGATTTTGTGGAAGACCCCACAGCCCTAATTGCCTCCCTCGGATGCATTGACATTCTAGGATATGATTGTATGAATTTGGAACTAAAAGGAAAACATGTTGTCATTACTGGGGCATCCGGAGGGATAGGCCTAGAACTCACAAGGCAGCTACTCTCGGAGGGTGCGCAAATCACTGCATGCTATAACACTCAATTGAGAGAGCTAGATGCCCTGAGCAAAGCAGCCCCTGATAGACTACAGTGCATTCGTGCAGATGTTTCCTATGAAAACGAGGTTAAGGCCCTCTTTGAAGCGGCTAATTCGAAATTTGACCGAGTAGATATAGCTGTCGCGAATGCTGGAATTGCCCCCCTCCAAGGGCTAGGAGTTCATGAGATGGGTCTCGAGCAGTGGGAAAGTACCATCAGAGTAAATCTTACCGGAGCATTCCTGACTGCCAAATACTTCTTCAGAAATCTCGAGAAATATCCTGAAAGTAATGCGTCCCTTATCCTTGTTGGCTCAACCGCAGGACTGTTTGGTGAGGCTTGGCATTGCGACTACTCAACATCAAAAGCAGGCATGCATGGCCTATTAATGAGCCTGAAGAATGAGATTGTACATCTTGCTGAACGAGGAAGAGTAAATCTTGTGAATCCGGGCTGGACCCTGACTTCTATGGCCGTTGATATTGCATCTGATCCTATCGGAATGTCCAGGGTGCTCCAGACAATTCCAATGAGAAAGATAGCTCGTCCTCACGATATTGCGAGTGCAATTCTGTATCTAGCATCTGATGCGGTCTCCGGTCATGTGAGCGGTCAAACGCTAACGGTGGCCGGAGGTATGGAGGGTCGAGTTCTCTTCACACCTGACGAGGTTGCCGACCAGGCTGAACAATATCGACTTTGAAGCATAAGGTGAAAATTATGCCAACCTTTGATGATCTAGCACTTGCATACGATAGCACTATTGATTGGAAATCTCGTTTAGACCGAGAAATCCCATTCTTGGTTCAGAATATTGGACCTGGAAAGAAACGTGTGCTCGACATGGCGTGCGGTAGTGGTCGTCATGCTGTAGCCCTTTCCAAGAAGGGTTATGCAGTCCAGGCATTTGACAACAGCTCCTCCATGATTAATGCTGCAAAGGAACTCTCAAATAAGGCAGGCACCAAGACGACTTTCATCATTGCCAATATGATGGACATATCTGAGGTCTTCAAGTTCAATTTTGACGCAATTATATGTCTTGGAAACTCACTTGCTCTTCTGCCTGATTTGGAGGTCTTGTCTAGGGTTATATCAAGTGTTGGTCAGCTGCTTTCAGATAACGGGGTTTTCATCTTTCAAACTCTGAATTTTGATGAGATTGATGCAACAGGCTTTGCTTCTTTTGACTCGAAGACTGCCGTGCTGGACTCTGGAAACGAGGTCATATTCAGCCGACAATTTGAGCATCCATCCATTAAGAGCGAAACAACGACCCTCAGGCTTTCCACAATGGTCAAGGAGAACACAGATTGGCAAGAGGTTGTATCAAGGCAGAAGGTCCTGAGGCTAAATATCGATATACTGACAAGACTTCTCTCACAGTCGGGTTTAGCTCATTTAGAAACATATTCGGATTATGCCGGAAATACTTTCCAAAAAGAATCAAGTCGAAATATTGTGATGGTGGCTAGAAAGAAAAACTAGCTCCCAATCCAGAGCTTTCTCCACCTATCCTCTTTGTTTGAAAGAACAATCTGGATCAATACGATCAGCATAATGGCATTCGTAAAAGCATTGGCAATAAAATACCCGGTTTGGATGTCTACTGAAACAATTATGCTAGTCAGGGAAACCAAAGGCCCCACCAAAGCAAAAGGGTCAATCCATGGCCAAAATATGGGATTGTACCAATGATGAAGATAATCAACGAGCACATGAAAAAGCAGTCCAATCAAACATGAAAAGACCATCCGTGGAGTAATCCTACAGAGGTTCTCGAGCTCCTTCCTCTCTAGTTTGAATATAGAAGCTATAAGCCAAGGATACGCATATCTTGTTGCTAGAATTGCCAGAAAAAGTCCAAGTGAACAAAG
>JBHLQM010000008.1:29378-48346 GCA_048884785.1 Candidatus Thorarchaeota archaeon | reverse complement strand
TTGAATATAGAAGCTATAAGCCAAGGATACGCATATCTTGTTGCTAGAATTGCCAGAAAAAGTCCAAGTGAACAAAGACCAATCAAACTATGAAGGACAAAGTGATCTGGTACAATTCCAGCAAAGAAAAGAAAGAGTATTGGAACCTCAATGTCAGGAACTACGGACCCTACAAGAAGGGCAGGCATGATAAGGCGTCTATCTAATTTTGAAATCCAGTATCCGAATGGATAATGGAATAATGTGAATGGCATTGAGCTGTGACAATGGTGCTATCATATGAAAATCTGTTGTTTCAATATTCCTAAAAGAGGAATGAGCTACAACGCTGGCAGGTGTTCTCAGAATGGGACTATATGAATTTGAAGGAAAAACACCCAAAGTACACCCTGACGCATACATTTCCCCTCGTTCATCTGTGATTGGCGATGTCGAGATTGGTGAGGATAGTAGTGTCTGGGAATTCACTGTCATCCGTGCAGATTTCAACTCCATCCGCATTGGCCGTGGTTCGTCTATCCAAGACAATGCGACTGTTCATTGCGAATTCATGAATCCCACTGTGATTGGTGATAATGTCACTGCTGGTCATAATTGTGTGATTCACGGTGCAACCATAGAAGATAATGTGGTCGTGGGCATTGGATCAATTATTCTTTCAGGTGCGAAGATTGGAGCAGGTAGTGTAATTGGAGCTGGGTCAGTGGTCACAGAGCGGGCGGTTATACCTCCCCATTCACTGGTCCTTGGCATCCCTGGAAAAGTTGTGAAAGAACTTACTCCTGAGATGAGAGAAGGATTCAAAATGAATGCTGAACTCTACATAGATCTAAGCAAGAAACACAAAGCTGTTCATGGATAGTCAACTGGAATCAATCCGCCGTAAGAAATCAGAAAAGGATTCAATAAAGAATGCTGATATGGTATTATGAGGCGTAAAATAGACTAGGATGAATTAGTTTGACAGGACATTCTATTGAGGCACTTCTAATTATCGATAAGAGTGGACGCCCTAGATTCTATATGCAGCTCGATTCTCGGGCTTTTGGAATGGACCCTGTCCTGGGTTCAAGCTTTTTCGCTGCAATTGATATGTTCTCTCACCAGATTTTTGAGCAAGATACTCCGGTCATCCAGCTAGATTATGGGCAGAGAATCTTCACCATCATTCATGGTGTTCAAACAAACCTCGTTGCAGTATGTTTTCAAAAGCTTAGCGAAGAAACCACTGAGAAGCTCGATTCTCTATTGGGGGAATTCGAGTTAGAATGGCTTCAGGCAACTGAGGTCTATGATTTTGATGAATCGTTTACCGATGTATACGTAGAAGCATTTGGCGAGGTTGTGATGCAAAAGTTATCTTTTCAAGAACTTCCAGATTCATGGGTACCATACTTCACAATTAAACCGGATACAGTTCCAGACACCTCCAGCTCAATACTACCTTTCATAACAGGTTCTCGTAGTGTGAAGGAGATTCGTGATTTAAGCGGCGCATCTGTTGAGTCGATTATTCTCGAATTGTCAAGACTCTGGGCTCAGAGAGTTATCCGTTTTCGCAATATGCTGAGCTTCAAGGACTTCCTGAGTGCAAGGGCAAGATTCGTCAGATATATACAAGCAGGCTCCTCTGAAACAAAGAACCTGAAGAACCTGCATCCCGAGATAGTCGGTATAGTTCCTCGTCTTGCAGGGCTTATAGATGGGAGAAGAACCGTACAAGATATTCTTTCTGAACTCAGTGGACAGTATGATGAACGGGAAGTCCTACGAGCGCTCGATTATCTGCTTGAGATGGAGGTTATCGAAGCACTCACACCTGAGAAGAGACGCATACTTCTGGCAAAGGAGCTTCTGGAAGCCGCCTTGAGAAGTGCTGAGGAAGTCTATGGAGTCAAAGAAGTAGCTAGTGCACTCAGGGCAGTAATGAAACGAATAAAGGCGCCTGAAACTCTGGGGCAGCTTCATCTCAAGGATGATAGCTGGAGTGTCGATTTCGACTTCAAGATGCTTGACGGTATTGATCCCAAAAGATTGGTATTGATGTATGGCGAGTGGATGAAAATACTCGCACAATTCGCAAATACCATTGACCGAAAGAGGCTGAATGAATTCATTAACATTTTGACAAAAATATTGTCTGAGAGCATTTTGAATCGTTACACCTCGTATGATCTCACCGGAACAGAGGAGTTCGCCTACTGGTTGGAACAATTAGTTTCTGAAAACTGGCCTCGTGGCGAGATGGATAGAACATACCCACTTGAGAAAATTGGGAATAGTGTACTAGAGGATTTGGTTCATGCGCTTGTAGCTCGTGGACAATCCATTTATGGATCCGAAATCATCGTTGGAATTAGTGGCCTATCTGGAATTCCTCTAGTTGATGGATTGCCAATTGAACATGTAAATCGAACCAGAACAGAAGCTTTCAAAACTTTCCTTGTTGAATACTCCAGATTAGGACCTGCAGCCAAGCTTACTCTCCTCATTCTATCGCGACAGCGGGATCTGGCACTACCCAATGAAATCACATTCTAGACTCGCGGGTAATAGTTTATCAGAAACGAAGGAGAATCAAATTATGTAATTGTTCACAGATGATGCTCATGTCTCCGACATATCTTCTCAAATTGGTCACGGTTGGTTCCGGTTCGGTGGGAAAAACAAGCATGATCATACGCTACTCTACAGGAGCTTTTCGTGAACACTATTCTCCCACCCTTGGCACTGGTTTTGCATATAAGAAACTTAGAGTGGAAGATAATTTCGTAACCCTTCAGATTTGGGACATGGGATCCCAGGATTTTCTGGAACGAGTGCGGTCAAACTACTATATGGGTACACAAGGTGTTCTCTTTGCATTTGATATAACAAGCTGGGAATCCTTCAACGATATCATCGAATGGAAGAAGGAAGCTGACCGCAATATTGACCATGAATATGCATGTCTATTGATTGGCAACAAAACTGATCTAGCTGTAGACCGCGTGGTTCCAGCTGAGGAAGGTAAACGCTTCGCAACAGAACTAGGAATGGATTATCTAGAGGCTTCAGTCAGGCTGAATAAGAATGTGAATGAGTCCTTTGCCTTGATTTCAAAGAAGATCATAGACTCCTTTACCTAGGATTTGATATCTCTGTTCCCGAAATGTTACTAAATATCTAAAGATTAGGCAGTGAAACGCCGAACGAAAAGACTTCTATCCAATTCCCTGTCTACAAGTAACGATGACATCTGATAGAATCCTAGTTCTTGGAGCCACTGGCTATGTTGGTTCCCGCCTTGTTCAATCCCTAGTTGAAAATGGTTATCATGTAAAGGCTTCTTGGAGGAGCAAGTCAAAGCTGAATCAATGCTCCTGGGTCCGAGACCGTCGGGTTGAAGCGGTTGAAGTAGATGTATTTGATTTGCCATCCTTGGTAAAAGCATGTACAGATACTGAGGCAGTCTACTATCTTGTCCATTCTATGTATGGCGGAAGTGATTTTTCTGATGCAGATAGAAGAGCGGCTCAGAACATGGTCAATGTAAGTAAGGATTCAGGCATTGAACGAATCATCTACTTGGGTGGTCTGGGAGACGAAACTGACCAACTTAGTAAGCATTTGAGGTCGAGAACTGAAGTCCGTAATATATTATCATCCGCCAATGCACCTCTTACAGCACTGCGAGCTGCAATGATAATTGGTGCAGGTAGTGCCTCATTTGAAATAATGCGCTACCTTGTAGAAAGGCTGCCGGTAATGACAACGCCCCGGTGGGTAAGAACCAGAAGTCAGCCAATTGCAATATCCAATGTTCTGAGATACCTGGTCGGTGTGCTTGAAAACAGGAACACCAAGGGAAAAACGCTTGATATTGGAGGTCCTGATATCTTAAGGTACCAGGATCTTATGTCAATATACGCTCAAGAGGCAAAACTCCCCAAACGCATTGTCATCCCAATTCCAATTCTGACCCCACATCTCTCATCATATTGGGTGGATCTAGTGACACCGGTTCCAGCTTCCATCGCTCGTCCGCTGGTTGGGGGACTTCAGAATGAAACAATCTGCAAGAATACAGAAATAACTGAATTGGTTCCTCAGAAGTTGCTGAGCGCCAGGGCCGCTATTCGGCTTGCTCTAGACGAGCTTCGATATATTATGTCTGGAAAGACTATGACAGGAATGGCGACCCGTTTTATTCCCGAATGGACTCAACCAAATGATCCTGCTTGGGCCGGAGGAACGCTCTTTCATAGAACCACCCGTAGAGAGGTTGAGGCAACACCACAGGAAGTCTGGCATTCAGTTAAAACTTCACAGAGATTGTTCGGCATCCTCAACAAGTACTGGCGCTGGAGATTGATAGATACCCAACCCCCACAATATCTCAAACTGGTATCACAATTGCATGCACCCCTCGAGATCACACTTGAGCTGAAGGTCAAACAACTCAGGACTGGACTGACAGCTGTTTCTCAAAGAATACGAGCGGTACCAAAGGGACTTGCTGGTTTCATCTACTGGCACTCCTCGCTGCCTCTTCACCAGTACTGGTGGAAAAGGACCTTTGCCTCCATCTCGCTTGTTTAAACTAATTCATTGAAAGACCTGTAGTAACTTGTACCCTTGGAATACTGAATAGAGTACAATGCTGTACACTGCAAGCTTCTGCATAGCTGCAGTGAGTATGGCTAGGATATGAACTAGGCAGATTGCACACACGACAACGCCAACCAGTGCGTAGACGTTCTCATACTCTTTGCTGAGAAGTATGCATACAGAATACAGTCCTACAGCCGCAGCAAAAAGAACGAAGAATAGTATCGTTGACAATGCATGAGCCACTAGGAACAGGTCTGCTGCAAAGATCCCAATCCCAGCAAGGCAAGGACAGGACAAGATGCCCAGCGTTGTACCAAGCCCGCTGAGTGCTCTCAGTGAGGTCGTTTCTGTGAACACAGTTCGTATCGACAACCAGAATGGGAATGATAGGGCACCCCCAAGTATGGTTGCCAATGCGAACATCAGCCAATTCAGTGGTGTTGGAACACCGTTTGTCTCTGAGAGCCCCAGCTGACTGAAGTAATTCTCGAAGAAGGAGTACCCTCCAGGATAGAATGGCATGATTGCGAAGGTGATGACCACGAACTGTAGCCCGGCTAGGACTCCGCACCAAGCTCCAATTCGTTTCCAGTTCAACTCAGTGTACCCCTGTTCATCTACTTGGCAAGACCGCGCTTCTTAATCTCCTCATCTCTCAAGACTCGCCGGAGGACCTTGCCAACGTTGCTGAGTGGTAGGGAGTCTACAATCTCAACCTCTCTCGGTCGCTTGTAACCTGCCATTTTCTCTTTTGACCATTCTACGAACTCTTCTGGTGTTGCTGTAGCACCCTCCTTCAAGACAATAAATGCCTTGACAAACTCGTTAGTCGGGTCGTCATCCCTTGGGATGCCGACAGCGGCCGCCAACGAGATCTTTGGATGCTCAAAGAGAATGTCCTCAATCTCCCTCGGGTACGCCTTGAGCCCGCCAACATTTATCATTTGTTTCTTGCGGTCACTGATGAAAGTGTAGCCATCCTTGTCCATGTGCCCGACATCACCTGTCAGGAAGAAGCGTTTTCCGCCTATCTGGCGCATGACATTTGCAGTTTCTTCTGGTTTATTGTAATAGCCCTTGAAGACCTGTGGTCCATGAATGGCTATCTCGCCAATCTCTCCAATTGGCATCTCTTTAGTGCCAGTATCCAAATCCACGATCTTGCAGATGGTGTCTGCAATTGGTATGCCAATCGAGCCAAACTTTCGCTGTTTCTTGTTGGTAGGATTACTGTGAGTGACCGGAGAGGTCTCTGTTAATCCATAGCCCTCAAAGAGATCAGCACCTGTGACTTCCTCAAAGCCCTTCGCCAATTCAGGTGGTAGTGGAGCCGCTCCTGAACTGCAGATTTTGACGCTTGAAAGGTCATATTTTCTTACATTCGGATGATTTACAATAGCGGCATAGAGTGCAGGCACACAATTCAACACTGTGCTCTTTGTTTCTGCCATATTCTTAAGCAGATCTGTCATCGGAGGCTTGCCGGCCCGTGGGTCTGGAACACAGACCAGCTGCCCTGCATTCCAAGTTGCCATTAGGAACGTGACCGTGAGTCCATAGCTATGATACCATGGAACTGCACCACAAAACACCTCCTCTCCATATCGTACGCCGCTGGGTGGATCCGCATCTTCAATATAGGTCCAGTCAGCAATCTGAAGGACATTTGAAACCAGATTCACGTGGGTGAGCTCCGCTCCCTTTGGTGTTCCAGTCGTACCACCTGTATAGATTAGTATGGCAGTCTCCTCGGGGTTGACCTTTGCCTGAGGTGACTTTGGTTCATATTGGGCAATAATGTCATCATAGAACACAGTCTTATCATCTTCATAGTATGGGCTCTTTGGGATTCTCCCAATTAAGCCACCAATGACAGCCAGTGCTTTTGGTAGGAATGATTTCACACTACACACGACCACCGTCTTAACACTTGTTCCCTTGATGGCTTCATAGCACGTGGGCAAGAATGTTAGATGGTCTAAAGCAAAGACCAATTCTGCACCTGTATCATTGAGCTGATAATGCAATTCCCCTGTTTTGTAAAGCGGGTTGCATGTCACAATCTTCGCTCCAGCCTTTGTTGCTCCAAAGAAAACAGGTGGGAAATGTGGTACATTAGGAAGGAATATCGCAATACGACTTCCCTCTTTGATTCCCTTGCTTACCAGAAAATTGGCTATCTTATCTGCATCTTCTCTCACCTGTGCGAAGGTCCTCGAGTGTCCCATGAATACAGTATAAGGAAGATTTCCGCTCTTTTCAGCAGCCCTATCCAGCATTGCATAGACGGGTTCCTTTGGATATTCTATCGTTTTCTTTGCAGTCTTTGGCCACCCTGGTCCATCCTGCCAATACATCTCTTTCAAAGCCTGATTTCTCCACATGAATAGTTTAGAATTATCTGTTGACTACGGGCATGCTCCCTCTTATTTGTTGGGGCGAAGAGTGATGATGTAGCAATCTTCAACATTCAATATTGTTTACTAGAGTCATGGACAAAACCGACGTTCGGTATGTCCTTCTTGCGATCGTTTGAGCGAAGAAAGAATCAATCTTCCTGGGCGTCAAAAGAAGATGTTCATGCATGCAACTCCTCTAGAGACCGGATTACCAAGGGGGTATGGAAGACTCTCAATCGCATTAATCGTGAGGTCGTGAACGAAATACCTTCCTCTCCTTGTCACATCCTCACCAGATAGGTATCCACTGAGTTTGAGAAGGTTCGCTACGGTTCGAATACTGAATGGCATCGTCTTGAGGAATTCCTTTCCAACATGCAGGTCATACAGTTTGTGCGCGAATTTCCTCCAGTAATCGAAATTATCTTCAAAAAGTATCTTAAAGCCAAAACAATGCCCACCACTAATGTGCTTTAGATAATCATCGAGATGAGGGTTCACAATCTGAAGCTTCTCCACTTTGCTGAACGCTGAGGGGCCAAACCCTTGATAGTCTTCAGGATGCTCACCTGGTGCCTTTTTTGCAAGTTCTGGGGTGGAGAATACCCAGACATTCTCCCTCACGAATCCGTTATCTGTTAGGATGTCATCTGCGCTCTCAATCATATCGAAGATATCCTTCGATGTGATGTCCTTGTGCATCTTTGCCCCTGGGGCTTTTGTATAGGGGTATGTCGTGATTTGATCAATACCAGTTTCCGCAATCTTAGTGATGTCGAGAAGAAAATCAGCTCTATACTGGAGCGGCAGCCCCACCATGAGGTCTGCATTCACCACCATCCCCAGATCATGTGCATCATTTACAATCTGCCGGATAAGATGAAGGTCTGTTCTGTCGCGCTCCACTCTCCGGAGAGTCTCAGGCTTCAGGGTCTCGACTCCCATGCTGATTTTTGAAATCTCATGCTTAGCCACAGACTCCAGGTACTCTCTTGTGAAGAACGGCGGTTTCCCCTCCATCCCAATGTCCTCACATGAGACAAACTCTTTGAATCTGTTCAAAATCTGTCCAATCTCTTCTGCCTTCAGGAGGTTAGGAGTCCCGCCTCCAAAGTATACCCATTCAACATCTCCCTCCAGCTCCCGAAGCTCAATCTCTCTCAGGAGGGCCTTGAGATATGCGTCCTTCTTGTCCTTATCATAGAGCACTCTGTGAAATGGACAGAAGGCGCAGAGGCGTTCGCAGAAGGGCACGTGAACATAGAGCCCCAGATTGGTGGTTATTATGGGCTTCCAGTCTATCGCAGCATAGTCATACCTAAGGTTTCGCATGCTTCTTGAAAGCATACGGTTTGCTGTTGCGCTGATCAATGAAATCTATCCAACCTTTGGTCTCTTAGGAATATCTACCAATATCAGTCCTCTGATTCTATGACATAAAAAGAGAGGAGTGGGGCTCATGAGCCCCTGTCCTAATTACGCCTTTTGTCTCTTCTTGAGTTCAGCTTCCTTGAGCTCTCTCCTGAGTACTTTTCCGACTGCGGTCATGGGCAGAGTTTTGACAAACTCAACTTCTTGAGGCCGCTTGTAACCTGCCATTTTGTCTTTGGCCCATGTTATGAACTCGTCCTCAGTGGCCGTTTCACCCTCTTTGAGCACAATGTAAGCTTTCACATATTCATTGCTTGGTTCGTCCTTTTTAGGCAGACCAATGACAGCAGCCATTGCCACCTTGGGATGCTCGAACAACTTGTCCTCGATCTCTCGTGGGTATGCCTTCAGTCCGCCAACGCTAATCATGTCTTTCTTGCGGTCAGATATAACAAAGAAGCCATCTTCATCCATGTGCCCAATGTCACCTGTGAGGAAGAACCGTTTGCCATCGATGTTGCGCATGACCTGAGAGGTATCCTCTGGCTTGTTCCAGTAGCCCTTCATAACTTGTGGTCCGCTAATGGCAATCTCTCCAGTTTCTCCCTGCTTGAGTTTCTTGTTTCCAGTTTCTAGGTCCAGAACAGCAAGATACGTGTCAGGTATTGGGACACCAATGGATCCGAACTTCCGTAGGCTCTTGATGGATGGGTTCGCAGTTGCCATCGGTGAAGTCTCAGTGAGGCCATACCCCTCGAAGAGTGTAGCTCCAGTGATTGATTCAAAGGTCTTGGCCAGTTCTGGTGGCAGTGGAGCTGCTCCAGAGCCACAGCCTTTGAGAGACGATAGGTCGTATTTGCTGATTGAGGGATTGTTCACCATACCTGCGTAGATTGCAGGAACACAATGAAGGAGTGAACCCTTCTCTTTCTGAATATCAGAGAGTAGTTCCTTCATGTTTCTGGGGTCTGGGACGCAGATCAATGCACTCCCCATGAGATACGAAGCGACCATTGTGAGTGTGAGACCGTAGCTGTGGTACCATGGTAGTGCTCCAACAAAAACCTCCTCGCCCGGCTTTAGTTTCGCTGGAGGTCCTCCTTCTTTTGGTTCTAGCTGAACCCATTCGTCTACCTGCATGACGTTGCTGTACAGATTATAATGAGTGAGCATTGCACCTTTCGGTGTGCCTGTCGTTCCGCCTGTGTAGAGAATTAGCGCAAGGTCCTCCTTTGCATTAACCTTCACATCAGGCACCTTGGGCTCGTATTCTGCAACGATGCTATCATAGAAGAATGTGCCTTCTTCATATGATTTTGCCTTAGGTACCTTTCCTATCAGGCTGCCAATCACTGCCTTTGCCTTAGGTAGGAAGCTCTTGATACTACAAACAACTACTGTTTCAACATTCGTACCCTTTGCGGCTTCATATGTCGTTGGCACAAAGGTTGCGTGGTCAAAGACAAATATCGCCTTTGCACCAGAGTCTTTCAGTTGAAAATTCAATTCTCCCGCCTTGTACTGCGGGTTGCATGTGACCGCTGTTGCACCTGTCTTTAGAATTCCGAAGAACACGGGCGGATAGTGAGGTACATTTGGCATGAATACTGCAACCCTGTCACCTTTTCCAATACCTCTACTCACAAGGAAATTGGCTATCCGATCTGCATGATCCTTCACTTCTGAGAAGGGGTGTGAAATCCCCGAATATATCGTTGAAGGCGCACTTGGATGTTCAGCGGCTATCTTGTCTAGCAACGAGAAGAGTGGCTTTTCAGGATAGTCTAAGGTCTTCTTGACTGTCTTCGGCCATCTCGTCTTGTGCCATGGCATTTCTTCCATTCATATTCTCTCCTTTAACTTCCTCGAATGTATCGTAAATACATCGACTTGTCGTCTGAGTGCATTACTGCATCAGTGGTTGATAATTCCTTCCCCATGTAGTTTTAGAGGTTTCTGTGCATTTTCATGCATACTTTTTCAGAAGCACAACAGATAAGACACTGAATAAGAGAGGAGGGGCGTTATATTCTTCTTATGGCAATCGCAAATGAAGGACGGCGAATCAAATGAGCTATGGAGAGGTCATTGAAAACTCGGCACAGCGCTTGCGAAATCTCAGAGAGAGAGGCGGAACGGCTATTGGATATCTGTACCCTCATATCCCAATTGAACTATTCTTGGCACATGGTCTGACGCCATCTCTGATTCGGACAAATCCGTCAACCTCAGCAGGATTTGAAGACAGCCTACAGACATTCTCTTGTGCATTCACAAGGAATGTATTCTCACAGCGAGCAAACGGACTCCTAACAGATTTCAGCGGTGTTCTATTTCCCGGAAACACATGTGACGCGCTCCAGAATGTTGGAGATGTCTGGAGAAAACGGTTTACGGATGACAGGATACTACGTCTGACATATCCTGTTTCCACCACAGACGCTTCGATATCTTTTCTCGCAGAGGAACTGAGACTCTTGAGCGCCACTCTTGAGAATGTATTTGGCAAAGCATTTTCTGCAACAGAATATGACGCCGCCGTGGGACTAGTCAATGACTTCAAAGCTAACACTCAGTTTCTGTATGCTGCACGAGTATTGGACAGAACACTTGTATCCTACTCAAGATTGGTCGGACTTGTACGTGATTTTCTAACAGCTCCTGAGCCAGATATTCTATCTGAGATTGTCGACACTGCGAACTCCGTCAGGACAATATGTAATGAAAATGGGATGCTGGAGCACATCGAACAAATACAGACAGGTCTTTTGACCGGAGATATTCCAGAGATCAAGACACCATCAACAGAAGATCCAAGGATTATGGTTGTAGGAGGAATGGTCGAGCCTCAAGCCATAGTGTCTCTTTTTGATAACCTTGATGGAGTGACAAGCGATATCATTGCACTAGACCTCCTGAGTTTTGGCTTCAAGACGGTGTTCACACCGGCAACACCGTACAATGAGGATCCATTCCTGGACATGGCAAATTCCATTCTCAAGGCACCTCTTGAACCAACACATGAAGGACTTCAGGTTCGAGTAAGATTCCTGAAGCAACTATTACAGGGGCTTCACATTGATGGAGTGGTGATATGTGAGCAGTCCTTCTGCGATCCCGATGAGTTTGAATCGCCCTCCCATGAGAAGGTATCACAGGATGTAGGTGTCCCCTCTCTTCGACTTCCGCTCGACCCTGAACTGTCAGATAGGAATAGGCTTGAGGGGAGACTTCAAACGTTTATGGAAACACTACAGGAGGTTGGGTAAGATGACCGAAGAGAAAGCATATCGACGGCTCAAGACATCAGAGCAATTGCAGTCCCTCTCATTCCGACATATGCTGGAGGGGCATGCAGCGAGCGAAGAAGGAAAACTAGCATGGGTCACATCTGGATTTCCTGTTGAGATTCCTGTTGCCATGGGCGTTGGTGTCGTTTATCCTGAGCAGTACACAGCAATCGTGGGCGCCCAGAAAGTTGGTCCATCCATATGTGGATTTGCAGAAGAAGTCGGATATTCTAGTGAATTGTGTTCGTATGCGAGAGCCAGCATCGGGTCAGTGCTTAAGCCCGCAGAGAGCCCGCTTGAAGGCCTTCCTAAGCCGCAGACACTCCTTGCCTGTAACAATATCTGTGGCACAGTACTGAAATGGTATGATGCTATCTCTGAACTTACAGGCGCTCCGGTGTATCTGTTTGACACGCCTTCAATCGAGGGGGAACAAAAACCGCATCATGTTGAATATGTTCGCCAATCAATTCATGGACTCGTGGATCACTTGTCAAATACACTTGGTGTGGAACTCAGGGAAGACCGCCTAAGGAAAGTTGCTGACCTCTCATCGACGGCCATAAAGCTCTGGCACAAATCATTACGGGAGTGCAAGAACAAACCAACCCCTCTGAATTGCGCAGACAGGTTCCTGGCAATGGCTCCTGTTGTTTCGATGAGGGGCAAGGACTATTGTGTTGATTTCTATCAGGCTCTCTTGGATGAGGTTCAGAACAGAGTGAAAGAGGGGATTGGGGCAATACTTGACGAAAAGGTGCGTCTACTCTGGGACAACATTCCTCCATGGTTCCAGATCTTCAAGTTTTTCAATGGCATGGCACAGCGCGGAGTTGCTTTTCCTGCTGACACATACACTCATGCATGGGCCAGCGTGATAGAGGGTGAGGACCTCTACCAGAGCGTGGCAGAAATCTACAGCAATGTGTATCTGAACAGAGGTCTCGATGCTAAGGTCGACAAGATGGTTCAGTTGATCGAGGACTATGACTTGGATGGATTCGTTATGTTCTCAGTTCGGTCGTGCAAACGGTATTCGCTGGGACAACTCGTCACAAGAGAGATTATCACCGAGAGAACTGGCGTGCCAGGCGTAGTTATAGAAGGCGACATGGTCGACAGCAGGCTCTTCAATGATGCGCAAATCGCGACAAGAGTCGATGCCCTGCTCGAGATGTTTGTATGAGGATTGGTAAATGGTCTCAGGAAAGATGGGCATTGGTGTGGACGTAGGTTCAACTACCACCAAAGCAGTCCTAGTCAACTCGGAGGCAGAGATACTAGCAACATACCTGATGACCACAGGTGCATCTGCGACGGCATCTGCTTCCAAATGTATCAAGGAGATCTGTGATAAGGCAGGCGTCCAAGCAGAGGACGCAGTCATTATTGGTACCGGTTATGGCCGTGCACTAGTAGAGTTTGCTAATCGGAAGATAACAGAGATAACATGTCACAGTGTTGGAGTGCATGCCCTGAATCCTGACATACGACTGCTGATAGATGTAGGCGGGCAGGACTCAAAGGTCATTCGGATTGGCCCTAATGGAAGGCCCGAGGACTTTGAGATCAATGACAAGTGCAGTGCGGGAACCGGTAGATTCCTGGAAGTCATGGCACGAGTCCTTGAAGTATCTATGGATGAACTTGGGCCTCTTGCATTGCAGTCCAACTCTCCATGTGCCATCAGCAGCACCTGTACAGTCTTTGCTGAGAGTGAGGTTATTGGACGAATCGGAGCAGGTGACTCACCAAAGGACATCGCGGCTGGAATTCACTCCTCGATGGCCTCAAAGATAGGAACACTGTCAAAACGAGTTGGAGTGGTCGAACCAGTCGGTGTGACTGGAGGTGTTGCACGGAATCCTGCCTTCAGGCATTATCTGGCAGCTCAACTAGGCGTCAACCTCTGGATGCCTAAAGAACCACAGCTCACAGGAGCTCTTGGAGCTGCAATTCTTGCACTGAATGACTCTCCCTAGGTCATATCAGATTCCGATTAAAGGAAAACTATTGCTCTTCGAGAGCTTTCTTCCCTGCATCAAGACCCAAATCGAGTGCCAAAAAGTTGGTCTCAATGAATCTTGGCCATCTATCTTTGATCGCCTGTCGGAGTCCCTCTGGTGTAACAATGCCTGTTATTGCGGCAAGTACTCCGAGCATCACAACATTTGTGGCCTGTCTATTTCCAACATCCTTGTCAGCAATGCGCGTGGCTGGGACTCTGTAGACTCTAACACCATCGGGCAAGTCCCCCTCGATCTCGACCAAGTCCTCGTCAATGATCAGAATTCCGTTCTCCTTGAGTCCCTCTATGTATTCTAGGTAAGCCGCTCGACTCATTGCCACAAAGACGTCTGGTTCTTGTACCTTGGGATAGTCGACTTCTTCATCATCAACGACAATCTCGCTCTTGCTTGCTCCACCACGTGCCTCAGGACCATAGCTCTGTGTCTGAACACACTGTCTATTCTCCACGAGAGATAGGGTCTCACCGAGAACCATGGCCATAGTGACAACGCCCTGCCCGCCAAAGCCACCGATGCGAATCTCGGTTCTGGCCACCTACTTGCCCTCCTTGAACTTCTGGTGGGCCTGGCGCAATACGTCTGTGTACTCTGGTTTATCGATGTCTACAAACTCGCCGCAGACTATCCTTCTATCATATTCAATCTCAGCCTCGTGTGGAGGAAGCCCATTCTGGATCTCTGC
Source organism: Candidatus Thorarchaeota archaeon (assembly GCA_048884785.1). Classification (GTDB taxonomy): domain Archaea; phylum Asgardarchaeota; class Thorarchaeia; order Thorarchaeales; family Thorarchaeaceae; genus MP5-2226. Next base: position 33,981 of record JBHLQM010000008.1, on the reverse strand, counting down.
AACTTCCAAGAGATGCTTGTGCATGTCAAGGCCTTCACCCAGTCTGTTCATTCTCCCGTATGCAGTGGGGCATGCGCCAATGATCTCAACGAAGGAGAAGCCCCTCTTATGGATGGCCTTCTCAATAGAACGGGTCGCACGCCTCGCTTGGACTGCGGTCCATCTGGCAACAAAAGTAGCTCCAGATGATGCAGCTAGCTGGACTAAATTGAAAGGATGCTCCACGTTGCCTATAGGCCTCGGACTGGTCTGTGAGTATCTCAGATGTTCCGTTGTTGGCCCGAATTGACCTCCTGTCATACCGTAGTTGAAGTTGTTAATGCACACTACAGTGATATCGATGTTTCTCCTGCAGGCGTGAATCAGGTGGTTTCCACCAATCGCCGCGATGTCACCATCCCCAGAGACAACAATCACCTCAAGTTCAGGATTCGCAATCTTGACGCCCTCTGCAAATGCAATAGCGCGACCATGTGTTGTGTGATAAGTGCCTGTTTTGAAATATCCTGAAGTCCTCCCAGTGCACCCAATACCGCTGACCACAACCACTTTGTTGAAGTCAATGCCAAGGTTATCGATTGCACGTGCGATCATATTCGTGACCACACCGATTGAACAACCGGAACAGTAAATCCAAGGTTGCCTATCCTCGCGGATGTACTTGGCCATTGGATGTTTCAAGACTGGAGTTGACTCGGTCATTGAGGGGCACACCATATCACTTGAGCAACGTGACACTTTCGCAACTTATCATGATAAAAGAGTTATTACTGAGGATATAACAATGTGAAGTCCTAGACTGGCAATTCATCTGAGAATCTCATCCCAATCACTAGAAGTGATGACAGATTGCAGCTCTTTCCTCTGAACTACGGATTCCCAGTTACTCCAACCTCTTTTCTTTGCACTGACCAAGCAGTCTTTTGCCTTCCTAGCGTTTCCAATGAAACCGTAGGAACGCGCAGCCATGATATACGCCCATATTGGGACCTCTCCATGTGTGAATCCCTTTTCAAACTCTGAGACAGCTTCTCTGTATTTACCGTCATGGAAGTGCCTTAGACCCGTTTCAGCAAAATGCTCAGTTTCATCAAACATACAAATGTAATGCTTATACTCGCGTTCTTTGACGAATCCAACCTTTTGCGCTACTCTAATTGAACCAATATTATGGTCTTCACAATGCCACCCCACAAGAGAAAAACCAGAAGCCAGACAATGCTCAACAGCTGCCGCAGCCGTCGCAGATCCAAGACCTTTCAACCTAGAATCCTTGGATGTGATAATTCCAATTTCACACTCATCACTGCTGGCACAATCTGCATTTATCCAAACAACGATCCTTTTTCCGTACACTAGGCATTTGCCAAATCCTCTCGCTTTCTGCTCTTCCAAACTATGTGCAGTCCATTCCTTGATATCTTCAGGGAACTCAAATGCACCAGCATCAAATGTCGAATCAACTTGCACCAACTCATAGCCCTCTGGTAATATGTTCCTCCAATCCAAAGAGACCTTGCTACAAGTGAAATGGACACGATTTGTCGGAAGGGGTGGCCGAATATCAAAGATGAAAGAGAATTGCTTCTTCCACGACTCGGAATCAATGTGGAAGAACAGCTCTCGAAGAAACTCAGGGTTTACAGGTGAATAATACTCTCCTTTGAGAATCATGTCATGAACTAGTTGCCTCAACCCTTCATTGAACTTAATCCTATTCGCATCACCGGCCAGAAACCAACCTTCAGTAGTCGCCATAAACCCAGCGTTTGGATGAACACTATCGTCGACCCAGATTTTTCCCGGTGAGGTTCCTTCAATGACAGATCTGACAACTACTTGGTAGTCAAATCCTCTGAATACAGTTCGGGCTTTTTCAAAGTCTTGCTGTTGTAGTTCTTGGAATATACTGCATCACCTTCAAGGCCGGGGTGCATCATGCATCTGACCACTCCATAAATAGGAATTGCTCTCCGCCAAATTCAGAACCTGCTGAAGTTCTGAGAAAGGGACTCCAATAGAACATTTTTTACTTTGATTACACACCCCCATGAATGGGGATTACTACCTTGGAACCAATCCGCAGAGCCCCCTCAAGTACTAGACGCGCAATCGCTTTTGATATCATGGCAGAGGACTATACCAAGGAAGTGACAACGAATCCCTCAATGATGCTCATGCGAAGAAGAACCTGGCATTTTCTTGAGAGGATTGCACAGCCAGGAACTAGTATACTGGACTTGGGTTGCGGAGTCGGCACTGACTCAATATTTCTGGCATCCAATGGATGCAAAGTGCATGCAATCGACACTTCCTCTATGATGTTGGAGCAAGCCCGGAAGAATGCTCGTATTCGAGGTATGAGTCATCTAATTGAACTTGAGCAAAGAGATATAGAGGACCTCGATAAGGCGTCCCATTTACAGGATGGGAGTTTCAGTGGAATATTAGCAAACTTTGGGAGTTTGAATACATTAGAGTCCTATGAAACAATTGACAGAGCCTTCTCAAGACTACTAGCTACACGAGGCTGGATTGTTGCCACAATAATGGGTCGCGACGCCATTTGGGACCGTCTCTTTTCAATCTTCAAGAATGAAGGCAAAGGGCTTGCTATGAAACGTCTGCGAGAGGGATATTCACTGCAAATTGGCAATGGTGAGATCACGTCGTATTTTCCAACACCAAATGAATTCGTCCAACAATTCCCTCATTTCAAACAGGAATACTGCGAGGCAATTGGTCTTCTATATCCGCCCCCTGGTGTGACAAATAGGGTCAGATTTCTTATGCCACTCTGGAGAACTCTTGCCAATTTAGAGAAATTCATTTCATCATCGCGAGTATTTCGGGGACTCGGGGATCATTTTCTGATAATTCTACGGAAGCGATAGAATGAGTGGGATGATAGAGATCATCTGATAAAACGAAACACTTCATCGGTGATTCTCTCAAATACATGTGCTGTGCTTTTGCCAATAGGACCGTTCTGGTTAAGTCGTTGTTGCGTCTGACCTTTGATTCTCGCAAAATCCAGTTTTCTCTGTGATATACCTGTATCTATTCGAATTCTGTATTTCTGTCTTGAATTGAATCTTGGTTTGGGATTTTTCATCTTCTGGTGATGCTTGGCTTTTTCATACAAACCTGTTCCAGGGATTGGATATGGATAGGAATAGGAAACAAAATCCAATCCAAGGCTAGAAGACAAGTTAATGGTATCCAAGAGCGACTCAGCAGTTTCCCCTGGGTACCCGAGGATGAAAAAGCCGCCTGTTTCAATACCATGCTCTGATGCAACCCTGACTGCTTTTCTCACTTTGTGCAGATCTGTTTCCTTTTTCATTACCTTCAGCATTCTATCATTGCCTGATTCAATTCCAAAAAGAATTCTCACACATCCTGCCTCTGCCATTTGCCTTGCAAGATTGCCATCCAATCTATCGACTCTACTGAGACACATCCATTCAATCTTTTCATCCAAATTCTTTAGACGCGAACAGATGTCAGATACCCTGTTCATATTAAGGGTAAAACAGTCATCTGAGAAAAAGACTCGATCATAGCCTAATTTCTGAATCTCAAGCATTTCATCAACAACCCTTTCTGAAGACACTTCTCGATAGCTCTTTCCGAATACAGGGCTGCTACAAAAATCGCAGGAGAATGGACAGCCCCTTGTTGTCATCTGATTTGTGGCACTATAGCCAAAGTAGCGTGTCCAGTATTTGATATACGATTGATTCTGGAATAGGTCCCGTGCTGGTGTGGGTATTATGTCCAAGTTATCAACCATATTGGTTTGAGATGTTTTCACAATTTGCTTCCGTTCGTTTCTGTAAGCTATCCCGCTCACATGATTCCATTCCATGCCTGCCAAATATCTTCCCACAAGGTCTGGAAAAACGATTTCTCCTTCTCCCATGACCACAGCATCAAATGTATCAAGAAATGAATCGGGAATCAGGCTTGGTAATGGACCTCCCGCAACAAGAAAATCAACATCATCGCGTAATCGCCTGGCAATAGAATAGGTATTGATTTCCATTGTTATCATTGAGTAAATGCCAACAATTCGAGGCGAGAGCTTTGAAACCCTATCAATAGTTGTTCTGAAATCAGTAAATGTACCATCTACAATCTTCACCCTAATACCCTTTGCAAGCAAAGATGAGGCGAGATAGCCCAGTCCCAGAGGAGGAAACCGAAAATCTGACCTAGTCTGCTCATGGCCAAAAAAAGGATACACAAGAACAACATCAACAGTCAGAGGGTTCCCCTTCTTAATGATTTGATTGATTTCAGAAATCTAATATCGTAGTTGAGTTCTTTTATATCGACCGGCAACATGAAGATAATTCCACTCCATCGAATGTCATGCCCAATTATCTCACGGCCCCTATATGCCCTAATTCCTTCTGGGATGTTTACCAGAAAGCCGTATCCGAGCTTCGAGGAATAGAAGCCTGCCCACTCAGCATGTATCTCATCCCATCCCGATATTTGTGAATTCACTAAATGAACTCCTCTTGCATCCAAATATGAGTCAAATACTCCACCTCCCAGTTCATTGTGGATATAGACATGCTGAAGACCTTCGTTA
>JBHLQM010000008.1:0-29278 GCA_048884785.1 Candidatus Thorarchaeota archaeon | reverse complement strand
ACAAAATCCCTTTTCAGTTGAAGCACAGGAACTCCGAATCCTAGTCCTTCCTCACAAAGGTCTGCAGAACCCCCATCCTGACTGCAAATTAGGCCTTTCTGTAGCAGGCTAGTCTTTCCTATGTGTGGTTTCGGATGTTCAAAAAGATACCACTCAATTGACCGGTGGTCTTCGGAGGATGAAACCATATTGAGAGTGGCCATAGATTGTTTGTAAGTTTAACGCTAGAGCCCATTGTCCGGTTGAGTTGGAGCACATTAAATTTCTAGAATGTAATTCGAATCTCATGATTCGTAGTCTATAGACCGACGCTATCACATTGATTTGACTTCTCTGATTTTCGCAAGAATCTCGTTTGGAAGTTGCGGCATTCCCGCGGGCTTGGTCATCAAATGTATGGGGGTCGGAGCGGCGGCTGCTCGAATCATATGGTATGCCTGCCCGAGATTCTGCTCGGCAACAATGATATGCTTAACTTCAGTCCCAAGATGGGCGACTGCCCTTTCTGGAAATGGCCAGACAGTTTTCAATCTGAGCATTCCTGCCTTGATACCCTCGGCTCTTGCATCTTTGATTGCTTTCCGTGCACTTCTTGATGGCGTTCCATATGCAATCACAGCAATTTCCGCATCATCAAGCATGAACCGTTCTAAGTCAATGATATCGTCTGCATTCTTCAGAATCTTATCATTGAGCCGTGTAACAAGGTCAATCTGGATATCCTCCTTATCACTCGGATATCCTCGTTCATCGTGTGTTAGTCCTGTAGCATAGAATTGGTATTTTGACCCAAGTAAGGCCATTGGTGGAACAAGGTCATCACCAGCCTTGAAGGGGAGGTAGTCCTCGGGGGGACCAGTTGGTAGCTTCCTGTATACGAGTTTTAGATCTTTTTCATCCGGTATAACGAGTTTCTCCCGCATATGACCGACAATCTCGTCCGCTAGAATAAAGACTGGAGTCCTATATTTCTCTGATAGGTTGAAGGCTTGCACAGTCTGGTCAAACATCTCCTGTACTGACGCAGGGGTTAGTGCAATGATTTGGTAATCGCCATGACTGCCCCATTTTGCCTGCATGATATCTCCTTGCTGACCTTTTGTAGGTTGACCAGTGCTTGGACCTCCGCGCATGATATTGACGAGAACGAGTGGGGTTTCAGTCATTACTGCAAGGCCAATCGCTTCGAGCATCAGACTTACGCCTGGTCCTGATGTGGCGGTCATGGACTTTACACCAGTCCAAGACGCTCCAATAACACTGGTTATGGATGCGATTTCATCTTCGTACTGGACATATGCCCCTCCTATCTCAGGCATTCGTAGTGCCATCCATTCTGCTATTTCAGTTGCAGGAGTGATTGGGTATCCTCCAAAGTACCTGCATCCGGCACTAAGTGCTCCCTCAGCACAGGCAATATCACCCATTGTGAACATGACTCGTTCCGGCATCTATTTCTCCCCCTCAACAGTACCCTTGCCCATATACTCAGGAATCAGGGTTCCTTCATCCAATGCGCCCTTTTTGTACGCTTCTTCTGCTTCTTCTCTCTCTGCCAGAAAAATAGCCATGTCTGGGCAAATCATCTCACAGAAACCGCAATTCACACACGCATCGAGATCGCATGCCGTAACAGGATGGTAGCCTTTTCGATTGTACTTGGTTTCATCAAAGCACAATACCTTCTTTGGGCAGAATGCTATGCAAAGTTCACACTGCTTGCACTGTTCCTGCAGTATGACAAGTACTTTCTGTCTGGTGCGGGGGGGTTTTGGTGTTATTGGCTTGCGCGCTGTTGACATCGCTTAGGGTCTCCTCGAGCCGCTGCGACAGATTTGAACTCTATACACATTGTCTCGAACATTGTCCAGGATAATGCCGGTCAGGCTGACCTTGGGCTCACCCCCAGCTATTTTAGCATTGCCTTGCAGGCCTCATTATTGACAGACGGGGCAATGAGCACAGTTAAAGGCAAGTCATTATATTTGTTCTGCAAGAAAGCGCTGGAGGAGCAGTTTCATTGCCTGATGAGGAATCCTCGGAAGAAGAACTTACACGGGAGCTCAAAGGCAAGACTCTTCGAGTATACTGGTACATGCTTAGACACCCCACACCTATGACAGCACGAGAGATACAACGTGGAGCGAATCTCTCCAGTCCATCGCTATCAATGCATCATCTTGAAAAACTAAAGCAGTTGGGTCTAGTAAACAAAGATGTCCATGGGCAATACACTATCAAACGAGATGTGCGGGTCGGAGTGCTAAAACTCTTTGTAGGGAAAGGAAGAGTGATGGTGCCAAGATTCCTATTCTATGCAACCTTCTATACTTCAGTAACTGCCGCATTAACTACCATGCTGTGGCAGTTTTTCGAATGGTATTCATTCATCCTTCTTGCACTTTTGATTTCAGTCTGTATTGTTTTATGGCATGAAGCATTACGAATATGGAGGGAGCAACCATTCCCAGAGAGAGAGGAGTGAGTTCTAAAAATAGAACTATCAATAGAAAATACAAGTATAGCATAATGAAAGGAAATTCATTAGCAAGAGGTTCACAGGCTATACTCCTGAAACCAAGAATCAAGAAACCTAGGACTAGTCTGAGTCTTATCTTTCTCTTCATGGTGCTGATGTTCCCTATATCCGCAGTGCTTGTAAATGAATCTAGTAACATTTTTGCAGGTCCAATAGGTATTCATCAAACTTCTGCTGAGGTTCCTGTCCTTTCACTTACTTATCATTCAAGACTTGATGCAACCCCTAAATCCGTTGCTTCCGGATATCGTATCTCTGGTGATCATATTATACTCAATGCCACATGGACTCCTGCAGCCAATGCAAACGGAGCTCGTATAGTAGTCAATGCGTCTGCCATTCCAAACACCATTTCTGCGAACAGTACTACAAATTCGGTGGAAATAGATACACGAAGCCTTGGGAACAATGCTACATGTCTTATCAATGTCACAACTTGGCTGACCAATGGAACAGCAATCTATAACTTGTTTACTAGCATATTTATTGGCAACTTCTTCACGCCTTATGTACAGGTGATTTCTCCCAATGGAGGCGAAACTTGGCCCGGCTCCCACAACATTACCTGGATCGCATGGGATAGCAACTCGGACGACAGCCTCACATATGAGGTGCTTCTCAGCGCAGATGACGGAAAGAGCTTTCAGCTTCTCGCTGCATTCGTAGAAGACACCTGGCTAGCATGGGATTTCTCTAGTTTTGAAACGCATTCATCATACATCATTCAGGTGCGTGCCTTTGATGGAATCTACACATCATTCGATGTATCTGATGGGAATTTCACCGCAGGTTCTATTGCACCAACTACAACCAATCCCACCACCACGACTCCTACTGCACCTGCACCTGATGCCGTAGAACTACGTCTACCAATATTCATCTCAGCTGCAATTCTCTTAAGTGCAGTTTTATCTCTCATTGTATATCAGCAAGCCAAACGCCTTTCATAATACCTTATCTAGGAGTTTCTTTGTTGACACAATATGCTTTCCTAGCCCCAGTTCATCTGGACCAAATCCCAGTGCAAGTCCCAATAGCTGAGTGAAGTAGATGACAGGAATTTGGTAGGCCATTTCTCCCAGCTCGTTGTTAAGATACTCTTGTGCAGATTCATACTGAAGATGGCAAAAGGAACAAGCATTCACAATGCAGTCTGCCTCTGCATCAATCACACTGTCCAGCTTCTCTTTTGCTATGTCTACGGATAGCGGCATATTTCCACTCCGAACCCCGCCACCAGCTCCGCAGCAGATGGACTTGTCACGATAACTCACACTCTCTGCGCCTAGAGCTTCGACCAAATCATCTAGAAATGTAGGTTTCTGTGTCTTTTTCCAAGGTCTGAATCTACTTGGCTTAAGAAGATGACATCCATAATGGACAGCAACTTTGACTCCTGTAAGTGGACGTTTCACTCTTCTCTTGATTTCCTCAGGTCCAATCTCATAGATCACCTCTATGATATGCCTTGCATTTGTTTTTGCAGTGTATTTCAGATCGACTTCCTTCAGGATTCTCTGCACATCCTTCAAACGGCTAGGTTTCTCATGAACTGCAGCAATTGCTTCTTTGAAAGTCCCATAGCATCCACTGCATCCGGTTATGATATCATGTCCCGCTTTCTCTGCAAGAGCAAGATTTCTTGATGCAAGAGCCAGCCAAGTGGAATCGCTGAATGACCTAATCACCCCTGGGGCTGGACAGCAGCTTGCGCCTTCAAGTTCTTCAAGGTTTATGTCTAGTTCTGGCAGCACCACTCGAAGGCTCTTCTCAATATTGGGAAAACGATTGGGCATCACGCACCCCAAAAAAAGTGAGAATGTCTGCGTCTCCGTCATCGCCCTCACGTGTCCGCTCCCTGTTGTTCAATTAAATCATTGAAACCTGTTCTTTTCATTATCTTCTTGACGTGTTCAAGAGCATCCGGATGTGAATGAACTGTTGGTGGTAGCTCGCCAAGTCCAAGCTCCTTTCTCATCTTCTTATTTGCACTATCAATGGGGACGGCATGACCCGTTTCAAGTAGCTTCTCAGAAGTCTTTTTGTGTTCAGGGAGCATATAGCCATCCTCTGCAGCCATATTGCGCATTATGAGAATCGCATCAGTCGTCTTAATCTGTCTCGGACACTGCTCAAGACATGTATAGCAAGTTGAGCAAAGCCAAAGGTCTTGGCTTGATTCCACTTCATCTTTGAGCCCTAATACCGCCTTTCTCATCAATTCACGAGTTCTAAACGCGGTTCGTCTTCCACTTGGGCACACACTAGAACACACTCCACACTGAATACAGGTACGAATCCTATCTGCACCTGCGTCGACTAGGCTGTCCACAAACTCAGGATCAATATCCTCAGCCTTGATGTGGTCGTGTTCTGTATCGTTGTTCATCCCTAAAGCCTCTAGATAACATCTACTATAATCGTGACCCAAGAAACTCTTGATATAAGAGTGGCGCTTTTAACAAAACTAGATGGAAATTAATGCTTTTCATGCTATGTATAGAGCTGTGTACTAGTTTTCTTATGATGACAGAGTAATCAGGTGCAATGAAGTCCTCAATTCATTGGTCTATTCAAAATTGTACTCGCTACCTGACAATAGCCATTGATTCCCAATTCTCACATTTGTAAGCCCAGACTCTTTTGCTATTTCCATGGCTTTCAAAGCGTGACCCCTGCTGGTTCTTGGAAGGTCAATCATGCTATGATGAGGATAGAAGCCGAGGAATGCCGTAGGTATAGTTTGGTCACATAATGCAATGAAACTACACAATAGCTCGAGCTCTTTTGCTCCTATGTATCCTGGAACGAGTAATATGCTTGCCACTAGGAATTCGTTCTCTCGATTCTCTCCGATCCTTGCTAGTTTCTTGAAATTGCTAACCGCTAGATTATTCCTAACGCCAGTCAGCGTCTGATACAACGATGGCGTGAGTGCCTTTAGGTCGAACTTGAGGGTTCCTCTGCTCTGCTGAACTATATCTGCGATTTTCTGTAGCCATTTTGCTGAAATATTGCCATTTGTTTCGTAGCATACTCGCATGTTCCATTTATCATAAAGAATCTTAGACGTACGCACTGAATGTTCTGAGTTGCATGAAGGGTCTCCTCCAAAATAGCAAACACAAGCGGTTGCATCATCAGCGACAGATGCCAGGTTCTCTGGTCTCATGAGAGGTCTACCTGCCTTCATCAAATCCTTGTAGCTGGCATTCTGACAGAAGAGGCAATCGGAATTACAGGACCCATAAAACACTGCTAGGTTTTTCAATCGTTTACCGTCGTGTGTTCTGTTTGGAGAACACGAAATAGAGCATACCCAATCAGCGACACAGTTTGTGGGCAGAACATCAAAGTACCATGTGACAGGTACCGCTTTGCCATATCTGCTTTTAACACCGGCTTTGGTTCCTATTCTATTGTGACAAAAACCAATCATTCCCTCATCCAATCTACAGTGATTACCGCAATCCGCGCAGACATCTTTTCCCTCATTAGGAATTCTGGGGATTAGTCCTGATCTCTCTCTCAGATGTGCATGAATGGCGGCAGCTACGCTTAACAGGTCTGGACGATATGATGCGCACTCACCACAATAACCCAGAATAGATGATGCAAGTCTCTTCTCATGATGAGGGCAGTCCATGGTTTCTAGTTACAGGCAAGATATGATGAATATTTTCATCGTGAGATTCTCAACTTAACTTTGTTAATTTTCACGAGGTCAATGGGTAATGGATTTAAGGTTGAAAAACTAGCGGTCGCTATCAGTCGGTGCATCAATTTGACCAGTATCGAGGAGAAAATGCCAATCGACATTGACGAAGTTGACAAAGACTTCGTTGATATGATCAAGAAGATAGGTGGCCCCAATATACAGAACTGCTATCAGTGTGGTACTTGTAGTGGGAGTTGCCCTGCTGGAGCTCGTACGAATTATCTCGTCAGAGGGATCATCCGGAAGGCATTGCTTGGCCTTAAGGAAGAATGCATCTCTTCTCCAGAACTGTGGTTCTGTACCACATGCTACACCTGTACCGATCGCTGTCCACAAGATGTTCAGCCCACAGAGGTAATCAAGGCGATTCGAAATATAGCAGTTCAATCTGGATACATGCTGGAGCCGCATCAGAAAGTTGCGATAAACGTCCTGAAGACGGGTCACGCAGTTCCACTTGCTGGCGAGGTCTGGGAAAAACTCCGGCAAAAGGTCGGCCTTGAGCCAAAGCCGCCAAACGCAAGCAGTCATCCCGACGCAATAGAAGAGATCGTCAAGATTGCCAAGAAGAGCGGCTTCGATAAATTGGTCGAAGAGAAAGAGCCGGAGAAGAAGGAGTGATTGAGATGGCAAAGAAGACAAAGCTCGCCCATTTCCTTGGCTGCATAATACCGCATAGATATCCAAGCGTTGAGAAGGCGGCAAAGCTGGTCTTTGCTGATCTCGGTATAGAGCTTCTTGACATGGAGAAAGCGACATGTTGTCCCGCGCCTGGAGTCTTCGGTTCCTTTGATAGAGTCACATGGGCGACTATCTCAGCTAGGAATCTCACGATTGCAGAGGAGATGGGCTACAATATCACAACTGGCTGCAATGGATGTTTTGCAAGTCTTTGGGATGCAAATCACGAGCTTCACCATGATGATGAACTTAGGGCTGCCGTGAATGAGAATCTCGCCGCTGTCGGTCGCGAGTTTAAAGGAACCATCGAAGTCACCCACTACGTCGATGCTTTGTATTCCTTGGTTGGCATTGAGAAGGTCCGTGACGCCGTGACACGTCCATTTGAGGGAGTAAGAATGGCGCTGCATCCTGGCTGCCATTGGATGCGTCCTAAAAACATAAAGAAGAAGGACGACTCAGAGCATCCACACATCTTCCGAGAGCTCTGTGAAGCGTCTGGGGCAACATATGTGCCCTACAAGGACGAGCTCATCTGTTGTGGTGCGGGTGGTGCAGTTCGTACTGCTGATGTGAAGACTGCGCTAGATTTCACACGACAGAAATTCGATAGTCTTCTCGCTGCAGGTGGTGCTGATATAATCGTGACACCCTGTCCGTTCTGTGAGCTACAACTTGACCTAGGACAAGTTGAGATACAGAAGATGTTCGAGAAGGAATATCGCTTTGACATCATGCATGTGGTTGAGCTACTTGCATTGGCTTTTGGACACGAACCTGAGGAGTTCGGACTTGCAACTCACCTGCAATACCAACAGAGAAAGATTGAGCCTGCATGGGAAAAGCTTGGGATTGAAGTAAAGAAAGAAGAGGATGTTGCAGCTTCAGAGCAATGATGTCGTGCTAGATAAAGAATAGACTAACAAGAGCACAATATATTGTCGCGACTATGAGATGCAGTACTCCAAGTGGGATTATTGCGCGGTTGAACTCTGCCCAACTTATCGGTTTCAATTTCTTCTCAGCCAGAGATACCACAACGATACATGGTGCATCTCCAAATGGTACGACATAGCTGCCCAAGTTGGTTCCCACGGAGAGTGAGATGGGAATCATTGGATTCGTGAGGCTTAGGTCTCCCGCAACAGGTGCCAGAAGCACACCTACCGCTTTTGCATCCATTGGGGACATAACCCCTCCTGGTACCATAATCATAAGGAAGACTGCCATCAGCACATTATTCCCAATAATCCCTTGGAAGCCAAGAGTGATTGCCTCAATGACACCTGTCAGCACCATTGCTTGGACCACTCCTATCATTCCTACCAAGAAAAATACTGTATCCCAGGAGAGGTGCCTTAGAAGCTCCTTTGCACGATTTCCAGAGAGTAGAAGGAGAATTGTCGCGACGAGTAATGCTACTATGGACGCTTGTTCAGGCGCAAAGACTATTCCAACCACAAGACCCCCTAACGCGAGCATGGCTGTGTAGAAGTCCCGATTAGATCGCATCATTATTCTGGGATCCACAAGAAACAAATCTGTCAGCTCACGTTCTTCTGATTCGGCCAGTGAATCTGAATATTTCCTCATCATATACCATAGGGTCACGATAAAGAGCAATACTGATAGGGGAAATAGTGTGACAAGCATTAACCCAATGTTTATGTCAGCCATGTAGACGATTACAAGATTGGTCACGGACCCTATGGGCGTTGGCAATGATGCCAGCCCTGCGACTACAACTTCACACATAAGGTAAGGTCGGAAATCCACATCAATTGCATTGCAGACCTCTACGGTTACAGTACTAACAATTATCATCGCAGGCAACGGATCAAAGAAGAGTGAAATGACAAATACCATGAGCATTAGATAGATGAATGTAAGTCGAGGCTGGCCGCCAGTTCGCCGCGCAATGATTATTGCAGCAAACTGAAAAAGACCCAACGATGCCACAACTGATACAATCACCATCATTGCTGTTACAAATAGAATGACATCCCAATCAATTGTTGCGAGAATTCCAATAAACGGAATCCCATTCATCAGATATAGAACTGCAGCAGATAGTGCCAGGGCTAGGAGGGCTGTTGCCGTATCATTAACACGCTCGCTCATTATGGCAAGCAGTGCAGCAACGAAGATGACCAATACTACAATACCTGCAACATCCATAGGCTTCGGTCATTAACAAGCATAACCTCCTCTTAAGCAGAACTATGATGATTCAGTATTGGTGCCTGGACAGAGATATGTTTTGAAAAGCATTTAATGCAATCTAATCAAAAACGCAGAAGTATTAAGGTTAAAACAGAATCAATATAATCCCTGATTAAGAAAAGAAAGGAGGCACGCCCAATCTCTGACAGACCTGAATATCAATGGGTCAGTTGGATAGTGACACTGATATTTGGCATAGGCCTGATACTGTTCGTTTTCGCCTCCGTTTCCGGTATGGCATGGCTCACACTCATTCGTTCAGTTTTTGCTTTTTGGTTGACAATTCTCATGTTCCTTCTTGCGGTATCTGCTGGGATGGTGTCCACATTCTCATTTGTTTCATTCGTGAAGGGTCGTGAGATTAGAAACCTAATGTTGATTCTGCTAGGACTAAATATTGTTCTCTGGTCACTGCTTTTTCTAATCACGCATCCTTCTTCTTCAGACTGGTCTATGACATTCGCCGATCGTGATAGAAACAGAACCCTTGGCATGTCCCTTGTACTGGTTGTCGTTCCTACAATTCTACTTGGCTCGTTTACAGGTGATGTGAAATCGAGTCGTTTCAGTACGCTCATGTTGATACTTTGGGGGGCAGTATTCATACCGATGGTCAATCTCTGGTTTTTGCTAAGTGAAGAACCAGTTTTTCTAATGACCTCACCGGAAGGGGGTGTAGGAGGACTAACACTTGAAGGTATGATTATTTCGTTTGGCTATTTGCTCTCCCAAATTGTAGCATTCATCAGATTCGCGCATATGTGGTGGAAATCAAGAGATTCTTTTGATTTGTCCCTCTTGTTGGCTTTGGCTCATTGGATTGCAGGGACATTCTTCATTATTATACTTTGGAATCCTCTTCAGATTGCTGAGCTAATCTGGGCGTTTACAATTGTTTCGGGCTTCTTTCTCATAGCTGCGGTGCAATTTACGACCTCAATATTGAATCCGCACAAGGAGCTTGAGTACCTTGTAAGAACTCGAACTAAGGAGTTGGACGATTCTAGGAAGGAGAGCGAATTCTACCTGAACATGTGGACACACAAGATGGGAAATATCCTACAAGGAATTGTGACCTACCTTGATATACTGGAGCATTCGGCTCAGAAGCGAGAAGATGACATAGAAACCCAGGGAAAGGCACGGGATCTCACTAGGGAGGCTGTTCTGGTGAATCATCAGGTACGCCAACTCAGTCAGATAAAGGGTGACGTTCAGGATTCTCTAAAAGCCACTGATGTAGCTTTAGCGATTAATAGGGCAATTGAAACTGCGAAAGAATTACTGGGCGATGATGCATTCCTTGTAGAGTACAAGCACGGGAGCGCAATTAATGTGGAAGCTGATGGCCTGCTAGAGCTTGTTTTTCTCAATGCTATCATATTCCATGTCAAGAATTTACAAAATGAGCACCCTGCTATATCAATTAGCATAAGCCAGCTAGATCCTAGGGTGCAAGTGGAAATCAGATGTACCGGCAAACCTCTTTCAATTGAGCTGCAAGAGTTCCTTAAGAGTGAGGAGCTGGTCGGAAAGCCTCCGCCGAGCTTGGAGCTTTTCACTATCAAGATGTTGATGCATCGCTATAATGGTACTGTCGTGTATTCCCGAGATGAAATGTATGCAATGAATCAATGTATGTACGAATTTGTTCCTTCGAGCTGAACCAGACTGGATTAATAGACTTTGAATTCGGCTTTGAATAACACCAGTGCTAGGGGTTCAAATCACTCATTCCTCAATCAGATGAACAACATTTTCTCGACCATCTCTGAATCTTCTAATTACACCTCGTTGCTCAAGACCAGTCAAGACCATGCTCGCCAAGGACTGCGATAGTCCCAAATCTTCATACACTTCCCTTTGGGGACACGACCCTCCCTTCCTTGAAAGCAGCCGAATGACTTTCTCTTCATGTTCAGTCATACCCTGATTTGATAATACTCTGGGGACTCTTGCAGCTCTAATTACTCCTGGAAGTCTTTCAAAAACCAATACAAGTGCGGCACCACTAAGAGCAGCAACAGCAGCAATGAGAATACTATTGATTCCTGTATCCACAAGAACCACAAATGTATTTGGTGTTCCATACTTAATGATGTAAACCCGTTCTTGTCCTGGGAGTATTTGTGTCGTTTCCCAAATGAATGACATTCTAAGACCATCTGTTTGATTGTGAGTTGGCCTTGGATAGAGTGGAGAAGACTCCGAATCGAGTACAGCATGGGCAGGCAAAGATACAACGAATTTCAGCGTACGATACTCATTCAACGGACGAACATAGAAAATGACAGTTTCAAGGCAAAGATCTCTCTCATCACATATCCCGACATTTTCCTGTAGCATATCGCTGGAAAACTTCATTGTCATTTGATATGATGTGAGTGAGTTCAGTGAGGTGTCAGGTGTCATTCTGATAAGTGCATAATTGCTCTGTGCAATGACTTGGGATGTGACATTGATTTCATCCAGAGTCGTATAATGTATTCTTGGATCTCTCAAATCCACTCTTATATCGAAAACATCAATGAGTGAATCTCCAGTATTTGTTACATTTGCCTGGAATAGGACGACGCTGGTTCCATTCTTATTCAGCTCAACATCAATTTCAACATTATCAAGCACAAGTCCCGAAGTGACGGGCTGTCCTGCTACTTGCTGCGGGAAGGCTACAAGTGATAAAATGAATGTCAGTATAGGAATAATATAGCATACTTTCTTCACTGACAGCAGTAACATAGGAACCAACATCTATTGTGTAACTGATAAATGCTTATAGATAAAATGGTAGGGGGCGCAAGACCCCCTAAGAACGAATTCAGCGTCTTCTGATTGCCACGACTATTAGAGCAAGCACTACGGTTCCTAGGATTGCACCTGCCAGAATTTCGGTAGGAATTCCTAAGACTCCAGTTGGCGTGACAACAGGCGATGCGTTTTCTTCGAGCTTTAATGATGGATCATGAAGGAGAGAGCCACCATCAAAGTTTGGATATGCCAAGAAAAGTAGAAGTGCATTCCCATCAGCCCAGTAGGACGCCTCTACGTCTACAGCCTTCTGAGAGCCATTAGGTAACGTCTGAACTGCTTTATCTAACCAACGATAGAATCCACGTGTGATGTTTGTGGACCCCTCAACTAGTGCGAGCTCCTGAAGAGCATCATCCTGACCATCATCATCCTCATCATTATCGTGGAATTTTTCTCCAAGATCATCTTCGATTTCCCACTCCACCTCTGATTCAATCTCTACCTCATCATCATCTTCATGAGTTTCAAAGAAATAGTTCTCGCCTGAGAATGCGATATCTTCCCTCAGGTAGTTCAGTACAGCCACTTTAGATGTGTCGGAAAGATAGGGGAAGTTGCCCAACTCAATATCTATCTTGAGTTCAACACCACCACTAATTGTATAATTGGCTTGGATTCCTTCGTCGTCTTCGACTATTCCATTGTAATCATTCATGTAGATATGAGCATAGAACTGCATCGTCATTGCTTCAAATGCTGATAGATTTAGAATTGGCTGATCCTCAAAGTCGTCATCACCATCATCCGTACTGTTGTCGTCATCATCGCCATCTGCAAGTACGAGTCCGCCATTATCGGAGTCATCATATCCCGGCATCCAATCTTCAAACCAATCATCATCCCAATCTTCTCCAGTGAGTCCTCCTTTTACATAAGATGCATAGACCTCAATATTACGACCCGACCCATCTCTGACTGATCCAGTCTGGAGATTCCAATCAAAAGCGTCAAGCGGGGCGAACTGAATGGTTTCATTGATTTGATAGACCCCATCACCATTATAATCCTCAAATTCAACCACCATGAGGTAGCTCACTTGAAAACGAGCAAGGCTACCGTTCTCATCAGCGGTGTACCAATACTGATATGATGGAGTGCTGGGACTCAACATTACTGTCATTATTTGTGTCTGTATCCATACAGTACCGTCAACATCACGTTCATGTTCAGGTTCATGTTCATCATCTTCATTCTCATCTTCAGTTGTGGTATCATCGTCATCATCGTCACCATCATCGTCAGAGAGTGTATGAGCATTGACATTGATTGCCGATGATACTAAAAGAAAGAGAAGCAAAACTAACAGAGCTTTACTAATCACAGCGTGCTTCTTCATCGAATCACCAAGTGCTACTTGCACTTTCTATATATAATGAACATTAAGAACAGTTCTAAATTGAGATCCCGTTCGACTCGCATAATCCTTTTTTTCTTTTTATGGATAATATGATGGTTCGGAACACTTCAATGAAGTATAATATACAATTATTTACTGTTCAGAAAGAGAAAGGGCTTTGTTCACCCTGAGAATTGAAAGATGATTGAGAACTACTCTGCATGAGCCCGTGGCTTTATTCGAACCACAATCTGGCTGAGATCGTCCAATTGCAGAGCATCCTCCCGAGACCTGATACGAGTCAGGTATGCTCGCGTGTAGAGTCTGGCAGCCTTCATATCACCTGTGTGTTATGCTAGTAATATATAACTTCCACAGTTTTTGATTGTAGAATAGTTCCAAGTTCGCGCCAATGGCTGTCGAAAAAGTGACCATGTCTGCGATTCAAGGCGTGAAAGTCGCTTTCTTCGATAAAGAATGTGTTAAGCTTTACATCTGTTGAAGAGTGATGCTCAGGATTACGAACAGAGGTTCTCCTTAAGACTCAAATTTGAAATCATGGTTCTAGAAATGAGGATTAATAATGCTCGTGGGAGAAAAAGCTCGACTTGTCCCCTTGGAAGAGGAGAAGCACCTGGATTACATTGTAGAACATTGGAATAATCCCGAGATGAGACTCTTCCTTGGCGGATATATCCCAATGACACGAAATGCTGAGAGAGAGTGGATTCAGACAGCCGAAGAGCAGATGAAGAATCGGAGAGGATTCAATTTCGCCATTGAGAAAATCCCTCACGGAGATATAATCGGCTCTTGTGCATTACATGATGTTGATTGGCTCTCACGATCATGTGGACTAGGAATAGCAATCTATGCAGAAAAGGACTGGAATCAGGGTTTAGGGACAGAGGCTTTGCAGCTACTAATTGATTTTGGTTGGACACACTTGAATCTCCGACGAATCGAGTTGAGCGTGCACTCGCATAATCCTCGCGCACAACGCGTCTATGAGAAACTTGGTTTCAAAGTCTATGGCACAGCTCATGGAAAATACTACATCAACGGGGGTTATGTTGATACAAATTATATGGAATTGTTTAGAGAATAGGCATCGGATAATCACTTGCACTCATATGAAGCGCTGCATTAACTGATTGGTTATCTCATTGATGTTTTCCGGTGTTACACCTTGCGAATCGTAGATTCTCTTCACTCTAGACATCTTCTCCTGGTCGTTCAAGTCCCTCAATCCCTGCAGGATACCAATTCTTCGGCCCAACTGGTAAAGTATTTGAGCCATTGGCTTTAGTTCCAAAAACTGATCAATGATATTTAGAATCTTAGCTTTATCATTAGGAAGCTGACCATCGATTTCTGGAAGAAGATTTAGCATATGGTCACTGATGATGCGCGTTCCTGTTACCTCAAGATGTTCGACGAATAGACGGAGTTCCCGAACCACATCAATGTCGCTACATCTCTCGAATTCTTCAAATACTGTTCTTCCTTCTGGTAGTGAAAAGTGCCGAAGCCGAACGAAGTCTGGGTTAATTTGATTGAGGGCATCGGCTGTTTGCAATGCATGATCTTCAGAGAATTTCACTCCTCCTAATCCTGGCATCACATACTCTGAGAGTTCAATCCCCACATCTTTCACTTTGCGTCCTGCATCAATGTGTATCTTTTTTGTCGCACCTTTTTTTACTCTCTTCAGGACTTCGTCAGAGCCAGATTCAATGCCAATATGCAACCTATTGAGACCCGCCTCTTCAATGGCTCTAAGGTCTTCATGTTTGATTTTGGCAACGGTACTTGAACGTGCATATGATGTGACTCGTTCAATAGATGGAAACTTCTCTCGAAGATAGTCGAGTATCTCAACGATGTCAGACGGTGGAATGATTAAACTATCTGCATCCTGAAGGAATACTGATCTCATACCATTCCGAAACCAGAGAAGAGCGGATCTGTACGCTATGGGGTCAACAGATTCCATCCGCATACCTATTGCCATGATCTCCTCCTCGGAATGTACGCTGCTTAGAAGTTCAAGATACCTTGAGATGGAGTCGATGTCTTTTTTGACATGGTCTACTGGTCGCCTTGAGAAATCTGAATCCTTGTATACTGGGCAGAAAGTACAGCGATTCCAGTGACAGTTTCTCGTAACGCGTATGAGAAGACTATATGCCTCACTTGGTGGCCTAATTGGACCAAGCTCAAAACCCCAGTATTCCATTATTCCGTTCACCAAGCCTACTTACTTTGGTCTGGTTCTTTCCTATAAAGAAATTGACACAATTCTGCCTCAATATGTTTGCTCCAATCACTCGTTGACCAACAGCAAACATTTTATCGCCCAACTTGACCCGTTTTCTATCCACTCCGGAGATAGGACTACAATGGCAGAGTCTCAAACTAAGCCGGTCGTCATAATTGGTGCAGGAATTGCAGGCATGCGAGCTGCCCTGGACCTTGCAGATATGGGCGCCAGAGTCTACATGGTGGAAAGGCTTCCATCAATTGGTGGGCACATGAGCCAACTAGACAAGACCTTTCCGACTTTGGACTGCTCAATGTGTATTCAAGGTCCATGGATGGTTGATTGTTCGCGCCACCCGAACATCGAGATTCTCGCTTACTCTGAGGTCAAAGAAATAACTGGAAATCAGGGTGACTTCATGGTCAAGGTACTAAAACGTACTCGACGGGTTAGTGCTGAGAAATGTACGGGATGTGGTGATTGCCAGCGAGTTTGCCCAATTGAGGTGCCAAATGAATATGATCAGAGTTTGAAGATGCGAAAAGCGTCATATATTCCATTTCCTCAGGCAGTCCCGAATATCGCCACAATTGACATTGAGAATTGCATTGAGTGCATGATGTGCAAGAATACTTGCAAGGCTGAGGCGATTGACTTTGATATGCCTGATGAAACCTTCATGATTAATGCGGGGTCAATTATCATCGCTACTGGCTATGATTTACTGGATCCATCAACTATACCTGAATATGGATACGGCCGCTTTTCCAATGTGGTCAGCGCCTTAGAGTATGAAAGAATGGTTTCCGCCAGCGGCCCGACAAGTGGAGTCGTAATGCGTCCATCAGATGGACGTGAACCACATAGAATTGCCTTCATTCAATGTGTGGGGTCAAGGGATGTAAACCATTGTGCCTATTGTTCGAAGATATGTTGTACCTATGCCACCAAAGAGGCAATTATCACCAAAGAGCATACGCCTGAGGTGCACATTGATATTCTCTATAATGATATGCGAGTCTTTGGAAAAGGGTTTGAGGAATTTCTTGTTCGAGGTGAAACCGAGTACGACATCAACTATGTAAAAGGGCTGCCAAGTGAGATCATGGAGGATGCTACCACTCGCGACTTGCTAATTCGCCATAGCAATGCAAAGGGACATGAGGTATTACAAGATAGATATGATCTTGTTGTGCTATGCCCGGCAATGGTGCCAACAAAGCAGTCAGACCTATTTGAAGCGATTGGCATCCAAACTGACTCCTATGGATTCGTTGCAGGGCAGAGTGACACTCTTGTCATGTCAACAACAAACATTCCAGGAATTCATCTCTGTGGTGCATGTCATATGCCCAAGGATATTCCTGATAGTGTTGCTCAAGGAAGTGCAGCTGCAGGCTTGGCTGCATTAGATATCGTGATTTCCAAGCCCGAAGAAGGAGAGGCATTGACTGAGGCTGATTTGGAGCTCATGGCTGCCGAACCAAGAATCGGGGTAATTGTCTGTTCATGCGGAATAAATATTGCCGGTACTGTGGATGTTGCTGAGGT
Source organism: Candidatus Thorarchaeota archaeon (assembly GCA_048884785.1). GTDB lineage: Archaea > Asgardarchaeota > Thorarchaeia > Thorarchaeales > Thorarchaeaceae > MP5-2226. Next base: position 12,156 of record JBHLQM010000008.1, on the reverse strand, counting down.
CACTGATTATGCCAAGACACTCCCCAATGTAGTCTATGCGGAGAATTTATTGTATTCGTGTTCCTCAGACGCACAAGAAGTGATTAAAGAAGCAATCAAAGAACACAACCTTAATCGAGTCGTTGTTGCATCTTGTACCCCCCGAACACATGAGCCGCTTTTCAGGTCAACAATTGAAGAGGCTGGCCTAAACAAATACCTGTTCGAACTTGCTAACATTCGTGAACATTGCTCTTGGGTACATCAGGCAGAAAAAGACGAAGCCACCTCAAAAGCGATGGATCTTCTTCGAATGTCTGTTGCGAGAGCCAAGCTTCTCGAGGCTCAGGAAGAGGCAGTGACACAAATTGAACCATCAGCATTGGTGATTGGAGCAGGAGTTGCAGGAATGGCAGCAGCAGATGTCATTGCTCAGAAGGGCTTCAAAGTAACTCTTGTTGAACAACAAGAGAAGGTTGGTGGTTTCCTTAATGAACTTGTGACTGTGAATTCGGATCATCGCCCCGCCTCAGAAATCGTTGAAGAATATGCTGGCCGCGTAAGGAAGAATCCCAACATAGACCTCAGATTGAACTCACAGGTCACCGAAGCAAAGGGTTCGATAGGTGATTTTGAAGTTGTTATCAAGGCTGGTTCAGATGAAGAAACTCTCAAGGTTGGCGTTGCTATCGTAGCCACAGGTGCAGAAGCACTTGCGGAAAAAGGTCTGTACGGTCTGCACCAGATACCTGAGGTCATGACAATTCCTGAGTTTAATAACCGACTTGTTTCTAGCGAGGGGTTCGCAGATGGAGAAACCTTTGCAATGATTCATTGTGCAGGTTCTCGCGAGGACGAGTCTCTGGAAAAGTCCCGAACTTGGTGCTCTGGAATTTGCTGCGGTGTTGCACTTGAACACACGCTGGAGCTACTCGAAAAACATCCAAACTCTCGCATATTTCACTTTTATCGAGATCTACGAGTCTTCTATGAAGCTGAGGATATGTATCGTGAAGCCAGAAAGAAGGGCGTCATCTTTGTGAGATTCGATAAGGACTCTCCTCCAGAAGTAAAGAAGGGGAAGGAAAAGGCAATCAGCATTAAAGTTAGGGACCAGGTTCTCGGTTCTGACCTACTTATCCATGTTGACCATGCAATACTTGCTACTGCTATGGTCCCTCGTGAGAACAAGCAAATATCTGAGCTATTCAAGATACCTCTGAACCTATCTGGATTCTTCATGGAGGCTCATCCTAAGCTAAGACCAGTTGATTTCCAGACAGATGGTGTTTATGTGGCCGGAGCCGCCACTGCACCAAAGAGCATCATGGAATCGATTGCACAAGGTCAGGCTGCAGCTTCACGTGCCTTGGTGCCACTCATTCGAGGGATAAGAAAGGCGGAGGCCATTGTATCTGTCGTAGATCCTGAGATCTGCGTGGGTTGCGGAACATGCGAGATCAATTGCGCCTATAATGCAATCGAGGTTGTTCCCGGAGATGGAGGTCATGACTATGCAGTAAGCAATCCTGTACTCTGTCAGGGTTGTGGCAAATGTGCTGCTGGTTGTCCATCAGGTGCTATCACGATGAAGCATTTCACTGATGATCAGATACTATCCCAGGTACGAGCTGCGCTCACAGATATGCCAGCATCGCAGCCCCGCATTCTGACGGTGATGTGCAACTGGTGTACATATGCTGGAGCCGACTCTGCAGGCGTATCCCGTTTGCAGCAGCCTCCCACAGTTCGAGATATCCGTGTCATGTGTACTGGACGAGTGAGTGTCACACACATTCTTGAGGCATTCAGAATGGGTGCTGACATGGTCTGGATCTCAGGTTGTCACTTTGGAGATTGCCACTATGTCGATGGCAATGTGTCTTTTGAAAGAAGGTTTGCCATTGCAAAGAAAATCATTGAGAAAGCTGGCTTGGAATCGGACCGGCTTCAGTTCACGCAAATCAGCGCGAGTGAGGGTCCGATTTGGGCTGAAAAAGTGAAAGAATTCACAGAGCTTGCAGAAAAACTTGGACCAAGTCCTTTGAGGCCAAGGGGGCGCTAATAGTGACTGAAACATGGGGTAAGTTCAAATCATTTGAAGGAAAGAAATTCGAGGCTTTCGATCCAGAGTTTACAAAGCAGACTTCTGAACTGCTTGGTGGTCAGGATTTAACAGCTTGTTTTCAGTGTGCGAAATGCTCAGCTGGGTGCCCAGTGAGTGATAAAGTGAATATCCAAATTCACGAAGTCATGAGGATGCTTCTGTTTGGGCTTAGAGAGGCCCTAGAGACCGATATGGTCTGGCTTTGCACCACATGCTATACATGTCAGGAACGTTGTCCTCAAGGCATCGATATTACAGACATTCTCTTTGGTTTGAAGAACATCGCTTTTGCACAAGGGATAGTGCCTCCAGGGTATCTCTCAGCAAGACAAAGTCTCTATGATACAGGCCGCTTGTATCCCCCTACTGAATGGGAACGAGAGGATTTGGAACTAGGAGATGTGCCCGAACTGAATGTCAAAGACACTCAAAAGGTTCTGGACCGGACTGGTCTTATGAAGCTGGAGGAGGGCTAATACATGACACAGTCATACGAAGTCTTTCTGGGATGTGCAATACCAAACCGTTTCAATAATTATGAAGCATCCATGCGTCTGGTCGCAAAGGAGCTTGGAATAGAACTCATCGATTTTGATGGGGCCTCTTGTTGCGGCACAGTTGTTTTGAAATCAATTGATACAACTAGCTGGCTCTCATTATCTGGTCGAAATATCGCACTAGCTGAGAGTAGAGGTCATGATATTGTCACACCCTGCAATGGATGCTTCGGTAGTCTGAAAGACACAGACCATATTCTCCACGAGAATAAAGAGCAAAGGGCTGCGGTTAATAAAACACTCAAACAAGTCGGTCTCGAATATACTGGCAAATCCAAAGTACGTCACTTTGTTGAAGTACTCTATGATATGAGAGAGGAGATAAAAGAGCGTATTGTCAATCCTCTGAATGGACTGAAGATTGCTTTTCATCCGGGCTGCCACCTGCTTCGGCCGTCTAACGTCGCTGGCTTTGATGATCCAGAACTTCCCCGAAAGGTGGATGAACTTCTCGAACTAGCTGGAGCAAAGAGCATCCCATGGAACCTCAAGCTTAGGTGCTGTGGTTCACCTCTACTAATTGCGAGTGAAGAGATTGCTACCAGAATCATAAGTGAGAAGAATAGATCTGCGAAGGATGCTGGTGCGAATTGCGTGGTCACAAACTGTCCCGCATGTCATACTCAATTCGATGTTCAGGTTCTTGGCCTGAAGGACGATGATGGATCGTCCTTGGAGCTGCCTGCACTGTTTGTCACTCAGGTCCTTGGCGCCGCAATGGACTTGGATCGGGAGATGTTGGGCTTTGAACTGAACAGAGTATCGCTGAATCCAATCAGTGATATACTGGGCATCTAGGCCAACGAATATCTCTTATGTTGATTGAAGTACTAGTTATAAGGAAAGACATCATGTTTTGTGAGCTAGAACTGCTAGTGGGACTGATAGTACAGTGAGTCGTGGCAATAAGAATCACGGCAAAGATGATTTATCTCTACAATCAATAATCGAGGAAACATATAGCCGTGCTCAAATGTATCTCGATGTTGCAGGAGTCATCCTAATGGTGCTTGACACTATGGGGAGAATCATACTCCTGAATAGAAAGGGGCACGAGATTCTTGGCTACGATAATGGAGAGGCGATAGGAGAGAGCTGGTTTGCTCAAGTTCCTGAATCAGAAAGAGCCGCTGTAGAAGAGAATTTCCACAAGCTGATTAGTGGAGAACTATCTAAGATAGATTACATAGAACGATCCATAATCAATAGAAGTGGTGAACGGCGTACTATCGCATGGCGCACAAATATCCTCAAAGATGACCAGGGACGAGCTATTGGCCTAATCAGTTCGGGCGAGGATATCACTGAACGTAAAATAGCTGAAGAAAGACTTGCAGCAAAAGCATCTGAGCTAAGCGACCGTGTAAAGGAGCTAACCTGTCTCTATGAATCGTCACGGCTTTTGAGTTCGGATAAATCTTTAGATGAGATATTAGAACATCTCGTGTTCATTATGCAACCTGCTTGGCGGTATCCAGAGTGTGCATGCGTTAGAGCAATCTATCATGACACGGAATACGTCACTGGCAATTTTCGGGAAACTCAATGGAAACAAGCTGTAGATATAGAAGTTGCAAACAAAAAAGTTGGATCACTTGAAGTGTTCTATTTGGAAGAAAAACCGTTGGCGGATGAAGGTCCCTTCCTAAAAGAAGAACGATTTCTACTCAAGAGTCTAGCAGAGAACCTGAGTAGGTTCCTCGAGAGGTATATTTCAGAAGAAGCATTGCAATGGGAGCTTAGGGTAAACAAAGCAGTAGCAGATCTATCAAATGCGCTAATATCGTCAGATAAACCAATCATCCAAGTAGCTCAATTAGTTCTGGAGTACAGCAAACAGCTCACGAAGAGCGAGCATGGTTATGTATCTTCGATTGACCCTGTGACTCGCGATAATATCGGACATACTTTGACTGAAATGATGAAAGGTCAATGCAATGTTGATATCAAGGATATTCAAGCGGCCTTTATGGTGAATGAGGATTTGACATATGGGGGCCTTTGGGGGCACTCATTAAACACACTCAAATCATTCTATACAAACTTCCCGCAAGAACATCAATCACACTCAGGGACACCAGAGGAGCATATTCCATTGAAGAACTTCCTCTCGGTCCCAGCAGTTATCGCAGGTGAGCTCGTTGGTCAAATCGCGCTTTCAAATGCCAAGAATGACTATACAGATCGTGACCTAGAGGCCATAGAACGCTTAGGCAAACTATACGCCATCGCGATCAACAGGAAAAGAGCCGAAGACGCATTAATTGAAAGCGAAGAGAGACACAGAACTCTGGTTCAGTCAATGCATGAATTGGTTTTTGTCTATGATTCCGAAAATCGCTATTCGCAGTATTATGGTTCTCCAAAGCACCTGCTCTATAAAAAGCCAGAGGAATTTATGGGGGCCAAAATTGATGATGTGCTTCCAGCAGATGTAGTACGGAGGTACAAGGAAGCGGCATCACAAATACGGGAAACTGGCACAAGTCAGACAATTGACTATCAGCTTCTCATTAATGGCACTAATTACTGGTTTTCATCCACGCTTAGTCTGCATGAGGACAAGAAGAGCATTGTATGGGTTGTTCATGATATAACTGAGAAGAAATTGGTTGAGCTAGAGCGTGAGCAACATGAGAGGGAACTCGCACTCTACACTTCGCTGCTTCATCATGACTTGGGCAATGATCTCCAAATAATTCTAGGCTATATCGATGCTGCAAACATATTGGGTCATGATAACAGTCGTACGCTCGAGATGATTTCAACAGTTGAGAATGCAGCTCAAAGAATGAAGAATCTCTTGGAGGCTCTCAGTCGACCTGAGGAGGATGTCGAACAGGAAATTCCGCAGCTAATCAGTAGAGTCGCCACAGAAGCACAAAAGATCTATAGTGGCCTATCAGTTAAGATAGCTGTTGCAAAAGATGCTCAGCCACTGAGAATTATAGGTGGACGACTTCTACCTATGGTGTTTGAAAACATAATACGAAACTCCGTACAATTTTCAGCAGCTGATCCAGAAATAGAGATATCCATCTCGAAATCTGAGAAGAGAGCATTTATTGATATTTCTGATAATGGACCCGGCGTTGCTCCAGAGATTAAGAAGAAACTATTCTCGAAAGGAGTTTCTACCACAGGCGGCGGTTTTGGGCTTTATCTTGTAAAGCATGTTCTCTCTGCCTACAATGGTACCATTGAATTGCTCGACGAAGAAGGCAGAAAAGGCGCGACTTTCCGGATTTCATTGCCATTGACCTAATTTTTGAGAAGTGGTCTCGCTCGCACTGGTAGAAGGCAATCCAAGCCTTATAGGCTGATGATACGAAACGGAAACATATCGCGGATCAAGGAGAGAGCCTCCAAACGATTACAGATTAGTGAATCGATTCAGTGCGAGCGAGTTTACAGTATCATATTTGTAGCAAGGATGAGATATCTCATCAATGACAATCTCCCATCTTCCCCGGTAACTTCGTGAAAATTCGAAAACCGCCATCCCTTGATGATTGGTCATTTTGCTTAGAGACTGTAGATTCCCTTCTGGGTCAATAATGGTGGCTCTCACTTGTGCCATGATAATAGGTGTGTATCTGGAATCTACAACTCTAATCACTGCTGATATTTTCCTATTAGTATGATGATATTTCTTGACGAAATCAATGTAGTCTACCCACATCTCTCCTTCATCGCAATCCAAAAGAGTTCCCATTCCTATCATTATGAAATTAATATTAAAAAAACTTATAAAAGTTGTCAAAAATTTTATGACAAGATTGAAAAGCAACAGTCCATATAGATTTACATTAATTTCAATGGGGTTGACACCTATGAGAAGAGGGTTTAGCTCCTTCGTAGTCCTCTTTGTCCTGTTTCTTGTCATAGGAGTACTTCCTAATCAAGTACAGGCATTTGATACGGATGGAGAGGATGCCGTAGGGGTGAAAATTACAAAGGCCTCATATCTTGATTTGGATAAAGATAAGCAAAAGGATGATATCCTCACTATTTTCGATATCTTAATTCCACAAAACGCCTATGTTTTGTTTCATATTCGGATGAGCATTGAACTTCCCTCAGGTCTTGAATATGATTTTGCGTTTCTGCTTGAATCCTATACAAGTATAGAGGTCGCGATTGGATGGTATAACACGGTTTCAGAGTCTGGTTGGTATCGATTCAAGGTGGTTGTTAAGATTGCAGATGGCCTCGATCTAAAAGGTGGCTGTGACATAGTTGATTTCGACCCTCCAGAATTGAATCCAGGACTTCCTGATTTTCAGCTGATATATACAAGAGTAATAATGTAAGGTAGTTGAATTTTAAGAGGATTCCAGAATGTCACTGAATTTAAGATATCTCCCATTGCTTGCAGCAATTCAAGAAAATCCACTGGGGACTTTGGATGAGCTTGCAAAGAGGGCTGAAATGTCGAGGCCAACAGTGGCGAAGCGTCTCGAGGAACTACAAGGATATCGAGAGATAGGTGACGCAAAAGACAAAGCTCCGATGAAGAAATACTTCTATGTAAACCCTCTCTTAAACCTGGAAAGTTTAGGACTGGAACTGGTGCAGGCCTTTGTCGAAGTGAAGAGCTACAAGAAGCTAGAAACTATGGAAGTCTTGACTACGAATCATCCCTATACTTCATACAGAGGGAGATGTTATGGATATTTCAATGGGTTGCTCCTCCAATTCAGAATACCGCAAGGAACCCTCTCACATCTGAAGGAATTTCTTGATTCAGTAATTAGGGATGGAATTGCATCAAATTATGAGATGTGGCGACTGAACGATGGAAGAAGTACTTATACTTCTATGAGTGTGAAAGGCTGGAAACCTGAAATCTTGACATGGGATTTCGATTGGAAAAACTGGTTTGAAATAAAATCGCAGAATCTACAGCAACCCTCTATGGCCACACGGAAAGGAGAATCCCTAGACTGGCTCACACGCAAAGATATTCATCTCATGAACGAAGTCATGTTGGATGCAAGAAGACGGAATACCGAGATAATCTCAGAACTCGAAAAGCAGGGCTACTCGATTACTACTCCCACATTTAGCCGTCGATACGCACAAATCAGAGACCAGTGTTTCTCCGGTTACAGAGTATCAATAGACCCTGCTGCATTTGATATCTACACGAACTTGCTCATAACAGGCCGGGATAATCAAGAAGATATTGATACCCTTCACTCAAGACTGCAGTCGCATCCAATACCATTTGAATCCATCCTGAGGACAATGAAGAATGAACTATTCTGGACATTGAGAATACAGGCAAATCATCTCTCAGCCCTTCTATCAAGTCTTCAAACGAGATGGAGTGAAATGAAAGTTTCAATTTTAGACTACTCAAAGACGATGCGGTATGGTATTTGGGCCGAGGCATTCGATGAGAATGCCCATGCATGGAAGGAAGATAGGGAATTTATGGTGAATCAAGTAATGGACTCCATTCATTTCTAGACATGCGCCGAGCAATTCAATTGATCTATACAATTTGAAGTGTGCTTCAATTCTTGAAGAGCGTTATCCAGTTATCGCTTGAGTTTATTTTCTCCATAGAAAAGCTCACCCAGACGCTTCATGGCATCTCGTACGCAATCTTTCTTTCCACTTACCTGCAAATGTCGGTCACCATCAAGATGGATAAGAACACCGCAAATTTCTGCGATCTCACTTATGATTTCCACAGGAATTTCATCAGGAAGTCTGATTCTGAAGAAGCCGATATCCTTCTCTCTTGGAAGATCCGAAATTGGGACCTGTTTCTCCTCCATCATTGGAATAATGGCTCCATCAAGTGCATCTTGAAACTTCTTTTGCCACTCTTTCCTCTTCTCAATCCCCTGCTTCTCTTCAATCCATATCATCATGGTTTCCCGAAGCCTGAGCATCTTGAATTCCATCTCTTCTCTTAGTTGACGATCGGCACTTTCTGTGATTCCCATATCAGCTTGGAATGACCTTAGATACTCAATAGTCATCTTGGAATTCCGAAGATCAGCAAACGTGAGGTCTGGGATAAAGGTTCCACTTGCTTGGAGCTCTCCGAGAAGGTCATTCAAGACCATCCAACCTGCATAGAGCCCATCGAGTGATACCATCTTGAACTACTCCTTGAGCATCTCTTCTATCTGCTCCATGAAGCTATGCTCACGCCACCAACGCAGGTCCCGTGCTCCGGTCGGACAAATCGCAGAACACGCACCACAACCTTCACACTTCATCTCATCAGTTAAACTCTTCTTAACTCCAGGAGATATCTCCATCATAGAAACTGCATCGTACGGACAGATCTCTGAATAATGGCATAGGTCGCATCCAACACATAGGTCTTGATTAACTTCAGCAGTAAGTAGTTCGATCTCGACTGTTCCAAGATTTAGCGGAATTGTCGCTTCGCTTGCAGCACCTCTTGCCTGATTGATAGAGTCTTGGACATTCTTGGCATAGGTCACTCCCAAGAAGACACCAGGCACAGTCGTTTCAACAGGTCGATATTTCATGTGCATCTCTGCCAAAAAGCCATCCTGTCCTCGATTGATCCCCATAGCCTTTGCGAATTCAGACACGTCATGCGGCGGTTCAAGACCTAGAGCTAGTACGACCATCTCTGATCGAATTCTGAAGGTTTCTTGTGCCAATGTATCATAGATTGTAACAATTGCATCATCCGAGTCAGGGGCTTTCTCTACCATGAGAGGCCTTTCTCTGACCCATCTGAGATAAGAAACCCCGTTCTGGCGATTCTCTCTCCACATCTCTTCCATTCCCTTGGCATATGGTCGAATATGCTCTTTGTACGCTGAAAACACCTTGATGCTTGGGAACATCTCCTTGAGCTCATGTTGCATGGTAATGATGGCTGAGCAGCAGACTCGCGAACAGTATCTATTACCTTCTCCCGGATTCTGCCGAGAGCCCACACAATGAATAAAGATGGGATTCTTTGGTGCCTTCTTTATTTCTCCCGCTCTAAGTCTTTTCTCCAGTTCAAGAGTTGTAATTACTGCAGGGACCTCGCCATACCCATACTCATTTGGCTTTGGTTCATATGTCTCAGTTCCCACTGTTACTACCATCGTGCCTATGGTGTGAACTGCTTCCTCTCCAGATTGAGTGTTTCTTAGTGTAATTTCGTAGTTCCCGTAGGCACCGTCTCGCCTTACTGGAATTGAATTATAGATGACTTTGATTCTTTTGCTCTTTTGTACTCTCTCTACAAGGCTAGTGACGATTTCCTCAGCAGACTCCATCTTGGGGAATAGCCTGTTGAGATCATTGAGTCTTCCTCCGAGTCGGTCTGTCTTTTCTACGAGGAGCACATTGAAGCCCTTCTTGGCAATATCGAGGGCAGCAGTCATTCCAGACACTCCTCCACCAACCACCATGCTCGTCCGGGTAACCTCGACTTCCTTGATAGGCACTACTTCATTGTTGATTGCCTGTGCAACAGCACTTCTGATCAAGTCCTGCGCCTTTTCCTGCCGTTCTTCTCTGGAAGCCTTGGCATTCACAAGGGCAAGGTGTTCTCGTAGCCCTACTGGACCTACAAAATAATACTGGGACAGTCCCGCCGCTTCTAGCGCGCGTCTGAACGTTTCTTGATGTTGAAGCGGCGAACACGAGCCTACAACAATTCGGTTCAACTTGTGTTCCTTTATGGCGTCTGTGATGAGCTGTTGGCCAGGGTCTGAACACATGAATAGATAATCAGTCGCATAGGCAACATTAGGAAGTGACTTCGCCCAATCAGCCAGTCCCGGCGAGCTTATCTCATTGCCAATGATACCTCCACAGTGACACACAAACACTCCCACTCGAGCTTCATCGCCAAGTTCAGCCGGTGGAATCTCTTCCGCTGCCCTTGCCAAGGGTATTGGGAGGGTAGAATGCACCGCAAGTGCAGCACCCTTTCCCTCATTCACAGAGTCAGTGCCATCCTTGGGACCATGTGCACACCCTGCGACAAAGATGCCCGACCGAGTAGTTTCAAGTCCTCCACTGTTTGCATGTCTCTCAAGCACATAGCCTGCTTCATCAAGGTCAATCTTGAGTTTCTTGGCGAGTTCTTCCATGCCATCGCTTGGTCTGAAGCTTGCATTCAGTACAACCATGGAGATATCTGGAATCTCAATGATCTTTCCAGTATTAGTGTCCTCCATCTTGACAAACAGGTCATGAGTATCGGGGTCCTCCTTAACCTCGGCTACTCTTCCTCTGATGAAATCGATGCCCTGATTTCGCTCACTATCCCAGAGGAATTCTTCTAATGCCTTTCCTGCTGTTCTCATGTCCATATACGTGTAGATGATCTCACAGTGGTCTCTTGGATAGTGCATGCGAGTCACCTGTGCGAGCTTGAGCCCAAAGGAACAACATACACGATTACAATGTTGACTATATCCTGTGATGTTTTCTCGTACATCCCGGCTTCCAACGCAGTTGATGAACAGAATCTTCTCGGGTTCCTTTCCGTCAGATGGTCGAACCATATGGGCATCAGTGGGTCCCGTGGGATGACTCTGACGGTCATACTCGAACGAGGTCACTACATTTGGATAGATGCCGTAGCCATACTCCCCATAGTCCAGTGGTTTGTACTCTTGGAATCCTGTGGCAACAATAATGCCTCCCACATGTAGATCGTAGACCTTGTCTTCGTCATCGTACATGATACAGTCCTGAGGGCATACCCCAGCACACGTTCCACAGCCAATGCACGACTCTCTATCAATCGTCGCGATGAGTGGAATCTGCTGTGGGAAGTTCATGTAGATGGCCTTTCGGAGGGAGAGCCCCTGATCATATTCATTCGGGACCTCGACTGGACAAGAGCGAATGCATAACTGACACCCTGTGCACTTGTCCTCGTTGACATAGCGAGCCTTCTTTCGAACCGTGACTGTGAAATCGCCTGGTTTTCCAGAAACACTCTCCACTTCGGAGAGGGCGTGAATCGTGATGTTTGGATGTTTCCCGACAAATGATGTGAGGGGAGTCATGACACAGGCGCTGCATTCCAGCATTGGAAATATTTTATAAACAGCGACGTAATTGCCACCTATGTTTACTTTCCGCTCAATGATATGGGCATGATGTCCACCTTTTGCGAGGTCAAGTGCGGCATTGATGCCCGCCATTCCACCGCCAATGATGAGTACATCTGTAGGTTTTGTCGATAGATCTGTTTTTGGTGCTGATTTGCTGACCATCTGAGAGAGTCTCCAGCAGGGATTGACAACACTGGGAAAGTCTTCATGAACGATATAATCTTTCTGGACGGACACCAATTTTACTTTACATTGTTAAGTCAAAATGGATTTGCTGAGTACACTAGTGTTAAGTATTGAAACAAGTAAGCGACGGGCCTATTTGATCCTAGTGAAGCGAAGGAGTTCTAGCGATGCCAGAAGAGCAACTTGAGAAGATGAGTAGGGTCTACTCATGGCTAGGCGTTGAGTCTCTCAGTACAGAACTCAGAAGAGGTGTTCGAGCACG
>JBHLQM010000007.1:73034-76279 GCA_048884785.1 Candidatus Thorarchaeota archaeon | reverse complement strand
AAATCAGCAAGTGCTTCTCTCAATGTTTCCAGTGCCGTATCACAAAAAGCACAGTTATCGCCGACATATATCGCGACACACCCATTGCGCCCGCATGGTGTGACTCCTTCTGGAAATTCTGAACATGATGTTTCGATTCTAACAGTCATCTCAATCAAAGAACATGGTATGAGAATTCAATATAATAGTCAATAGTGAAACTCTCCGCAAATAGAATGAGTGCTAAAGGCTGGAGAATTCCTTCTAGGGGATTCTTTTATTCACGAATGATTTGAGCATCTATTTTTGAAGCTTCCAATGATTATATCTACATGCCCTGTAAAATCCACCTTAACATATGGTCATGCCGAAATCTAAAGCACAGTTTAAGAGAAAGAAGTTTTAGCAATAGCCAAGGTGGTTTGATCTTCTATTGAACACTAATGATGCTAAGCAAGTTGTCTGTGACGCAGGAAAGAAGCTGATTGCGAATGGTCTGGTTGGTGGAACATGGGGAAATATCTCCTGCAGAATTGAGGATAGTCTAATGGCAATAACACCATCTGGCATGAGCTATGAAACGCTGACACCTGATGATGTGGCAATTGTGGATTTTAGCACAAAGGATGTTTCTTGGGAAGGCAAGCATAAGCCCTCTGCTGAAATGAAGCTACACATTGCCATTTACAATGAAAGACCCAATATCAACGCAGTCATTCATTCCCATTCATTAAACGCATCAACCGTTGCAGTCGCGCGCAGAGAAGTTCCTGCTATCCTGGATGATATGGTTCAGATTATTGGCCCATCTATTAGGGTAGCAGATTATGCACTTCCATCAACAAAGAAGATTGTGAATAAGACCATGAAGGCATTAAAGGGAAGGAACGCAGCCCTGATGGCAAATCATGGGGCAGTCTGCATTGGAAGGGATATGGAAGAGGCATTCACTTGTACATTCGTTCTTGAGAAGACCTGCAAGGCTTTTATTGAATCAGAGTTCTTGGGAGGTGCCAAGACCATCAATAAATTCGAAGCACATTTGATGAGGCAGTACTACCTTAGGAAATATTCTAAACTTGATAAGACAGATGGCTAGCATAGAACAGCACCTATATCACTATTTGATACTCCGGTGAAAGCTATGAAACAGGATCTACATATTGAACAAGCGCACAAGAAGGATTTGCCACCGATAAGAGTACTCCTTCAGGAAACAGACCTTCCGATTGAAGGAATTGATGAGCATATTGGCAACTTTCTAGTTATTCGCAGCCCAGAGGCTGTCGCAGGTCCCGAAATACTGATTGGCTGTGTTGGTCTTGAAGTCTACGGTTCAAATGCACTACTGCGGTCTCTGGCAGTACATCCTCACAGACAAGGAGAAGGTCTGGGAACCCAACTTGTAAGTCATGTCACTGACTTGGCAAGGAAGAAGGGAGTTACAAGACTCTTCCTTCTTACAGATACTGCGGAAGCATTCTTCCGGCATCTTGGTTATGTTGTCATTTCTCGCGATAAAGTCCCCAAGCCACTACTAGCAAGTATCGAATTCACGAAGCTATGTCCTTCTTCTCCATGTCTGATGCGAGAGATTTAGAGGGAGAGAGATTACCAATGACAAGGAAACCATCAATACCTCTTATTTCGATTGCTGGAATACTCGTCATAATTCTATATTGTAGCTTTACACTCATATCTTGGGCTTTCTATCCAGATCCTTATGGCCCACTTACCCATTACTTAAGCAGGCTTGGAAATAACAACTACAATATTTCTGGAGCTATATTCTACAATCTGGGCTGCATTCTCACAGGGTTGGCTCTGTTTCCATTCTTTACTGGGATGAAAGACTGGTACTTGGATTCCAAGGCACAGAAGGCGGTTATGGTCGTTGGACAGATTTTTGGATTCGCAGCAGGGTTTGCACTGGTCATGATTGGCGTGTTTTCGGAAGATATGGGGAGCCCTCATATGCTCTCGTCGACCACTTTCTTCCTTCTCAATTTCATAACTCTCACCATCGTAAATATTGCTCTGCTTTTCAATCCAAAATTCATGAAGCCAATTGCCGTCTATACATTTGGCATTAACATTCTCAGTCTTGCATTTGAATTGTGGTTTGGGGGACCACTAATAGAGTGGTTCACTGTGTTTGGATCACTGATTTTTGTTGGCCTGATCTCTTGGAATTCTATGAAACTAGGATGATTCTTACCAATTGGATACGAAATGCACAACCTAATAAAGCGTTGATACTGAAAAAACATGCAGGTAGTACACAATACTGGCAATCTTCTACACAGGAGTTTCGTGATTGGCCAACCTATCATCGCACACCCCGAGAAGCACATTCTAGTTTTGAGAAACCTGCAAATTACATAGAGTGATTCATATGACTTATGAACGAGAGCCTATTGAGGCTACTGTGGCTGAACTTAAGCCACGCATGAAGAACATCACAATCACCTTCAAGGTGGTTGAGATTGGAGAAGAGCGCGAAGTTTCATCCCGCCAAGATATGACGACGCATCGGGTTGCTGATGCCGTGGTTGGCGATTCAACTGGAACCGTTGCTGTCCCGCTTTGGGACGAGAGTATCGATAATATCACCGTTGGCACAACATATACCCTCACCAATGGATACACAGGTCTCTTCAGAGGCAACTTGCGACTCAATGTTGGCAAGTATGGCGAGCTCGCTGAGGCAGCTCAGGGAATCGAAGAGATCAACATGGAGAACGACATGTCTGCTGAGGAACACGAAGACACCAGACGCCGAGGCGGCTATGGCCGAGGTGGCGGCGGTGGATATGGTGGTAGTCGTGACCGAAGCTATGGCGGCGGTGGCGGCGGCGGCGGTGGCGGCGGCTATGGCGGCGGCGGAAGAGATCGCGGTTATGGTGGCGGCGGCGGTGGCGGCCGAGATAGACGTGACCGTGGTCGTGACAGAGGTCGCAGATACTAAGTAACTCAATTTAGATCATTTGTTTTATGAGGTCGGTGGCGAGCTCACTGACCTCATCTGACTTCTTTTTCTTATGGCAAAGGCATTATTCAGCAGTAGTTCTGGTACGTCTGCGTTTCAGTTGGAGTATCAGAAGTAGCAAAATGGCCACTATGATGACAATACCAATAATCATCTCAGGCGCCACCAGTGGTGGTATTTCCACGTTCAATGCAGCTTCGATTGATAATTCACCTTCTCCATTCACTGTTTCTGCGGAAACCGCATAGTAATACGTGAACCCGGATTGAGCAGTAAA
>JBHLQM010000007.1:9566-72934 GCA_048884785.1 Candidatus Thorarchaeota archaeon | reverse complement strand
TCTCCGGTCATTCTAGTCCATGTATCTGTATTCAAATTGAAAGACCATGTGTCATGCAGTTCACTATAGTTGGCGTAGTCATATGCACCTCCATATAGAATCGTACGATCGTTTTGACTATCGTATGCCATGCTACACCCAAATCTACCTGCGGGAGATGTGGTAGGAACGATTTCTGTCCAAGTATTGGAATTGTAATCATAGGTCCATGTTTCATCACTCATTTGGTCTTCAGCACTTGAAACAAATCCTCCAAACATGATGATACGGTCTGATTCGCTGTCATAGACCATGCCTTGCTTGTGTCGACCAACAGGTTGTTGGTCTGGGTCCATGTTCGTCCAATTATTGGTATCAAAGTGATATACCCAGGTCTGCTGAATATGGTGTCCAAAAAGAGCAGGGTAGTTAATACCTCCAAACAAAATAATGACATTGGATTCTGAATCAAAAGCCATCGCAGCACCATATCTCACCCCGGGATTTATTGAAGGTGAGAGATTTGTCCACATATTTGAGTTATAGTCGAAACCCCATGTATCATCCATGTATTGAAAACCTGACCCATCTGGATCTTGTGATAGTGCACCTCCATAGATCAGCATCATATCTGCATCTGAGTCATATGCGGAGCTGTGACCAGATCTAAGACCCGGATTAATACTTAGATTCAGATTCTCCCATGAATTTGTATCGAAATCAAAGGACCATGTTTCATTATAATAGGCAGGAACTGCATTGGCAGTTGAATGCCATCCCCCATAAAGTATGGCTCTATCAGATTCAGAATCGTATACAAAAGCTGCATCAGAAACGGATAGAGGTTCTGTAAGCGGCTGCATGCTGCCTTGAGTTTGAGATTTTGCTGGATGGAGCACATAATAGCTACATTGTGATAAAGGAGCAATCATCAATGCGATGCAGAAGACTGCAGTCAGTGCAAATGTATCATACCTCAGGGTCAAAACACCTCCAAATGATCATGTTCATTTTAGGTCAAGTAATTCAACTTCAAAGACTAGTGTTGAGTTCGCTGGAATGAGTCCATCTCCAACATCTCTTTCTCCGTATGCCATCGCAGGTGGGATAGTCAGTCTTCTCTTGCCACCTACCTTCATTGTGATAACTCCCCTATCCCAGCCCTCAATCACCTGACCAACGCCAATTTGGAATTCAAATGGTTCATCTCGGTCGAGAGAGCTGTCAAACTTCTCCCCGTTTGTCAGCCACCCTGTATAATGAACCACAACGGTCTGTCCTTGACGTGGTGTCTGTCCTGTTCCAACTACCAGGTCTTCTATCTGCAGGTCTCTCATGCTTCAAACCTCCCTGGAACTGCTATTTATCCTTTAGTTATTGAGTCATTTTGGTCGTAAAATGGGTCTCAGACATGTTACAGAGCGTAAATGTATTCTCTTCATCCAAGTACACGTATGAGACGAATTCCGCGCCGAACTCAAATCAAAAAGTACACGTTTTGGCGCGAAATAGCTGATGATTTTTTGATGGAAGCTTAGTGATATAAAACATATGCGTTTTTGTGCAATATATAGCACGTTAAGTGAACAAATAGTAAATATGTGGATTGTTTTGCGAAGCTATTGTTCTACCGGCAGCTTCCTATCGAAACAACACGTTTACGATATAATACCCTAATGGTTTATATATAAGATAACGTGTACTGTCTTTGTCTTAGCCGCCGGGAGGGCTTGACACAAATGATGATGTTCACAAGAATGCTTCGGAGACAAGGATTTTACAGGGTCAAGAATCAAGATGATCCTGTATACATGAAACATAATGTAGGCCTTGGAGGTATGTATGTAAGGATTGATGCCAAGAAGGCATTTCTTACTGTCAGAGACCTCGGCATACAAGAGGAATTCACACGCGTTAAGCAACTGGAAACCTTCATCAACGAACTAGAAGAGCAAGGTTACAGGCAAAAGTGCTTCATTGTGCACAAGATGCGTGGCGGACCTGCCGGTTCCTGAATTCAGCCGTCTACAATGTGTCTTTAAGTTCGCAATCATACATTATGATGCTAGGATCACGCATCCTTCAGTCATGATTTTGTGGGATTGTGAACTTATCAATGACCTGGAGCTCGTTCACGGAGTCTGTTCAGTCAGCCGATTTTCAAACTAGTACACGTATACTGTTTGATAGCTATTCGGCAAATACGCTTGAGGAGATTTCTGAGAAAATCCAGGCTCAGATAGAATACGAGGCGGATAATACTCTAAAACTGCGAGACCATGTCTTTCGATTTCTCGATTTGGAGCCTTTCTATTTTGCATTGCTGACTCCAAGCTATGAGCTTCTAAGGAATCTCGCTGCACACCCTGATTCGAGAGACCCTTGGCTATACATTTCACAATATGTTACAGATCTAGTGGAGAATAGGAATCCAGTTGTGAAAGAACATCTCATTGAGATAGATGTTCTTGGCAGCACGAGATATGCACCCCTGATTCCAGATATTCTTTCAGAAAGAGTCAGAGAGCTACAAACTGTTCGTGTTGATTTTTCAAGAGCAAGAGTTGCCAATAGCACCAGGGTACGATACGACATTGCCCCGCTCTGGTCAACGGCATATGGAAGGCGTCTCCTGACAGTAGCAGGAAGAGACCCTAGTAGTCGAATTGTGGGTGATTCTGTTTGGAAGGAGCTTGCAGATTCCCTTCAGGCTCTTGGCTACAATACTACTGACATGCTGAATGAGCTTGATGAATATCAGTGGAGTGCAGCATCCAGGCGTGAGAGCGGCTTTTCTCAGGCAACCCCTAGCATAGAATTGCTTTCATTGAAGGCATGCACCGATGCCAATCTAATGCTTGATTCTCCTGAAATACGATACAGGATTCAAGCTCTCGAAAGAATTAGAGCATTTGAAACAGTCGCATGTAATAGGAAGCTAAGGGATATCCTTGGTCATGGTGAGATAAGGGAGCAGGTTGTAGCACTTGATATTGCCGCTAAATGGGGGGGTGCCGAAGAGGAAGCTGTTCTTTCGAGCCTACTAGCCAAATGTGATTCAAAAATACGACCCAAGATTGCACAAGCACTGTCATTACTTATTTCTCGTGATTTTTCCAAGACTGCTATACCTGAATTGGTTTCTACACTACCAGGCAAGAAGGATGTGAAATCTACCAAGAAGTCAATTCAAGTCTTAGAGAAGATATCGCAATCAAGAGACAGAAATGCTCGAATTGATGCAGCAAAAGCATTGGCTTTCATAAGAACACCCGAAGCTGAGCAGCTTCTATTTGAAATGATGAAAGATTCCGACGCGCATGTACGTTATGAGATTGTATCACTTCTTCCAAATCTTGGATGGGAGTTGGCGATCAACATCATACAGCTTGCTCTTGATGATACTAATGCGGGTGTAAAACATGCCGCTATCCGACTGGGGAAAGAAACATGGCCGGAACAGGATTGGCCTGATGATATTTAATCTATAGGGAATCAGGATGTGCCGATCACGAACATTAGGGATTGAATATAGATTTGTGCTCGGTCCCATTGGCAGCACTGATTTTGGAGTTCTTTTGTGATAGGCACACCCTCTTGACAGTTTGACTGTCACGCCGAATATTCCTTCGATAGTCCAGCCATCTGCGGTTATTCCACGGCTGTTCATTGAGAGATTGAGGATGAATCAACGCAAAACCTGGTTTGATGTTGGGCTGGAGCAATTGTATGAAACACCTTTGAATCCTACATAATGCGAACTGCAATAATAGGCCGCAGAATGAAGGTCCCAAATCATTCCTTGAGCCAAATCCAATACAATTCACAGAGGAGTTGTTCATGTTTCACACCAATTGCTGGTTCTTTCAATCAGGCAATATTGCGATACATGCAATATAGTGGGAACATATTGTAATATTCGCAATATATTAACAAATGCATGCGATATTTACAATATAAACCTTCGCATGATGTTTATGGATAAGTGACGATTCAGTCCGCGTTACAAATGCATCTTTGATTTCAGATAACTCGGTGCAACTCGAAGTATCGCCCCTTTCACGGATCTTTCACCAACTAACATCTCTGCTATAATTCGTTGATTGACTGTCGATGTCAAGAATTTTGAACCTAGACTCGAGGAGCCACCCTCTGTCAATCTATGCTGAAGCCATGCACCCCATTTCAAGTCAGAGCCAAATGCTTTCATCCACAGCCTCTCATATCTGGATAGGTATTTCTCTGATACATCATTCTTGGCAAGCGAATCATTGGCAATGTTCGCTGCGATATGCCCGGCTATCATTGAATAGTGAATGCCTTCACCTGAGATGGGGGAACAATGACTAGATGCATCACCTGCCAATAGAACCCTCCTTGCATATGATGGAGTTACAATGCCAGAAAGCGGCATCAGCGCCGCCTCTCTCTTAATTACTGTAGAATTCTCCAACTGCGATTGAATATCCTGAATTCCCATAAATTGGTCAAGATATTGAATGACTCGCTTGTTATCAGAATGAATTCTCTGGATAATCCCACCTGTTCCCACAACCGCCTCAGTTCTTCTTGGGAAGTGCCATGCGTATCCGCCGGGGGAATACTCGTGACCATAATAGAAGTCATTCGCTGCTGTTGGATTACCAACGCCTTCATTTCTTCTCAATTGGTATTGAACTGCATAGCCCATCTGCGTATTCGGAATACGGTTTCGGATGAGCCCAGTACGGATGGAAAGCGAATTTACACCGCTTGCATCAATTATAATTCGGGAATTAATGATCTCCTCATTCCCCGATTTCGATGTAAACTTGATCGAAGCATTTTCCCTGTTAATACTGATCCAATTGGCATTTGAGTTCATACGAATTCTATCTTTGTAGCCTGGAATTCTCTTCAGCATTGCCAGTCCCAAAGCTTTCCTAGTCACGTTGATGCCAACGGAGTCGTCAAAATCAACCTGAACGCGTGGATAGCCAGGGAATTTCAGTCGTATGGACCGTATATTAAAAGACTCAGGGATACCTTGAAGTTCGAATTCCCTGAGTGCACGAATTGGGACAAAGCCGCCACATACTTTGCGTTCACATGGGCTGTTTTCTCTCGACAGCAGGGTAAAATCTACATCATTATTTGCCAATTCCTTGGCCGCTGTAAGACCAGCTGGTCCTGCTCCAATAATAACAACATCTGTGTCTGGGCTCATCTCAATGGAAAACGCAAATTAACTGGCCTAATAATCTTCTCTCAGGCTGGCCTAATTGGACTTTCTCGCACACTGCTTGGCTATAAGGCATGCAATAGCTCCAGCTCCCAGTCCATTGCCAATATTAACAACAGCTAGCCCAGGTGCACAAGACTGAAGCATAGAAGAGAGAGCAGTTTCTCCATTTCCTCCATGACCATAGCCTGTTGGAACCGGAACACCGATCACTGGAATATTGACCAGAGAAGCTAGCAATGTTGGCAGTGCACCCTCCATTCCAGCGAAAACAACTAATGCACTAACATCTTCTTCTAGAATCTTCTTTACCGGTTCAATGAGTCGGTGCATACCTGCAACACCAACATCATAGAATGATATTGCTTTCACACCCATTATCAGGGCAATTGCCTCTGCCTCAGCCGCAAAGGCAATATCGGAAGTACCAGCCGTCATTATAGCAATTTTTCCCTCATGGGGAGGACTATTCCACCCTTTCTTGTGTACGAGAACGGTTAGGTGGTTATCATATCCTGTAACATCAAACACATAGTCCCCGAATTCTTGCCTTAGAATGGATAGCTTATCAGAGCTAACTCTGGTTAGCAGCGCAACATCTCTCTCTTGTACAAGAGTGCCAACTATCTTTGAAAGAGTTTCTGTGTTCTTCGTTTCAGCAAGAACTACTTCAGGAACCCCACTTCGATCCTGCCTATTCAAATCCAGCTGGCCAATCCCTCCCACATCAGCCAATGCAAGAATTCGAAGTTTGGATTCGGCCTCTTCGACTGATATCTTGCCTTCATGTAAGTCCTGAAGAATTTCTCTGGTTGATTTCATTTTTGTCATAATCATGGAAGCAACGAGTTGTTAAGTGCCTTTCCAACTGACCGCTTGTCCAACTCTGCTGTAACCAATAAACACGCCAATGTTGGTACCAGGTCCCCAATTATCCAAAGGAAGGCAGGTATGTCTGCTCAAACTTGTCTTCCATTACCGGATTCCCATTTATGGCTCGTATCAGGGGAGTTTGTCCTAGCGTGTTTGTCATATTGATGAGATCAGGTTGCTCTTTGAAAACTGACTTCATTGAGTTGATAAGATCTGAATGGAATGGGGGTCTAAGATGGGTTGAAGCCAATTTACAGTATTCAACTAGCCTTGTTCTAACCCTCGCTTCCCATCTTCTCCAGTAGTAGCCAAAGCTGTTATTGACAGAGTTCCGCATTCTCTTGAGTTCTTTGCCAAGTTTTTCAACCCTTCCTGCAAAGTATTGATGAACCTCTGGCATTTCAGCAATGGCAGAAATTTCCAGCAACTTCCTGAACGCGTTTATAGATAGTCTATCATAGCCAATTTTCTTGATCACATTGGTTGCCTTTGCTATAATAGCTTCAGTGCCAGCATTTCCTAATTCGGATAATGCAAATACGCTTGCTCTCACAACTGGTTTGCTTCTATGAACAAGATACGGTGAGATCAATTCAACGACGTTTGGTGAATCCTGCTTTGAAAGCGCTTGAATCACTGCTGCTTTTATTGTATTACCGTCATGTTTCAATAGCTCGGTGAGGATTTCATTACACTGCGGAGAGTAGATTCTGCCAATCGCATCAATCATAGCTTCCGCCTCTTTGGACATATAGCGACGATTAACTATGGCCCGCTCCTTTAGGACTTCAATGGATGACTCATGTCCTACTGTCCCGAGGGCTCTAGCTATTGAAATCCTGACATACCTGCTCTGTTCAAGTGGCAACCGATGATGCAGAAAAGGCAGCACCCTTGAGTCTCCTGTATGACCAAGGGCACTGGCTGCACTTGACCGGTTTCCTGGGACCTTGTAGAGAGAAACACGTACTGCATTAGCAAGAATGTCTGCAGTTCCTTGAGTACATCTGTTCCTAAAGATGGAACTGCGTTGAAGAGTTTTATATGTCATGTCCATGTCGACTTCATTTGAAAGCTCTGATGTCAGATTTTTTATAGCATTGGCTGCAGTTTCTGTTATTGCTCCGTTCAACCAAGTCGTGCGCCGCCAGCGACGATATCCATATGTATTTGGAGACTCGAATGGCATTGAGTTATCAGTCATAAGAATCTGGAAACCATAGTACGTACCAAGCACATCGATTCGCGATGGATTTTGCTTCAGCTGCTCAATTTCTCGTTTGCGCGCTTCAATGACATCCTTAACCAGAACCACATAGGGAGTCATTGTCATGGCTTCAATATCTAGAAAATAGGTATGTTTGCTCGAAATCTGATCCTTAAGGATGATGATTGCATGGTCAGCCGCATTCGCTCTAATTTGGTGGAGATCGTTGCCCTCAAGAGTTCCGAACTCTCTGAAAATATCAGAGTCCGTTCCGCCTACAGCATGCAGCTGCAGGAGCTCAACTACAGCATCCCGTGCTTTTCCTTCAGGACGAACATGCCTAAGGCTGGACATGAATGCTTCCCAGCCGTCAGTCTTGATGAATTCATCAGCTTGTTTCTCTAATTCGGCATATCGCCTTTTTGTAGCAGAATCTACAATTGTTGCCTTCTCCATTACAACTCCCAATATTTGTCAAGCGTATGGGTATATTAACCGCACATTTCCTATTACAAGTGATTGGAAATCTATAACATGACTTCCAGGTCTCATCTCCTTCTCCGCAATATGATAACTATGATGACTGCTGAAATAATGACAGGCACAGCCACCAAAATCAGAAATGAATCAAAACCGGCGCCATTGGAGGTCGTTGCACCGGAACCCACCTCCATCTCAGTCCATACATTATCTTCGTATGAATAGACCCATGTGTCGTCAAACTGGGCTCCATCGATGACAATCCCTCCGAAAAGGATGGTGACATTGTTGGTCGAATCGAATGCAAGACCTGTGTTTATCCTGTCCTCAGGCGATTCAGATGGATAACGTCGTTGCCAGGTATTCTGTAGACCATCATATATCCAAGTACGGTCGACAGAATTATCACCAATCTGTCCCCCGAATAAAATGCATTTCTTATTTGTTGAGTCATATGTCATTGAGGGCCATTTCAAATGATCTGGGTTTCCTGTTGGCGTAAGCTGGGTCCAATTGCTTGTGGATGTATCAAAAATCCAGGTGTCGTCCTGATGTCCTTGGGATGCGGTGTTTCCAGATGTCATGACAATCTTATTGATTGAATCGTCATAGACCATAACATGCCCATAGCGTGCAAGTGGGACCTCGGCTGGAGAAAGCTCAGACCACTCTCTTGTATCACAATCGAACTTCCATGTGTCATCTCGCTCTAGCCCATCATCTCCGAATCCCCCAAAGAGAATCACAGCATTCTCCTGTGGATCATATGCCAAGGCGAGAGAGTGATGGACTCCAGGATTGACTGAGGTCGCAACTTGAGACCATGTCTGAGTGTCGCAGGCAAATGACCATGTATCTGTAGGATTTGCTGCTCCCTGTCCTCCATAGAGAATGACCTCGTTTGTTTCACTGCAATAGACCATTGCATGATTTGACCGTGCTGACGGTGAAGGTGTCAACACAAGTTCAGTCCATGAATTCTCTGAGTATGAATATGTCCATGTGTCACTGAGAGACCGCCAACCACCTGTCAAGGAGAATCCCCCAAAAATAATAGCCACATTATTGTACGGGTCAAACGCCATTGAATGAGCACCTCTTGCCTCTGGTTTGACTGTCGTTTGAGCCTGCACATACTGCGAATCAGATATTAGCCCTATCTGCATTATCAGAGTAATTATTGCGACCACAACTAGAATGCTGCGAATTTTCAAAACGACCACTCCTGGCCTCTTGTGGAATATCAAAGAGATAGTGTAATTCTATATAGAACTACACTACGGCGCAACTAGATAATTTCCGCCATTAATAATAGGGATCAACTACGGCGTCGAAACGTGGAAACAGATTTCTGACAATTGGGCGCGATACTGATGCGCAGTATACATCCGGTTCGTGTTTCATTAGCTCGTCAAGGGTTTCGTACCCCATTAGCAATCTTGTAAGGGAACCTTTCGGTATCCGGAGGTTGTATTCCCCCGGGTCCTTCTCTCCTCTCTCGGTAATTGACTGAAATGCTCCATTCTCAAATTTGATTGAATACCCCTGTTTGTAGGTCGTCACCGCTAATTCTCCAGTGAATCCTCGAAACTCGGTATCACTCAGTCGATTAGAGAGGAGGGGTCCTATGGTTTCGATGAAACGCGGAATGGATGGAATTTTGATACACCATGCATATCTAGGAATAGTGATAACCTGATTACGGGCGCTCACAAACTCTCTGACCTGTTTCTGATTTGGCGGTGGCATCCTGACGGTCATCCCATCCCATTCATGAGCTTTTGCCAAGGCGAATCTCATTACAGCATCTGCAAATAGATGGTTTTCTAAATAGAGCTCTACGATATCAAGTCTATTTGTCCATCGTGAAAGAATGAAAACACCGACAGTCTTTCCTTTCTCCTTTACGAGATAGAAGAAAAATGCCTCTTGCTCAAGAGAGGTCGTTTCGTAAATTAGGTAGGATGCATCCTCAGGCCGTATCTTTCTAGTCCACGTCTTCGAGGGTATATGTTTCTCCCGGTAACTTAGGAACTCCTTAAAGTTCTTAGAGGTCACCAGATTGAATGTGACAGATTCCTCCTCACCATCTTTCAGGTTCGGAATGAGATTGGGATTAATGGGATAGCCTCCACCAAGGTTCGCTGCATATTCATAGCCAAATTCACGGTAGAAAAAGGGGATCCCTGCTATAGCCTGAATCGCTGGATTTAGTTGCGCGGCTCGTTTTTCGAATTCTTGATTGAGAAGACGAATGTGTCCTCTATACCGGTATGCTTTCAAAGTTCCTACTGCTTCCATTTCGACCGAAGGGACTTCAACACCGTCGAGAATCCATGAGTTCTGCAAAAGCAAGATGCAGGAAACAACTTCTCCAGAGTTCTGGTCTGCGATTATGAAACTATCTTCCCAGGAGAACCTAGGGTATTTCTCGAGCATTGCTGTGAGTTGAGCTTCTACTCCAGCACCATGTACGGTTCGGAAATGATCTAATAGTGATGGCATGTCTTCAACAGATGCATTGCGCATTATAAGACCATCATCTAAGATTTCAGGTTGCATGGCTTATGATTTGGTGGCAGCTTCTTATAAGTTGCCAACTCTGCCAACAGCCAAACATACATACGACTAGGTACTCACGTTAATTAGGGTCAAAAAAAAGAAGAGAGAAGCGTGTACCCACAGAGGACCTTCTAGACGCCCACAGGGTCCAGAATCCCCTACGGACCCTCTATGTCAGTGCCAGTACACGCCTTCTCGAAAGGAGTCATGGTAGTAAACGTATCAGAGTAATCGTAAACGCATTGAATTTTGTTGTCAAAGTTTTCGAGGAGGTTTCAATGATGAGGAGGAGGAGAGAACGGGTTTCGCTGAGAATCGAAACTTAGATGTACACGTATATGGAGATTTGTTTGTATTTCGAACCTTGTAATACTCAGGAAATACTTGTATGAGTACACCTATTAGCCAACTACTTGAAAAACAGAAACATGTTTGACCAAGAAATGGCCTACATAGGGGGTTCCTAATGCAAGAGGGTGATGTATTTTATCAACT
This sequence comes from Candidatus Thorarchaeota archaeon, assembly GCA_048884785.1. Lineage (GTDB taxonomy): Archaea > Asgardarchaeota > Thorarchaeia > Thorarchaeales > Thorarchaeaceae > MP5-2226. The sequence continues at coordinate 62,117 of JBHLQM010000007.1, read as the reverse complement.
AATACTTCTTGCAGGAATTGCACTAGCAGCAATTCTGTTTATCATCCTGATTAGATTTGCACAAAACTATACGTCCACTGCAGCTAGTAAAGCAGACGCAAAAGCGATGGACGGTGATCATGCAAGTCAAGGTTTGCTTGCAAGGATTCGCTCTGAGCGACAAAAGGCACAACATTCCCTCGAACAAGGTGAACTCAGGAATGCACGAGATGAGCTTTCAAAGTTGCTACAGAGTGTTTCGGAACATATGTCCCAGCTAATTGTTTTTGGTCCAGAAAACTCTATTGAGCTGAGAGATGAAATTGAGTACACTCTTGATGAAACTACAGCCAGGCTACTCCTAGATGATCTTAGGGATACATCTGACTCATTGGATGAATTGTACAGTGACGATATCAATGTATGGAGTGAAGAACGTCTTGAGGAGATATCATCTAAGGCAGAAACGCTAGCTGAGAATGCTGATGAAATTGCTAAGAAACGACGTTTCGATGCTATACGAAAGGAAGTACAAGTACTCAGGACTGAAATTGATCGGAAGGTACAGGATGCCAAATTCCAATTAAAAAAACCGAAATAGATCAATTTATTTTTAATATATGTTTATGCAAACATTCGTCATATTAATTATTTCTATCCCTCAGTTTTGCATTTTGTCATTTATTACGATATCCGTTTAAGTTAAGTAGATATGCATTTTGTGGTACAATTTGGTACCATATAATGCATTTTATTATAATTCCCATTAATTATTAATATTATCTATATATTTTATGTTCATTGGGTTAATCAATCCCTTAATTGGATGATCGCATCCACAAGAAAACAGAATACATTCCCATACCCAGTAATCGTGTTATAATATCTTCGGGTAAATATTTGATGCAAATAACCCTGATTATCCTCGGAAAAAGGTAGTAGTACACACTAAATGAGTATGAAATACAAAGGGATCATGTTTTGAATTGACTAATCATACTCAATTATCGAATACGCTGTTTATATGAATATGGATGACACCTGGGAAGAAATTTGATTATTATATAACCTATATTTGTTAAAATTGTAATCTATAATTATATATGCAACACATTGCCGATGCATAGGAATTAATATTACATAATAGTGGCATATTGTATAAATAATTAGTATAATAATTAATGTTACACAAAAAAATGGTTGTCGAAAAATCGAAAGGTTGGAATACCAAAAATATCTTGGAATAAATAGGAAGTAGCAATAGGAATATGCGATGAATCCGGAATCGGTGCAGAGAACCCAAATGTAATATGAATCCCATATTCATTTTTATACCATACAACTAAATAGAAACACTGCGTTTGAAACAAGCTAAGTTTAACTGAATGTATGAGTAGAGAATGCTCAATACAGAGTTAACAGCAGAAATCAAAAGACGTTGAGTAGCTCATAAGGTAGGCATGATATATGGTGTCTATATTCATAATTGACGATGAACCCATTCTACATCGATTATACAAAGATGTGTTTTCGATAAAAGGGCACGAGGTCGTCGCGGATGCTTTTGATGGTGAAGAAGCCATTCAGAAGTATATGTCTATGGATACCAAACCTGATGTTCTAATATTGGATCATCGCATGCCGAATAAGGATGGTCTTGAGGCGATGAAAGAGATTCTGTCAATAGAACCAAACGCCAGAATTGTATTCATCAGTGCTGATGCGAATGTCCGTGAACAGGCTATGAAGAATGGTGCTGTGAGCTTTGGTCTCAAACCAGTAACGATTCGTCATATGTTGGACCTGGTTGAATCGGCAGTTTCAACCTAGTTCACGCTTTTGATTTTTGCTTTATGTTCAAGAACAGGTGTACCTCTTGAAAGTCATAATTGCGGGCGATGTTCCTTTGCTAAGGTCACTTGTAAGAATGGCAGTAGAGGAAGCCGGATATGATGTAATCGGTGAACCTGAAACCCCTGATGAACTTCTTGCGATGTGTAGCTCACACAGAGTAAGTATCATTGTGCTCGATTTCATGATGACAGAAGGAGAGCGAATGCGTATTATTGAGAAGATCTTGGATATAGATGCCAAGATTTCAATCATTGCAGTTGCCGATATTGTTGAAGACTTCGGAAATCAGGTATTGGTTGCTGGTGCCCGTGCCTACATCCAGAAACCTTTCTCAATGTATGACCTTTTGGATATGATGAGGAAGGTTGAGCCAGTACTGTAGATTCTTATTCAGGGATTCTTGCGTCAGGATAGACTTTTGCACCTTCTGACTCTATTCGAAACATTACAGGTCGCATGGTATGACTAGTTCCTCTTAACTTGACAATCCTGAGTGTTCTGACATAATCTCCTGTTGAATAGATCATATCTAGCTTAATCACACCATCGGCAATGAAGTACGGCATTTCGTCGTTTTGTGCTCCTGTAAGAGATCTCAATTCATGTGTAAGTAAGATTGTTGCATTTGGGTTAGAAAGCTCTTTGATGAAGCTATACACCATCTGCCGCACTTCGAATCGATTGCCTGCCAACTCCAATAAGGGGCCTAATCCATCAATGACAATTCGAGTAGCTTTTGTTTCATCAGATCTCTTCTTCACAAGGTCTGCCAGGCGTGGAATGGTAAACGGTTTCTCTCGAAAGAGTGGATGATCAAATCCTATGACATAGTCGTATCCTGCTTCAGTAGGAACAAGACGCAGAGTTCCACTCAGGATTGTAAATTTCTGGTCACTGATAGCTTTGTCAGGTTCAAATCCAAATGCCTTCATGTCCTCAATAAGGACATCAGAGGTTTGGTCGAGTGATAGCAACACAGCACTCTCGCCTTTTCTTATCCCATCAAAAATGAAATGCCATGTCAAAATGCTCTTGCCAGTTCCTGGCCCTCCTGCCAACAACATGGACCGTCCGTGCATATACCCTCCATTCAGCAAATTATCAAGCCCAGAAACACCACTGCTTACCCTATTCTTCGCCATTATTCCTCTCCTCAGCCCTTTTTATGCTATTATGATTTAATCTTTACCCACCAATAATAAAAAGCGCGGACAAAAATACTAGAACCCTTTTGATTTAAAAAGGCGGTGCGTCATCGAAATGCATTAGTATTTATTCTGGAGAGAGAGTGCCGAGAGTATTGCTTGATAAACCAATTATACCGGAGTTTTCTATGTATATAGACCGGCTAGAACAATCTGAGAAGGACGATATAGGTAGCAGACTTGCCGCTGGATACAGATCTGGAAAGGATCGTTTCATGCATTTTACAGATGTCTTAACTGAATATGTTGGGAGTGGAGAGTGGAGAAACAGAAGTGAGGGATTTTTGGCAATCTGTGCGAAAGCAGCTTTTCTCAGAGGACTTTATGGCTATAATCAGATAATTGCGAAAAGCAGTTCCAGTATAGTAGGCAAAGGATATGCTGCTGCAGCATATTGCAGACAGAGCCTTGATCCACGGTGGCTGAACAATCTACAGACATACGTCAATCAAGCCTGGCAAGGACAGGACTACATCGCATTTGCAGAGCTTTCTGTTCAATTGGCATCAGTCCTCATAGATTTGGGATACACAGAACGAGCAAGAACGATAGCTCTGGAAAGCATCGATAAGGTCACATTAGCTACAACAAAGGATGAACTCATACGAAATAAGGTGCAAGCTTCTCTTCTGAGAGCCCGAATCCTGATGGCACACATTGACCTTCAAATGGGTTTGCGTGACGAAGCCTATGTTAGACTTGATTCTGCGGAAGAAACTGCTAAAGTTATGGACCATGAACTCGCGCTCACAGATATAATGTACTACAGAGCAAGAATTTTGGAAGAATCCCACGAATACGACCGTGCAATGAATCTTGTTAAGGCAGCCCTACAAAAATATGAGCGGATGGGATATCTCCAAGGAGTATCAGATGCTCGAAATCTGGTCGGTATTCTTCACATGGATCGTGGACAGAACCAAGATGCAAGAGATCAGTTCGAGGAGTTACTGATTACCCAACAACAGCTGAATAATCAAATTGGACTTGCTCGAACCCTTATCAATGTGGGAGAGATTGATAGAAGTCTTGATCAATTTGACCAAATGGAGATATACAATCAGCGAGCTCTAGAAATAAGCCAAGAAGCTGAGTACATGCGAGGTATTGCCACCTGCAAAATAAACCTTGGAGATATAATGATTAGAAAGGGTAATTTTGAGGAGGCAATTACGAATTATAAGGAAAGCACAGAAATAGCTGAAGCATCAGGCATGGTGGATCTTCTGATCCTTTTGCCTTTCTTGCTTGCAGACGCCAACTATATGCAGGAAAAATTCAAGGATGCCATGAAGCTCTATATTCTTGCAGAAAAGAAGGCTGTTCAGACGGGCAATCCATTGCTTGCATTCACAGCAAGAGTTAGTCAGATAATGACGTCCTTTGCACAAGAGGTGGAGCCGGAAAAGGCTCTGATTGAAGAGGCAAAATCAGTACTAGGTGATGTTTCTGACTGGGTAAAACACCATGATGTTACACTAATGCGAAAAGTGAGGGCTAAATTCATAGAGGATCCTGACTTGCAGAGTGAGCTCTGTATTCTTTTTGACAGAGAAAAAACGTTTGAATGTCGTGTAGAAACTCAAGCACCCCGAAAAGGATGCAATGGAAATCTACTATGGAAGACCGGTGGTATATGTCCCTATCTACTTGATTTCATTGAAAGATTGTCGAAATAGCAATGAAATTGGATTGGACCGGCGCACTTCGATGATCCGTACTTATGTATATAAGTTAGTTATTGATATGATTGAAAAGCGCAAGGGAATCGTCCAATGAGTGAAGTAGGCGAAGTACCTCCGAGTATACAGGATGCACTGTCATCAAATACAGGATTTGTACTTGTTGTCACAGGAAAACCCGGAACTGGCAAATCACTCTTTGTCCAGGAGATTTTCAGACATTACAAGAATTCATTCATGATTTTGACCAGTACTGAGAATTTCAATGCGATTGACCAAGAATTAGGCACTACAACTCCTGATTGGGCAAAGCGCCATATTCTTTCATCCTATAGACGTCCTTTGAACCTAGAAATTGCTCATCAATCATCCTTAGAGGACCATCTTTGCAACCTTCTGGGGGAAACCAAAATTAGATGCGAGGCAGAGCTGGTTATAGTAGATTCTTGGACGGATTTTGTGCAACCTATACCATCTGACAATAGATATGAGATTCAACAGTCAATTATTCACGCTGCCAGAAGAGAAAATCGGAAATTAATTCTTGTTTCAGAGGAAACCTCTTCGAGTTTTGACTGCAACACTCTCCACCATTCAGCAGATGGCGTTATAGTTCTTGAAAAAATACGGGAAAATCAGCGGATGCACCGCCAGATAATTCTGCAGAAAATGAGATCTCAACCCATAAGTCAGGATACTTTTCTCTTTACCCTTTATGATGGACGATTTACATACATTCCTTGGTATTTACATCAATACCCGGCAATCACAGTAAGTCGCGAACCAATTGCTGACCCTTCGCCAGATAGAATGTCAACAGGCAATCACAGTCTGGATAAAATGTTGGGCGGAGGATTCAGAAAAGGACAACTCAGTCTAATTGAGGTTGAGAATCTGGGTGTTCCATACCTTGAAACTATCTATATACCCTTCCTCTCAAATCATTTGGAGCTAGGACGTCCTGCAGTTATTCTTCTTCCCGAGGGCTGGTCTCCCGAATTCTTCATAGAGAATCTAGCACATTTTGTTGATAAACCACGAGTAGAAGCTCAGGTAGTTTTCTTTGGTCGCCATTATTTGGGTCAATACGAAAATGTTAGAACCATAGATTCTGATCCTCTTAAAACCCTCCAGGAAATTAGATATGAGGCAGGAGAACTAGAAAGGAAGTTCAAGCATGAGGTGACGGAGCTTTTTGCTTTGGATACATTGGAGAACATGTATGGCCCGGCAGGAGTTCGTGGGATGATTGCAGAAATGTCCTCATCACTTCAGAGAACAAATAGAACAACAATAACGATCCTAAGCAGACATCAAGGAATAAAGAGCGAATCAATATCTCACCATGTACATCTCAGTGTTCAAGAAATATGCGGCGTGCTGGGAGTTGTCGGAGAGAATCCAAGAACCAATTATCTTGCATTACGCCCTATTCTCTCAGAAGGATTCCTTGATTACGATTTAATGCCCATTGTATAAGGATTGATGATACTTGAGTGAAAAAAAGCCACTAATCTTGGTTGTTGATGACGAGCAGATAACAACTGAGTTGGCAAAGAAATTCCTTGAAAGTCATGGCTTCGAAGTTGCTTGCGCATTCGATGGAGAAACTGCATTAGAGCTCGCACATTCAGAGAGTCCCGATCTCATCCTTCTTGATGTTATGCTTCCAAGAATGGATGGATTCGAGGTATGTAGACGACTAAAGGGGGAAGATAGGTTCAAAAAAGTGCCAATCCTGATGTTTACCGCTAAAGGATTGAGCCGTGACATCAAAGAAGGGCAAGAAGCAGGTGCCGACGACTATCTCGTAAAGCCCTTTTCAGGTAAGGCATTGGTTGAAACTATCAGAAAACATCTGAGAATTGAGGATTGAGAGGTCAGGCTGTAATGGCTGGCGTAAACAGAGAAATTAGCAAAAACCACCAAAACATCATTGATAGTTTACTCACTAAGCCACCAAAGGGATATGTGTATCTGGTAATGGCTTCACAGGAAAGCCATTATGACCTTTTCATGACGACTGTTATTCAAAAAGCCGCCAAGCATGGACTCAGAACTCTTAATGTGATAACTGAAGCAAGGAATAGAACTCTAATTGATGATATGGCAAAGAAGCAAAATGATGAGTTTCAAATACTAGAGGTCAATTACGGACAGCAAACCGTAGGAAGACATACTTGCTCTCCACATCTTCATGAGATTAATATCATGATGAGAAGTCTAAGGAATCTCCTGCAACCTCGTGTCATAGCTTTTGAAGCATTAACTCCTCTTCTTATCGATTTCTCAGCTAGAGATGTGGTTCAATTCTTTAAAGAGAGCGTAGAAGAGAGCATCAGAAATGGATCCATAGAGTATTATCTTATCCATGCAGATACAGCAGACTCGGTTACAATCAATCAGCTCTTCTCTTTGGCTCAAGGAATAGTAACACTCTCAACATCTCGAGGCAAGAACTATCTTACCATAAAGAAATCAACTGGTATAGAAATGCCCTACAATCCGATTGAATATGTCCCGAGTATGCAAGGACCAGATAGAACAGATTGGGGAATTGACCTCAATTGGTAGAGTTTCTCAATCGAATTCAATTGATATTTCTTGTCTTGGTTTCTTTTCCTTAGATGTCTTGGAACTACCCATTTGCTTCTCAAAAATATCCATTACTTCATCCATAGGCTCGGCAGATTCCTCTCCCTCTGCTTCTGAGCGGACTGGATTAAGTAGGGTTCTTACTCGATAGCAACTTATCTCATCCCAGTTGTGCTCCTGCATTATGTCCTCCACCCTCTGGATTATCTGCCCCTTCAGATTAGCCAATCTTGTTCTTTCATCATCCAACGAAGTAAGTCGACGATCGATCTTTTGAAGGTCGTTCAGAAGATACCGAACAGCTTTGACATCTGTACTTACCGATGGGATCACAAACCCGGCTGGAAGTTTAATAGTTCCACCATGTGGAGTCAAACGCACAACAAAGGTATTGGGCAAGAGAGTAGTTGAAAGCCCAAATCCCATATTAAGTCGATAGTATGTCCTGTCAGGACCCAGATCACTCTCTCCTGTTTCTCTGGAAACTATCCCCACATTTTGCAGCACTTCTAAATGTTTAATGACCACCCGAGAAGTCACACTTTTGCTCAATTCAAAGGATAGCAGCTTGCTGAGTTCATATGGATACCTAGGCCTCTGAGCGAGTAGTCTGAGTATCCTCCTTCGTGTGGTGTGTCCAAGTGCTTTAAACACTAAATCTAGATCGTCTGGTTTCTCCTGGTCTTCTTGAGGCAAGCGTCATCTCTCCCTGCGCGTCTAAATACAGATTTGGTTCTACTACAAATAGTCTATCCTGTTCCAGATTCCATATAGGAAAACAAGCCATTCTTGGTACAATCCATCATCAAACCAAGATCCCTGCTGCAGGTCATTGTTTGTCTGTTGCTGACCTGCATCATCTTCATCGTCAATCCTTGTTCTTTCCAGCATTTAATTCACACTCTTCCACAATATCGCTTTAGCTAGTGTACAATTGGTCACTAGTAACTAGTGAACAAATGGTATATAAGATTGAGGGTTTGTGTATTATGAGATAGGCTTGTGTCTAGTGAGAAAGTTTTGAGTCCAATTTCCTAATGGGTTTTGACACATCTGATACATGATCAACTTGCTTTTGTCGGTATCTCTCCAGAAGACTATCACCTTTCTCGTATATTGGTCCTTGGCCAGTTATATATCCTGTAGAGATGCCCTCTTTCGTTGATATCACCGGTCGAGATGCAATCATTAGAAGATGGCGTAGAAATTGGAGATCAGTCACTTTCTGCCCCATCCTTCGTTGGAATCTCATCTTTTCCTCCTCCCACGTCAGGATGTCGTGTTCAGTAAGTCCTTTGAAGAGCTTGTTCTTGAGCTGTTCATTCTCGTTCATTTGTGCTAATCTCCGGGTCAACTTTCTAAGAAAGTTAACCCCATCCTATCTATAACTGGATGTATCATTGGAGTAATACAACTGATGAGAACTGGTTCTCAACCCGCTTCTCCTAGCTCGTCCCTTTCTTGTTAGGTTCCTTCTTTTCTGCTGATTCGGTTGTCGTTTCAGATTTACCGTTAACTGTAGCAGCTGGTGCAGGAGTGAATGTAGCTCCACCTTCAGCGGATGGCTTGTGATAGAGGCTACCACTTCTCCGCTGACGATATTGAGTAACAGCTGTCCAAGTAGCTGATTTGTCCTCAATTATACCTAGCTTCTTGATTCTAAACATAATCACAGCTGCAACATCAATTAAGATGATGTTCATGCCAAGAAGTAAAAGAGAACCTCCGCCTATTGCGATCCCATCTACTGACCCTGTTATTGCCCCTAGCGTTATCATCATTCCCACATTGACTGCAGGAGGCATTAGAGCAGCTGATATTGCAACACCGACAAGGGACGACATATCTCCCCTTGTGACTGAGATAGCAATTGCTGCCCCTGAAAAGATGGCAATACCAATATCTAGTGCAGTGAATATGGTTCCTCTTCTGGTCACTTCAGTTAGTACCATTGGAGCCGCATTCCACTGGCTTTCAACTACATTCATGAATCCAGGACTAAAGGGATACAGAATAGGCATTAGTAGCCCCATAACCGCTCCAACCGCAAAGGATAGACCCAACGCTATTAGTTCGTTCTTGGTGCCTTTGATGAAGAGAGATCTATCTCCTACTACATAGCCCAATGCTACACCAAGCATCGGACCCATGAGAGGTGACAAAAGCATTGATGCAACTATGATTGTGATGTTGTTCTGAATAAGACCAAATCCAGCCATTACTGCCGCGAAAACCACAAAGGCGATGAAATCAAAACTTAGTGATGCTTGCTTCTTAACACTGTCGTAAATTTCTTCTACAGCTAAAGTTGCTTCCCGTTGTATCTTCTTCTCATTTGTTTCCTCAACCTCGCGAGGCAAGGATGCCTTAAGGTCTAAGATATCTATGAAGCCAAATTCAACACCCACGCCTCTACTCTTCAATCCTTCCATAGTATCGCTGACTTCATCATCAGGAATCCTAAATTGGAGTAGGTGTGCGTTATCAGCGGTGAATCTGACAACGTTCTTGATATCAAGAACATCCACAAGAAAATCAAACACCGTTTCGGTCTTCTCATAGGGAACCGTGATCTGTACTTGCTTCACAGAGTTACCATCCCGTAGAATCAAAGTCCCTGATTTGAGATAGTTATTAAGGATTTCCAACGGTGCCTAAATTGCATATTGTAATACAGGTAATACGTAATTACGATGAATAGGTTCCAAACATCATGTTTTTGTGCAAAGCTGCTATTCGCGCAGATATTGCAGGTGTTGCCACTGTGGGTGTTTTAGAAATCTTGGTTGTATGGTTCTTGCTGTCGCTGACAGGAGCATTGGCTCCTGGTCCGTTGTCCGCGGCTGTAGTTATGCAATCAAGTCGGCATGGACGATTACATGGGATAATGCCAATGGTTGGGCATGCTATTGTTGAGTTGGGGATTGTCAGCGCTATCATCATTGGAACTCAGATTTTTGCATTTGATACCTTTACAATTGATCTCATGGTTGGATTCGGAGGAATTGTAATTGTCGCCTATGGGTTTTTGGCACTAAAAGACTATAGATTCAAAGTCAAATCCTTGGATGAAAATCAAACACTCACATCAAGAGTATCAAGCATCGCAGAGGCAACAACACAAGGTGCTGCAGTGAGTATACTTTCTCCATACTTTATCCTGTGGTGGGCCGCAATTGGACTAAGCAATGTGACCCTATTAATGACTGAGCTACAAGTCGGAGTAGGAACGGTATTCATTGCAGCAGTCCTAATTTACCTCACACATATATCGACGGATTTCATCTTCGGAGCGTTTCTTACGGTTGGAACAGATACAGCTTCAAAGCGTGCTGGCTATGGGGGGATAAATTGGATCAATGTTATCATCGGAATTTTCCAAATTGCCCTCGGAGGATACTTCGTCTTCTTGGCAATTTCATGATTGCACAAGGAATATCTAGGATAGGGTATCTCTTGAATAGGGTGCTGTTGTGCCAAAAATAATCGTCACTGGATTTGAGCCGTTTGATGGCTATTCAATCAATCCTTCAGAGGAAATTGTGAAAGCATTAGATGGAACAATAGCCAGCGGGTACAGGATAATTGGCAAGGTGCTTCCTCTGGATTATAATAAAGCAGCGCAAATACTGAAGCAATCTATACACGAGAATACACCTGAATACATTATTTGTATGGGTCAAGCAAACCGACCCGTCATTACTCTTGAGCAGATAGGTCTCAATATTATCAATGTGAAACGACCAGATAACTATGGATACAAACCGGATAGGTTTGTGATCAAAGAGGGTTCTCCCGCAGCATATTTCTCCAACATCAATGTACACCCAATTGTTGATGTTCTTAACTCAAGGGGAATTCCAGCGGCAGTTAGCTATCACGCGGGCACCTATGGGTGCAACTGGATTCTATTCACTGTCTTAGATTGGATCGCGACTGGTGAAGTGCAAGCGAAGGCGATGTTTGTTCATGTGCCGCCTTTGCCTCAACAATCAGTTGAGAAAGACGATTCTTCATTGGCTACAATGCCGCTGAATATTCTTGTTGACACCCTCGGAATTATTATTGATGTGATTCTGGAGGCCGAATCCAAAGATCTGGAAATGCCTTAACTATTGCTAGAATTACAAGTGTGCTAATCAATATAGCCGCAGTTCTCTCTACAAGCATAGCAGGGAATATGACGAATCCAAATACTTCTGCTGGAATGGCAAAGATGTACACCGCTCCCATTGTCATCATTGAAAAATCCGTGACCGTTCCAATTAGGGCAAAAGGAATTATCTTCAAGAGAGTGTTTCTTCCAGGATTACCCAGATCCAAGGACTTTCCGGTTAGCTGAAGAGATATTGCCACCACTAGTGCAGCTCCGTAATACGCCATGAACCACCAAGCCTGAAGATTCACGATTAGATAGAGAAACATAATGAGGGAAATGAAGATGGCAGTAATTCCTGCGCCTGGAACCCATCTGTTTCCCATCTCAGGCTTCACACAAAGACCTGTAAGGAATCCAGAGATTCCCGGAGAAAGGAAGAGAAATGGAATCGCTAGGAATAATCCTCCTGAGCCTCCTAGTGCAGTAGCAATAATTCCGCCTATTAGACCAAATGCTCCTCCTTTCCATGGTCCAAGAATAATACCAAATAGAGGTGCTATCAAAAGAGTCAAACTGATACTGGCAGAGATGCCTCCAGCAATGATGAACCCACTGACTGGTATTAATGAACCAACACCATAAAGTGCTGCCAGAATTGCTCCAATCGCCCAGAATTTTGTATCCATACGACCCTCAACATAGGCAAGATCAATCGTATCCGAATCATTCATGCTAGTGGCCTCTCTATTCGAGTGACCTATTCCGGCCCTCTACTCCTTAATATCATTTTGATTCTCCATTATTAAACTACTATATCTATTGAGTGGACAGGAGCTTTGGTCTTCTGATTCATATGTTTTCAAATTCAGGCCACACACCGTTCCACCAATCTTGAAATGGACCTGATGGTGATATTGAGATGCCGGATTCGATTTTGATTTGTACGGGCATATCGTTTTTGACTTCTAGTACTTCAATCTCAATCAGGGCATACCGCCTATCACCCTCCCATTCATGTTGAATTACTCTTGCTATCCCTTTAACGCTTGCAGCTGTATTCGGAGGAGAAACAAGAGCTATCATAATCCTATTGTCCCTCACGATGTTGGCGAGTGTGTCATGAGATTTATGAACAAGAAGACGTAACAGTTTCGGAGAGATAGCTCTGAGACTACCAAAGGGCGCTGTCCGAGGAGATCCATCTTCATTGATTGATGCCAGAACTGAGCTTGGATTTAGAGAGCCGCCAGTTTTTTGCCATTGTTGAAAAACGTCATCAGGAAGTTCTGAAAGAACGCTCCATCTCAAGAAACTTCACCCAGTTACATGGGAAGCTCTCTCGCATTAATATTAATTGGAAACGACTTGGGAGCAGATGAGAGGCAGATGCGTGGATGCAATCACAGTTTCAAATCGGATAGAAGTCCCAGAAATGTGTGAACTTCCAGCCCTTTCCGATGTACTTATCCCCTTTTGGCAGGTCTGTGAATTCTCCTTCGTCGAAGGGATAGAATCTCATATTATCATCGTCATCTCTAAGGATGAGATCGGGCTTTCCAGGCATTCTCCAATGACCCACTAGATATGTCCAATCATCATGGAATCCTTTCCCGACGGTTTCGTAGGGTCCGTCTTCAAACTTGAAATCATTGCCTTGTCTACCGAACACATATCTCTTAAGACTCCCTCCCTTGTCCCTTACAATCATGTCGGGAGTTCCATTCTGCATCCATTCATCGATGAGAAAATGAGTAAACTGGTCACCGAAGCCGCGCCCTATCCTCTCACGGTCACCTGCGTCTCTAAATGATTCTCCATTAAACGGGTAAAGCCAAAGACTCCCATTCTCCTCTCTCGCGACAAGATCTGGGTATTTACCTCCTCTCCAGTATCCTGGGAACAAGTCCGGATATTTATCCTTCTTGAAACCTTTACCAACATTTTCTGACCGTCCGAGGTCTCGAAACTCCTTCCCGTCCCATGGGAATAGGCGGAGGTCTCCATCTTCATCTCTCACGAGAAGATCTGAAGTTCCGTTGGCCATCCATTCCGCGACATAGAAGTCCCAACTACTTTTGAAACCCTTGCCTACCTTGTCTCCTGTTCCACTGACAAGAAATGTTTCATTTTCAAATCTATAAAACTTCAGGTCTCCGTCTTTCTCAGCAACTACTAGCGAGTTTCCGCCACCAATCCTTCGCCGTCCTTCCATCTGACCGCCTGTCATCCAAAATCCTGGCAAGTACTTCTCGAAATTGAAACCTCTCCCGACCTTAAAGCCTGTTTCTCTTTGTCCATAATCCTTGGATGGATAGAACGTAAACTTCTGATCTTGCCTAAAGAGCGGGTACCAGTGTAAATCGCCATTATCCTTTCTAACTACTAAACCGGGCACTCTCTAACCCCCAGGTCACTTGTACATGATTCTTGATATGTCTTCTGCTCGCTGATATTTTAGATTCCTTGTATCTGCCAATGAATTCGATTTTCCAGTGGGCCTGCATTGTGACTGGTTCTAATTCAAACGCAAAAATGCATAGTGAACTCCTGAAGCTTGCTGCATGCATTCTCGATGCGGGGTGCAATTTCTGCAACAAATCTATCAGGATTCTCCAATGCTGAATCCTCATCACTTAGGAACGATTCTAATGCCTGTTCTCCCTCGTAGTCAACAGTTGCAAGACGCAACGATAAATTCTCCGGAGGCATTCCAAATTCAGCTCCAGGTAGAGTTGCCACATGGTAGGTTTCTAGCAGAACTCTTGCCAGCTCTCCAGAAGTAGCAATCCCCCTATTCGCAAGCTCAGTTCTATAATCATTCCAGTCTGGAAATAGATAGAAAGCTCCTTGCGGATAAGGACATGATATTCCCACCTTGCTGATTCTTCTGTAGACATACCTTGTTACAAGTTCGTGAACCATCGTGCAGTTGTTTATGTATTCTATAATACCAGTGTCTGTTCTGTAGGCCTCTATACCGGCATATTGGATGGGTGCGGAAACACTTGACCATATCTCGCTTCCAACAGCCAAGATACTCCTGAGAAGTGATTTTTCATCTTGTGGGATTAGTAATGTTCCGAGACGATACCCTCCTAGTGACCGGTCTTTAGAAAGCCCACTCGTAATAAGAGTGCCTTCAGGATAGTATTCGGAGATACTATGATGTTCTTGATCTGTGAAACGTGTGAGGGCATATATCTCGTCTGATAATATAGCAATATTATTTTCCCGGGCTACTTTTGCAATTCCCTTCAATTGGTTCTCTGTGTAGCTATGCCCGGTAGGATTACAGGGATAGTTCAGGACGAGAACCTTCTGTTCATTTTGACCTAGCGACAGGTCCTGAACAGCATTAGCAAGAAGTTCGGGGTCCAATCTATAAGAGTTGCTCGAGTCAGTCATAATATGATGCACATCTCGTGAAAGAAAGCGGCCCATGTGCTGATAGCTAACCCACGATGGTGCAGTTAGGAGTATAGGGCCATCAAGTGCTGTAAGCGCTGCAAACATGAGTGGTTTGCTTCCAGGACCAATAATGACTTGTTCTGGTGAATACTGCAAATTAAAAACGTCCCTATAGAATTGTGATACCTGTTCTCGAAGCTGAAGAATCCCTTGAGTGGAAAGATAGCTGTGTCGCCATGAGTTATCGCATAAAGCCTTGCGTACAAGTGGATGAACCGGGAACGGCGATTCACCAAAACCCAGATGATAGACCTGTTCTCCGCGTTCTCGGAGACTAGCAATTTGCTCATTAATTGCTAGGGTTGCTGAAGGAACAATTCTTTTGGCTTGAAATGAGAGATCCATAATATTCTAGCTCCATCTTATGCAATAATTTGGGAGAGGCCATAGAAGAATAATCTTGTGCCTTCAAACAGACTCCAGAATCAATTTGCTTTGACTAAAAGGAATATACAGTGAGAGCAAAAATCCATTCTCCACAAAGGTCAGGTTTATCTCCAATTCTATCTCTATGAAGTCTTCAAAGCATAAGGGTTAAAGGTTCGAGGTGAAACACGCCAGAAACGGCTTGGAGGCACCAGTAGATGAGTGATTCCGAAACCTTTGATATTATTGTCGTAGGTGCTGGTATTATCGGCGTTGCAACAGCATACTATCTGCAGAAGAACAATCCTGACAAAGCAATTCTGCTTGTTGATAGATACCTTGCAGCAGGACAGGCAAATACAGCAATGAGTGCTGCCGCAGTAAGGAATATGTTTGCTTCTTCAACAAACCAGCTTTTGACTGACTCATCGATAAAATTCATCGAGCATGTGCAAAAAGACTTGGGTTTCGAACTGCTTTTTGAAAAGTGTGGCTATCTATGGCTTTTGAATGAATCTCAATTCAACAGTGAAAGTGTGCAACTTTGGATGAAGAGAATGGAGGCTTCGGAGGTCAATTACAGGGTCTACAATAAAAAGGAACTCAAAGAGTTGATTCCTTCTCTCAACGTGGATTTTCACGGGGATGAAGAAGCAGAACTTATGCATCTCAAAGAAGTTGACTATGGTCTTTTTGGGCCAGATTGTGGCGTTTTAGACCCAACCCGATATGTCGAATTCTACTTTGAGGAATTCAAGAAAATGAGTAAGGTTAAGCCACGTTTCGGTATAGACGTCGAAAAACTCATCCTTGAGGCTGACCCAAAGCTTGACCTTCCTGGTGAGCCATTTGCATGGCAGCAGAAGAAGGTCGTCGGTGTAAAGACAGACAAAGGAGAATTCCACGCGAAGTGCATTGTACTTGCCACAGGCGCATGGGCAAACGAGCTACTTGATCCGATTGGAATGGACAGCAGAACAAAGGGAAAGAAAAGGCACATCTATGTTGTTCATGGAAATGACAACAAAGAACTAGAAGGACTATTGAATACAAAGGGATTCAACGATCTTGGAATGTGCCCATTCATCATTTTGCCCAGCGCTGGCGTTTACTTCAGGCCTCAAATGCAAGAGAAGGGTTTCTGGATTGGGTGCGGGGACAAACTGGGTCGGGCATACAAGTATATCCAAACAGATGAGGATATGGTTCCAGAGAGCGCCTACTACGAAAACAGTGTATTTCCAGTGCTTTCCAAATATTTTCCTGCCTTTGCTTCGACTCGACCTGTGAATAGCTGGGCCGGAGGCTATTGTTATTCTCCGGATGCGATTCCGTTTGTGTATTATGAAAATGGCGTGCTAGTGGCAAATGGCGCAAGCGGCTCTGGAATAATGAAAGCAGATGCAATGGGACGAATAGCAGATGCATTATATCGAGGTTTGCCGGAGGCAGAGCTCTTCGGGGGCAAAAAGATAGACTCTGACACACTCAGCATCAAGAACCGAAAAGTGGAAATTGAAAGCGTGGTAATCTGAGTTACTGATATCAGTACCCCAGGTCGGTTAGGATTATATCCTGATTAAATTCGGAGTCTTACCTTGCGCGGAAACCTAGTGTAATATTCCAAACCAAATACCTGATTGCTATCAGCTATGTAGAACTTGTCAAGAGGTGAAAAGAAATGAGTGGCGAGTCCAAAGAGTACAATTTCACGATTATGGCACTAGAAAGCGGAATAAAATATCCTGACCTAGAGAGTGCACCCGATGAACCTCTGCTGATAGAAATGATTGGAATTCAACCAGAGTACTTTGGACCCCTCTCAAGTAAGTTCGAAGTGGATCTCGAAGACCTGCAAGATATGCTTGACATGGATGAGAGACCTCGCATACAAATTGAAGATAAGTTCACAATGATTGTTCTTAGGGTTCCAGTGGATCTCAATTGTACCGATAGAGCATATTCGACTGCGCCTATAGGCATTTTCACAAATGGTCGAGATATTATTGTGATGCAGCATGAGGTCGTCCCCCTTCGAAGGAAAAGACTGAGGACAGTGATTAAGAGGAGTACGGCAGCGAGTGAGATAATCTACAATCAGTGGGAAATTGTTATCCACTCATTCGAAACTGTCCTGGACATTATTGAGGCAACTATCAAGAATACTGAGCAGGATATTCAGCGAGACCTCTACCCTTCCCACATGGACAAATTCTTTCAGCTTTCACGAGATTCTATCTATGTAGATGCTGCACTAAAAGGGAACATGCGTGTCCTCCGTGCAATGAAGCGTCATCATAGGTTTGGCAGGATGATACTTGATGAGGATCGTCTTGAGGAACTTGAAGTTGACCTCCAACAGCAAATTGAACTGAGTATGATATATAGAGAGCTCATTGAGAATGCAATGGAGATCTACGACAGTATTGTTGGTCACAATCTTAACACTGTAATGAAGACTCTCACCGCTGTATCTCTTTTAGTAAGTGTTCCAACACTAATTGCATCTATTTATGGCATGAATGTTGGCTTGCCGTTTATGAATGAGCCCACTGCCTTTCTGATTGTCCTTCTTGCCAGTATGGTCCTGACAATTCCATTCTATGTCTACCTTAGGTTGCGCGGTCTCATCTAATGTAATATGAAGAGTAATAATATCCATTGTGGCTTTAGCTTCCGGTGGTACCAAGTGGTATTCAAAAACTTGGCAATGTATCATTACTGGGCAAATCAAAGAATACGGAGTATTGTTCTTGAAATGAGGATGCCTGACTATGAAACTAACATTGCAGGCAGGAATGTTAGAGAGATATCTACTCATATTACAGCCGCTCTCGCAACATGCTTCAGGATCTTGGATGAATCCTCTGATGAAGGGATATACGAATCAATATTGAATTCAGAAAGAGTTGAGCTTCTTTCAATGTGGAACGACTATGATGAACGCCTGAGTAGAGTGCTTCAGCACATACCTCAAGGCAAGGTTTTGGTCCGGCACATATCTGAAAATCCTATTGAGCTTGACATTATGGACTTCATTCTTCAGTATGTTCTGCATGCAAATCATCATCGCGGTCAACTTGCATTACTCCTCAGAGAGCTTGGCTATGATGTTCCTGGTACAGATTATCTTCATTACTTTGCTTCGAGAGCTTGATGCACCGATCGAACATTTGTTTCATTGAGAAACTGTATTGCGGATATTCAGCCGCATAGCTTATTTGTTATGAAGAAATATGCCCTTAATATGAAAGTTGGAATCCTCACCAGCGGCGGAGACAGCCCTGGCATGAATGCTTGTATACGTGCTCTTGTAAGGGTTGGCATTTCCAGGGGCTTTGAAATCATTGGAATAACTGGCGGATTGCAGGGCCTTTTAGAAAAGCGTTTTACGAGAATGGAGGCCAGGTCTGTGGCAAATATTATCCATAGAGGCGGTACCATTCTAACAACAGGCAGGTCAAAGGAGTTCAGAACAGAGGAAGGTCAGAGGAAGGCTGCTAGAATACTGGAAGAAGAGGATTTTGGTGCGCTGGTCGCGATAGGTGGAAATGGTACAATGCAAGCTATGGAAGCACTCCAGCAGGTTTGGAAAGGGCTGATAATCGGGTTGCCTGGTACGATTGACAATGATGTCTATGGCACAGATTACAGTATTGGCTTTGATACAGCTGTCAACAATGCAATAGATGCGGTGGACAAAATCCGTGATACGGCACAATCCTTTGATAGGTTCTTTCTAATCGAGGTGATGGGTCGACATTCAGGTGCTATTGCTCTAGATGTTGGGATTTCTTGCGGCGCAGAGGCAATAGTAATTCCTGAAACTCCAACAGATTTGAATGCAATAGCAGAGGACATTGCAGCTGGAAGGAAAAGAGGAAAGAACTTTGCATTCATCATTGTTGCCGAGGGTGATGAAGAAGGAAATGCTGTGGAAATAAGCAAGAAGCTATCTATGATGGTTGGTGAAGAATGCAGAGTTTCGGTATTGGGTTATATACAGCGGGGCGGGAATCCATCTCGTCAGGATAGAATACTAGCAACAAAATTGGGTGCATTTGCGATTGATTGCATTAAAAAAGGAGAAACTGGATTCATGATAGGCGAGGTTCGAGGTGAATTTTCTAAGACTCCATTTGTTGAAACTGCGAAGCATAAGGATCTTGAGAATTATTTACTGGAATTGGTAGCAGATCTATCTATCTAAGAACAGATAGATGCATAATTACAGGGTCTTTTTTTTCCCCCTACAAGTCAAAATTGATCCATATTTCAAGAATATGAGTACTGCAACAATCGCAATGCTTCTTTTTCCAATATGACGAAAAATGGAAATGGCATATTGTGGTTTAGATTGTGAGGAATGTCCAGCGTTTGTTGCGAGGATAAATAATGACAACAAGCTCAGAGTAGAGACACAGAAGAAATGGGACTCACCTCAATACCCTGTCAGTATAGAAGATATCAATTGCGAGGGGTGCAAGGTTGAGAATGGTATTCATTTTCGCTGGTCCAGTCAATGTATAGTTCGTGCGTGTGCCAGTCAGAAGGGAGTTGAAACATGCGCGCACTGTAAAGACTATATCTGCAATACACTCTCTACCTGGTTGATGCAAGCTGGGGATTCCGCCAGGGAGAGATTAGAAAATATCCATGCTGCTCTGTAGGAGAATTGGAAGCAATGTTTGGGATGAGAGGAGAAAACAAGATAGATACTTTCAGAATGATTGCCAAAGAGTTTAATGAGAGGGTTTCTCACTTCACTTCGGTTGAGGGTATTCTGTATATTGGCGGATTGGCAAGGGGATTCGCTGACAAATACTCAGATGTTGATATTATCGTATTGATGAACAATGAAGATCCATTTACTAAAGATTTTCTCCCCTCTATTTCAGCTACTCTGGAAGACAGGTCGCATGTCGAGATGGATGTAGAGGTATACTTGATAGATGATTTCAGAAAACGGGATTGGGATGAATATCAGAGATGGGATTTCTTACACTCTGAATTGGCTTTTGATAGAACAGGAAATGTCGCAGCAGCATTGAAACAAATACTGTATATGGATGAAGATACATGGAAGGTACGAATTGCCAAGAATATGATCTATTTCACATGGTATTGTTCAGGTACTGAGGAATACGCTCCTACCATGATTGATCTTTGGATTGACCGTGACGATTTGATTTCAGCAGAGTACTCTGTAAACTATGGGATCGATATGCTTCTCGAACTCGTGTATTCTTTGAATCGTTCCTTTCTCCCTGCACCCAAATGGCGGTATTTCTATACTAGGATGCTCGATTGGCTACCTGATGGTTTTGAGGATAACATTAGAGAAGCGATGATTGTGACTGAAATATCTGAAGCCGATTCTCGAAGACGCGCCGCTGCCCTAGTGAACATGTGGAGTGATTTTCTTGTGCGAGCGGAGAAGGAATTTGACTTGACTCGCCAAGCCATTGACAATCTCTATGTCAAAGTGGTTTATGGCACAGGTGTTTAGCAATAGCGAACATCCTCTATATCGAGTATTGAATCTAGATATGTACGTATTTCTTGGTGTTTATTTAGGGTCATAGTTCACAAGGATATGTGAAAAAGACTGTTCAGACCCGACTAACTGACTTTGAAAATGCTTCCCCAAGTGATAAGAAGGTTAACCATTCTAAACCTCCAAAAATCAAGTCAGATAGGCGACCTCCTGCTAAACTATGGCGGAAGGTCATTCATGGTGGCGAGGTATGGGGTGTCTTTGAAGGGGATGATACGGTTCTCTTTGTTCAGATAATAGATGGTCGAATCTATGCACACGGTCGTGACGCAATCTGCAAATACTGTGGTGGTGTTCTTGAGATTCGAGGGGAGCAGATATTCTGTGGAGGACCGTGTGGTGTGTTTCAGGGCAATTTTTCATTTGATTTGAATGCGTACTTGCGTTGGGATGGAGCCAAATCATTTACAGTACGAAAGGCTATTGCTAACACAGAGGGACTCCAGTTGGAGGAACGTGACCACGAACCAATCTATTATTCACCACAATGGTCAGTGCTCTATGATTTTGAAGAAGAAACAGATGCAGCTCTAGGTCTGGATGAGCCAGACTGAAAGAAATGACTCGGGTGCCATTAGTATGTCACCCGAGATGTACTGGACCTATTGGAAGTGTTGTCTAACAGCTGGTGAGTACAGGTAAATCACTGATATCAAACACAGTAGAGCACCTGAAAGTCCCACCATAATGTTTCCCAACAAGTAAAGGGCTAGTCCTGCGAGATTCAGTATTATACCCAACTGCCATGCCGTTGGATTCATTTTCTTGATCTCCAGAAATACCCAGACTCCCACAATGGCTATTATGAGCCCAACACCTGCAGTCCAATCCTCATAGAGGTAATACATTATTGCACTAACAATAATTCCTGTGAAGATATCTAGCAGGATTATGTAGCTCGCATAGGTTACTTCTTTTGGTATTCCACTCTCGCCCATTGTTATCACTGAATTCACTAAGACATATTTGGGGCTTAATTACTCTTTCTGAAGGGAGTTATAGTTTTAGAGTCAGAAGGATGAGACTCCGATTCATATACTCCTCGGACAGCAGCATCATTGATGATACCCAGTCGGAAGCGTTGGGACCAAGCAAGAATCCAAGACTCTCTATTCCATCCCTTTCAGTATCTTCAATAATTCTCGAGATAGTATCAACAAACGCGCTTCTATCGCGAGCAAAAAGAGTTGCTCTTCTGTTCACTGTTCCATCGTTCTCAAAATCTCGAATATAGAATAGACTCAAGGCTTCACCACTGTCACTAATGATGAGTTTGAAATCTACCTTTCTACCAACTCTTTCAAATCCCTCACGAGTCTTCTCTTCAAACTCGTATGGGAATGGTATCGTCTGGGTTCCCATAAGGTCTGGAAAACGCTGAACTGCTTCATAGACTCTTGCTGCATCTGCATTCAATGGAACAATTGAGGGACTTGGTTTTGGCCTTGGAGGAAAAGGTTTTGTTAGTCTGAATGACATCACTTTTTCAAATACCTCGAATCCGAGCTTCAACGCCAGTTGAAGAGATGCTTCATTCCTCGAACCTGTTACATACCTTATTTCATGAAGTCCAATGCCTTTCGCAATCTCCAATGCGCGCCTAACTGCAAGTGACCCATACCCCTTCCTTTGTCGGTCTATGTCAGTTCGAAGGCCCTTGATCCAACCAAATATTGCACCAGGAACTTCCTGAAGGGCCGTAAAGGATACTAAGTCATCATCCTCGAATACTCCAACGAAGTGCCAACTAGGATCATCAATCCAGGATAGAAAATTGTTCGCAATATAGTCATCCTCCCACACACTATTTGAAACCCTTCTAACTTGCTCGTTATCTTCTGCATGAAGTGCTCTAACATTCACCAGCATGATTTTGCCCAACTCTTCGAGTGCTTATGAAGAATATGTCTTCACTCAGTTTTTTTGCAGAACCAGACAGTAGTGATGATGAACATTAGAAACGTAAGTCGTTGGATACCCCCAACATCCAAGCCTTTTGTTATCTTGGCACCAAATCATTTCCTGACGGAGTGCATAGTCCTGTGATAAGCGCTGAGCCAGATCCCATGCAATTGGTTTCATTATACCATCTACATCTCTCATGTTTTGGGCGACTACCACAATATATGCTCCGTCTATAAGCAAATCCCGAAGCTTGTAGAATATCTCACCAATTCTTTCAAGATATTCTTGGTACTCCTGTATATTTCCAACATCCAATTCCAGGTCACTATAGTAGATAGGCAAACCTTCCTCTTCACGTTCCTTCTGAACAGTTTCGTTTCCTCCACGGGATTTCCGTAACATGTTCCAATATGGTGGCGATGTCATAACAAATTTGAATTGAGGGATTCCATCTTCGAACTCTGCTTCAATGCTTTGCTTAGTCAGCAGAGCGTCTCCAATAAGGAAATGACATATCCCTTTTCCATCGGTACTCAGGATTGCTTTCTGTCCCAACCTCACAAAATCAGGATTTAATTCAATACCTACAGCATTCCTATTCATTTGCTTGCATGCGACAAGAGTACTCCCGACTCCTGCAAATGGATCTAGAACCCAATCATTCTCCATAGTGAAGAATTTTACAAATCGCTGCACTAGCTCTTCGGGATATTTTGCAGGGTGATTCAGTTCGTTCTTCGAACGAGGCCGCGGATTTATCACAAACCAGGATTTTGTTGCCTTGACCCACTCTTTTCCATCAAGCTCATTCAGATATGATTTGGAATTCTTATCTGGTGACAATATATCTCCCACTCCCATGGTTTCAATATGACGTCATAAGTTTAGCCTAGCGATCCATGATGATATCTAACGCGATGTTGTCAGCATGATCACTGATTCTTTCAAGGCTACGCAGCGTTTCAATAAATACGGTATCTGCTTCAGGGTGACATATCCCTTCTGCTAGCCGCCTAGTATGAGCCTCGCGAAGCTCTCTCTCCATCAAATCAACTTCATCTTCTAGTTCTTCGGCATCTTTTGCTATTGCTTTGTTTCTTGTTTCTAGTGCTCGAATGGATTTCTTGTATGTTTCTGAAACAAGATGGAACATCTCTCTAATATCACGAGAACCTTGGTCAGAGAATGTAATCCCATTTCGCATTCGTTCTAGTGCAAATTCTCCGATGTTCTCGCAGAGGTCTCCTACACGCTCTATATCAGTAAGCATTGCAAGAAGCTTCATTCTCCAGATGATATCCTTCTCGCTTAATTCCTCTTCTCGAATCTTGTCGATGAATAATTCGGTAGACCTACATCTTTCATCCACATCTTCCTCAAGCTGCATAATTCTTCGTGCTTCATCGAGGTTCTTATCCAGCAGTGCTTTTTCACCAAGAAGGATCATATCATAGGTTGTTTCTGCAATCCTATAGATTTCACGCTCAGCCTCTCTAATTGCGACTTGCGGCATGTTTAGCATCTGATCATCAAAGAAATGGCGACCAATAATCTCGCCCTCCTTATCAGGTATTAGCCTCTCACAGAATCTAACTAGTAGACCAACAAGCGGAATGAACATTAGGCTGACAAAGACATTGAAAATCGTGTGTGCATTTGCAATTTGCCTTGGTAGGTCAGTTGCCGTAAGTGCAATCACATCTGAAAAGATTCCTATGAATGGGTAAAAAACTGCCACTCCAGTGACGTTGATCATAGCCTGAGCTATGGCTGTTCGTTTCGCAGGAGTTGTTGCTCCAATTCCAGCGATAAGCTCAAGAAAGCAAGTTCCTATGTTTGCACCCATCACCAAAGCGATTCCCATTGGGAGTCCAATAAGTCCTGCACTTCCCAGAGCAATGACGAGACTTGTAGTTGCAGAGCTGCTTTGTGTTGTCCCGGCAATAGCTGTGCCAATCAAGATGCCACCCAATGGTATAGCACTATATTCTGAGATAGCATCAACAAAGAACGTATTCTCGGGGTCATTCAGAATGGCCTTGGCTCCATCCTTCATGAATTCCATTGCCAAGAATATTAGCCCAAGACAGAATATCACTCGAAAGACATTTTTCCATGGTTCGCGCGGCGCTAGCATCATCCCAAAGAAACCGAAAGCTAGCAGTGGCCAATACAAGAATCCAATATCGAAGGATACAATCTGAGCCGTAATTGTTGTGCCTATTTCCGAGCCCAACATGACATTAACTGATTGCCTGAATGTCATCATTCCTGCATTTACGAATCCTATCAGCGTAAGTACTGTGATACTGGAACTCTGAGTCATAAATGTGGCTGCGGTCCCTGCACCTATTCCTCTAATTGGGTCGTTGCTGACCTTTTCGAGAATTCTGACAACTCTAGCTCCTGATAGCTTTCCAAGTGTTTCACGAAGCATATTAATGGAGAACATAAAAAGCGCAAGGCCACCAACAACAATGATCAGATTCTCAATTACGCTTACCATTGCGAGCGCAGAATTTCAGGCCCTTCTTATATATACTTGCCATGGCAGTAATTCTGATTTTTTCTGAGCATAGCGATTAGCTTAATTCGATATACCATATGGGAAGCATAGCTAACACTCGAGGATATCGTCATGGCATCATCGATATTAAAACAAAAACGTGGGCTCATCGCTGGGCTCTTCATTGGAATTATTCTTGGTGCTGGAGGTCTTGTTTTCATAAGTCCTCCTCCAAATGATGCTAGAAGCGCAACAATTACGACTGCAGGGTCGACTACTGTGTATCCTCTCTCTCAGGATTGGGCTGAATACTTCCATAGAGACCAACCTGGTTTGACAGTCAATCCCAGTACTGGAGGTTCAGGCCTTGGTCTGTCTCTAGTTGCAGAAGGTCTCATAGATGTTGGAGCATCAAGTACCTATCCTAACCAGGAGTATGTTAATGACAATCCAAATGTGGAAATTCTACCAATATCTGCAGATGCTTTGGGAGTAGTGGCAAATCCATTTGTGAATGGTAGCGTATTGAGAATGGATTGTGACATGGTTGTATCTATCTTTCAGAGAAATGTAACTACCTGGGAGTCATTTGAAACTACATTCGGTGTTAGCATTCAGCAAACAGGTCCAATTAATGTATATGTTCGGTCTGATGCTAGTGGGACAACTTCAACATTCGCTCGTTGGCTAGAAACAGCGGATGAGAATACCAATATGAATAATGCTGAATTCGAGTGGCATCTGGGCCACGAAGAAGCATTGTCATTTCCTGCAGGTATTAATGCAGTTGATGGCAACCCAGGAGTGGCTTCAGGTGTTGGAAACGATGATCATGGTATTGGCTATGTTGGCTTGGCATTCCTTGAAGAGCTAGTTGCCATTGAACTCTATAACTCTGGAAATGATGAGTGGGTAGCTCCTTCACTCGAAAATTCAATTCGTGCAATACCTTCCGAACTATCAGAACCAAATGAGGATCTAATGAACTCCAACTTAGAAGGTGCATACCCGATTGCCCGGTTGCTATTCTATCTCATTAATAGAGAAAACCTACAATGGTACACATTGACATATCTGACCTGGTGTCTTGTCCAAGGTCAAAGGTATATACCTGCTGTTGGCTATGTTCCGATAAACGGGACTTCAGCTCAAGCATATTCGCTTGCTATTATAGCTGAGATGTCTCCTAGCTCATAGCGTACTAATGACGAATGGAGGATGGAATCTCTGAACAATGAACACGAATTGGAGGCCAATGGTGAACAGAATAGTAGAGCAAAGATTGCTATTCAGAGTATTAAGCTGGCACCAACCAAGATCTCCAAATCGATTGAGAATTTCATTGATTCTGATAAGCCTGGCCGAATAGACATGATGGGAAAAGCTGGTCTTTTGGTGCCGGCTTCTGCCAGTACAATCATAATTATCCTAATCTTGGCTTTTCTTTGGTACGAAGCAATTCCAATTCTCACGAATCCTGCGGGCGGACCTGGCATTATAGTAAATCCAACCTGGGATCCAAACAGAGATCTATATGGTATCGCAATCTTCATTGTTGGCTCGCTGTTTTGCACGGCAATTGCCATTGGTATTGCAATACCACTTGGAGTAGGTGGAGCTATATTCCTTAGCGAATTTTGTCCAATGCGGCTGAAACAGCCAATTAAAATGGTCATTGAGATGATGGCTGCAATTCCGTCAATTGTTTATGGTTTATGGGCATATATAGTCCTAGTCCCTTGGATTAGTGATTCAGTTGCACCTGCCTTTGGAGTTCAATCTAATGGCTTGAGCTTGCTTGCTGGAGGGATTATTCTTTCTATCATGTTGCTGCCTACAGTGGTGACAATTTCAAATGATGCTTTAATGACAGTCCCCAGTTCACTGAGAGAAGCTTCCTACGCACTTGGTGCAACTCAGAGTGAAACTGCAAGAAAGGTTGTTTTATCTGCAGCACTGCCTGGTATTGGAGCAGCCATAGTGCTTTCACTAGGACGTGCAGTTGGAGAAACTATGGCTGTTCTTATGGTTACAGGCAACTCACTTCAGATTCCTTACACTCTGTTCGATCCCGCGTATGTGATGACGAGCATTATTACCAACCAGTTAGGGTATGCCTTTGTATTTCCCCTCTGGCGTTCAGCCTTGTTCGCTGTGGGTTTGTTTCTATTGCTAATGTCCATTATGTTCACAGTCACTGCAAAACTCTTCATTCGATGGGGAATGAAGACAAGGGGGCTTGTTTGAAAGGTGCTTTCTGGAGAGAACATTATTCATCGGATGAAGTCATTCATATCGGGAAAATCTCGGAGAGAAATAAAGGATCTAATCTTTAAGCTGCTCTTAGGAGGAGCGATCATTCTAATTGTTTCTCCGTTCTTCTTGATTCTATTTCAGCTTCTTTCAGTTGGATTTACACAACTCTTTGGAACAGGTCCTTCACAGGGCTTTGCGTTCCTCTGGACCTTTCCGGGTGTTGGCCTCGAAGGTGGAATTAGGAATGCTCTTGTTGGAACCGTGGAGCTAATCACTTTGGCTAGTCTAGTTGGAATTCCCCTCAGTGTTCTTGGCGCTGTATATATCACAGAATACACTCAACCAGGAGTTGTACGCAATATTGTCGAGTTCGCATCAGATGTACTTGCTGGAATTCCTTCAATTGTTTTTGGAGCCTTTGGTTTTGCCTTCATAGTCGATTTTCTACATCTTGGCATGGGTATTCTAGCCGGAAGTCTAACACTTGCATTCATGATGATACCGACCATACTGCGAACCACTCAGGAAGCAATGAAGGCTGTACCTATGTCTTTGAGGGAAGCATCACTTGCATTAGGCGCAACAAAATGGAGTACAACATGGAATGTAACTATTAGATCAGCATTCCCAGGGATCATAACTGGTGTCTTGCTGGCTGTTGGCAGAGTAATGGGAGAGACTGCACCACTCATTTTCACGGCTGGAAATTCTTTGGGAGTCCCCACTGAGCTGCAGGGCTCAGGATCATGGGTTGCATCTCTACCATATACGATATGGGCATACATTAGTGACCCAAGAGAATATCTCCAAGTAAAAGCGTATGGGGCTGCATTGACGCTTTTGGTAATGGTCCTTGTTGTTGATATTATTGCAAACATCATATCTCGAAAAGTCACAAGGAGGTTGGTTTGAATATGGATTTTCAATACCATATAGAAGTACGGAATCTAAGCACATGGTTTGGAAGGAAAAAGATACTCAAAAACATTTCATGCTATTTCAAAGACAATACTATTACTGCTATTATGGGACCATCTGGATGC
This sequence comes from Candidatus Thorarchaeota archaeon, assembly GCA_048884785.1. Lineage (GTDB taxonomy): Archaea > Asgardarchaeota > Thorarchaeia > Thorarchaeales > Thorarchaeaceae > MP5-2226. The sequence continues at coordinate 33,602 of JBHLQM010000007.1, read as the reverse complement.
GGAAAATCAACACTTTTGCGAACGATTAATCGACTCAACGACTTGGTGCCTAGCTTCAAACGAGAGGGGGAAGTCCTCTTTATGGGGTCTGACATATATGGAGCTGGATCGAGTGTATACGATTTACGAAAGAATATTGGCATGGTCTTTCAGCGGCCAAATCCGTTTCCAATGAGTGTAAGAGAGAACATTATCTATGGACCGCGTCTTCACGGATTGAGAGATGAGGGGGAGCTAGAGAAGCTTGTTGAGATTTCACTGAAGAAAGCGGCTCTATGGGATGAGGTAAAAGATGATTTGGATCAGCCTGCTCCGAATCTCTCAGGCGGCCAGCAGCAGAGATTGTGTATTGCTCGTGCGTTATCTGTGGATCCTCCTGTGCTCCTTATGGATGAGCCCGTATCGGCTCTAGACCCTATAAGTGCAGGCAAGATTGAAGATTTGGTTGTTGAACTCAAGAAGGATTATACTATTATCATGGTTACCCATAATGTTCAGCAGGCGTTCAGAGTTTCAGACCAAGCTGCATTTCTTTACCTTGGAGAACTTGTTGAGTTCGATAAAACCAGCACAATTGCAGAGGCACCGGCGGATGAGAGAACAGAGGCGTTTATCACAGGGAGGATTGGATAAATGAGCGGCACCAGGAAACAACTAGAACACTATCTTGAGGACATTAAGTCAAGCACACGAATTCTTTTCGATATGTCAATCGGTCTACTAATGGAATCGATGGTAGCCTTCCAAGAGTTGGATCAGGTAAAGGCATCGCAGGTGAAAGAGAGGTCATTCAAGATTGAAGAATTATCGGATAAGATTGAACGAGACGTGTTCGAAACTATTGCTCGCCGACAGCCGGTTGCCAAAGACCTTCGTAGGCTCGCAACCTACCTCCAAGTTTGTCACCATCTTTACCGTGTTGGAAGATATGCCTACAAGATTGCTCACATTGCCCGTCTTTGTGAAGGAGAACAACATTACAAAGAGCTGATTTCGCTTCCCCATCTGGCTGATTTGGCTCGACAGACTCTAGTAATCGCTAGTATAGCCATCCTTGATGAGGACTTATCCGGCATAAACGACTTGGAACGTCTTGAAGCTGAAAGTGACAAAGAAACCGAAGAGATGTTTCAAGAGATTAGCGAATATCTCCGGAAACAAGAGGGCATTGAAAGGATGTCGATGTTCTATGTAATTGTTGGCCGATATTTCGAGAGAGCAGCTGATCATGCATTTCAGATGGCCGAACGGGCAATTTACGTCAAGACTGGCAGGAAACAGAAGCTAGGCAAGGCATACAAGAGAGACGACTCCATCGGACCACATTGAATATTTCATCGTCTATCTATCAGACGGTCATCAATCTCCCGCACTAACTCGGTGAATGCTTGTTCAACATGGATATTTTCTGTAGCACTAGTCTGAATATACTTCAAGACATGCTTGGCAATAACGCTATGCACCATACCATCATCCATGCGTGATTCCAAGTCCACTTTATTCTCAACTACGACAACAGGAACGTCGCCTGCTGCAGTCTTTAGTGCCCGTAGCCAGTTCTCAATGCTATCAAATGTGCTAGGTCGTGTCCTATCAAACACAAAGAATGCGCCGCTAGCATTGGAGCAGTATTGCTCTCTCAGCTCTGCAAAAGACTCCTGTCCCCCAAGATCCCAAATCACGAGCTTGTGAACTCTTTCCTTATATTCCACTCGTTTGACGTGCAGTACTGCACCAATGGTCCTAGCCATATCAGTGCTAAGGCTGTCGTATACAAATCTTTCAACCAAGGAAGTCTTGCCTACTCCCGAGTCTCCTAGAAATACGAACTTATGTACGAAGTCAGCTTCTCTACTGGACACGATGCATACCAACTTCAAACTTGTTGATTAGTCTATTGTTCGTTTCTTCGCTCGTGAGCGCTCAAGGATTTCCCTTGTCATTTGTAGAAATGCTTCCTCAACATTTGTATCTTCCTTTGCGCTAGTCTGAATCAGCTTGAATCCATGTTTTTTCTGAAGTCTATCAAGTTTCTTTCTATCAATCTGAGAATTCAAATCAATTTTATTTTCAAGACAAACAAGCGGTATTTCACCGGTAACAGCATAGAGTGCATCAATCCATTCCTCTATTCGCTCAATTGTATCTGGGCGTGTTGTATCAAAGACGAAGAATGCTCCACTTGAATTCTGATAGTACGCCTTCCTGAGCTGCGCAAAGTCATCCTGCCCTGCTATGTCCCAAATTACAAGCTTGCAGAGAGTATCTTCTACCTTCACCGGTTTCGTGTGCATCGCGGCACCAATCGTCGCAAGATAGTCGCCTTCAAAAGAGTCATAGACATATCGACCCACAAGACTAGTCTTGCCTACTCCGCCCTCACCAAGAAAAACCAGTTTGAAGAGATAAGCAACCGGGTCTGTCAGATGTACGACGCTCCAACTGCAGTAGATGAATTGATTGCGTGTGCTTCTAATAACACTATCGTCGCTTGTGCGAGTGCAAAAGGTTGAACCAAAAGTGACAAAAGACGGCTCAGATATCTTCTTTCAGGCAGGTTGAGATTGTGGAAATCGGTACCTTCGCACGGGATAACAAGCAAATTGAATTAGCTTTGTCCTTCGAGCCCGATTTTATAGATCTCAGGATGGATCTAGATGATGGTATCGACTTCAGAGCCGCAAAAGGAATGCTGAACGATGCAGGTATTCCATTTACACTTCATCTTCCAAGCGATCCCTCATGGGAACCTATGAACTTCGCAAAAGATATCATTCCGTATATTGATTTAGGCCGAGAGATAGGAGCTGACCTAGTCACATTTCATACAACATTATCCTCATTGTTCTACGATGATAATGAGATTGAAGCCTTTCTATCGGCTCTACCGAATCTATGTGACATTGTGCGAGAGGCAAATGTATCAATAGCCATTGAAACACTAGGTCTCTACTTCACAGAACTCATGCTCTTGTGTGATGCGCATCCGAGGATCATGATGGCTCTCGACCTGGGACATGGACAAATCATGGCCACCAATAATAGAGCTCTAGGCCATATTCAATCGTTTTTTGAGCGAATTCGAATGGTGATTGTTCATGATAACCATGGTCAGAAAATGGTTGATGAGGTTTTGAAGATAAAAAAGGAGCGGCAATTGACTACTAGTGAGATGCGGGAGATTGCCTCTAAATACGATGAGCACCTCCCGATTGGGACAGGGAGCATTAATTTCGAACCCATGTTTGCAGAGTTAAAACAGCGAGGCTATGATGGAAAGTTCCTGATGATGTGTAACGACCAATCACGATTCAGCTCTGAACGTGAGAAATTTCTCGACCTTTGGCTGAGATCCTAACCTCTCCTTGCCAAAGAATCCACTAACTTACCAACCTCTGCCAAACCTGCTTCATCATTTGCTTTCATGAACAGTGACCTTGCAATTCGAACAATCTTTTGTGCCTGCTCATATTTCCCTTGAACAACAAAGAATCTAGCCTGCTTGATTCTCGCGGACCCCATGGCGCTATATATCTCACTGGGGTATTCGAATTGATCAATATTCACAATTTCTCCGCAACTCGGGCACGCAGTTATCGCATCGTAGTCGAGTGATTCTGAGGTAAGAGGAGCAGTTGCTGGAGGGGGTGTTTCAGGAGGTTTATTCACGGCGGAGAAGACTGCAGTTTCGCTATCGTCGTCTTTGGAAATCGTTTCCGCCTCTATTTCGTCATATCTAGAGCTAGAGAACTCATTCGAGAGTGTAGCCGAAACACGCGCATCATCACTCGGTACCATAGGTTCTGGCTCAGGCTTCTTTTCTACGTAGGCAGAATGACTCCCAAGGATTTGCTCTTCAATATCCTTTGGACTCGGAGCGGCAATAGGTGGAGGTCCTACAATGGGTTCATCATCCTCGGAGACTTCTGAACCATGCATGGCAGTCACACCCTCCATCAATTCCTTGACCTCGCTAGCTCTAAGCATCCTAGTAACTACTACGCCAGTATCACCCTCTTCAATCCCAACCTCTTCCGCCTGTGCAAATGCCGCCCTTGCCTTTTCAAGCTCTGTCATCCTTTTTGCTCCGGTTGCAGCTCTAACCCTATCGCGTGAAACTTCACTTGGCTTGACCCAGCGATCTTCCCCATCGTCGGTGGCATCAGCTGTTTTTGCTGCGGGAGTTTCAGCTTTAGCTGTATCGACTTTTGTCTCTACTTTTGCTGCAACAGGTTTCTTTTCCTTCGTATCAGTCAGCAAAGAACGTCCGCAGCGGATACAAAACTTTCTTGTGGGAAGATTGGATTTGCCACAGTTGGCGCACATCCTCATTAGTCTTTCACCCTCAGGCACAGGATGTATATCGTTTGACGTATTTCCAGATATAGGTTTGCACTCCACTCTGATTAGTCCAATAAGAGAAGTAATTTGAATCATCAAAAATGAAATTATCTATGCTTCGGTTGAATTCCGCTTTGCTTAAGTATTGCTACAAACAATGTGCTGCAGTGTTTTATTATGAAGACCGGAGAAGAATATCTATCGAAATTGTATAAAATGAAACCTAATGTGATAATGAATGGCCAGAATGTCACGCGTGACGATACTAGATTGCAGGGCGTTGCCAAAGTAATCGCTTTGACACTAGATAATGTAAACAAACCTGAGTTCAAGGATTTGCTCTCTGTCCAGTCAGAATCTCATGGAACGATAAACCGTTTCACCCACATTCACCAGAGTGTTGATGACCTTCTGAAAAAGCAAGAACTCACTAGAAAATTATGCAGAGAGAGTGGGGGTTGCATTTTCAGATGTATGGGTATTGATGCTATGAACTCTCTGTCGATAATTACACATCGAGCCGAATCAATGACAGGTCGCCCATATAATCAGAGATTTCAGAAGTATCTCAACTACTGGCAAGAGAATGATATTATTGGATGTTGCGCACAGACTGATGTTAAGGGTGACCGTTCACTCCGACCGCATGAACAAGCTGACCCAGATCTCTACCTACGTGTGATAGAACATAGAGACGATGGTATTGTTGTCAGAGGAGCAAAGAATCATATCACTGCAGCCGCAGTGGCAGAAGAAATCATTGTTACTCCGACGAGGATGCTAACCGAGAAGGAAGATCAGTATTCCGTGGCATTTGCTGTGCCTGGTGATTGGGATGGAGTGCAGCTGGTCACGAGAGCCTCGAACTTCAAGCGCGAGAAATTCTCATGTCCAATGGGCGAGGTAGGAGATGTAGAGAACTTCATAATTTTTGATGATGTTTTCATTCCAAATGAACGCGTTTTTCTCGGGGGATATGAAGGCGAGCATGTCTTTGGCGGGTGGGCTGCATTGCTGTTTGCTCTTTATCATCGACACAGCTATACTGGATGCAAACCTGCGAGCTCTGAAATCATTCTTGGCTTCAGCGCCCTAGTTAGTGAATACAATGGGATCGAGGATAAAAAACATGTACAAACCAAGCTCGCTGAATTGATCAGCGTTAGTGAATTGGTCTATGCAGCAGGCATCGCCGCGGCATACAAGGGAACAAAAGACCCCTCTGGTACTATGGTGCCTGATGCCGTTTTCTGCAACGTTGGAAGAAAGCATGCAGGCAAGAATTACTATCACGAGCTCGAGATACTTTCTGACCTTGCAGGAGGACTCCCGGCCACACTTCCTCACGAAGAAGATTTCTTTGACGAGAAGATAGGACCACTGCTTCAAAAGTATATCAAACGGAAAGAAGACGTTTCTGCGGAAAATGTCTACAAAGTATACCGCACACTTTCCGACATGCTCTGTTCTTCAATTGGAGGAGTGATTGCAGTAGCCGGACTTCATGGAGGAGGAAGTCCACAGATGGAAGATGTGGCTATTTTGAAGGGTTATGATTTAGAACAGCGGAAAAAGATTGCTAGGTATCTCTCTGGAATCCCTGAAGATGAGTGAATAGGTGGCTGGAATGGCTTGAGAGAGTGGTAAGAGAGTTAACCTATCTAACCACTCTCAGAGGCCTTTTTGTATTGCATCAAAACAGTATTTTGCCTTAGTATAGGCATCTCGTAGGTTATGTCCAATCTCAATAACCGAACATATGGGATCTCCCTTCTGAACGCCAACACCTGCTGGAGACCTATCAACCGAATTTGGAAAAATAGACAGATCCGGAACAATTCCATCCTTTACTGCATAGACTATCATCTTCACTATTGGTTTGAATTTCGGAGCTTCATTTGGCAATTCTCCATTACATGCATTCACGTGTAGCTCAGATATGGAGATATTTCCTGCATGCTCAAGCATTTCCAATGACCCTTGAAAACGTGGATTGACTTCAAAGAGCCATATGTCTCCCTTTTTATCAACTACATAATCGATACCATTTGAACCAATGAGCCCAATTGATTTGATGATGGCTTCTGAAACATGTCGTATCCTCTCATTAGTATTTTCGCTGATTCTAGGGGGGTAGTAGTTGCCGCCATAGGCAAAATCACAGTTTCTGCCTGTTGAAGGAAGCCCAATAAGCTGTCCCTGCACTGATAGTGTCATAGCTTCTTTTCTAGCTCCGAGAACGCTTGCACTTACATCCCAGCCCGGCACATACTCTTGAATAATTCGAGCACCAATTTTCCCAGTATCTTCAAGAGCCGCATAATATCTTTCAAGGGCATTGGAATTGGGTAGTACTCTTATGCCAGCCCCGCCTCCAGAAGTGATTGGTCGAACAACACAGGGATAGCCAATATCATCTGCAGATTTTATTGCATCATCCTTGTCTTCAACAAGAGATTCTTGAGGCATTCCGATTTTGTATCTATTCGCCAGCGTCCTGAGTTTACTTCGATTCCTAGCCAATTTCATTTGCTCTACTGAATTTCCGGTTATTCCAAACATCCCCTCAATCCTTGCCAGCGATTCCGAATGGTCATCAAATCCACTTCCAATCAAAATGAAATCAAATCTGGTTTCTGAGAATACTTCTAGGAAATTCTTGGCCAGAGTAATATACACAGGTGATTCCAGTGTGCCTCTCTGTCGACTTCCTGGAACAGAACTGAGAACCGCAACCCAATCTTTAGAGCACTGATTTAGATCCGAATCCCCCCAGTAATCTGAAACATATGCATTCCCACCCGCTTTGTACGCAGAGCATGCTAATGGGCGAGCATTAAATCCAACTACGCCAATATTCTTGTCTTGAAGGATTTTCTTACTGGTGGTCATTAGGCAACACGATACCATTTGACCAATATGACCTTACCGAGTTGTTGGCATACACTCTGGTCTTGGAGCGGAATGATATGAAACAGGCTAGGTGCCTATTTGAATCATTTTTTCACCAGTAAAAACATTGAAGAGCATACTCTAGGAAACCTTATACACGAGACACGCATCATAGCTGCGTAGCTTGCTCCTTGAGGGAATCCCATGCCAGATGAGAAATTGACTGAAAAAGACAAAGCCGATATGCAGAAGGCTTTGAAAGAATCTGCGCTCACTGATTTAAACATTCAAAAGATGGCAGAGGGAGAAGATGAATTTGGAGATACATCTATTCCTATTAAAAGTGGGGATGATTTAATCTCGGCCGCAGCTACTGCACTTGAATTCGTCGAAGGTCTTGATTCAACTGAAGGCAGAGCGGCGAAAATTACTCAAGGAACAGAGGCGGTTGCGAATTTTGATGCGCTTCTTAAAAAGCTCGAATCTATGCGCAGTGATATTACTGCGCTGCAGCGAACGGTTGTTGGGATCTTTGCGGCTCAGCTGCTTACATTCAGAGGGAAGGTCGTCGATCTAAAGACAATCATCTCCGATGAGATGGTTGAGAAACTGCGCATGCCCATGTTCAAGGGAGTCATCGAAACGACATTCGTTGACATAGTAGACGGTGAATTTGCATCTCTAGAGAAAGAGTTGGTTGATAGAATAGTTGACGAAACTCAAGAAAAATTCAAGGACTTCGCAACCAGAGTTCGAGAAACTGAAACCAATCTTCGAGCCACCATCATTCAGCAACAAGATGTGGTGAGATCCTTTATGCAAAGCCTTGAAGAAGATGCACTTGCATCAGGCGATGTACTAACGGAGAAGGACAAGGAAATTCGAGATCTTCAGGAAAAAATGCAGTCCCTTCACGCCCAGATAAATGAAGCAAGGTCTCAGGATGTCGCCAGAGAAGAGCTTAACCGAAGAATAGCTGACCTTGAATCGGAAATCTCTGAGATGAGAGAGAATCTATTCAGAAAGGATGCAGTAATAGAGGAACGAACCAAAGAGCGAGATGACGTGAAATCGGAGCTTGAGGAGCAACGGATTCAAACAGCGGAAATCAAGACAGAGCTTGAAGTCTATAAAAAGGCGGAGTCGCACAAGAAAGCCCCTGCCCCTGCGAATGAGGCTGAATTAAAGGCCTTGAAATCAAAAGTCGATTTGCTCGAAAAGACACTAGCTGAAAGACGTCAGGAATCAGAAACGAATGCAAAGACGATTAAGACACTAGAACGCGAGCTCGCAGAAAAAACAAAGGAAAAGGATACTGCAGAAGAGCTCTCAGTTAAGCGCCTGAAAGAGATTGAAGCAGTTCAAGACAAAATCAATGAGATTAAGGAATTTGAGCAAAAGATCTATGATTTGGAACAGGAACTCAAAGAAGCAAATGAGAAAATTCCTATTGTAGAAATGCAGCGAGAAGCATATGAAAAGGCAACACGTCTCATGGAGAAAGAGCGAGATATGGCATTAGAGATGAGAGACCTTGCAGATGAACGCACCAAACGCTATATCACAGTTCTAGGCCTCGAAGCCAATACCAAAGTTCTTCTACTTGTTGATGAAGTGGGCAAGATGTCATTCGCTGACCTCGGCAAAGCTCTTGGAATTCCAGCTGGACTGGCACAAAAGCATGCAAGAGAATTGTCAAAACTCGGAGTTATCAAGTTGGAAGGCGACCTTGCAGTCTCAACACTAAAGGAGATTGAGATCAAGGAAGGTGAAGTCAAACTAGATTGATTCTAGAATGATATGCTCCTGTCCCCTTCATCAAAAGATTCCTTTATTGCAGCCCAATAACTGCTGAGCTTATTTAGTGATGAAGAAAAATCATTAGCAATAGAGAATTCACCTTTTCTTTTTTCGATTAATCCTACGTCTCTAAGTTTCCGCATAACTTTGACATATAGTCCTCTACTGCTGAGTACAAAACGCTCCCACTCGGAATCCGATATATTCCCATTGCTGGCTATTATTTCATTGAGGATTTTCGCCGCTTGTTCTACCTGCATTTCAGTAAAAAAGATGTATCTGAGTAAATGACGGGGACTTATTAGAGATGGACGCCGAACCAAGTCTATCTTTGCCATTCTTCGTAACCATTGAGTATGAGGGATACTGCCTTTATCATACCCAGTATTACGATTCAGATCTTAGTGACTTAGCTAGTAGTAATGGAACAGCCACCGCTACAAACACTGCCACAGAAATGATCGTCTGCATAGCAAGAGAGAACATTAGTGGATAGTAAGTGGCAAGTACATAGCCAGTTAGCAAAGTAGCAATAAACGGAATAAAATTGAACGGCGTTTTCAACATGCCCATTGCTGTTATCATGATGAAGAATCCATAGGCTATCGCTGTGAATCCGAGGGCTAGTGCAAACATTACTGCAGCGAGCTCGAATACTCCTGGTAGCAGCCAGCCGATAGGCGGATACACCGCAGCAAGTACAAGCCAAATCATTTCAAACAATAATAGGAATTTTAGTCCGGGAAGTGCATTCTTGATATCTACATCAGAGGGGGCACTACTGAACATAATTGTCATAGCAAGAAAAGCAACTATCCAAAAAAGCGGATTGATAACTGTCAAACCTGCAAACGTGTAAAAGAAATCGAATACAAAGGAACCGATCATATTTAGGGGTCCGTACATATCTGCCAACACAATTGGATCATTCTTTAGGCCAATGAGATTCTGAAGAAGAGCGATTGCCTCTCCTCCCAAATGAGTATCAGGAATCAAGTATGTAGCCCCTAATGCAAAAAAAGTCAGAAGGATAAGTGAAATACCAACAGGTGCAAGGTTGATTATAGTCCGCTTCAACGTACTTGGAGGGTTAACATACTTTACATATCCAAGCAATACCTGATCGCCTTGAACTGACACATTGATTGGTTTGAATTCCACAATTTCAGTTCTAGTAAGAACACACCCCAAGGCGTGAGATGATTCATGAAGCGCAACTCCTGGTCCGACAAGAACATACCATGCGCGAGACCCTGGCTTTCTTGTGACATTAAGTGAAGCATGTGAAAGCTTCTCAAGGAGTAGACCGAATAGCCACACTACAAAGAAAAGCAATATTGAAACTAGCACAATCATGAAGTACGCATTCACCTTTCCCATCTCCCAGTTGAAAACCTAACTCATTCCTAGTTCTCGTTTCTTCTCCTCTTCAACGCGCTCAATTTCTGTTTCTTTGATGTGATCCATCTCTTTAGCTTTCTCTTTCTTTACCTTGTCCACTTGTTTCTGCTTGCTCTTTTCAATCTCTTTGATACGTTTCTCCTTGGTCTTCTCTGCGTTGGATATTCTTTTCCGAAGAGTGTCGACTCTTTTTCTGGCCGCTGATATTTCCTTATTCTTGCCACCTTGAGCTTTCTTGAAAATTCTATCAGCAGCCCGCCACTCTTTTTCCAGCTCTTGCGTTCTTCTTCGGTGTGTTTCAAATGAATCCTTCTTTGACTTGGCGTCACCACGGAGCCTCTCGATCTCGCCATCTAAGCGTGTATCAATTCCAGATAATTCAGATTCAGCCTTATGAAGATCAATCCTGAACTTCTCTAAATCTGAGTTGACCTTCCGAACTTTCTTGTCATTCGAGTACTCTGTATCTGACATTGCAATCAGCTGGTGGTTATACATAATGCTATTTCACTGTACCTATGCTCACTTGAAAAAGAGGAAAGCAAATGCAGATGGTGTTTCTAAGGAGCAGGCAATCTTACTTCAAAGACGGATCCGTTTGGAAACCCGCTAAGACACTTAATCGTCCCATTATATCTATCTACTATTCTTCTAGCAAGAAAGAGACCCATACCAGTTCCTGCATTTTCTCCGTAGGTAAATCCCTCTTCGAATATCTTTTCGTGTAAGTCTTCAGGAATTCCATTGCCGAAATCTCTGAAGCTTATGATGCAGAAGCCCTTCTCGTCCTTTAGAGAAATCTCTATTCTATCTGAATTACTGTGCTGTTCAGCATTTTGGATGATATTGTGAAATACAGATGACATTGCATCACTAGCTAGACATTCACTTGAGCCTTCAATGGACACCTTCAATTTGGAATCTTGGGCTGATGTCAAAAGCATATCATGAATTCTTAGGAAATTCGCATCAAGTGCCCGGTTGTCCGAATTCTCCAAGGTTTTAATTGATTGTATCAGGTTGATACCTCTCTTTGTCGCTTCATTTGCTTCTTTCAGAACTGAGTCATCTCCCATTTCAGAATAGAGTTCGAGTGAGGTCTGAATAATTGCTAGTTCGTTGATAATATCGTGCCTCATTGTTTTATTGGCAATTCTTAGCGCTTCTTCATCTCTTTTGATTTTTCTAAACATAACCTCATATGGAGTAAAGAGAGGACCAACAACCATTGCCCTATAGATGAAGTAGAAGGATATCAGCTTAAGATAATGTCCAATCATGTTCATAATCCCGTAAACATCGACATAAAGAGTGAAAGAAATCTCAGCAAGGGCAGTTGAAATGAGTGCATATGTGATAAGGCGTACTAGTCTTTTTTCAAGCCCCAAATCGTATCTTGTAAAAGCAACCATTGCAACCAATAACAATACAATAAGGACATATTCCGTTCCCACTTTGAATAGGGTAAGCCCCACTCCTTCAATATACGCAACAGGAAAATATCCTGAGAATATCAATCCTGTCAACGTAATACTGTAAATTAGATTTCCTGAGAAAATAGCCCATCGTGGAGAACTTCGTTTGTATATGAGCGGTGCCAGAAGAAAGTTTGAACACTCTAGGATTCTTGCGGCTAACCACAATTGCGTCGGAAGGTTGGCATCAAAACCAGGAAACACCCCCATTCCCTTAAAGGCAAGCAAATGGAGTGTATCCAAAATTCCAACAAACAAGTAGCCTATTCCAAGTGCTCTAAAAATTTCATTGTGAGAGAACCTATCCGCATTCAATCCAATGACAAAAACAGACATTGCTATGATAATTGAGAAAAGCTCGACTGCTGAATGGAACAAAAGATAGCTATATGTCGATACTTCAAAGAGAATAATCACCGCGACTGCAGCAAGTACGACAAAAAGAGTCACATTTCCCATTTCAGAATCTTTTTCCATAGGTAGACACCCGGAGAAGTTCTAATGATTTGATCCCGAAATCCAACCGGTTGTCGCGGAATAAAAAGGTACCTTAGATGCTAGAGGTATCTGTGATTGTCAGAAGAGTGATCAATGGTAAGAATACTTAATCTCATGATTCCTATATCCATAGCAAATCTATAGCGTGTAACCTCTTTTTCAATTCAAATCGTAGGGTCCTGAACGCATCTGAGTCAGAGAGATTCAATGCATCTACAAGAATCTGACGAGCATCTTGAATATGTCCTGAATTGAGATAAAAGTCGGACTTAAGAAGTGCGAATTCCATTTTGAGTCCCGGTAAAGTGTGGTTGTTTATCAAGTTCTCAAGGCAGGTCATCCATTGACCAGGGACAATTGCGCCTTCAGAGTCCTTTGATTCTAGACCTATTGAAAGTTCGACGTTGGCTAGATCTCTAAGGATTGGTATTTTCGAAAGAGGGTGGTTTCGACGTTCAAGAATCTCGAGTGATTTCTGAAGCATGTTCAACGAATTATGTAGTTCTCCTCTCGCATATTCCAGAAGACCAGTCACATGGTAGTATTCGCTTAGGCGCATTTCCCAGTCAGTTCTTAGAACCAAAGGATAGGCAAATTCTAGATGGTGTTCGGCGTCGTCAAGCCTGTTTAGTAAAAGAAGTGCGCGAGCCTTTCTTAGGTGATAGACATGAATACTAGTTTCATCTAGAGTTTCGTCGATACTGTTAATGCTCTCAAGAGCTTTTTCGCCCATTCCTAGTCGCGAATATATGCGGGCTAGAATTAGTAGCGGTGTATTCGGATGAATCCCATGAGATTCATTCACAGCTTCAGAAGCGCTCGCTACGGCCAAATCGAATTCACCTGATAACTCATAGGAAACAGAGCAATCACTCATTACCTCTGATATGAAGAATGGAATCTCCAAGGCAGTTGCTAAACTATATGCCTGCTCGTATAGATCCAGAGATGATTGGATATCCACATCGCGCCTAATCGAGGCTTGATACAGGAGACTTTCGTATCTGACAATATCATCATTGTACATTTTTGCAGCTTTTCTTCCTCTCTCTAAAAGATTCCATGTTTCGTCCAAGGTCATTTCTCTTTTTTTGGTTACTCCCTCAATGACATCAAACCAAGAACTAAAACATTCGAGCCTCTCGTTGTCTTCAATTAGGAGGCTTGCCGCATCCAATGACTTCACAACATCAGGAACGGAAAAAGGAATCTTGAAGACAGCATCTAATAGGTAAAGTTCAACTCGTATCCAATCGTCTGTACATTGCTCTATGGCTTTAATTAGTGTCTTTTGAAACTCCATTTCGTAGTTAACCTGATCAGTGATTGCGCCTCTAAGTGGGTACTTCCAAGCCTGTATCGGTTCATAATCATGATATTTCAGTGCGATAGATTCTATCAGATCTGGAACTTGCGTCCACCAAATTAGTCTCGTTGCAAGATATGCAAGATGAACATCAACATCATTCTCCATTACATACTTCGCCAGTTTTTGAGCAAATTCAAAATAACACTCAGATTCATCCATTAATCGATTCAGAGTCCTCTGGAGTTTTTCCTCTATGAACGGATAGTACTTGGTAATAGTACCAAGAGGCTTCACATATTCACATCCATGTTTCGCTTATTTACATCCGTGTTTCCCAAACGGTAGTATGTTGCATCTTTTGTGATGAAGTTTTCTGTAGGCCGATTTTTCTGCAAAATACAGTAGAATAGCCATTCATCAAGATAATGTACTAAAAGCCTGAAATACGAGAACATAACTCAGGTTTGACCAATCTGATTGACCGCTGATGATGAAGAAGTGGAACTAGAACATGTTGAGTCGACAAGATTGAAATCTTAGCGAGTATGCAACTATCATTTCGCAATCATTATTGCATCTGCAATATCCTTTGGAGTGGCACCAATCAATATTCCACCAGCGTCTGCCAAACAAGATCTAATTGAAGTTTCTAGGCTCTTTGCATTGAGATGAGTACCAATCAGATTCTCTTCAATCAGTGTTATAGTTTCTTCTGGATGAAGGAAGAAGTCTCCAGCAATAATGATTTTTGAAATCGATTCATTGGTCACCCAAAGTTTCACTTTTATTAGCTTGCCTTCTGGGACCTTGTATGCCGAACTTCTCATTCCATCACCTCGAGAAATTCCAGTCAGTACTCCTATACTTGGAACTCTCAAGCTCTTTGGCCATTCTTTCCTCGTCCGTCGATAATTCGCCTTTGGTTAGTTTGATTGCCAGTGCTTCTGAGAAGCCATATTGAAGAGCATTCCGTAGTTCTCCAATAGCCACTCTTCTCTCAAGAACATCAGATACTGATGTTACTCGGTCCTTGACATCTGCTATCATTTTGTCTGAGATCTTCTCTTGTGGGACCTTTAGAATGCTGAACATTAACTCAACATCAAGATTGAGTAGTGTAGTCCCATGTTGCAGTACGCAAGAGTGCCTTCTTGTTTGTGCATTTCCTGATACCTTTTTTCCGCCACTGATAACATCGTTTATTGGCTTGAACTCAGAGGGGATACCAAGATTGCTTAGTGCTCGTATTATCCCTTGACATATTATTTTGTATGATTTTATGATATCATCAGGTGCTAGTCTGTGACCTTTCGGAAGAATGATGCTGTATGTGATTTCCCCATTAAAATCATGGTATACTGCCCCGCCGCCGGTGATACGTCTTATGCAATCAATGTTGTTTCTTTTACAGAACTCAACATCAACTTCATCCAGCATACTTTGAAAGGTACCCACTGATACAGCAGAAGGTTTCCATCGGTAAAACCTTAGAGTCGGTAGTGATTTACCATCTTTAACCGAGAGCATTATGGCTTCATCAATTGCCATATTTCGAAAGGCGTTATTCACTTCTAGGTCAAGAAACCTGAATTCTTCGATTTTCAATTCACCAAGCCTGTATCTTTTAGTGCCTCAGCAAGTTCATCGTCAGTGAGGGGTCTGGGATAGTTGAACATCGGTCCTTTAGGGCGTTCGTTGTAATAGGGACGATTGCATCCAGGGCATCCAGTCACACGAAATGCTCCGCCCGATGATAAGCTTTCTCTAAGAGAATTCGGATCCGACTTGAATTTCATGACTCCAATATGGTCGAATGATATGTCTTCCTCAGTGATTCTTCCTTGACTTATCAGATGTCGAAGCGCCTGTATACGTCTATATTTCTTTAGATCTGGCTGATGCCGTTGTTCAAATGCTGTCCCTTTGATACTTGTGAATGCAAAGAGACCTACCTTGACTCCCATTTCATTCATTCTAAAGAGAAATCTCGCTGCATCCTCCTCTGACTCTCCCAAACCAATTATCAAATGTGTGGTGACATTGGATTTCCCAAAAACCTGCTGAGCGTTTCGGATTGCCGCGAAATGACTTTCCCATGAATATGGTCCATTTCTAAATACCCCTTTGACTGAATCAAAGAGACCAGGTGTACATGCATCAATTGCGATTCCAATATTGTTTATTCCATCCCGTTTTAGGCCACTCATTTCCTTTTTAGAAATAGGATGAATACAGGTTGACATAGGCGCATCTGATACGGAACGAACTCTCTTGCTGATATCTTTAACATCTTGAATGGCATTTGGATAATTGAGAGATTGTATACAGATTCGCTGAATTCCTTTGGTTTCCGGTATGGAATCTACAACATCTTTTAGTCTATATTGTGGCCATCCAATTCTTGATAGCATCTCAGGACTTGAGCTGCTCTCCAATGCCTGAGGGCAAAATGCACAATTGGCTCGACAACCTTCTTCGTTGTAGGTCATGAGAAAAACAGTTGCAAAATTGCCAGGGGGAGTGCCATCTAGTAAACCTAGAAGAAGTGCAGTTCCGAGTGAAATCCTTACGTATTCTACCAATTGAACCATCACATCTGGTATTCGAAAAGCCTTAACATTGTTGTTATGGGTGATGTCACCAAAGAACTATATTGAGGTTTGATTAGACATTCTACGGGTATTTGTGATGAAGGCTGCAACAAGATTCAAGACATTCGTCACAGAGCAGAAAATGCTGTTATTTACTCAGATTGCAATACTAATTGGCATCTTTGTTGAAATTGGCATGTTCTTCTCACTTCTAGCATGGGGACGACCTCCGGCAACAGAATATGAGTTGATATTCCAGTTCTTCTGGACCGCAGCCCTCTGGGTGATTGTCATCGATATTGGGGTTGTTCTCTTTTGGTGGGTATCCGGTCTGGGGCCATGGAGTATGACCCTTGAAGAGGATCAAATCGTTAGCCATGGGGAAGAAGAATAAGCCTACATGTATCGCCTTCTTTCAACAAATTCTCAAATCCCTTGTATTCAAGTGGGATTAGTTTCAGAGGAAGAAGACCAGATACTAGCTGGTGTTTGGAAGCAATGTAGGTCGATATTCCTCTGATTTTTAATTCATCCAGAAAAATTGAATGAAGTCTATTTTGATGGAAAAATGGGGCACCCCTTGGATTCCCATCCAGTGAACCTATTATTTCGTTACCAATGTGCACCATCCCGATGTTTCCATTTGCTCCAAAAAAGCCGCAAAGTGGATAGTGATTTATCCCTCCATCAAGAAGCCCAGCTACTCCTGATCCAATCTCCCCAATGTGTCCATAGATGCCATCCAATTCACCAAACTTCAATCTTGAAGATGATGCAATTGCACAATCTGCAGTGACTGATCTTATTGTCCAATCAACCTCGTTAAGGGGATATTGTCCGTGAATCTTAATCCCAGGACTTAGATTGATGGCTGATGTGATTGTATGAGATTGTGAAGATCGATTAAAATCTCTTGATGTCATCACGTCTATATGATAATGGGGGGCGGTCCAGAAATTAAAATACCTAGATCGTATCAGTGAGCCGACTTCTTCCCCGGCCTCAATGGAATCACCTCTTTTGACAACAGGATGACAGTGCAGTAAGCGAACTAGATGCTCTTCATCATTCGATGGCTGGATTCCTATGGCATAGTCATAATCTGATGTGACAAAATCCTTCTTCCTCCCCATCTTGAATCGACGAACAATTGTAACTCTCCCTGAAACAGGAGAAAATCCTGAGCCTCCCCACTCACCGTGTGCGGGATAAATGTCTAAAGAGCTACTTTGCTGATGTCCAACATAGGGGCTATTGAAAAATGAATAATAGGCATCGCTCGGGATTGCAATGGAAACTCCCACAGCTTTACCTACAGTTTTCAATTTACGACCCCCCGGACCTCAGAAATGCTCATAGTGCACATTTGACCTGAGACATCCACTACAACTTCTTGGCCGCATCATAGATTGGCCAAAGCCTCTTTTGCCAGTCTGGCAATCCCTTGATAGAATCAGGATATTGATTATAGAGTTCGCGTATATCTTCCATTAGATGGGCAATTTTCTGAACTCTCCTCAGAAGAGGAATATTTCCAAAACCTGATAGAAGACGCTTGAATTTCTCTCCTGACCCAATAGTCATTTTTCCAGTCATGCTTGTATCCAGGAGATCACTTGCCTTGATGATTTGCTTTCTGAAAGCGTAATCTATGTCATCATTTGTTATATTCAGGAGAAACCATCTAAACACATCGAGAGACGCCTGCTTTCCACCATACATCTCCATATACTTGGGATTGTATCCCCAAAGCGCACCGATTGAGGTATCATTCTTTTCTAAGGCTTCAGCAGCAGTTAGTCCTGCGAGAGCTCCACCTAGAAGGGATGAACCGATTCCGCCTCCATGTATCGGGTTGACCTGACATGCTGCATCTCCAACAAGCATGAAGTTATCATCAACCATTGTATCAATAGGCCGACGTATTGGAGCAACACCACCACTACTATCCATAATATTCAGTTTTGTTTTGTAGAAATTCCAGTTGGGTTCAACGAAGTTCTTCATGATATCTTGTGGTTTCCGGTGCCCCTGAATTGTCATAACACCGGCACCTACATTGACCCGATTCTTGCCTTGCGGGAAGATCCAAGTATAGCCCCCGAGGGTTTCCTCTTGGTTCCAGAATATCTCAAGTATATCTGGGGTTTCGAAGTCAAATTCAGGAGTCTCGTAGATATCTCTCCATGCCACCATTTGGTCTTCTTTATTGATGACACGTTCTATTGGAGTGTTCTCCTTCAGCTGTCTCCTCAGCATACCAGTGGCACCAGTTGCATCTACTACTATGCGTGATGTGATGTCTCTATCATTTCCCTTCGGATCCATGATTTTGACGCCTGAAACCTTGCCACCCTCAAATAGTGGATTCTTGACTCGAGTGGATGCCATGACTTCGACACCCTCCTTCTCTGCAAGCCTGAGAAACCACTGCCCCATTTTTAATCTGTTAAACGACATTCCTGTTGTTGTTGGCCCCTGCATTCTCAGCCTATGCTCTCTATCAGGTGAAATCAGATCAATACCATTTACTTCATGTTCTATGATATCCTTTGGAACTTCGGGTAGTCCAACAAGATGTCGTAATTCCAGAATGTGATGATTTCCCAATGCATCTCCGCAGGTCTTATCTCCAATCTTCTCCTTTTCCTTTCTGTCTATAAGAAGCACAGATCGCCCTTTTTTCGCCAGTGTGTATGCTGTGGTTGCACCACCAGTCCCGGCTCCAGCAACAATAACATCGTAATCAACCATCTAAATCATCCCTGTGAAATTGCATGTCTGTTTAAGAAAGCCTTCGTATTTTCAGTCCATAACCAGACTGAGAGGGCAGGCATAGCAATTAAGGCCTTACTTTCATCCATGACCAAGTTTACTGCTTATATTACTTACTTATTGTACGCAAATCCAGTCAGCAGTTCCTTGATAATATCGCGTGCAGCAATGGATGTAATTCGAGAGTTGTCAAGCAGCGGATTGAATTCAACAATATCTGCATATCTGACCTTTCCTGTCTGGAATACAATTTGAATCAATTCGACAAGGGTCTCCATGCTCAAACCTCCCGATTCAGGATGCGCAACAGCCGGCACAATGTGAGGAGATAGAACATCAAGATCCACGGAAATGTATAATCTATCCACAGCGTCTGCAATTCGGTTCAGAGAAGACTCAAATGAACTCCTATCAGCTGCGCAAATGCCTGAGCCAAGAGACTCCTTCTGATCAGGTGTTACACTCCTAAGATCATATGCCAGTACATGCTCAAGAGCAATCGATTTACTCTCAACTAGTCTCTTGAGCGTTGATGCATGTGAAAGAGTCAGTCCGCCTAAGTCATCATAGAAATCAGCATGTGCATCAAAATACAGTAGACCTATGGATTCCTTGGTCCCACGCTTGAGACCCTTGATAATTGGATATGTTATGAAATGATCTCCTCCCAAGAAAAGAAGACTGCAATTCTTTGCAGCTAGAATGGAAGCTGCATCCGAAATGTGAACTGAAACCGATTCAGGGGATTGAACTCCCACTTCTAGGTCTCCGATATCCTCAATGGTCAGTGACTCTTTCAATGAGTCTTGACGAAGATGACTTGATCCACCGATTGATAGCGGATAGCTATGAGACCTCTCGGAATCTGTCGCAACACGAATGGCATCTGGACCAAATCTGCATCCGGGGGTATGGCTTGATGTAATATCATATGGAATCCCCAGGATAGCAACATCAGGTAAACCATCTCGAGGAGCCGGAATTCCGAAAAAATTCCGAGGCAATCTGAGGTAGCCATCCAGTTCATCACGTAGCGGCATATGAGTTCAGTTGAGGAAATTAGTTTTTACAGATAAACTAGGCGATAAATGATTAGAAAGGAGAAAGAACGACTTCCGGCTTGCTGCCGGAAGTCGTCTAACGTACTAGACTTGATATCGACCTGCACGACTTTTTGTGAGACCCCATATCGCATAGATCCCAACCAATGCGACCACACCGAGGGCAACTCCGGTATACGGCATTCCATCCATTATACCGCCCCATAAAAGACCGCCTATGTCAGGCTCCACTGTGTAGCCTTGTCTGGTTGATCTCTTGCTGTAGGTGTCTCCGTCAAACTCGTAGGATATTTCAACAGGTGCAAAGCCGTAGCCACCTTCGTTTGCAAATGTGACTGTATAGGTGATTGTTGCAGTCGCGCCAGCGGCGAGGGAGGCAAAGTTTTGCGACGTTGTTCCTGTTACAGCTACAGTGCTGTATACTGCAGCAAGCTGGTCATCTACTACTGAAAGATTAGCGATTGGATCAGTGCCTTCATTTGTCACAGTTACGGTGACTGTAGTTGAACCACCCGGAGTAGTACTATCTGGCGAGAATTCCCTATCAATGGAGATTTGCGGCGGAAACTCACCTTCATCAAAGTTTATGATGTAATCACTCTGAACACCGAGTGCGGTGGAATTCCAGATCACCATATTCGATTCATTCTCATAGAATGATTGTCCCTCAACATTAGGACTGAAGGATGTTATATTCAAAGTGTAAGGTAGTTTCGCTACGACCAGTGAGTTTCCAGTCGGAAGTGGTTCCAGTGTCCCAGTGACTCCGAGAAGATCCTCAACATGCAAGGATGTATCGGAGGCCGAGAGGTATTGCTCACCCAGATAACCTGCAGCTGCTAGGGCAATGGGCCCTTCAAATCCTTCAAATGGAACCTGCGCCAAATGAAACAGCGGAGGAACGGGTTCTCCACCGCCACCAAAGCTATTGATTAGCTCTACCACTTCAGCCATATCTGGGATAGCTATTAATGCACTAGCAGATGCAAATGCTTGAGTGAATTTAGTTCGGTCAATTGCAGGAAGGAATCCATCAGGACTCATCACATCCAGCATTGTATCTACTGCGATATCAAATTCGTGTGTCTCTTGGTTAATGTATACATCAATTGAATCAAATGGGAGCTCAATTTCGGCTTCCGGTGGGAAAAGGCTCTCATCTATTCTAAGATTTAATATGTTGACAAAACTGAATCCGAATTCGGATGTCATGTGTGAAAGGATATTATTCATCCTGCCAAGTGATGTCGCTTCGTCAACATTGACAAACACATTGATGAGAAGGTTGAATTCAGTTCCAAGCATACCAATGATCTGATCAAAGGGTGAACCGCCATCTTGCGCGAGCGCGAACCCTCCGCCATCGCCTCCACCATCAAGCATGCCTTCACCAATCAGTTCGAATACCAAATTCAAGAACTCACCTTGGGTGGAAACCAAGGCCATGGCAATGCAGCCATCATACATTTCGTCAGTTAGGGCAAGCGCTTCTGATGGAATGCCCAATTGACCATAGATTACACCTGGCACTCCCTGATCATCAATGTTGGCAAAGATAATCTCGGCACCATTGGTGAATAGCCCTTCAAGAAGACTATTAATATCGACTCCATCCTGTGCCAATGTGTATGTAGGATTGGCGGCTGCAGATAATGGTGCTGCAATCAAGAAACCCATTACGAGCAGTACAAATGCGTGCTGTATTACGTTCTTCATTTTTTCATCGCTCCTTTGGCCTTACTGCGGCTCCAATTATCGCTGTTACAATAACAACAATAATCGGCGTTACAAACCAAATAATCAAAGGTGTGATTATGGTGAAAATGTTCGGCATTCCTCCGCCGCCACCAAGTCCTCCAATTAGCGTGAGAAGCTCTCCTATCAATGATTGTACAATAGGAATTCCCAAGACATCAGCGAGTGATGTTCCGGGCGGCAGTGGTGGGAGTGAACCCAAGTTTAACCCGGCTGTTATTAGCTGAAAAACAGAAAATGCAAGGAGAAGCATTACTGTGAACCATGCAAAGAAACCTACAACAAATGCACCCTTCTTTGTTCCAGCTATGACACCACCAATGAATCCAGCAATTCCCCAAATCGCGACCATTAGTAGATTGTTCAGTGGATTTACTAATACGGCACTGACCAATACCATTGCAGGTCTAACATAATTACCCAATTGTGGAGAAAGCCAGAGAATAAGTGTTTCATACCCTGCAGGGAGCAGGAACCAGCTGGCTGCCAAGATAATTAATACAGTGGCAAGCCATCCAAAGTATTTTGACCCGAAACCCATTGTCCTTAATCTCTCCTAGAAAGGATTCCAACATTATTCATTGATATTCACCTATTAACTTATGCAGGATTTACGACTACCGAAAAATCGATTTCGCTAGGAAGACAAAAATAGCTCGGATGTGTGACAAGGCAACACCGGGGTTGTGTGCTTGCTCGCACATAAATATTGATAGACGGTTGAGAGTAATGGATGATAACGATACACTGCATTCGATATACGAGCTAGTGCAGCTATTGTCCTCCCTCAATGATACGAGAAGGTCAATCCTAAACGCTCTGGCGCATGTATATCCTCGTAGTGTGTCTGGGGTCCAGCTTAGCCGACTTATTGGCTATAGTGGAAAATCAAGAAGTCTGTACCGAGGCGTGCTCGCGCATCTGCAAGAAAACGAGATGATCATGATAGATCAGCTTACTCCGAAACTATATGCGATCAGAATCAACAATGAGCATCCGCTCCTAGCGTTGCTGGTTGATATGTGTCGCAAGTACGGGGCGGCAACAAAAAAGATCTATGAAAAATCACTAGAGGAAGAGTAAGATGGATAGCCTATTGGTCCATGCAAAGGGTCTCTACAGAGACAGGCAGAGGATAGCGCTAGCCACCGTCATGATTGTATTTACTGTCACTTTCTATATATTCTATAGCCCAGGTATATACACAATTTCAGAGGATGTGCCTTCATACTTTGATTCAGGATGGGCGCAAGGGATTGAAATTGTTTATTCTTTCAATACTGTCGGATTCTTCCTTGCCTTTGCGATAATGGTTTTCGCATATGCATTGTGGATTTGGGCATTTCTTCCTGCCCCGGCAGTTTCATACACCTTGGGTGTTCTTAGAGGCGTTTTTGGCTCAAAAGTCAAGGTCAGACCAATTTTCGGAAAGCGATTCAGACTTTTGCTTGAAAATGGAGTTGAGCTTTCAATTATTTGTAGAATTAGGAGCAATGATCCTCAGAACTGGTTTATTTACAGACTTGAGTCCTCCCCAATTGACTCACCTAATATCCGGAATATTGCTCTTAGGCACGGAATGTCAGTCTACCACAACCGTTTCGTTACTTGGGTTGACAACGAGGAATTGCATAGCAGGTCAATACTCATGGCCAAGGCAATTAACATGGCCTCGTCATAGATAGACAAACAGAGAACGTATTTCTTCTTTGCAACTAAGACATAGTTGGTTTGGTCAATGTCTGTACGTGTCAAAAGGGCAATTGATATCATGATATCTAATTACGATTGCATCTTGGGTGCTTGTGCCTTCACTTATGAACGCAAACTTGGATTTTCAACTGAAAATATGCAATTATCTGAAGAAGAACTGAATCTCATTCTGAGGGCTTGGGCTGGTGAGCTTCAGCAGTTCACTTTGAAATACATGAATCTACTAGTTGCATTGAACGATAAACAAGGGCTTGTAACAATCAATCCTCAAGGAGCAACTTCCTTGGTAATGGGCACCGGCAAAGGCATTTGGTACGTATGCGCCTTTGTTCCAATGGATCAAGACAAATTTGGCATTATGAACGAATGTGTTCAAGCCGCAAAAAACCTTGAAACTTCAGTTTCTATTTTTGAAATATAATGCG
>JBHLQM010000007.1:0-9466 GCA_048884785.1 Candidatus Thorarchaeota archaeon | reverse complement strand
AATATGCATAGACTAAATGAGTTCCTATTATGAACTATCAACTTGTCCATTCTTTGACGCAATCCACCATTTAAGGCTAACTGCGATAGTTCGACAAGAGCCGAATATATATTCTATTCTTTCTTTTCTTTTTCGTAGGGTATTGCTATTCCTTTTGGTGGAACCGACTTCCTGATCCCTGCCAATGCAATAACAACCAAGACATACGGTATCATTTGAACAAAGTTTGTATACGCCTGAAGCCACTCAAGTCCAGGCACGATAGGTATGGCATACTGAAGTCCCCCTAGGAATCCAAAGAAGAGACCTGCGATTAGCACTCCAAATGGTGTCCAATTGCCAAAGATGAGAGCAGCCAAGGCGATAAATCCTCTCCCGTTTGTCATGTTTTTCCCAAATGCTGAACCAAAGCCAATAGAGAGAAATGCACCCCCAAGGCCAGCAAGGCACCCACTTATTATCACTCCAATTGCGCGGGTCCATTCAACACTCGCGCCAGAAGTATCCAGAGTACTTGGATCCTCCCCTGCAGCCCGAAGTCTCAATCCAAATGGAGTCTTATATAAGACATACCAGCTAACGATGACCATAATGAAAGCCATGTATGTTATGGGCGAGTGAGATCCAAAAGCTGTATTCAGAAACGGGTTTCCAGCAAAGGCGTCAATTCTAATATCCGGAAGTCGTGTCACTTGCTCAGAATACCCTTTGCGGTCCCATATGACATCAAGCATGAGTGTCGTAAACCCTAATCCAAAGAGAATAATGCCTGTGCCACTGACAATATGATTGCCTTTGAACTTGACACATACAAGAGCGTGGGCAACGGCAAGGAGACCACCCGCACCAATAGCAGCCAACACCCCAATCCAAGGATTATCAGTGAAAAATGTTGCAGCTACCGCACCGAATGCACCTATGAGCATCATTCCTTCTAAACCAATATTGACTACACCTGACCTCTCTGAAAACATACCTCCAAGAGCTGCCAGAATGAGTGGTGTGGCCATCTGTAGTGTCGCTGCAATTACCCAACCAAAGAGGAGAATATTTACATCAGTCTGCACTAGTTGCCACCTCCTTTAGAAAGAAATGATGGTCTGGTTGTTCGCAACAACAGCAGCGAGAACAGAATGCCGGACAGACCTAGTGTCAGTCCAATTATGCCCACTGACATCCCCGCCATCATATACCCAGCAGCTCCTGCTGTAAACCAGACAACTGATGAAATAAGCCCAATAAAGGGTCCATTCCTGTTTTTCGGCCAAGTTAGTGAAAATGCTAGGAAGCTGAGTATGCCAGCGGATATCATTATAATTCCAAGCATTGGATTAATTGCTGCTTGAGCTGTCATTAGACCAAACCCGAGAAAACCTCCAACAAGTGTGATGATTGACAACAAGAATTGTGGAATGGCGGTCGCTGGTTCATCTCTCATAAGGATTGCATTCTCAAATCCGTTGTTTGCCAGCCAATCTACAATTCGGGGTGCGGCAACAAATAGAACAACAAGCCCCTGTATGACGCTCACCATCTCTATTGGCACATGTGCCACTTGATGCATTGTGTTTCCACCTGCTCGAAGGGCTCCAAAGAAAATTGCGCCAGCCAATACACCCCAAGGATTATTGTTTCCAAGAACAGCGACGGTGATACCATCCCAGCCAAGATTTGGAGACCAATTATCAGTGAATCTTCCATACGTGCCCATGATTTCCTCAGCACCTGCAAGTCCTGAGAGGGCACCGCTCAGACCAAGTGCGATAGCGATGTTGCGTTTAGGATTGATTCCACCATATTCAGCCGCTGCTTGATTCTGACCAACCGCTCTGAGCTCATAACCCAAGACGGTTCGATTAATAAGAAAGTGTACCCCAAAGACCGCGATGATGGCTACAGCCAAACCCCAGTGAAGGTCAGGTCCGTAGATATTCGGTAATAAGGCAGTATCATATAACCTCGGGGTTTGAGATATCCACGCGTAGGGTCCCTGCTCCTTGAGGGGATATGTAACTAGCCATTGCGTAAAAAGAATTGCAGTGTAGCTCAGCATCATGGTTGTAACTACCTCGTGGGCTCCCCGATAGGCCTTGAGAAGTCCAGGTATAAAGCCCCAGACGAATCCTGCAAGCGCACCAACAATGAGACATGCCAAGGGGTGGATTAGTATCGGAAGTGAAATCATAAATCCAACGACAGCTGCGGCAATTGATCCCATGTAGAGTTGTCCCTCCGCACCAATATTGAAGAGACCACATTTGAAGGCCAAAGCAACAGAGAGACCTGTAAGTATCAGAGGCGTGGCATAATACAGAATTCTGTCAGGACGAAGAACTGCACCTACAAAGAGATTGTAGTATGCAGATGCCGGGTCATATCCCGATAATAACATAATCACGGCGCTTACAACTAGTGCCAAAATAATCGAGCCCAGTGCCCACATGACTTGTTTCTGAAATTTTCTGCTTAGGAGAATCTGCAGAACTCCACCAATGTACTTTGGAATGAACTCAGGTTCTGTCTTCTCTGCATTCTGCTCACTCATATATTGGCACCCTCCTTTATCTCTTCAGGACTATGTCCTGCCATCAAGAGTCCTAGCTCTTCTGCTGTTGTTTCATCGGGATCCTTTTCTGCAACGATTTGACCGTCAAAGACAACACCGATTCTATCCGAAAGGATTCGTATTTCATCTAGTTCCGCCGATACTAACAATATGGCAATGCCTGAATCTCTCATTTTGATTAGTGTATTATGAATGAACTCTGTTGCGCCTACATCCAGCCCTCGTGTCGGTTGTGCGGCTACGACTAAAGATGGGTTTATGGATAGTTCTCGTGCTACTACGACTTTTTGCTGATTGCCGCCGCTGAGAGTACTAGCTGTTGCATTAACATTAGAAACCTTAATGGAATAAGAATCTACAAGATTTACTGCTTCATTTACCATTCTTTGAAGGTCAAGCATGAAGTCATTCGGTCCTGTCACGTACGGTTTCTTTTGGTGCTTCCCTAATGCCATATTCTCGGCAACAGTGAAAGACAGTATTAACCCTCTAGCATGTCTATCTTCAGGTATGTGACTTACACCTGCCTCTCGAACTTGTCTAGGGCTTAAATGAGTTATATCGATATCATTGATAACAATCCTACCCATTGATGCCTTCCTAAGTCCAGTTATGGTTTCAACTAATTCTGTCTGACCATTTCCCTCTACGCCCGCAATTCCATAGATCTCACCAGACTGCACAAATAATGAGATGTCCTTCACAGCCTCAAGCCCTCGATTGTCTTTAGCATGAATATGTTCAACTTTGAGTACTACATCTCCAGGGTGAGAAGGTCCCTTTTGCACACGAAATACTACCTCTCTACCTACCATCATTTTGGCCAATTCAGCGGCTGAGGTATCGGCACGATTAACAGTGCCTACAAGCTCTCCATCTCTTAGAACACTGATTCTATCACAGAGCATCATAGGTTCTCGAAGCTTATGGGTAATTAGAATAATCGTCTTTCCTGCCTCTCTGAACTTTTCAAGAGTCTCAAAAAGTTCATCAACTTCCTGTGGTGTCAAGACTGAAGTGGGTTCGTCAAGAATAAGAATGTCTGCGTTTCTGTATAGAGTTTTAATTATTTCCACACGCTGCTGCAGTCCCACTGAAATATCTCTCACCTTTGCATGAGGATCAATCTGTAATCCATTCTCATCAGCTATTTCTTTTATTCGATTAGCGGCTGCTCTATATCCAATGGGAAAAATCTGTTTCAAGGTGTTCCAGATTTTGCCTCCCCTGCGGTCGTATCCGCTTATTATCGGTTCCATTCCGAGTATCACATTCTCTGTCACAGAGAGCGGAGGAATCAATTTGAAGTGCTGGTGAACCATGCCCACACCTCTTACTATCGCATCGTGAGGGCTAGTGAGAGAAGCCTCCTCCCCTCTGATTACTATCCGACCTTCGTCGTTGGAGATCAGTCCATAGAGAATGTTCATCAGCGTACTTTTTCCTGCACCATTCTCACCGAGAAGTCCATGAACTTCCCCTTCTTCTATGCGAAGAGTGATGTTCTTATTCGCTTGAACTCCACCTGCGAAGGTCTTGGATATATTCTCAAGTTCAACAGCGTAAATGGCTCATGCCTCCATTTCTATAAACCTGAAATTGTCCAGCTTCTGATAGTTTCGAGTATACCCTCCACTATATAACAATAAGGGAACCATGAAAAATAAGGAAGGATGAGAGGCAAAGCCTCTCTCCTATCAAAGTAGACTACAACCAATACTTAGTGCTTGGAACCGTCAGCTCACCTGCAACAATGTCCAACCTAAGTTGGTTTGTAAAGTCAATGACATCAGTTGGCAGAGTTAGAAGATCTTCATTTATCTCATAACCTAGTCCACCGTTCGCCAGTGTGTAGGCTTTAATGCCTGGAACATGAGTGTCAGACCAAGCTTCAACTATTGTTCGGTAGACTGCAAGATCAACTTTCTTCAGCATAGATGTCAAACAGAGTGTCGGGGCTGCTGGGCTATTTGGATTAGCAGTGCCTAGATACATCTGAGGACTGTCAACGCCAATTACCCAGAGAGGATCATCAAAGCCTTCAGTGCCATTATTGGCCTTCACGCTATCAAATACTCCTAGACCAGACCTTCCTGCAGCCGCAAAAATGATGTCAGCACCAGCTGTATACATTGCATCTGCAAGGTTCTGTCCGGCGGCGGTATCAACCCAATCTCCAGTGTATTGTACATCAAACTCGATATCTGCTGACATGTCCATTCCGTCTTCATGGCGCCAAGAATAATTCGCACCCCAGACGTATCCGCCAGCAAACTTGTTGATCAAGTCAATGTCCATACCACCAACAAATCCAATCTTACCAGTTTGTGTTGTTAATCCAGCAATTGCACCAACAAGTGCAGAGCCCTCATTCTCATTGAAGAGGATTGATGTCACATTCGGGTATGTGCCGGGGTCAATGAACATATCAACAATCGCCCACATCTGATTGGGATAGTCATCTGCAACAGCCATAATGGCGTCTGCTTGGTCGAATCCTATGCCGATGATCATCTTGTAGGGATTTTTGTATTCAGCATGAGCGGCATACGCCCGATGGAAATCCTCATACTCTGTTATTGCTGTCGGTTCTACAAAGGTGAAGTTGATGCCATAATCATCTCGTGCATCTCCTGCACCCTTATTGGCGGCGTCGTTGAACGACTTGTCGCCCAAGCCACCTGTGGCGAACACTATTGCAATGTCATAGGGATTCTCAGGAAGTTCAGCAGGAGGCAAAAAAATAATGTAAGCGCCAACTGCTCCTATGGCAATGACAACAATACACACCACAGCGTAGAGTGTTCTGCTATTAGAGCTCATTCTCTCTTAACTCCTAGTACTAGGTCGATTCCACGCTAGTTAGGCCCTGATAGAAAATCAAGGCTTTCGACCAACTCACCATTAAACATCCCACCTTAAAAGGTCTATTACCTCAGTGACGCCATATTTTATGTCGAACTATGAATCGACAATTCTTAAGCTCCGTAAGACTCAAAGGTTGATGAAATTCTTGGGTCAGTATGAAGGTTCACTTCGAAGAATTCGGAGAGCCAGATGAGACTGCAATTATCTTCGTTCATGGCGCCGGAGGTTCGTCTTCAACATGGTATATGCAACTGCGTGGCCTATCAGATTCACTTCATATCGTTGCAGTAGACCTCAACGGCCATGGCAAATCTCCGGATAGAAATGAAGCGGACACCATGCAATC
Organism: Candidatus Thorarchaeota archaeon; assembly: GCA_048884785.1. Taxonomy (GTDB): domain Archaea; phylum Asgardarchaeota; class Thorarchaeia; order Thorarchaeales; family Thorarchaeaceae; genus MP5-2226. The sequence goes on along the minus strand of JBHLQM010000007.1, from coordinate 3,686 downwards.
TTACCTTGATGATATTCATTCCGTTGTGACTCAATTCAAAAATCCAATATTATGCGGACATTCAATGGGAGGGGCACTTACTCAACTGTATGCGTTGGAACATCCCACTTTATTGAAGGGCATGATTCTGGTTGGTACCGGAAGTAAGCTAAAAGTCCTTCCTTTGATATTCGATCTACTGGAGAATGATTTTGATTCATATGTGGAAGCTCTAGGGACATATATGTTCGATGAAACAACTTCAGAAAAAATAAAATCTGCATCAAAGGCAGAAGTGAGGAAATGTAAACCCTCTATAATCTCAAGAGATTTTCATGCATGCAATAATTTCGATTTAATGGACCAAGTAAATCAGATTGCCTTGCCTACACTGATTATAGTAGGCGAAACCGATGTCATGACTCCCCTTAAGTACTCACAGTATATGCATGAAAGAATCAAAGATTCTGTAATGAGAATCATTCCCAAGGCCGGACACAGTGTAATGTTGGAGCAATCTGAGGGATTTAATCAGGTTGTTATGGAATGGGTGAATTCGCTTTAAGCAAAACAGCTGAATAGCTATGCAGCTGACATTCCCAGCTGGAGGTGTTCGTTCGCATTGAAACATCTCGTTATATACTCAAGAGAGAGTGCTATCCTGATGATATTCCAGCAACTGGGTGATTTTCAATGGCCGCTATCAAACTCACTCTATATGTCAAATCCATGAAAGTGTCAACCTCAAGTGCAGATATGGATTCAGTTGGCCACCAATGTGCAAATCCGATGAGGACAGGTGCGTATAACCGCATGGGTTCTCAGGAGATTTTTCTGAATCAAGAGCAAAGCATCCTTCTAGATGCAGCAATAAGAGCCAGTGACAAAATGAAATGGGAACTCGAGATTGTTGATGTTTTAAAGTACGGATTTCTCAAGAGAATTAAGTCAAAGGATGCAGTTCCCAGAATTGAAGTAAATGGAAAAACATTGGTTGGGTCGCCCACTTCTGATGAAATTATTCAATTCTTCAACCCAGAGCGCTCAACAGGACAAGGCGAGATACCTGATTTAGAGGAGCAATACAGGAAGGTTGATGCCTTTTGAATTCAGAGTCAAATACTCCCGGAACACATAACCTCGAAACTGAATCAGTTGAAGGTGTTGTTATTGGAATGGACTTTGGCTCATGGAGTGGATTCGATTCTGGGAAGATCATACTCAAGAGTGAATCGGATGAGAGAATGTACTTCCACTATGGAAAGCATTCGCTTGGAGATATGCCAAGAATAGGCGACTTGGTGTGTATCTCATATACAGGTGTCAATCTATTTGAGATATGTAAAATCGAGATTCTGGAAATGAGAAAAGAAACAGCAGCTGGCCGCGCATCGGCGCAGATGTATGCATTGAATTTGCTGTTTGGAAGACCCAAGGCAGCAGTTGCAATAGCCCTCACGGAAGTATTCGTTGGCATATGCATTATAATAATCGGCCTGATATTGGGATTTTCAAAGCCAGCGGCACCTTTCATCCTAGGCGTTGTGGGGATGGCCCAAATTGGGATTGCATGGTTAATCTGGGAGTATACTGGCAAGGGCTGATGAATTTGTGTAGTCTATTTGAACTAGAAAATCTAAGAGCAGTAATTCCAAGTCACAAGGGTGAACTTGTCATTGTTGATGGGGTTTCGCTGAGCGTTCAACCCAGAGAATGTTTTGGAATATTGGGTGAATCAGGATGTGGCAAATCCTCACTTCTGACTGCTGCCCTTGGTCTTTTCCAAGTCACCCACAGATTCAAAGATGCAAAGATTAGAGATGAATGGATCTTCCCGTTTCAACTTGAATATGAATCAAAGGAAACTTGGAGGAAGACGGTCACGGGACGCTCATTGTATCGAGGCATAGATTTGCTCTCTTTGGAGGATTATGAACTTGCAAGGTATCTTGGGAAACACATCTCATATATGCCACAAGGGCTTGCAAGCGTGCTAACACCGATATTTAGTATTGGTAGTCAAACGAGTGAGCCTTTAGAAATTCACAAACCAGATATGCGGACAGAAAAAATGAAGGAAAGGGTATTCGAGTATCTTGATTTAGTAAGTCTCGCAAATGCAAAAGATAGGTATGTTCTAGATCCCGGATCTTTTTCCGGAGGCGAAGCTCAGCGAATCAAACTAGCTATGTCATTGATTGCTGCACCATATTTGGTTATAGCAGACGAACCAACATCAGCCCTTGATGTGACTGTGCAGAGAGAAGTCATTGGCCTTTTCCAGATGGTTAAGGATGAGTTTGATGTTGCTCTGATTGTTGTAACCCATGATGTTGGCGTTATTGCTGAGCTTGCTGATCGGGTTGGCATAATGTATGCAGGAAGAATTGTTGAGATTGGACCCGTTGAAGAGATATTCCATAGGGCTCAGCATCCATACTCGCAGGGATTGATGGCATCATTTCCAACTATAACAATGATGCGAATGGCAGCTGGAGGAGAACGTCCAAAACTTCACGGAATTTCCGGATCACCTCCAAATCCTAGGGAGATACCAAGGGGTTGTGCCTTTAATCCGCGATGTCCCTATGTGACTGAAATCTGCTGCACCGACAAACCGAATATGAATAGAATAGATGCTCACCACATTGTTGCCTGCCACCTATACAATGAATCTGGTACGACTTAGAACCAAAGCATTGCGCTCTTTTTCCAACTGGAAATGACTTTAATAGAGAAACTAATCAGTGGTTGTGAAAACTACCAACGAAATGGTTTCTGAGGAATTGCTCTTTGGATTCAATTGACAAGATAATTCTCGATGAATTAATTCAGAATTGTAGAATTAGCTATCGTGATCTTGGTAAGAAAGTTAACCTCTCTTCTTCTTCAGCTAAAAAGAGAGTAGACCATCTTGAAAACTCGGGATTAATTGATCACTACGTCGTTCTTCTCAATCCCGAGCTTATTAATGTTAGATCTGCAACAATAATCGTAGCCACGGATGCTTCTGTTCAAATTGATACATTCAAGGAAACGGCAATTGCGTTTGATGGTGTTTATATGATTCTGCCCCTAATTGATGGCAATTTCTACGTTGGCATAGAATACTCTAGTGAATCTGACTTGAATTCATTTTGTAATATTGTGAAAGTTATTCCCGGTGTTCAGCATACTGAGATTTATGATGTATTTCCTCCAGGATTTAAATCAGATTTGCCAGCAACTCTTGATTTCACCAAGCATGAATTAATGGTCCTTAGCCAGTTAGCAGTTGATCCGAGAATGATGGATTATGACATTGCAGATAATCTGGGCTGGCCTGCAAGAAAATCCAGGCAAATTCTGGAAAAACTTCAAGCAGAAGGCAAGGTAGCCTTTGGCCCTCGCGTGAATCCGAGTCTCGGTAGAAATCTGGCAGTCAATCTTGTAATCAAATATGATCCAAAAAGCACTTCTGCTGCGGACATCACAAAATGGCTTTCTGACGAATATTCACATACATACTTCAATTCAAGGTGCGTGGAAACCAAGTCAACCATCTTTGCGGTTTTCACCGTGGAAAAAGTTGTTGATATGGAACCCATAGTAACATCTGTCCTGAATTTTGAAGGCGTTAGGAGCTGCTATGCGATTACGTACTATACCGCGATTCTTGGAAAGACCTTATGTCGCGTGCGACTTGAGAAGCTCCTAGAAAAAGAGGG
>JBHLQM010000006.1:1288-80037 GCA_048884785.1 Candidatus Thorarchaeota archaeon | reverse complement strand
GGGCCATGAGGAACGATGTACATCTTCACTTCATGCCCATGAATGTATTCTGCCAATTTTTTGGCTTGCCGGATTGCTACCCCAGTGCATCCATCTGCGGCGTGTGGTGCATTATCAAAATAGACGATGACCGGGATTGCACCTCTCTTCATAACTTTGTAGGCGGCAACTGGTGAATCCAACCCAGTGGATACTGTGCAGACCACTTTGCCCTGAGTACCCGAAGGCATTCCTCCTACACCCCTGATGGTCTTTGTAAAAATGTAGGCTTTGTCTTGCCGCACTTCGACATAGATTGTCTGCCCGGGATTCGAAAGGTCTACTGATATGTCGAGATCTTCATAGATTCGCTCTCCCAGTTTCTCTCTCACATCCTGACTAGTATAGTCATGAGTGCCAATTCTTCGGGCTCCAACGGCAAAAGGTAGAGACTTGTCAAATTCAGAACTCGCGATAGCAAAACCTGTTTCAACTATATCATCCAAATTAGAAGAAACTACAACAACTGGCGAGGTGGAAACTATTCCAAAAACCTTCGATGCCACTTCAGCGACATGCTGAGGTTCCTCAGTTTCAACAAAGATTCTACCGTACTGAACAATGATGTCCGAGTATTTTGCTGACTTCTCTTTCAAGGCAGATTTGATGTGTTTGACAAGCATCTTGGTCATTCGACGGCGCGTTTGATCAGACTTGATGGCTATCTCTCCATACCGTAATAGAACTGCAGAATATGTGGGACCCATCAAGTATCACATATGAGAAATCAACGAGCTAGTAATTAATGGTTGTGAATTGTTCCTTTGGCGTATTAGAGCTGACTTTTATCAGTGGAAGCTATTTTCAGCTGGCTGCTCCAGCAAGATGGTAGTGACGGATGACTGATGTATGATTTCACCATAACTCAATGTAGATGGGAGAACGTGAATCTTGATAGTGTATCTGAGTTTATCTACGGGAATAAAGTTGGAATCTACAGGAGTGTAAATGATGCTGAATCTATCAAGACCTATCTCGCTCGAATTCAAGAGAGGTTTCCTTCTGAGGTAGTCTTTCAAGTTATGAAAGGCAAGATGCTGTGCGGATGGATGACTCTTGGAAGGGAGACGGAAACTGTTGCTGAGTTTGGACGCTGGCAACCCATAGTGAAAAAAGATAATTCAGAAGACCAAATTGCGAATCTCTTGCTTCAACATGCTTTGAAATACGCAGAAGAGAATGGAATAGTAAGAATAGAGGGGCTGTTCAATGGAGTGGATGAAATCACTTTAGCGGACTACTATAGGTCTTCAAGATGGTTCATATCCATTGGGTTTCCTAAATTAGAAGACAGTGGATACATGCTGCTAAATCTCACCATGAAGAATATCGAAAGGCGAGGACTTCCTGAGGGGTTCACTGTGGTCCCAGTGGAAGATGTAGACGAAACTAAAATCTATGACTGCTACTACAACTCTTTTGCAGATGGAGAAGATAGAGAGTTTCTAGATATGGAAGAGGAACAGCGTAAAGAGAGATATGTAAAGTCAGTCCATAATGAGAAAATGAACCCAGAACTATCTTCTGTGCTAAGAGTGGGTCAGGAAATTATCGGATTTGCATTTGTATTGGACCGAGGAGATGAACAGCACATTGATAGATTTGGGATACTTGGAGAGTATCGGGGAAGGGGTCTTGCCAAATCATATCTCCTATATCTTATGAAGTTGGCAGAAGAGCAGGGACACACTAGATTGAGTTTAGGTGTTGATTTAGATAACACAAGTGGCCTTAACCTCTACAAGAATGTCGGTTTTGAGTTGCATTCACGGACAATCATTCATTCCTGGAATAAGAAATAGCAAAGCAATCCCAAGCTTTCATATCCTGCCAAGATTCCACATTAGAAAGATAATGAAGATCATTGGTGTGGATGTTGGAGGCACCTTCACAGACATAATCATGCTTGCCACAGAGTCGGGACAGCAATATGTACACAAGGTTCCATCAACTCCAGAGTCACAGGATATTGCCGTAGTTAGAGGAATAAGAGAACTGCTTGACCGTGAGGGAGTTTCACCTTCAGAAGTCAAGCTACTAGTTCATGGAACAACCGTGGCAACAAATGCCATGCTAGAGAGAAAAGGTGCCACAGTGTGCTTAATCACCACAAAAGGTTTCGAAGATGTGCTTGAAATCGGAAGACAGAACAGAACCGATATCTACGATATTCATGCAACTAGACCAATGCCCCTTGTGGAAAGAAGCGACCGGATTGGAGTATTGGAGAGGGTAGATTGGCAAGGAGAACCAATTATTCCCTTATCGCAGAGTGAGATTGATCGTATAGTATTGGAAATCAGCACTCGCAAACCCGATAGTATAGCTATCTCTTTGCTATTTTCGTTCAAACATTCTGAGCATGAAAATAGGCTCCTCCATGCCCTGAAGGAATCATTTGATGGTTATTCGGTAGCATCATCGGATGTTCTCCCGGAGTTTAGGGAATTTGAGAGAATGTCCACAACTGTTCTAGAGGCGTACCTAGGGCCGCTTGTGATAGGGTATTTGAGCAAACTCAAAAGATCCGTGGCAGAACTTTGCCCAAATGCTCGTCTCAACGTGATGCAGTCGAATGGAGGGACGATGCATGCATCGAGGGCTCAAGGACGAGCAGTAGGACTGGCCATTTCGGGTCTTGCAGGAGGCGTAGTTGGAGGTTGGGAGGTCGCCAAGCAAGCTGACATACTAAATGCACTAACGTTGGATATGGGTGGAACGAGCTGCGATATTAGTGCTGTTTCAGGTGGTGTAGTTGTACGGCCAGATAATGAAGTTGATGGACTCCCTCTTCGTTTTCCATCTGTTGATGTTAAAACTATAGGAGCAGGTGGCGGCAGTATAGCTTGGCTAGATACCGCAGGAATACTACATGTTGGTCCGCAGAGCGCAGGTGCTGTTCCAGGACCAGCATCTTATGATAAAGGGGGTACTCTTCCGACTGTCACTGATGCTAATCTTATACTTGGGAGGCTAAATCCAGAGTTCTTTGTTGGGGGCGAAATCCAGCTTAATTCGAAGCGAGCGTATAATGCAATCAAGAAGGTTGCTCAGCAAATTGGCCTGTCAGTTGAAGAAGCAGCTGCAGGGATAACCAGAATCTCAACGTCCAACATGGTCCAGGCAATTAGAGAAGTGACAATTGAACGAGGAAAAGATCCTCGGGATTTTGTCCTCATCGCCTTTGGTGGTGCAGGGCCTACCCAAGCTGTGGACATAGCAGCGAGCCTGAGGATTCATTCCATTTTGGTTCCTCATCACCCTGGCATAACTTCAGCATTTGGACTTGTATGTGCGGATTTACGGGTGGACTTGATGAGGTCAATTCTCCTAGATGCCTCTCCGGAGAATTCTGAACAACTTCGTGAAGTTTTCTCAAGCCTGGAAAACATGGCTGTGGAAAGACTGATAGAGCAAGGAGCCTCGGAAGGCGAGATTACAATTCATAGAATGCTAGACATGAGATACACGGGCCAATCACATGAACTATCAATCAAGATACCTGATGAAGTTGAAATGAATCAGTTCCATACGCAAGAGCTTTTTGAAACAGAGCATGAAACTCAATTTGGGTACAGACTAAAAGGTGAAAGGACAGAATGGGTTACCGCCCGCGTTACTGCATCATATCCTCAGCCTAGAACTAGAAGTAGAGTAGTTGTCAATGAAGCTCTAGGGGAAGCAGAAATTTTCAGGACTGTCATTTTGAATGATGGAATCAAACGAGATGCCAGAGTAATTCATCGAGAGAATCTTCCTACAATGAAGAAGATACAAGGACCCCTAATTGTAGAGCAGCTGGATACTACAACATGGGTTTCCCCAGAATGGAGTCTTGAGATGAGAAGGGATGGACTTCTATGGGTACGGAGGGAAAGAGTGTGATTGAGGACCCCATTACTTTCGAGGTGATTAAGAACAACCTTATTTCAGCGTCTACGGAGATGAGTCAGGCACTAAGAAGAACGGCCTTTAGTCCCAATATTAAAGAGAGGCGAGATTGCAGCTGCGCTGTTTTTGATGCTCATGGAAATCTCATTGCTCAGTCCAAGGATATCCCTGTGCATCTGGGTGCAATGCCTCTATCTGTTCGTGCGTGCATATCAAAACTTGGAGATGACCTGAGTGAGGGGAGAATGGCACTTCTCAATGATCCATATTCAGGTGGTTCTCATTTGCCAGATTTGACGCTCGTCGCACCTGTGTACGTAGATGACCAGCATATCGGATTTGTTGCAAATAGAGCACATCATGCTGATGTTGGCGGCATTAGTCCAGGATCAATGCCAGGCATGTCTCTCGACATCCATGAGGAAGGTGTTGTGATCCCTCCGAAGATAATTGTTGAGGGTGGTGTCATCATTAAAACCAGTATTGCTGAACTTTTGGGTGCTACGAGAACTCCCCGCGAGCGGCTGGGAGACCTCTCAGCACAATTAGCCGCAAATAACATCGGAATAAAACGACTTGTTTCGGTATTTTCGGAGTTTGGATTCGACAGTGTTCTTGGAACTTTCAACGATCTGATGTACTACTCCAAAACTCGGATGGAATCAGCACTTCTTGAATTCAGTGGTTTAAGGGGAGAGTTCTCAGATGTGATGGATAGTGATGGAGCAGGAAACTGGGACATACCAATTGTGGCGTCAGTCAATTTTTCTTCTAAGCGAGCCCATATTTCGTTTAAGGGCACCTCGCCACAGGTTGATGGTAACATAAACTGCCCTATTGCTTCAACGCTGTCAGCAGTGTATTATGTGTTCATTGCAGTATTTGGAGGCGAAATTCCAACGAACGAGGGTTGCTGGAGTATCATTGATGTTGAGATTCCATCAGGTTCACTGCTGAATCCATCTTATCCTGCAGCTGTATCAGCTGGCAATGTTGAAACCAGCCAACGAGTGGTTGATACAGTACTTGGTGCTCTCTCAAAAATAGCTGGACTACATATTCCAGCCGCAAGCCAAGGCACAATGAATAACCTCGCAATTGGAGGCTACGATCGAGTTAGAGAAACAGAGTTCTCGTTCTACGAAACAATTGGAGGAGGGTCTGGAGCAAGCCACAAGGCAAGCGGCACCAGCGGAATACATACATCCATGACAAATACTCTGAATACGCCTATAGAGGCTCTTGAATCCGAGTATCCGCTGCGAGTTAGAGAATACTCTATCAGAACAGGGAGTGGAGGAAATGGAAAATGGATAGGAGGAGATGGCCTTGTAAGGGAAATTGAGCTCCTTGAAGATGATTGCACAGTATCTATTCAATCTGAACGGAGGGCCTCTACGGCATGGGGATTGAATGGTGGCGAAAACGGACAGAAGGGTTTGAATCTCTTGAAGTTTAGCGATGAGGAATATCCTCTTCAGGCAAAGACAACTATCAAAGCTCTGAGAGGTTCGGTAATCAGGATAGAAACACCTGGAGGAGGAGGTTGGGGGACTCCTCCAGAATGACTAGTCTATACTTTCAATGCAACATTTCCATTGACAGCATTTATTCTCATGACTTTGGATTCAGCACCAGCTGTAACTGTAACATAGTAGGTTGGAACATAGAATCCATCAATTTTAGAAAATGTAAGGTTATGTTCAACTACTCGCTTGGCATCCTTAGGAACCTTTGAGGCGTCATTTGATATTGCCTTAACGAGCTTATCAACGGAATTGTACTTCCCAGGGGACACACTGATCTTCTTCAACCAAGCTGCCGTTGCCTTCTTCTTTCCTGCCCCCTTAAGCAAGGACTCCAAAGTTCGTGCAGGAAATCCAGTAGAACCATCGATTATATGCGCGACATTGTTCTTGGTTTCATAGAGTTCAGCGATTTCGAGAAAGATAGCGTTGCCAGGAACATCCTTTCCTTTTCGCGGCATGAACACTGTATTGCCGACCTGAGCACCCAGAAGTTGCTCATATACACCTATCTCCTGCTGTCTCAGACTCAGATACTTCACCTGTACTTCAGCATCGTAGATGCAATAGAAGTCATACTTCAGCGATGGTTTACCTGCTGTTACAGAATCAACCGATACTGATAGCATCTCGGCAGCATTGTCAGAAGCCAGCTTCTGAGCTTTCTTGGGATCTACCTTTTCGGAGAAATAGTATAATCCCTTCTTCCTATCATCAACTTTCATCTTCGCGTTTGCACCGGTCATCTTGAACAATGTCGGCGATAGTGTTGATGATTTCTTTGATTTCTTGGATTTCTTAGCCATTGGGAATCCCCTGCTTTTTCATAGCAAAACCCCCTATAAGACCTCTTTGGCGTGATGGAATCCCAATGCTTTCATTTGTGAGCGAATGCAGCTTTTATCACTCCTGCAGTATCATATATCTTTGCAAATCCTACACGTTCAAATTGAACAAAGGATCCAGCAGGTGTGTTTTTAATGCTTGGCTCAGCAAGGCCAGAAACCACTGCACCACTAATCTCAGTTAGTTCAATCGGCACACTGTTTTCTTTTGGAACCCAATGAAGAATAGGACCACCAATTGAACGGACTTCTTCCACATCAATACTGTGAAACCTTGCAGATGGTTTCTTCCCCTTGTGCAGAATGAAGTTTGCCAAATCTTTCATCCTGAATAATTCACCATCCTTTAGCTTTTGATAGTCAGTGTCTGCTAGACCAAGATGCCCATGCACAGGATCAATCGGAATCTTTCTTTGGCCAAGTTCGGGAAAATCAGGATGCACTGGGGCCTTAGCCACGACGAGATTTTCCGGAAGCCCTTTGGAGCTTATCCATACGGGATTCTGGACAAAGAATAAACGAGTTGCCTCGGCATCGCGTAGTTTTCGATTCTCAGAATACACAGATTTCATCGACATTGAAATGTCAACAATGCTGAGACCAAGGTCTAGCATCGCCTTTCGTAGAGCATCAGGATGGATTCCTCTTCGATCCAAAGACTGCAAACTCCATGTTCTAGGGTCAGTCCAACCAGAATATGTGCCGTCTAGAACCTCTTTTCGAGACTTGCTCTTACTCAGTTTTGCATCTTGAAACTTGAGGCGGCCATAGTAAATTAGCTCCGGAGATTTCCAACCATAGAGATTCCATATGAACTGCTCAATCTTGCCCTCTTTTACTAAATCCTTTCCGCGGATGATGTGTGTGACTCCCAGTTCATGGTCATCAATGCCCCAAGAATACTCCAGCAGTGGCCAAACACGATATTTTGATCCAACTCGAGGATGGTCTGTTTCGGAGATTCGCAAAATTACGTGATCACGCATGGCGGGGTCTGGATCATTCATACCTGTTTTCAACCGGACAGCAGCGGCTTTCTCCGGATATGTCCCATCCAGCATTTTCTCCCATCTTTCAAGATTAGTTTCTTTTGGGAGGTTGCGGCATGAACATGGCTTTCCTTTTATCTTGTGCTCGGTTCTCCAGGTTTCGGCATTGCAATCGCAAACATATGCATCTCCGCGGGTTATCAAATCAACTGCATATTTGTAAAAGAGATCCATTCGATCTGACTTGTAGATTGTTTCGTGGTATTCGACACCTAGATAATGTAAACCCTCAGGTATCAAATCAAACGCGTCTGGCTCTACCTGCTTTTCTGCGGATCCAATTGTGTCGTCGAACACTAGGATAAGCTTGCCTTTGTACCTCTTTACGAAATAATCATTTAGTATCACCATCCGAGCATTTCCAACATGCAGAGGACCAGATGGAAATGGAGCCAGACGCATTACGATTTTGCTACCCCATTTCTTCAAATTTGGTAAATCGGGGATTTCCTTTTCCTCTGGTTGCTCCGTAATTCCCTCATCCAATGCTTTGGGATCAATGCTCAGAAGCCGTCGTTTCTGCTCATCTAATGAGAGTTTTTCAATTTCAGCAACAAGATTTGTCACGAGGTTCTTGACTTCCGATGCACTTGAACGAAGATCTGGTCTAGAGCCCATGATGGCACCCATGACTGATTTCGCACTCGGTTTTCCATCATATTTGACTGCATTTTCAAGAACTACCTTTCTTACGAAAGATTCCAAATCGTTCAATCCATTCAACTCACCAATTTCAGATTTAGAACTCATTTAACATTGATGGATTTTCAGAGGAATACACTAGCAATGCCCTTAACAGGGATAGAAGGAGACGCTTATTTGGATGATAATCAGATTTTTTCTTGTTGTCAGTCCTTTCAGGTGTATTGAAGTGTCAGAACTGAAATGTTGTAAGATTTGCGGAGCATTCCTAACCTGTGACAACAAGGGAGAATGTTGCCCTGAATGTCAGTATTTCGATGAAGCCGACAATTTGTGCTTGGCACCTGAAGCACTCAAGAAGGCGAAAAAGGCCAAGGTGACTAAGACATCGGAAGAGGTTGACCCAGAAACCTTCCTCTTTGAAGATGACGAAGAAGAGGAAGAAGAAGAAGAATTCGTCGCAGAAGAAGAAGACGAAGAGGATGAAGAAGACTTCGATTTTGAAGATGAAGACGAGGATTTCGAATCAGAAGATGATGACTGGGAGTAGGTATAGCTCTAAATCATCCATATTGTAGTAGCTCTCAATCAGATTATGGCGAAATCGGTAGATTATAGAAGTATAGGCCAAGCAGGGCTATTGCTACCATTAACAAGAGAGTTGCATTTCCAACCAGCCATTGCTTAGCGGCACCTTTAGCCACTTTGATTGGTCCCCACGATTTTAAGCCGGTTGGAGCCTTATCATAAGGGTCAACTACTCGCCATACTATCTCTATTGGACTCGCATCACTTGGAAATATGTCAAGATAGAGGTGACTTGCATAACCAAGTAGATAGAGAGCTGTAAGATAATACTCGATATGAGCTCCAACTGCAAGGGAAGAAGTAGATACGATTGCATATGCTACATTAATCAGGACCATGAAGACTATCAGCAAAGGCAGAATCACAGAGTGAAAAATGATGTTCCTATGACTCGAGATTCCGAGGAGGATTATATCCCAATCAGGCATCAAGGCCCCAGTCATTATAATGAGCGCACCCAGAAATAGTGATACATGTCCAATGATTACGATGCCATTAGTCCATTGGTACACAACACTTCCGGCTAAAGATCCAATGGAAAATGTAACGAATGAAACAGCAGATACTGCACCCTTGTTGCTCGTGGTTCTATCATCCTCTTTGTTAGGGGCCCTCCAAAATATGATTGGTGTAAGAATTATGCTGAATACGATTCCTCCAGCGACATAGTAGAGAAGTAATTGACTCAATGTTCCAAGATTTGACTGCCAGACAACGAATCCATAAATCAGAGTATAAAGTCCAACAAAGAGAGAGAAAGCAAATAGCAAATGCGACAATCGGTTCATCATTTCACCTCGAGCAACAGCAAAATTGTGTTCTCAAGAACTTCAGGGACCTAGTCTTATTTCTTTCTACTCTTCAATCCCGGAAACCAGTATTGTGTACTCTTTGAGAAACTTCTCTGCAATTTAGCGACACCATTCGCGAGTAGTAAATCAAGGGCGTTCTTCACTCTCTCTTCAGTCCATCCAAGCTCAACGACTGCTTCTTCGATTGTTAGACGACCGTCATTGCGTGAAGCAAGTGTAAGTATTCTCTGTGGGTCGTCAGTGAGGGCAACTGGAATGAATTTGATAAGCCGAGCTCCGTTGTCAAGTGAAGACAAGCCCTCTACAAGACCTTCTTTTGTCATGTCTTTCAATGTGGCTTCCACCTCATCGGAAGACAATTCCCAACCCATATCATCAAGACGGACCAATAGCTCGGAGAGAAGCATGATTCCTCCTGTCTGCTTTGATTCCTCTGCCAGTCGAAGTATATCACGCCTTATCCTGTCATCTCTTTCATCTCGTTTCAGAAGACGCTTCATCATACCACGTTTCTTCTTTGCCTCTGCAATCCAACTCTCTGGTTCAAGTCCTAAATCAGATAGAAGTTCTACTAGGATTGTTCTATAGGCTGGAATTTGAAGCAGGGTGTCACCATGGATTTCAAAGGCCTCATTGAGTTTAGCCCTAATGGTGTCTAAGCGCTTGGCCTTCTCAACAAGCAGATCGAGCTGCCTACCAAGATGGTCTTCGTGCGACAACTCTGAGAGTACTATAGGAATGACAATGTTGCCAGGCGTGTCCAGTGTAAAATCGAACTGCTTCTCATGAAATCCTTTCGCATTGGCAAAACCCTCATAATTGCTGGGAGGCAACGAAATCTGGATTTGTCCTGATGCGTTCGATTCGAGTCTTAGTCCACTTATATGCAGTACCGCTCCTTCAATTGGAGAGCCTGCATCATTTTGAACATTGAATACAACGTCACATGAAGCACCATCTGATGGAACGAGGGGAATAACTCTTGTCTTTCGTGTAGGGGCTCTTGGCTTATGGACAGGAATATGAGAGAGGAAGGATTGAAGATCTTCCACACCAGATTCTTTGATTAATCCATCAGCAAGCAGCAATCGCGCACCTTCGAGAATTAGGGTTCGCGTCTCTTCAAGTGCCAGAATATTCCTTTCTTGAGATGCATTTCTAATTGTCTTTCTGAATGAAACATCTGTATTGGCCCTTTTGGAAAGAGTGTTTATCATCTGCTCCAGACCAGAGTAAGTAGAAAAGGGAAAAATGAAGTCCTTCCTCATACCGACACGCTCTCTGCTATCCTCAAGAAGCATTGGAGAAATCAGCAATATGCTGAGTTGACCCTTTCTTGAAAGCCCGGCCAATAAGATTGGGAGCATTAGGATTGTGTCTTCATCCTCCTTCCGTTTTGATGGATATGAAGTAGTTATGAAACCATGCCCTTTCCTGATTTGTTCTATAGTAGGCCAGATTTCTTTGATGAGTGTTCTGAGTTTCTGTTGAGCTTCGCGAAGCCTATTCATTTGCCCAACACTATCATCTAGAATATCTTGTTTTCTAGATTTATCACGCTCCAAGGCTGCACGTCGCGCATTGAGATCAGCATCTATTTCTTTCAATCTAGTTTTGCTTTCTGAGGATTTCACCCCTTTGCCAGAAAACTGCTCTCTTCTTGATTCCAGATATCTTATTTCATCTTCAAGATGATGGATTCTCTCCTCCAAACGACTTAACCTAGGTGAGGTGGACTTGGTTGCATCCCTGCCAATCGAAATGATTCGTTCCTCCAAAACATCATCAAATCGCCTAATTGCTTCTCGGATAGCAAGAAGTGACGAATGTGAGTCATTCAGAGATTTTGACAATACCTCGATTTCCCGTTTTTGTAGCGTTGATGGCAGCACGAAAGAATAGTCCTCTATCGATGTGTAGGTTGGCCATTGAGCTATTTGTGCAACCACATCCAATTGAGGACCTTCCAGAACACCTACGTATGACTTCCGCTCGGCATTAGCGATTGCCTGAAGATGCTCAACTAACCCGTGAACAATTTTAATAATATCATCCGGCTTTGAAGAGGATTCCAGCCTTTTCAACAGCTTTGCAGCCCTTTCAGGCGGGGACAGACGACAAGCAGAAGAGGAAAGACCAAGATGTTCAATGAATGTACATGTTAGCCCATCACCCAAATGAACGAGACTAATCGGAAGATAGGTCTTCATCAGAAATTCGATATCAGCGTTTTTCCGATCCTCAAGAAGCATCATAAGATTCGAAGCTAGGGTGTATTCCTTTGGGACGGCCTGTACCATAGGGGGGCCACCAGCGATATGAAGATGCTTGGTGGCAAGTACTGGTACGATGAGATTCTTTCCTTCTACGTCCATTACCCATCTTCAGATTTGGGAGTTGGGGAGAACCCTTTTCACCCTTTCTAGGAGAACATACCCCTAGTAGCTTTGAGATTGCAAAATGGAGTGCGAGGTGCCAAGAATGCCTGAGATGAGAACATGGGTGCTTGAACCATATTGTCCCCGCTGTGGCTCATACAAAGGCATTGGGGACTGCTCCAATATTGATTGTAAAAATGCTTCAGGGAGTATTATCGAGCCTACTAAAACCTGCAAGAAGTGTGGTCAACCGGCAGTGGTAGTATGCGCTAGATGTGATTCTGGATTTTGCAGGCACCATTCCAGCCATACTACCTCATCAAAATTCCTAGTTTTTAACCAGTGTGTCGGAACTTGCAGTAAATGTAGGCAGGTAGTATGCGAAAACTGCTGGATTCTTGGCGAAAAAAGGGAAATATCTTGTGTTATTCATCTTGAAAAGGATTAATTCATTAGCACACAGCAAATGTTTCATAGGAAAAAATATCAGGATATCAATGGAACTTCAGGATGGGACCCAGAATGCTAGAAGGAGCCTTTATTGTCCACCTTGATGATTATCATGGATTCATAGTTGAGAAGAGATTTCCAGCAACTCTAGTACTTAACGAAAAGGTGTTGAATCTCATATACTATGATCATCTCAAAGAAAAGCAGCAGACAATCAAATTCTCTGAATTGGAAAAACTGAGGATTATTTCATATATGGATGATCTTCATCCTGGATGGATGATATGCTTCACCATAGATTCAAACACCACCCCAGAATCAACGTATGATATTGTCACTGGAATGTCACGTCTCTTGCTTGAACTAATCACAAGCAACCCTGATATGGTAGACCTGGAAGAAATCATTCAAAAACGTAGTATTCTGCCAGAACCTTCAGAAGAACAGAAAATCGCAGAGGTGTTCCTGACTCCATCTTCTGCACTGATTCTGGAAAGGATGCAGCTTCAGACCATAGAAAGTGCCGCAAAGCTATCGATTTGGCTGAAGAATGAAATTCAAAGTGACACAGTGGATATCCGCGAAGCAGTCACCCCTCTCATTCAAACTGGAATGGTCAAAGTGGAGGTTATTGGCAAGACTAGAGAAACGGTGTTTTTGATTAAAGACATATTCAGCTATAGAGCACCCCCTGTTGAATCAATTGCAAAAGCCAAGGAATTGTATCCAAATATTCTGAGTAGCTATTTAGAGGCGGTCAAGACTTTCTTTTCTCCTCCACCACCTGAGAAAGGCTACAATCCCACGTTAAAAGTTGATGATCCGAATTCGCCGATTGTTGAGGATAGAGAGAAAATAGCTAGAATTCTAGCGCACAGGCTTCATTATTTAGTACTTCAATGCCTGAGGAATCAACCACTCGGCATTGAGGAGATAGTAGAAAAAATATCACTCCCAAAGGGAGTGGTCCAAAACTCCCTATGGGTTTTAGAAGCTGACCGAATTGCAATGTGTCTTGAAGAAAGCAATCTCTGGGCCCTTATTACAAACCCAGTCATAGAAACATTCTTGCCTGAATATGCACTACCAATTATATCTCGCAAATTGGTTGATAAGGAGATAGTTCCTGAAACCGCAAGCAGATACCTAGAACTTCTGGCAGGTACCTGGAGTGAGAGCTAGTGATCAGGAGCGTCTATATCCTCGAACAGACGGGAAATATTGTATTCACAAAGGAGTACGCGGATATAGAAGCAAGACAAACACTAGTTGAATTCTTGGTGAACCTAACCAGCTTTCTGGGAACAGTCGACCTAGAGGGAAAGACTGAATTCATGAATCTGGCAGCTTCTCGCTTTTTCTATGCAGTACGCGACGAGTATACATTCATTTTTGTTGCAGATAAAGCGGATGATTCCGTACAGATTGAAGAGAAGGTCAGTCAACTAGTAGATATCTTCATGCGAGACTACAAAGAGATGGCTAGAACTCATCAATCCCTAGATGGATTTGACGAGAAAGTGGATGAAATTGCCGTCACGATGGTAAAAGTTGCCATTCTTGGTTTTGCAGGAGTAGGGAAAACAACAACGCTCCATCTGCTTCGAGGGGAAACATTACCTCTCGTTCATGATCCTACAATTGGTGTAAGCATAAAGAAACTCCCTGAGGAGGTTGAAAATGCTAACATTGTACTCTGGGACCTTGCAGGACAATCAAGATTCAGCATCCTATGGGCAAAGATGATTGCCAATGCACAGGTAGTTGTAATAGTTACAGATAGCACACTCGAAAATGTACTCAGAAGCAAGAAACTTGTATCACTCGTGAAGGAAGAAGTGCCAGACGCAAAAATAATAGGTATTGCAAACAAACAGGACCTGCCCACTGCTCTTACACCTGAGAGAGTCGGTCAAATACTTGGAGTTGCAACATACGAGCTCGTTGCAATTGACATATCCTATAGAGACCGACTTATTCAGATTATCCGTCGAGCAATTCTCGAGGGTAAATCGGAAAAGAAGGATAATTAAGGTGAGAGTCAATCATGGCAAAGGTTAAGAATGTGCGTCCAAAGAATGAATCAGAATGGCGTAATAAGGTGAGAATAAATGGCCTTTGACCTACATGAGATAATGGAGAAACTAAAAGCAATCGAAGGTTTTGCAAGCAAGGTTGCTGAAACCAAGAGATTGGCAGACGAACTCGCTCAGAACTTCGCAAATATGAAGCTTTCAATCAACAAAACAATCAATGACAGCTTTACTGAAGTCGCCAATCAAATCGACACGCTGCGAAAGAACATGGAACAGATGGAAAGAGTGCAACCTTCAGGACCAGCAGCAACGCCAGCTCCAACACCTGCTCCTGAACCAACCCCAGCACCGAAACCCACTCCAGCTATAGAATCAGCTCCCAAGCCAACTCCAAAGCCAGCTGCAAAAGCAACACCCCAACCAGTCGCAGAACCAACACCTCAACCTCCTGCTGAAGGTGATGATCAACTAGATTTCTTGCTTCAACAAAAAGATCGCTTGAAGGCGGCCCTCACTGATCTTAGATTTGATTACATGAGAGGATACATTCCCGAAGAGGAATATAAAACAAAGGAAGCTGAGCTTGACTCGCAGCTAGAGGATTTGGATAGACAGATTGCAGCTCTAAAATAGAGATACGATTTAGAAAGGTTGTTGTGCGGTTTTTGCCGCTGCACCTTTCTTCATCATTTTATCTTAGATTCTTCTTTTTCATAAAAAACAGAAACCACCGTGGTATGCCTATTATAGACACTACCACGGAGAACTTCGAAACTATTTTTCTCCCTTCGTTGTCTTCTTAGTTTCTTTTTTGGGCGTTTCTTCAGCAGCCTTCTTGGTGGTCTTCTTAGGTTTCTCTTCAGCAGCCTTCTTTGTTGACTTCTTAGGTTTCTCTTCAGCAGCCTTCTTTGTTGACTTCTTTGGCTTCTCTTCCTCAGCAGCCTTCTTTGTTGACTTCTTAGGTTTCTCTTCAACAGCCTTCTTGATGGTCTTCTTTGGCGTCTCTTCCTCAGCTTTCTTTGTTGACTTCTTAGGTTTCTCTTCAACAGCCTTCTTGGTGGTCTTCTTTGGCTTCTCTTCAGTGACCTTCTTCGTGGTTTTCTTGGGCTTTTCTTCCTTTCTCGGTATCTCTTCCTCAGTTCTCTCAGGCAATGGAGATTTTGGAGTTGATTCTACGGGAAGAGGTTCGACTACAACCTCAGGCAATTTATCCTTCCGTTCCTTTCTTTCACCCAGTTCTCGTCGCTTATATGCCAATTTGCTCGGCTTAATAGCTGTTCCGGCAGCAGATGCAGCGGCTAATGCCGCTTCCATTTCTTCATCAATAATTGATTCCTTTGGAACAGAAGCAGCAATCTCTTCAAACACATCAGCAGCCATTATAGGAGCTCCACCTTCACGTTTTGCCATCTCGGCAGGAGTTGAGTAGACCACAAAACCACTCTCCTTAATGTAGGGGACAACAACTCCTTCAGATTCTTTTTCGCGCAGTATTCGCCTAGCTACACTCATTCTGACGCTAAACCTATTTGCGATATCGTATGGTGTAACAGACTTTGCTTTTGCTAAATACTGATCAATCTCGTTGAGTGTTTCTTTCTTCGGAGCAGCATCTCGAATTAGTTTCTCTGTTTTGGTAGCTGATTTTCCCCATTTCTTGCGGCTAATAGTAATTACTCTCCTAGAATCTTGTTCCGCGGGTTATCGCGAAGGTCGAGGGTTTGGCTTTTAAAGATGCGCATACGTTAGTAAACATCCACCAACCTAACTGAGAGGAGATAAATGATTAAGGCAAGACTTCAGCGGCAGAAATCCCTCTCTGAATACAAAGATGTTCTGATAAGACACGCTTATCAGGAACTGCAACAAAAAAGAGTGTCCGTAGTTTGGGCCAAAACGAAGTCTTTTGCAATGGTCGCCATTTCCGATTCAGAACCAATTTTAATAAAATGCAGCAATTCAGTCCGAGGCTGGCCCGAACCGGCTCTAATTGGCCTTCTGTCACACGAGTTAAGCCACGTCGTCATGGGCACAAAACGGCATGGAGAAGAAGACACTGATATGGATGTTATTGCCCGAGGGCTTGGAACATATTTGGCTCTTGAGCGAGCTTTATGCGGAAAATATACAGACCATTTTCTCAAGAAGGGAACTGACAGGTATCTCGGATATGATTCCATTCGAAATCGGTTGTCTTTTCATGAAAAGCATAACTTGGACAAGCTAATGGGAGAATTGGAGCTTATTCCTGAAGAAGCTGTAAGAGTAGGGGACGTTCATGATTTCAGCATAATGAAGACAGATGATTCAATTCTAGTGATTATAAATGGTGAGATTCTTGAAATTGACAGACATGAAGATGTGGATGACATCAAATTTGTCATCCGCGGCAACGTGATGCAAATACTAGTGAACGAATCAATCGTTGGATCAATTGAAATGGCATAGCAGCCCTCATTCACATTGGTCTGTTTCCTCAGATATAGGTCTGATTTCAAGTACCTGCTTCACTGAAACTTCGCTATATGGAGGAATATCTTGGTCGATAACACAACCGGGTGCAATTGAACTACCTTCTCCAATCCTGCGCGCAGGATATATCGATGAATTCACTCCCAGCACAACGTTGTCTCCGATCATCGCTCCAAATTTTCTGAAGGGAATTTGGACTTTTTCCCCATCGTCATCTATGAAAAGAGGTTTCTTGCCCGGACGCCAATTCCACATTTGAGCTCCGGCTTCGATGCAGCTATTGGCACCGACAATCGAATCTGCAATATACGTCATCCGGCCAACATTCACTTTGTCAAAAATCATGCTATTCCTAACTTCAACTGCATATCCAATATGAACACCATCGCATAGACTCGCATAGTCACGAATAAGAGCATTATTTCCCACATAGACATTGTTTCCGATATACACCGGACCCCTAAGAGTTGCACCAGGACGAACTACTACATCTTTTCCTATGTATACCGGACCTTCAAGTACAGCACTATTATGTACGTCAGCAGATTCTGCAATGAAACTACCTTTTCCTTTCAGAAGATTATCCACGACCAGTCGATTTGCCTTTAGTATATCCCAGGGCCACGTGAACTCTGCCCACTCCTTTTCCCAGACTACTGCGGTGACTGTCATTTTTTCTTCAATCATTTTTTCAATAGTCTGTTCCATGGTTCCATATTTTTCTAGCAGATCTAGAAGCCTTGTTGAAAATGCTGAAACCCCTGCAACTGCATAGTTGCTGACATATCTGCTAGGTCCCCCTTTTTCCACAAGGCGCTCAACTGCACCATTCTTCCCAATTTTTACTGTACCAAATTGCTCTGGGTTTGAAACCAGAGTTACGAGCATTGTGGCGTCTGCAGACATACTTTGATGGTTATAGAGAGTTCTTGTCACCATATCCGACTCAACTAATACATCTCCATTGACAAGTAGGAATTCTTCATCTGCATCGAGTTCTTCCTTTGCTGTGAGAATTGCGTGCTCGACTCCCTTTTGTTCATGTTGAACCACGTAGCGAATTTGAAGTCCCAGTTCACCACCATGCTGAAAATGGTTAATTAGCTCTTCTCGTCCATGACCAACGACTACAACAACGTCTTTAATCCCATTCTCCTTCAGACTACCAAGGATATAATCGAGTACAGGGCGCCCTGCAATCATTAACATGGATTTTGATCTATTTGATGTCAACGGACGCAATCTGTTTCCAGAGCCAGCCGTAAGAATTAGCGCCTTCATCTAACTCACACTTTTTTTGAAACTGCATGATATGAGATAAAGATGTTGGAATGCTAAATTGACAAAGAGAAGTATAGACGACGTTTCCCTGAGCCCACATTCTTGGTTTTCCCCAAACGAATCTCCCCAATCTCACTGGTGTTTCTGACATGGGTTCCAGCACAGGAGGCAGCATCATAGTCATCTACACTGATAATTCTGAATATTTTCACGGATTCTGGAACCATCTCAAGGTATCGTACTTGGTATCCTTTACTATTCAAAAAAGAAATAGCCTCTTCTCGAGGCATAAATTCGAGCCGCACCTCCAAATTCCTCTTTAAAATTTCATTGACTCCGTTTTGCACATCATTCTTCATTTCATCATCAAAGGCGTCCAAAGGGGAGTAGTCAGCCCTGCTTTCTCCATAACCTATGTGATTCCCTACAGTTTCCGCATTATAGTTTAGCTGAAGATATCTAGACAAAACATGCTGAGCAGTGTGGAATCTCATGCATTCATATCTCTGTTTCCAGTCAAGTTTCCCGTGAATCACATCTCCTACTGAAAAAGGCGAATTGCCCTCGAAGAAATGATGGACCTTTCCTTCTCTTTTTGCGGTTCCAGTAATAGTCAGGATTTTTGAGTTTCTTTCTATTTGTCCTATATCACCTATCTGCCCCCCACCTTCTGGATAAAATGCGGTCTGATTTAGAATGAGGGATTCATCAGTCATTTCAATAATCTTGGCATCAAATTCCTGTATGTAGTTGTCCTGCATGTATAGTAGGTCGGTCAACTAGTTTCACCGTTATGGATTGGCAATCCTTCTCATCTTTTTCCATTCTTCAACCGCGAGCTCTTGTGCTTCTTTCAGCTCATCACCTTCCAGCTCAAGGTCTGGAGTATCTGCAGCAGCTTCAATGATCTCTCGAACAGAGTTTTCAGTTTCTACTTCAGCAAGTCCGGCAAGGATTGCATCAATGATATCATCTTCAATATCAAAGCGTCTGAGATATCTTGCAAGTGGGGTCTGAGAAGTTGGTATGTATCCGGAATCTTTTGATGGCTCTATACCTATGCTTCGCATTTTCCTCTCAAAGAGATCTGATATAATATCCTGCCGAGTGAGTGTTTCCTTGACTTCAAACTTCTTATCCTTTTCAATCAAATTTCGCATCTTGTTAATTCTCTTAATGATGGGTTTTTCTTTGGATCTTCTTAAAGGCATAAATCACACAACCTGACAACGAAGAGGAGAATAGGATATAGCAAACATGAACAAAACTGTGTGAACTTTAAACTTTCTCTCCTTTGAATTCTCCTTGTTTATGGCTCAGATTTGAAATGTTCAGCTATAGAAAGATAGACATCGACAGATTGCAATAACTGGTCAATTCGAATAAACTCGTTTGGCTGATGAGCTTGTTCAATAGACCCAGGTCCACAAATCACGTTTATTATCCCAATCTTTGGCTGAAGAACTGAGCAATCGGTACCATAGGTAGCCGCACTCGGA
The DNA here is from genome assembly GCA_048884785.1 of Candidatus Thorarchaeota archaeon. Taxonomy (GTDB): domain Archaea; phylum Asgardarchaeota; class Thorarchaeia; order Thorarchaeales; family Thorarchaeaceae; genus MP5-2226. Next base: position 60,529 of record JBHLQM010000006.1, on the reverse strand, counting down.
ATAGGGCGCCTACCAATTACCGTTTCGATTACATCTAATGCAACTCTCACGATTTCTTCATCCCTATCAGTCAGAACAGCCTCCTTTCCGTGGATATATTCAATCTCCACTTTTTCTGCAAGCCCATGGTTGTGCAATCGGTTTTTCATTTCCTCCAAAACTTGCTGAATATCTTGACCTTTTACAGTTCTCATATCCAGCTGCGCCTCGCAATAATCAGGGACCACATTAATCTTAATTCCACCTTCGATCAACCCGACATTGAATGTCATCTCTCCCATTAACGCATCAGGTTCGTAGGGATAGTCCATTTCTGATAGCACGTCGATTGCTTTTGCACAGAGATTGATTGCATTAAGGCCTTCACTAGGTCTTGAGCCATGAGCAGATTTTCCACGAGCACGGATCTTGGTCCACAGCATCCCCTTCTCTCCAACCAGCACACCAAGATTTGTTGGTTCAGCACAAACTCCATACCGTACTCCCTTGAGATATCCACTTGCTGCAACGTGTTCAGCCCCTGAACAGCCGCTCTCCTCATCTGAGGTGCACAACAACATTAGAGGTGTCTTATTGCCAGATTCGGAATACATAATCATTGTTTCAGCCAATGCTGCGACTGGTCCCTTCATATCACATGCCCCTCGACCATATAAGAGCCCATTATGGATTTCTGCCGAGAATGGATCATGGTTCCATTTCTCAATATCACCTACTGGCACAGTGTCCATATGACCATGCAGAAGTAGCGGACCTTTCTCACCATCAATTGTTGAGAAAATTAGATTTGGCCGTTCAGTGGGACCGATGGATATGCAGGATAAACCATGAGACTCCAAGTGATCGCGAATAATATTAGCAACATCTCTCTCTCTTCCAGGAGGGCTTTCTGAATTCGTTGATATGAGATTCTGGGCGAATTTTAGCAATCTATGTTCATCTGGCATGGTTCATCCCTGTTGAATTATTATCATTCCACAGACTGATAAGAGGATATCCCATACTTTACTTGGCGGTCGATGAAGCAATTACCCCTGTCAGAGCGAAATGCGATGAAGATCCAAGAGCAGGCTGAGACTCGCCACTTTTTATATCATGCCACCAGACTGATAAGAAGATGTATCTCAATTAATTCGGCGGTCGATGAAGCAATTACCCCTGTCGGAGCTGATGCGATGAAGAACCGGTGAGCAGCTGAGACTTGCCTTTCCAATTCCTTTTCCAATGTTTAAATTTCTTGATTCTCAGTGATATTCAAGAGGCTTTGTGATAGATTCCTCAACCGCTTCAGACTTAATTTCAACAAATGGATCGCGAAGCCAGCTAATGAGACCCCAGAGGGATGGTGTTAGCGAAATGAGAGTCAGAACGATTGAAAAAACTACAATACGTCCAGTATCAAGACCAAAGAAGCCAAGAACAAGCAACAAAATACCTTCTCGAACACCAATTCCTTGAATGGAAATTGGAATTGTGGAGAACATAGAAGCAAGTGTTAATGCCATAGCTATGATGAACCAATCAACTGACATACCGAGTGCGTATGAGAGAACCCAACCCTGCAATGTATAGACATACCAAGCTCCTGCTGCAAGAAAGATGCTGAGTGCAATAGATCTGACATGAATCAAACCTAGAGCTTCGCGGAGACTAACAAAGAACCTACCCTGAATGCCAGTGGATTTAATTCGCCTAATCCTAGCACGTGATAGCCAAGGCCAAATCGTAACCCGTACAACCTTATATGCCACATACACAGCGGCGCTAACAAAAAGAGTAGATGACAAGAGAAAAACAAGGATGGACGAATCAACATCAAAAAGGACTAGTATCGATATTGCGGCAACAGAGTAGGGGATGACTGAAGCCGCTACTGCATCAAGAAAGATACTCAGAATCGACCTATCAGTTGGGTTTCCTCGGCATTTTAGAAATGGGATACGAATCAGATCACCCAATGAACCAGGAAGTGTGAAGCTCGTCATCTGAGCAATGCATAAACCTGTGGTTGCCTCTGCAGGTGTTATTCGAATGCCAAGATTCTTTGATATAACAAACCATCGGAGACCCTTGAGTACCATAATTGGAATGGTAAGAAAAAAAGCTAGAATGAGCATGATCTGTTCAGAAGAGGTCAGAATGAGGTCCACATGGCTAAAATCCGTATTGGCAATGATTACTATGAAGATAATGAGTCCAATCAGACGGATTGCTTGTTTGACAAGGAATCGCTTATCCAAGTAGACACCATCTCCAAGTACTAGAGGATGAGATGGAATCCAATTTAACCTGATTTGATATGTGTTGTTCTAGTGCAGGATGGCATAGACATCGATCATCAAAGACGCGGAAATATGCAAAATAAGAAGGGAGGCTGAGACCTGAATTCTCCTAAGCCGAATAATAGGAAATATGCCCACGTTCCCCGTCAAAATTGTGGGACTTCAGAACTTCTTCAGGTACCAGAAAAAGTGTATTCCTCTTCAGATCAACAGTAAAGAGTTGTCCGGACGAATCTCTAACTGATACATCCTCGCCTCTAAGAAAGCTCCTAACCTGCTTCCTAAGACTACGCGAAGGCAACGACTTAAGGGGAATCTCACACGTCTCAGCCAATGTTTCGATCTCCAACGGATGCGGTGGTGTGCGGCAACCTGAATGGGATGCTAGACTTGTATAATGTTCTGTCACTTGAGTATATATAGAACTAGTCCAGAGTATACATCTCCAGAATGCCCTAGAATGAACTAGAAAGGCTTTCTGTGAGCAACACAATTACGTGTGCTACATTATTACGGAATGCATGATATGATGCACAGCAGCAAAACTCATTGGCTTAACAAACGGCCAAAGCAGTTTTACGGAGATGCGGGTTCAATACCAGAGTTTCAGCTAGGGACTATATGCAAATGGATGCCTTGCAGATTCCTTGCATGACTTAATCTCTTGAATGGATTGTCTTCCCTCAATCGCTCGGCGTAACGCATGGCGTACTGCTCTAAAATTGTTGATGTGCACTCTACGAGCGTTTACAGCATCAGGATGCACAAAAACATTTACAGCAATAATTATGTCATCAATCAGCTCGTCAGGAATCACTCCGTCCGTAATACTCCGTGTTACAGCATCAATGACTGCTTTTTGAGCTACTTCATAGACCATCTTTTTGTGCCCATCATGCGTAATTGTAACAGTAGGTGAAAAGATAGTTTGGGGTTTAAGGTCCTTTACCTCATCTGCAGTATGGTAGCCCTGACGGATTATACCTGCATTCTCCAGTGAAACCTTCAAAGGTCCTTCCCTAAGTCCCATAACCAGGTCTATATGAGCTACTTCTTGTCCGGCTCCACAAAGAGATTCTCCGTGCAATAATGTCAAGTCTTCTACGACATCAGGTACCAAACCAACAGCTTTTGGATATGATCTAGCAACAATAGATTGTTCACCCATCTTGAATGTGACTGAGCCTCTCGGAATTAGCTGCAAATCTTCAAGACATGTCCGAAGCTCATCAATATCCTCGTAAGAGAGAGAATCTCCTTCAAGAAGGGGAGGCCGCGCCTTTCCCACTGGTATACCCATCATGTTAAGGGCAGCCTTAACAGCCATTCCTCCGCCCCTGTTAACAATAGTACGTACAGTTTTTTGGATACTTCTCTGGATTATCAATGCTTGCTTTAGATCTCCACTCGCAAGGGCTGCTTGCATCTTGATATACCTATCAGGAAAGATATTTGCACTTGCCAGGATTGCCCCATCACATCCAGAAGCAAGTGCTGGCAAAGCCACTTCATCATGGCCTATAACGACTTGGAATGTTTCGGGTCTGCGAACCAGGATTGTCGTCAGATTGATTAAATCGCCACTTGAATCCTTAAGTCCGATCAGTCCCTCAATCTCTGATAATCCATCTACCACAGTCCAATGCAAAGGAACACCTGTAACTTGCGGGATATTATATGCGAAAATCGGTATATCACTGGCATTGGCAACCTTCGCAAAATGCTCGAAAATCTCCTTGTTTGATGGCTTTTGGAAATAAGGTGTCACAACAAGGGCGGCGACAGCTCCAAACTCAGCGGCTTTTCTAGTTAGATTAATGACATCTCCGGTGTATGCTGCGCCAGTTCCAGCAAGCACTGGAACGCGTCCTTTAGCAGCTTCACATGCGATTCTAATTGCTTCGACTTTCTCTTCAAAACGCATGCTGGTGAATTCACCTGTTGTTCCACAAGGGACAACACCGGTTGCACCTGATTTAATCACATAATCTATCAATCCGCGATACTTCTTCTCGTCAACGCCTTCTTCATTAAATGGAGTTACTAGGGCAGGATATACACCTTTGAATTTGAATGCTGAAACCATATCTTTTCACCTCCAAATCTGTGCAAGTGCTGCGGATACTGCTGCCTCAGTTTCGCGTGTAACTGTACGTCGATTTCTAGAATTCAAATCCACATCAATGGCAAGCACCGCCACCTCATCCTTCAGTGATTCCTCTGGAATTCTCCCTTCTCCTATGAAGCCTGCAAATGCCTTGGCAGCTCCGGACTGAACAGGTCCATAGAATAACGATGCCTGACGCATCGACTGAATTTGTTGAAGTGGTAGCATTATACTACTTGGTTTTACAGCAAGGTTAGGTTCAAGAATGATTGTTAGTGCCTCTTGTCCTATCTTCGCACTTGTAAGAAGGCCAACAAATGCAGTCCCTAGAGATCCTTTTTTGGAACCAACGGCAACTCCTACTGAGATACCATCTACACACGCAGAGGAGTGTTTAACTCCTCCATCAATCGAATAGCCTTGCTCTTTCAATACCTTCTGCATATCAATCTCTTTTTGAATGACCGGATGAACCAATTCTTTGATCAGCCCAAGTTTCTCCAACTCTAGTCTAATCTCTTCCTTCAATTCAACTGTTAGCGTTCCGCCGGAGTCTAAGGGCATTCTGGATTTTCCGGCGTTAAAACCCATCATTTTCAGGGCAGCTTTAACTGGCGGAGCTCCTCCATTTCTAGTTATTATTCGTGAGAGTGTTTGTACGGACATCTGCATTTTTGCCGCCTCCTCAAATTTTCCTTTTCTCACCTTCTTCATTATCTCAAGCCAAATATGTGGCATAATATTGCCTGAGGCCAGGATGGCAGCTTCCGCTCCAGCTGCTACAGCTGACAAGAAACACTCATCGTGTCCTATTAAAACCGGCATTTTGCTTTTGAGTTTCTGAATTAGCTCAAGCGTATGGCCAATATTCCCGCTACTATCCTTAATTCCTACAATGTTGTCTATTTCAGCCAAATCCTCCACTACTGATGACTGAAGAACTCCGAGTGTGCATTGAGGAATGTTGTAAAGAATGATAGGAAGATCTGATTTCCGTGCGACAGTTTCGTAGTGTTCATAGTATCCCTTGTCACTGGGTCGAAGGTAGAATGGAGATATCACAAGGGCGGCTTTGCAGCCAATATCTGCTGCATATTTTGTAAGGGCAACAGTGGCTCGAGTGCTATTCTGACCAGTACCAGCAACCACCGGTACTCTTCCATCAGAATACTCCACCGCCAACCGAAGAAGCTTCTTCCTCTCTTCAGTTCGCATGTAAACAAACTCACCAGTCGTACCTGCTGGTACAATCCCGGTGGCGCCATTTTCTATAGTATAGTCGATAATCTCTTTGTAACTCTCTTCAATCAAATCTCCATCCCGAGTGAAGGGAGTCACTAACGCCGGCATTACACCTTTTGGAACAAACCGCTTTGTCATGAAACTCGCCACTGAGTCATCGACAAAACTACCTCCGTATAAAGGCTGCGACCCAGCAAGGCATGATGCATATATTGAGATGCTATGTACTCTTTTGATTAGGAGATTTTTGTAATGTCGGAGTTTGTACTAGCCATAAGTACTTGCACAGAGAAAGATGCAGACCTAATTGCGATGGAACTAGTCAAGTCGAAAGCGTGCGCCTGTGTTAATATTATTCGAAGTGTTACAAGCATATACCACTGGAAAGGGAAAATAGAAGTTGACCCTGAATGCATCTTGCTAATGAAAACCAAAGAAGAACTGCAAGAGCAACTTCTTGAGAAACTTAAAATTCACCATCCATATGAAATCCCCGAATTCATTGTAATCCCAATTGAAGGGGGATCCAAGGATTATCTCAATTGGATAGTACACAGCACGCTCGATAAGCATTAGAATCAGGCAATTCCAGCTCGACGCGCGGCATATTCGAGCGATTCATTGAAGTATTTCCCAATTACTGCTGCTAGCGCTGGACCTACAATATAGTTGATTTCGCCAGGTAGCATAGCGTTGACATTTGTCCTACTTGTTAGTTTTCCTCTGCGCCTGAGGATACCAAGCTCCCGCTGCACAATCGACCTCGCTTCACTCCAAGCTAAAGGTTCAGATTTGGCTCCAATTAATCCTTCTTTAATATCACTAATTGCCCTCTTAACAAACCAAGAGAGGTTATCAACATCAGTCGAATTGGTCATGTTGCCTTTGCCATGAGCACTGCACACTCCATCTGCGGAGCTTTCACCACAAACTCCGCAAATAGGGATTCCACGTTTGTTCTTCAGGAAGAAAGATAGCAAATTAGCACATTTAGCATCGTCATTTGCATTCCACTCTAGACCCTTTGCTCCAACTCGGCCAATTGCCCGAAAGACTGTGTGGGATTTGGTGTATATAAAACTGAAAACATCCACACTGCTCTTTTTATCCTCTATTTGCTTTTCGCGAGTGGTTTTCGCCTCTGCCGCCTGTTCAATTCTGATGTCGCGTTCCGACCTTTGCGCCACAAGGAACCTCTGCATAAGGTCAAATGCTATTGAATAATTATCAAATGAGAGTTCTCTCAAATTCAATGATTCAGCCTTCACGCCCCAGAATACAGGGGACGGAGAAGTATCAAGAGAAACCTTTGCTGATTCAATATCGGTATTTGTGAGACGAGCATGATACCATGCACATATGTTTGAAGCATTCAACTCAGGATGAACTATCTTAATTTCAGCCAGCCGCATAGACAGGAGGTCAATCAGAATCTCCTCTCTTAGAAATTGAAGCTGAGTGTCAGAGTCCTCGTAGATACTCTTTAGCAAAGCCTTGGACCTTTGAATATCATACTTGGAACGATTATAGGTTTCGATCACGCGAACTAGATTCTTCAGAATTCCTATGGTAAAATACCAAATCAAATCCATCCGGAGACCTGAGAATGATTTTCCTTCTTGTAGCTGTCTAGTCATATCCATTGACGAACTAATTTCAGCGCCTGTGAGTTTGCCACTTTGGAATTCAGTCCTTAGCTGAATCAACTGTTTTACTTCTTCAGGATCTGGAACACGAGTCTTTCTCTCCAACTCCTCCAATACGCGAATCTCAAACCCAAGTAATGTTGATCGATCTTTAGTCAGAAAATCAAGATGGATTGAATCAAGCTCAGACGCTCGGAGTCCTTTCGACCTAAGTAATCCTTTCACAGGCTTCTCCAAAGTATCTTCTAATTTCTCCAGTTTCCGAAGAGAACGCGTCATCTCCTCTATTTGCTCAGGTGTGTATGATGAATCTGGTGCTGCTTCACCTATTTCTTCAGCTCTTGATTCCGATGCACTCGCAACCAGGCCCTCTGCAATCCGAGAAGTATCTCGTATCCCATTTACCCGAAGAAAAGCTGAAACATCATCTAGAGGAATTCCTACAAAATGCGATATCGCTTCAAGTATAGTTTTGGAATCTGCACCCGAATCTGAAATGCTTTGAACTAGAACTCTACCAATGAGAGTTTCATAATCCTCAAGAGTCGTTGGAGAATCAAATTGATGTACGAGTGCATTCAGAGCAGACAATCGAATGCCATGTGCAAGTTTGAGTGCATTTAGAGTGGTCTTGTTTGAGAACAAGCGGTCAATCACAGCCTCAGCAATTCCATTCCAATGAATTGAGGAAAGACCCTCCGAAAGTACACGTTTGGATGGTGGGGAAATACTCCCTTTTACGGCCTCAATACCTCGTTTTAGAACCGCAATTTCTGCTACTTCCTCGTCATGCGGCTTTAATAGCTCGTCTCGAAGTGATAATGAAGATTCCTTCAAACCGGATGCCTTGACATATATTTCATCCCTCCATTTTGCAGCCCAGCCAGTAATCTCCGTAATGAAGTCGATTTCGCTATTATGGGAGTACTCGCTTGGAATCATGTTTGCATATTTCCTGATGAGATCGATAACAACTTGCATCGTTTCGGAATCCTTTGGTTTGCTCCCTTCTAGCGTTGAACATGCTTCAAGAGTGAATTCGCTTGAAATTCTTGAGACATGAATTTCCTCTCTCTGCTTATTGCCAAGCATCATTCGAACTTCATTCTCAAGAAGCCCATGCTCCTTTTTCGTGAGTGCCTCTCGCTCCTCAATAGAGAGGTCTTGTGAAGCATCTAAGTGAAGTAGCCGAATTCCTTGATAGCTGTATAAGTAAAAGGCACCAAATAGGGATAGCAAATCTTCAAGGGAATGTTTTTCTTTCAATTCCCCTGTTACTAGTTTTCTATCACGAGGGCTTCGCAAATGATTGGCCAAAGCTTGGCTCAAAATCGTTGCCTTTCCCGCTTCACTCATCTGCCTTGTTTTTAGTATCCATGAGCTCGACATTGCTAGACCCTCCTCAGCAAATTGTTGCCAATAGATACTACCAATATATCGCCTTTGAATTCAAATGAAACTAGATAGACGATTCCACTTTCTGTTGGACTTCGCAAAAACACTCTCTTTGCGCGAGGCAAGAGTCGACCTAGTTTTCGAACTGCCGCATTCATTAGAAACTCGAGGAACTCAGTACTAAGTCCTATTGCGATACCCTCTGTGATTTTTGCTCCTTCTGATTTTAGTGCACGGAGTTTCAGGGTAAACACTTGTTCCATTCGTTCTTGGCTTCTCTCCATTTTTTCCAGCTTTCTATCTAATAGCTCTCTAAGGACGGAATAGGTTTGCATCTCTTCCGATTGAGTTGGTTCAGGGGGGTACTCTCTTTCAGCTTGCAGGGGATATTGACTGTCAATTCTTGCTTTGCGGGATTCCAGTGACTCTGGTATTGATGGTTCAGTTGGTCTAGGCATTTCGTTGGGAATTGGTTGTGAGTTATATTCTTCCATCTTTTTCTGGAAATTTTGAAGCGAGATTTCATACTCTCTTGTTTCGTGCTCACAATTCGTGATGGCCTCTGTGAGTAGAATCTCTCGTCGTTTGTTATTCTCCCTGATTGGTTCGTTCTCCCTGTCAATCTCACTGCAGAGTGCCTTCCATGTATTGACATTATTTTCATATTGATCATGGAGTTTTTGATCAGAGATACGGATTCGCTCCAAAACTGCAGTTGGAGTGGCACCTTCGCCTAGCCGCTCATATGCAAGCTTGAGGAAAGTGAAGAGCTGTTCTGATACGGGCATTGAATCAGAAACTCGTTCGTTTAGAAGCCCAGCCCAAGTCATTGCTTCTTCCCTCCAATCAGCTGTCTTTTCACTCTCTTCGGAAATCGAACTCCTGAGAAAATCTAAAACTGTACTCCCATTCTTTGTTGCTGCATCAATCGCACTATTGAACCAATCTCTAGAAATGAATTTCTCACCAACATCGGGAAGCGTTTGGCTAACAAACTCCTCATATTGCTGCAATAAATTGGTTAGCGAATCACGCGTGACCTTGCTCTCGATATTGTTTTCATAAGATTCGATCTCAGCACGCGCAATCTCGGCAAGGTCAGAAAAGCCAATTATATCCCAAACATCAATTCGTTTGAATTCTTCACTCACCTCTTTGGTAATAGATTCAACAATGTGATTGATGTTTGAAGAGTCTGAATCAATTGACGATTTCCGGTCGATTATAGCATTGAGAAGCGAGTATAATTCAGCATAGAACTTGTGGAATAGCAGTTTTTCTGTTGCATCCATTTGCTCCATATCCGAATCATTCCTGAACTCTTCAAGTGTTTCTCGAAGAACCCGCTTCACAGAACTGAAAAGCAGGAACTGCTGTAGCTCGTGAGTAAGATAGCTTAGAACTCGTTTTATTACTGCCACAAAGTATGAGAATGTTGATTTAAGCTCCCAAGCCCTAATTTCATCAGATGTTGGAAAACCACGTTCTATAGATGCACTGAGATGGTGTAAAAGTGTCTTACTGTATTTAATTTGAAGTTCATCAAGAGCATTCGATTTCTGTTCAATGGCCGCCAAAATCCTTTCGTGATGTCCATCCAGAGTCAATCGTAGCCCAGATGTTGAGTGTTCATCAACCAGTATGCCAAATAGATTTGCGGCTTCAGACATTTTCTGTGCGAATTGTTTGGAAGAGCTTGCGAGTACACTAAGCTCATCTGGCTGAATCTGGTCTTTCCCCAAGAATTCCACAAGAGCTTCAATAGTTGATTGTGCAATTTCTACCTCCTCAATGCTGTAAGCGTATTCATTCAATTCAGTGAGAATGGCTCTTCCCATGTCAGGGATACGGGATGAAATGGCTGCAAGTCCGCGGGGTGATAGAATTCTATGTCGAAAGTGAAGAAGACGTTCTTCTTCCGATCCTTCAGGCAATCTGAAATCAATCAATGTCCGTTGCTGTATTTTTGGACCAGGGGGATTTGAAGAGAAATCATCTCGAAACCTGAATTCTATGATTGATTCAATATCAACGCTTTCAGGTTTTATTCTCTGAGATTCCCATGTCTCTTGGAACTGTCTTTCAAGCATCTCAACAAAAATAACACTATTGAATCGATTGGAGAATTTTCGAAGAATGGCAAGACCATCACTTTCATACTCGATTCCATTTCCAATAACAGCCTTTTCCACATCAGATATTTTCTTGGCGATTCTACCCATATATTCGTCCATTTTGAATGGATCAATAACACCTTTCTCCCAACCTAATGCGCATATATGAGAAGAAACATCACCAGATTTTCCGCCTGTTATAATGAGATGCTCAGGTAATATCTCTGGTCCAGGAGTTCGTTCTAGATCCCACTCAAGTGATAAGAGATTCAGTCCTTCTGCCGCAGCAACTTCATCGCGGAGAGAGAAAATCAGAGGGGCGATATTCATTGCTACAGCTTCCGAATTCTCTTCCATCTTTGAACCTGAACCAGTTGCGCTCCCTAATGGATACCCCTGACTGGTAGTAGTTCCCAAGATTGAAGCTGATGCCATCCTGATGGCTTCAACGGTGCTGGCGGTTTGCACATTTTTCTTTTCCTTTGACATTTGGATGGTCCCTTCATGGATTTGACAAGAAAGACGCGGATTCAGAATGAACTCATTACGTCACATTGCGAAGTGTCTGCAACCAAGTTTTTGAATATAGCTTGAATGTAGTGATTATCTATGCGAGCCGCCAAATGTCGTTTCCATCTGATCTAGCAAGACCTGCGCTTGCCAAATCTCTCAAACAAACCTTTAGAGTGGTAGTGAAGAGTCCATATGCATCAGTGGGAGTAGCTATACTTCTTGCCTGTTGAATATCAAAAACCATCTGTTCCAAGTCAGCCTCGCCTCTAGATTGCAGATGACTCAATACGGTATCCTGAAACTGAAGTACTGCATCGCTTGCATCCTTGAATTGAAGAGAGACTTCATTCAGTAGGTGAGGCACATCATGAGAAGGCAGTAGATAACTGCAAGATAGTTTTGCTAGTCTTTCGATTCCCGCCCTCCTTAGGGCAAGGCTTCCACTTAGGTCAACATAGAATTTTCTCGGGTCGTTTGGGAAGTTGTTCACCTCATCTCCACTGAAGAGAATTCCACGAGATGAATCATAGAATGCACAGTGACCTGCAGAATGTCCACCTGTATGAAGAACCTCTAGAGTAGTGTTTCCAACAGATATGGTATCACCTTCTCGTAGTTTCCTATCAACTTGAGCTGGATGATAATTTACGCGGAGAGGGCCGCGGTCAATCTTCATAGACATCCTGCCGGCGAAATCAAGACTGAGCCGTTCCTTGATGAACAGAGTGGGATTTGAAACCATTTCTGCATCAGCCTCATGAATCATGATGGGGGCCCCAGTTATCCGCTTCAGAATTCCAGCTCCTCCAATATGATCAGGATGGCCATGAGTGCATAGGATGGCGACGACATCACTTTTGGGATTGATACCCCGTTCACGAATGAATTCAAGCAATTCCTTCCCAGGATCACCAGCAGTTCCGGGATCAATGATAATTGCTGCTTCATTGTCTATTATCACATAGCTTGAAATGAAGCCAAATTCATCGGCAAACTTACCCTTTGCCGTGTATACCCCCGGGACAATTTCACTAGCGTGCATTGTTCAATAGGATGTATCTTCTAATGTACTTATGACAATATCGACTGTTGAGCAACAATAGAAAGATAGCAGGCCGTGTTCGCAAAGAAACATGAAAAGGAAACAAGCCTGAAAACAGGTCAGTGCTCTTTGCTAATATACAAAAGAGGTAGGAATGAATCCTGCAGGAGTGAATGCTGAAATGAGGGGCGTCTATGCCTTAATCGTCCATCTCAGGAGAGATGTTAAAATCCTGCTAGAATCCGGTAGAGCTTTCGAATTTACATCTGGCTATTGGATCTATATTGGATCCGCGCAGGGATTGGGCTCAACAAATCTAGAAAATAGATTACGTCGTCATTTCAGAAAAAAAAAGAAAATTCACTGGCACATTGATCACCTTCTGTCTGATGAAATCTCCTCCAAGGAGGCAATCTGGGCTGAATCTAATGGAAAGAAGGAATGCATATTAATCAGGTCTCTTGCTGATGTAGGCCCCTTTCAATGGGGACCAAGAGGATTTGGATCATCTGATTGCCAGGAATCCTGTTCAACTCACGTCCTTCGATATGTGGGAGAGAAGAATCCCATTCGGAATGTAGAGAATGGGTTTAGACAAATCGGATTGACACCAAGAAGATATTCAATAGAGACCCCGAAGTAAGGAAATTACATCATAGATAACTGTTAAATGCTCAACAGCTGGGTAGGATTCAGACCAGGAGGAAACAATAATGCCCGATTGGCGAGCTATATTCCAGGAATTGAAACAGACTCAGCAAGTCTTCACTATTTATCTTCGCTATATGCAAAAAGACACTCTAGCAAAGATACCGAACGTGCGTGTAAACGAGGTGTTCGAGGGTTATATCCGCTTGGAGAATCCATCTGGATTCGGAATACTCGGTTACGAAGACATTCTTTACATCTCTATTCCGAGGTAGCCATGGGCAACTGGTTCTATTGTGTCCAGCCCAGGTTCAGTTTCTTTATGGTATCCTTTGTGGGAAGTCCTGTATCTTTATCCCAGCCTCTCAGTCTATAGTAGTCATTAAGCATAGGTTCCAGATCAACAACCTGACCTTTACCAGGTCCTTCCGGCATAGGTTCCTGAGTGAATCGTTTTGGAAGAATGTCGTCATTTCTATCGATGCCTTCTCGAGCATTAAAGAGACGCTTGAGAGTGACTTGTCTTTCAGCGATCTCAGTCAGGTTATCAACACTGCCAAGCTCTTTTTCCCCTGTTACAGAAGGCAACATCTCAGCAAAGTCCTTCATCCAGAATATAGGGGGCCAAGAAACAGAATACCAACACACAATCAGGGTGTCGCGAATTGCGTAGGCATTCTCACTCTCATGAACTGCAATTGCCTTGTATTTCTCAATATAGGGATTGAGTATCTCCGGAATCTTGTCTCGACCCCATCTCTCAGAGGCAACCTGTTCATATCCGAGTTGATCAACAACAACGAGAGACCTCAGATGGTCAGCTCCACGTGCTCCAGTTGCATGGGATAGTCCTATACTGCGATGAGTTCGCCCATCTTGACCTGAAACCTCTAGGCCTTTGACATGAATGGCAAATTCCTCTGCGCCTTTCCCTATTTTTTCTGCGGCAATCTTGGTTCCTTCGGCCAAGACTTCACCGAATCCCTCACGTTTGCCCATCATCTCGAGTAGTTGAATTGCTTGCTCCCCGTCCCCCCATTCAAGAGCAATTCCTCCAGTATCAGATAAATCGATTATCTTCTTCTCAAAGAGCTCCATGGCAAAGGCAATCGTCGCTCCTGCGGATATAATATCCATTCCAAATTTATTACATATCTGATTAGCCTTCAGAGTTGTAGGATAATCATCAATTCCGAGGAGACTGCCAAATGCCATGACCCCCTCATATTCCGGTCCTTCTTCAAGTGTACCGGCATAGGTGCCATGCGGTATATAATTCACTTTCTTGCAACCAAGGCTGCATCCAAAGCAGGCCCTATCACTAATTGTATATCGAGGTCGGATGTACTCTCCAGTAAGTCGGTCCCATCCCGAGAACACGCCGGTTCTATGATTGAACGTAGGCAATTCTCCAATTTCCTGCTTTACTGCCGTAAGAATCCAGGTACCCCATTTCCCCATTTCGCGAGCTTGAGGATTCTCTCTGACTCTCATGTGTGCTTTCTTGGCTAATTCGACAAAATGCTCATGGTCAGATACAGTGATTCCGCCATGCCCCCTTATTGCAATAGCCTTTACATTTTTTGAGCCCAAGACGGCGCCCATTCCAGTGCGACCAGCCGCTCTAGCATTGTTCACAATTATCGAAGCGAAACGAACCTTATTTTCTCCGGCTGGACCGATAGCGCCAATCTGGATATCAGGGTCTTTGTGACGTTTCCTAATATATGAGGTGGCCTCATCAGTTTTCATGCCCCATATTTCCTTAGCACTTACAATTTCAAGATCCGAATCATTTACCAAGATATAGACAGGTTTCTCTGATTGACCTTCAATAATTAGAATGTCAAATCCAGCGTATTTCAACTCTGCACCCAAGAAGCCCCCAACATGACTCTCCCCCCAGATACCGGTCTGTGCAGCTTTTGAAATGAATACTGTTCTACCACTCATTGGCCACAGAGTGCCAGTAATTGGACCTGTTGCAACAAGAAGTTTATTCTCCACTCCGAGAGGATCAGCCCTAGCAGGAACCTCATTGTATAGTATTCTAGCTGCAAATCCATCACCTCCAATATAATCTCGTATCCAATCAGAAGGGAGGGGATCGATGTGAAAAGACCTGGTATCAAGATGGACTCTTAGAATTCTCCTTGTATATCCACCTCGTTTCATAATCAAGTGCCACCTTGTTCCTTAGCTTTTGCGGTTCTGCGAATTTCTGCTAGATAGGATGATAGCTTACCATGGCGATCTATGGTTGTCAATTTTGAAGCGGGACCGTATTGGATTGCCCCTGTTGGGCAGACTTCAGCACACTCAGGCTTGCCACCACAATGGTCACACTTGATGATTCGCATTGATTCAGTATCAAGGAGAATAACACCATTTACACATACACCAACACATGATTTACAGAGAATACACCTATCTTCTTCCAGATAGGTCATCTTTGAGATTGGGTTTTTTCTAATTGCATAAACCGGACAGATATCAACACAAGGTGCCTGTTCACAGGGTCCACAAACATTGGGTATATCGAGTCCGAGATCATCATATTTGACGATCTTGAGTCGGGCAAGACTTGGTTGAAAACGGCCCTCATTTCTTGCCGTACATGCAAGCTCACAGATTCTACAACCCGTACATTTGGTGTAATCAACAGATAGCTGAAATGGCACGTGTAACACCTTTTGGGAATTCCTATCAATCATTACGGCTCTATAAGCTTTAGCTAGAGCAAAGGCGAGAGTGTGTGTAGCCTTTATTAGGTTATCATATTATGGCACACATGGGTAGTTCCATGAACGGAGAAATGTCAGATAAGCATGATAGGAAAAAGGACAAGTCCGATTATGCAGAGGTTGAATTTGAAATCGGCAACATTGAATTTGAGGCAAAGGGAAGAAGTGTCGTTGTAGAACGAATGTTCAGACTGCTACTTGAAAAAATCGAACATGGAAAACTTGTGGCGACTTTGAAACTTCCTGCTGAAGATGAGGAATACGAAGAGGAGGAGGAGGAAGAACTAGTAACTCCAGAAGACATTTCAATTGAGGAAGAAATCAGCGAATTTGAGGCATCATATGAAGACACTTCTGCAGAAGAATCCTCGGATGAGAGAACGGATGAAACCATTCCGAATGAGGCGTATCTTGATCCTCCACCTGCATGGGATGATCTTGAGGATGATTCCCCACCAATGTCAGATGCAGAAAGAGATTCCATTGATTAGCTCTAGTGCGAATTAGTGTGAATTAGAGAACTTCATAGACCCACCGGAATTTGTCATCAACCTCACCACATTGAACCCCAGTTAGGTAGTCGAATAACTTCTGAGTAAGAGATCCAATCTCCCCGTTTGCAACGCAATACTCAGCGTTTCGGTAGCACAGAGCACCCACTGGAGCAATTATGGCAGCTGTCCCGCATCCAAATATCTCCTTCACTTTACCTGTAGAGATACCTTCGAGAACCTCATCGATAGAAATCTGCCTTTCCCTAACAATGTGTCCCCAATCCTTCAATATCAAAAGTACAGAGTCTCGTGTTATCCCAGGTAGGATAGTTCCACTCAAAGGCGGCGTCGCAATCTCCTCCTCAAAGACAACAACAATATTCATAGTCCCCACTTCTTCGAGATACCTTCTCTCCTTTGCATCAAGCCAGAGCACCTGAGAGTATCCTGCTTGTTTTGCTTGAGTTCCTGCCAAGAGACTAGCTGCATAGTTTCCCATGGTTTTTGCAGAACCAGTTCCTCCATTTGCCGCTCTTACATGCTCATCAGCAACGTAAATTCCAATTGGTGAGAATCCTTCCCTGAAGTAGGGTCCAACTGGGCTCAGGATAATATAGAAGAGATATTCGGATGACGGTTTGACCCCGAGTTTGGTTTCTGTTGCTATCATAGTAGGACGAATGTAGAGTGAGGTTCCATTTTGAGTGGGAATCCAATCTTTCTCAATTTTTAGAAGCTCTGAAAGGGCATGCAAAACAAGGTCGATATCTATCTCTGGCATCACCATTCTTGCAGCGGATACATTCAATCGCTCCATATTCTTTTCAGGTCTAAAGAGAAATATTCTCTCTCCCCTTCGGTATGCTTTCATTCCCTCGAATATTCCCTGCCCATAATGAAGCACAAGAGCAGCTGGGTCAATTGCTAGAGGTGTGTATGGTTTAATATGCGGGTTCTTCCAGACACCATCTTTGTATTCCATGATAAACATGTGGTCGGTGAACATCGAACCAAAAGCCAGGTTCAAGACATCTTTTGGTTTTGGCTTTCTATTTTCTGGGGGAATCAAATCTATCTCTATCTTCATAATTGTAGCACATCCCTGTCTTGCTGCTCCCTAATCTCTCAATCTTGACTGTTTCAGATAGTATTTACTCGGAATTGTTTTTTCAGTATGTCGGAATACAGTGTTTAGACATAAATCATATTGGAATAATAGGTTGAGCAAACCCCTATATGATTCTTGACTAGCGGTAATGGAGAAAACAAATACGGGCTTTTAACCAATATTTCAGAATCATAGTGAGAGTGACTCTCAAGGATGACTCCAAATCCTTAAGTCATTTATAGATACTTGTACATTAGCGCCTTCAGGAAGTTTCAGAATGAGTCATGGATTGAATGCACCCAAAGATGACGAATACTATTTGGATCCTAAGGAAGTGCTATCGCAGTATTCAGTTGAATGGGTGGCATTGAGGAAATCATACTCAGAAGTAAAAGAAAAGCTTGCCGAGGTTCAGGCTGAGCTTAATGAGCTAGATAGGAAACTAGAGAGCAAAGAGATTGATGACAAGAATCACATGGAGCAATATCATGAGAAATGGCTTTTTTCGACTCAGATTGTTCAAGTAAAGAGAGATGTTGAGGCGCGCCTCTACGAAATACAAAAAGAGATTAGAAAAGCGAACAAAGAGCTCAGGCAAAGGCAGGAAGAGCAACATCGTAGAGAAAGAATTGAGCAGGAAAAAAGCAATGCGATGATAGAATGGATGTCATTGAAGCAGGGGTTCGAACTAGTAGCAGACAGAAGGAATGAAATCAATAGAGAAATGAATTCTCTGGAACTCAAGAGAAGAAAAAATGAAATCGGTGATGCAGACTACAGAAAGGCACAAGTAGATCAAATCAGAAGCCTTGCTGAATTGAGTACCGTGGAGAGCGACGTTAAAAGGCGCCTTGGAGAACTCCTAGAGATTATCCGAAGCTAGTCCATTGATTTTTGAAAATTAAACAACTGCAGAACCAAAGAAAAGGTCCTGCAATTAGATGAATTACATCAAGAAGCCTTGATCAACCATCGCATCTGCAACCTTCAAGAAACCAGCAATATTTGCACCAAGGACGTAGTTGCCCTTGTCGCCAAATAGCTCTGCAGTATCATAGGCTGCCTTATGGATGTTGAACATAATCTGACCAAGTTTTTGATCAACTTCCTCACGTGTCCAGAAGAAGCGCTGGCTATTTTGTGCCATCTCTAAACCGGATACAGAAACACCTCCGGCATTAGCCGCTTTTCCAGGCCCATAGAGGATTTTGCTCTTCAGGAATATTTCAACACCTTCAGGAACCGTTGGCATGTTTGCACCTTCTCCAACTGCAAGCACTCCATTGTCGACAAGATTCTTAGCTTCGTTTGCATCAACTTCATTCTGAGTAGCGCTTGGAAGGGCGATATCGCACTTCAACTCCCACGGGCTACTGGAAGCCGAATATGTTACACCCTTGAAGTGATCTGCGTACTCTTTGATTCGTCCTCTACGAACATTCTTCAAATCTATTAGCCAAGCAAGCTTCTCCTTGTTGATGCCTTGCGGATCATGTATCCAGCCGCTTGAATCACTCATAGCAATGACTTTCGCACCAAGATCTATGCACTTCTCTGCAGCAAATTGCGCGACGTTGCCTGATCCCGAAATTACGGCGATTTTTCCATTCATGCTCTCATTTCGTGTCTTGAGCATTTCTTGAACAAAATAGACACATCCATATCCAGTGGCTTCAGGACGAATTAATGAGCCACCCCAACGTGCTCCTTTTCCTGTGAGAACGCATGTGCCATGTTGGTCAGTGATTTTCCTATAGGCACCATAGAGAAATCCAATTTCACGACCACCGACACCAATATCCCCGGCTGGTACATCAGTGAATTGACCAATGTGCTTGTTGAGTTCAAACATGAAGCTGTAGCAGAAGTCACGGACTTCGTGATCTGTTTTACCTTTCGGGTCGAAATCAGAACCACCCTTGCCGCCACCCATAGGCAGTCCGGTAAGACTGTTTTTGAATATTTGTTCAAATCCAAGGAACTTCAGCACGCCAAGGTTTACGGTTGGGTGGAACCTTAGACCTCCCTTGTAGGGTCCTATGGCGGAGTTGAATTGCACTCTAAAACCTCTATTCACGCGCGTCTTGCCATCCTTGTCGACCCATGGAACCCTGAATAAAATAACCCGCTCAGGTTCAGTTATTCGCTCAAGGATTGCATGTTCTTTATAAATTGGAAATTTCTTGATGGCAGGTTCAAGGGTTTCGAGAACCTCCAGCACAGCTTGGTGGAAGACCTTCTGTTCTGGATCTTTTTCCACCACTTTGTTGTAGACACTTTCGATGTAGCTATCCAATGAAATGACCTCACCAAAGTCCTAGTGATTGGCGAAAGGCCTCGCGTTATGGCTTATAGATAAATACATCGGATGGGGATAGACTACTCAAATGTGATACAAATAGATACTTATTGAAAGACTTTGAAAGCTACCTTAATCAATGGATTATTAGATAGAAAGTACTTCACATGCACCATAACATAGGGTGATTTAACGAGGGCAAAGCAAATGCCTACTTTCGAACAAGAATGGATTTCTCCAATACTCGAGGTTTACAAGAAACGAAAGATAACTGAAGAGTATACTGTGCTATTGGGTTTGAATCCAATTGGACAATCTATATGCAGGAGCCTCTATGAACTCATTCCATTTGAAACGGTCTTGGTCTTTAACTCGCCCAGCTTTTCAACTTGGAACCGTTATCCTGTTGACATAAAACCTCCTGTCATTCCTGTTCAGGGGATGATTTCTGAAGATTTGATGATTGTTTTCGGGGATGTCATTGTGAAGGAGTATGAGTGGGTGACTGATATGCTCTTCTACCTTAGAGGGAACGTCCCGTCGCGATTTGTTATTGCGCTATCAAGTTATGAAGGGCCAACCGTTGGCCAAGTTCTCAGCAATAAAGGCGAAAGGTTGCTTAAGAGAATGGGTGTACCCATTGGCCGTAGCGATTTTTATGATGGACTAATAGCCCCTCTTATTAGCTTGGGCCCTACTCTCAATTTGGATCCCGTTGTGCTCTTTCTGGAAGAGCGTGAAATGGGCGAAGTAAAGATTCAGATTGACGACACCATAATTTATTCCGAGCAAATTGAGGATGCACTAAGCCTCTTGGAAAAGGGACTGGATTTCCAACGATATTAATCGATTTCGTTTCCGGGTGTGCTGCGTCCGTACCCATTTCTTTCCCGCTCATGGGGAGGCACTATATCAGAGCCCGAATTTTCAGATAGTCCAGAATCACAGTCAGAACAGAGTAGCGCTCTTGTCTCCTTTGCATCAACGATTCGCCCACATGATACGCATGTCCACATTCCGGATTGCAGTAATTTGGTTTTCCTGAATACCGCTCTAGCGATATCCCTAAGACTCTCTGGACAATCTTCTGCCACACCTACAACTCCCACTTCCCCCCATTCACAGATCAAAGAAACAAGAGTTGTAGTCAACTCGATAACTCTAGTTGTTGATTCATCGATGTCTTGAGGTTGCGTGTCTCCCACTCTTCGTGGTGCATCGCTTACATCTGAAAGAATCTCTAAGAATGCAAAGAAGGCAGGTGGAGGGAATCTCTCATTGCCTTTCGATTCCAGCAACTGACCTAGGACTGCAGAAATCATTAGCGTCTGAGAATAATCCTCTTGGAGAATTTTTCGAATTTCATTGGCAATCTTGGTGGAATCCAGCTTGTATTCTTCAGGAGATAATCCCTGCTCGCTAGCTAGAGCTTGTACAGATTCAATGAAACCCTCACCCTTGGTCATGGCATCATTAATTCGCTTCGCTATTTCGCGATAGGGGATTCCTGTATCACGGGCAATCTTCTGTAGCAAATCTCTGGCTGTTGGGCTCAATTGATGCACTATACCTGTGGCGGCACTCAAATATGTGCGCGCCCGCATTATAGGTTATTGTATCACGATTGAGAATCAGAATCCAGGCAAGAATCTCCTACAATAAATTAAAGGCGAAGAAAGACATGACAGATGCTTGGAGAGATATTGATGATGCTATCAGATGCGGACATTAGAAAAGCAATCCGTGACCATGAGATTTCAATATCCCCTTTGGATCAGAATGCAATTGGTCCGTGTAGTGTAGATTTGCGACTTGATAGTGTTTTTAGAATTTACCATCCTGGACCACCTGTGGATATCCATGCCGCGATTCCACATGACAAAGATACACATTTAGTCGACACGAATGGGGAACCCTTCATGATTCTTCCCGGTCAGTTCATTTTGGGGCAAACGATGGAAAGCATCTCGGTTTCAGAGAAATATGCTGGCCTGCTGGAAGGGAGGTCAAGTATAGCACGCCTTGGGATTATTGTTCATGCTGCAGGACTTGTTAACCCAGGAACCGGAGTTGATAAACCCGGACGCTTGACCTTGGAAATCTTCTGTGAGAATTTAAGCCCTGTAATGCTGTATCCGGGCATGCGAATTGTTCAGGTTATGTTTATCCCGCTTAGTAGCAAAGCAGAAACAGGATACGACAAACGCGCCGGAAGTCGTTATGTTGGCCAAAGAAAACCAGATATTGACTAAAAAGAAATCCACTTAAGGAGGCAAGAAGGCGCAAGGCTTGGCTGACAGCAATGAAAGAATATGAGGTTATTCTGGCTAGTGGAGCAGAGCATCTGGGCCTCCGATTTAAAGAACTTGGATACACCGTTTTTAGATCTGCTACGAATTATGATAGCAAGAGAATGTTCCCTAATGGAGACCTCTATGTTAGGATACCCCGAATTTCAAGGCTGACAGGTCGCAAAGTTGTGGTTGTCCAGAGTTGTACGGGGTCAGGTCCTGATGAACAAGAATCATACTCTACAGCGGACAGATTAATTGAGTTACTTCTAATGCTGGATCTATTGAATAAACCTGTATCTGTTGAAGAAAAGGAACATAAAGTGTACTGTGCCACCCCAGTAAAACCTCCGAGTAGAATAGATGTTGTTCTTACATTTCAGCCGTATGCACTTCAGGACAAGGCTTTCAAAACAGGAGAGGCAGTTTCAGCACGTTGGGCTATGAACAAAATAGCAGAGGCGTGTGATAAAATATGGGTGCTGAATCCGCATGCGCCAGAGAGCCTTGATTGGATGAAAGATTTACTCGATAAGGAGAAACTTCAGATCGTGGATATTATGCATGATCTGGTCAAATTTGCAGCACATCAATTCGAATTTGATGACTACTTAATTGTAACACCTGATGAAGGAGGACAAGAACGATTTGACTGTGCGGGTTTTGGTAAAAGCCGAGCAAATTCCTTCAGCGTAGAGCTGCATGGAGACCTTGATGTCACAGATAGAAATGTGATTGTAATAGATGACTTGACAAAAAGCGGAAGTACCCTCCTTAAGGCTGCAGACAGATTGAGGAAGCAAGGAGCAGCAGATGTTGGCCTTGCTGTCGTACATGTCCTCCCTCTGGTGGATCTGGGAGAAGAATTACTCGAGAACCTCGTTTCTAAGGTAGAAGGACGAATAGTGGCATCGAATACTATTCGAACACATGTCTTCTCAGTTAAGAATCCCGAATTAACGTATAATATTGTTGACAAACTTGTAAAGATTCTCTAGTTGAATTGCTCCTCCAACATAGTGGAAAGCAATAGATAGCTATTCTATTAGCTCGCCAGCCCTCCCTTTTGCTATCCATGTCTTTTCAGTGAATCGTTCAGCAAGATTCCTCTTTTCCAATGAATTTAGTGTCTGAATCACCTTGTTCTGATCGCAGTCAATTTGACGACTTAAAAGGATTCGAGTTATCGCCGAAGCACGGTGGCTATCTTTGATAATCACTGCGAGAATATTTCGTTCCAAGTCTGTGATTTCTGAGCTCATGAGTACCACTAAATTCCGCGGCCAGACTGTATCTTTTAAGCATGTCGGAGTAACTGTCGTTCTGTCGAAAGCATTTTTAGTCAACATTGAACGCAGAGTCGGGGTTGTCCTCAGATGATTGAACAAGAACGAGAATATCACATCGACATCGCACCTGGCGAGATCCCACCTCTTGTATTATTACCCGGAGACCCAGACCGCTCAAAAATAATCGCAGAATCCTATTTCGACAATGCGGAGCAAGTTGCCAAGAAAAGGGAATATTGGAGCTTTAGAGGAACCTACCAAGGAGTCCCTGTTGGTGTTTGTTCAACGGGAATCGGATGTCCTTCAGCTGCGATTGCAATTGAAGAGCTCATTCGTGTTGGGTGTCATACGTTCATAAGAGTAGGAACCGCAGGAGCTATAGATACAACCCTGAAAGCTGGAGATATCGTCATATTTTCAGGGTCAGTTCGGGACGATGGGACCTCCAGGCAATATGTCCCAATTGAGTATCCTGCAATCGCAGATCCGGATCTTTTGGAATTTCTATCAAGGGCAGCCCAGAAGCGTGGTGTTTCCTATCGAATTGGGATAGGTCACAGCAAAGATGCATTTTATAGTGAATTTCCTGATTTGGTCGCTGATAGCGTTTCAATGCAGAATAGGTGGAACGCATATCGAAAAGCCGGAGTAATAGCCACAGAGATGGAGAGTGCAGTCCTCTTTGTTATTGGTCAATTGCGTCAAGTAAGGGTTGGAACGGCTTGCGTTATAGTTGGAGAACCTATTGAAAAAGAGGCAAAAATCATTGGAAAGCCAAATATTGAAAACCTGATTCTTATTGCACTTGATGCATTAATGTCAGCCAGATAGTTGCATCGGCAAGTTTGATTTAGATTCCACCAAACCAAACTCGTTTCTGCACGGCTAGAAGTATATCCTGGGCTATCTTGGATTCAATCCGGGCTGAAGACGCCAATTGCTCCGGACTGGTGGCTACAAGGTCTGTTATTGTGGCAAATCCCGCGTTTATAATCAATTCAATGGTTGAGCTTGGTAGTGATATCTCAGTCAGAATCTTCCTGAGTTCATCGATGCTATTCGAATCGGCAACAGGAGGAGCAATATCCGGCATTTCCGCCTCCATGGGATCAACAGCAGATTCCTTCAGGGCTGACAATTCTGGTGGCTCTTCAGTTTTATGAAGGCTGCTGATGAAAGAGGGCCGCAGAATAAACAATCCGACAACTACCATTAGAAGAAGTATTGGAACCAGCATTACAGGGCCAATTCGTACTCCTACAAGTTGACCTGTTTCGTTAAAGAATGGGATGGCATTATCAACCCCATTCATAAGCACATCAATGATTGAATCGCCGGATATTTCCGCTGCAATGGCAAACCAAAATGGCGTAAATAATGCGAGTCCTCCTGCTTCGAAAAAGACGATATCTTTGAAGATTGGACGGTAAGCAAAGAATGAAATGACAACAGGAGCAAAAACAAGAATAATTGATACAAAGACCCAAATTAGGAAGATATTCCATATGGTGGATAGTGCATTTTGATCAGTTATACCAAATCCCGCAAGCTTGATGACTGCTGCCACAATGAAAATGATACCTGACAAAAGAAATCCAATGAGCACTCCATACGCATACCTCACTCTTTGATTCACCCCAAAAGTTTGATATTAAACGTGCATCATAGAATCTTAAAGGTGTTTTCGACATCCCCTATCCGTCAAACTTATGAATTGAATCAACCTCAAACAGCTGGGTGACCTGCTTGAGAGTGTTTTTTGTGATTGGAACACGACCTGAAATAGTCAAAATGGCTCCAATCATTCAAGAGTGTGAAAAACGAGATATTGACCATTATCTTCTACATACGGGTCAGCATTATTCCGTTAAAATGAGCGGCTCCTTTTTTGCCGATTTGGAACTCAAACAGCCAGACATCAATTTGGATATCGGTTCTGGGACGCATTCAGAACAGACTGCAAAGGCGCTTCTTGGTATCGAGAGAGAATTGATGAAATACCGGCCAGATGTGGTTCTTGTCCAAGGCGATACTAACGCAGTTCTTTCAGCAGCGCTAGCAGCCGCAAAAATGAATATTCCAATAGGACATGTCGAAGCAGGTTTGAGAAGTTATGATACCAGCATGCCTGAAGAGCATAATAGAAGACTGACTGATCACGTTTCAACATTCTTATTCGCTCCCACAAATGAGTCAGCGAATATTCTGCGCCGTGAAAATGTATGGGGAGAGATCCATGTAACTGGCAACACAGTAATTGACGCCATCGAAAGGGTATCGAGAAAAGCCGCTGAACTGTATAATCAGAGCAGGTATGCCAGTATCAAAGATTTCGTACTAATGACCCTTCACAGGGCAGAGAATGTCGACCATCGGAAGACTCTCGCAGAGATAGTCAGTGGTGTTTCCGCATTAGATGAAAAGATACTCTTTCCTGCTCATCCCAGAACAATTGCACGCATGAAGGAATTTGGAATCTATGAACAGGTGGAAAATGAGAAGATAATCGAGATAATAGATCCTGTTGGTTATCTCGAATTTATGGGACTCATGATGAATTCCAAGTATATTCTTACTGACTCTGGAGGGATACAAGAAGAAGTAACAGCTCCTTCGATCAATAAACATGCTTTCGTTTTGAGAACTTCTACAGAGAGGCCAGAAGCGGTTCAGACTGGGCATGTAACAGTTGTAGGTGTGAATGCCAATGAAATACAGAGAAATATCCATAAGAAAATTCAACATGGAATCACAACCAATAGGCCAAGCCCCTATGGCGATGGTCGAGCATCTGTCAAGATTATTGATATTCTTAGTGATAAATTCCCGTAGTTGAACAACCCCCATTAAAATGGGTTTAAACCGCCATTTATTCGGCCTTCAGAGAAGCCTTATAAGGATGGGGCTGTATTCTAAGCACACATTTCGCTATGGAGGAAGGTCGATATATGAGCTTCACAGTAAAGAAAGCAATTCAAGACTACGCGAAGAAGAAAAATGTGCAAGTCGGTGGCGACTTCTATGGAGCCCTAGACAAAAAGATTGAGATGCTGCTCGATCACGCGGTTAAACGCTGCGGAGAGAACAAGCGAAAGACTCTCAAAGCTTATGACTTGTAGATTTTCAAATTGTAGACCTCAAAAAAGAATCTGGGAGCCCTAGGGCACCCGGGTTCGTCTTTCTTTTTGCTTATCGTCAATCTTATCAATGAATCAAATTCCTAATGCCAAAAAGCAAAGGGATGGCTATTAATTGCATAAAGTCTGCCTCACAAATGATGATGGTCCCTACAGCCAAGGAATGTTAAAACTTGCCGATAAAATCGCGGAATTTGCAGAACTCACAGTGGTTGTACCTGAGGGACAGAGAAGTGCAACAGGCAAGTCTCTTACATTGAATCGCCCACTTCGAGTAACAGAGCGAGGAAAAGCAAGAGGGTATAGACTAATAACGCACGATGGAACACCAGCTGATTCAGTAGTTCTTGCAGCTCACTTTCTAGAAACCATTGACCTCTTTGTTTCAGGAATTAATTCAGGAGCCAATATTGGCTATCAAAGCATGTTCACAAGTGGAACTGTAGGTGCTGCATTTGAAGCAACACTAAAAGGATACGCAGCTATCGCGATTTCTCAAGAAACGGGGCCGGACGATTGGTTTGATACTAATGGAACAGAAAGCCTGTTTGAAGTGGAGTGCAGAGTTTCAGAAAACATCATTAAAAGGGCGCTCGAGAAGGGGATACCCAAAGGTATAGATGCCCTGAATCTGAATTTTCCCTGCTCTATCACAGAATACACTCCATTAAAAATAACCAAACCTGCGAGAGTCAGAATGATTAATCGTGTTGTTCATCGAGTGGACCCCCACCGAAGAGATTACTATTGGTTTGAAGGAGTTGAAAAAACTGGTTCTGCAGATGAAGATGTAGCAGCTGTTCTAAAGGAGGGATGTATCTCCCTCTCACCGATTGTTATCGAATCAGTTGGTCCAAAGGAATTGGAACTTTTGAAGGATTTCATGAACGAGTAAATCTATGGAGCGCAGTCCACAGTGCATCTGATTCTGGCCGCACTAGCTCCGTCTTCCCTTGCGTTGATTCAATTAATCTGTCTTGAGGATCTTTAAGTGTTTCACCAATGACTACAGCAGGAATACTCACAGATGCAAGAGCCTTGAGAACTTCATTTGAGTGCGCCTTTCTGCATGTTAGAAGCATACTGCCGCTACTAATTAATTGAAGATGGTCAATCTTTAGGGATTCACAAATCGATTTGGTTGCAGAATGTACGGGTATCAAGTTTGGATAGATGAGACAGCCTACATGGCTTGCATCGCAGAGCTCGTGGATACCATTTGCAATACCGCCCTCGGTCGGGTCATGCATTGCAGTAAGATATCCTGTTTTGAATGCAGTAACACCTTCTCTTACTACGCTTATATTCTTTCGAAGTTCTCTTGCTTGGTCAACTACACTTTTTCCAAGCACTTGCACCAAAAAATCATAACCTTCCGCAGCTAAAATCGCGGTACCTTCAATTGCTGCAGTCTTTGTCATTACTATGGCATCTCCAGGTTGAGCACCTGCAGAAGTGACATAGGAGCCCTCTCTTGTTTCTCCAAGCATGAATCCTGCAATAATTGGATTTTCAATCCCTTCCGTAATTTCAGTATGACCCCCTGCCACAACAATATTTAATGATGCAGCAGCCTCCTGTATTTGCTTCATTATCCTCTCTAATTCACTGGGTCCTGAGTCAGGAGGGAGCATTATAGAATTTAGAAACCACTGAGGTTCGACACCAAAGGTTGCTATGTCATTCGCATTGATGTGAACAGACAACCAACCAACATCTTCGATTGAACCTGTAATGGGATCCGTTGAGGCAACCAGAATTCTATCTCCCATCTTGATGAGTGATGCATCTTGCCCAATAGAAGGACCAAGAATTAGATTTGGATGGTTGCTTCCAAGATATTTGAAGACAACCGATTCCAGAATGGAAGGAGGGATTTTTCCAGGTTTCAAGTTTAAGCATCCTCAGATAGACATTGAGAAGGGCGCACCAATCCTGTACCTAGTGTATGAAAAGTGATATCATCGAAGACCCAATAGGGCTCTCAACACTCACTATGACAAAAGGCATTTCTCAGATTGATGCGCATGTATTGCACGTGTTAGTCGCTAATAATGTAATCGAGAAGGCAGAATTCTACGTTTCCAGATAAGATTCCAATTCTCGTAGTCGGTGAATACTCATACGTGCCTTTGACCGACTGGCATTGAGAATCGTGTTGATCATTGACCTTTCCCGCTCCAGCTCCTCTGCCAGATACGCGTGACCTCCACTGGTACGTGCGATAAGGAACGCCCCGAAGTTTTGACGAAAATCGTTCACACCAAGAATTGTTTCGATAATATCAGAATAACCCTCTTTTCTCATCCGAAGGAGAGTTGCAAGTTCCAATGCTTCATGATAGGGCCTTTTCATGAACTTAGACCATTTTCTATGTTCACGATCCACACTTATTGCAGCTAATCTCACATCCTGCTTTCGAAGTAATCGAGATGCTTTTACAAGATCCTTTATGGGGGTGTATTGTGCATGTCCAGGCCCCACGGATTGTGCCAATGGAATATTTGGCGCAAAGTCTGAGATTACTATAACTAATGGCTCAATGTCTCGATTTCGCATTCTTTCTCGCTTAATGGCTTCGAGAGCTTTCATAAGACCTTCAGCAAGCGGAGTTAGACCAGAAATACGAAGTCTCCCGAGAGCACGGTAAATCTTGTTCCAATTCGTTGTTGGGGCCTGAACCTCGATTGCGCCAGTATCTTTGAAAGCAATAATGCCAATCCTGTCCTTGGAGCCTCGCGTTTCTCTCTCTATCCTGTCCATTATAGTCCTTACAGCTTTCAGGCTTCCTTTCATTGATAGACTAACATCAACAACCAAGATGATAGTCAAGGGCGTTCTCCCTGTATAGACCTTCTCCCTAATGTCCTCTTTCTTAATCTGAATTATTTCACCTTTCGAAAATTTTCCAATTCTTGAAATTGCGGACATAATTGTAGAAGGTAAATGTATTGAGGAAACATCTCCTACAGGCTGACGCCATCGAGATGCTCGTCCGGTCTTAAGAGATTCTGATGCCTTGACTGAGCCAGCAGCTCTTGTACTTGTTCTCTTATTCTTCCATCCGCCGGAAGATACACGGGATCTTATCATGGCCTTTGCCTTCAAATCGCCCGGTTGGAATAGATACTCTCCAGTTTCGAGGTCAGGTAGTTTTACAAAGAATGCAGAGTCAATAGCAAGTGCGGCATCTCGTAGATCAGATTTCGAACCGGTTGTCTTTGTTTCGCTTCTGGCGCGATATGGTCTCGTTGCGCGGCCCCATTCATCACCGGGTTCGGGTTCGGCGTATCCAGGCTCAACGGTGTCAATTCCTGCTGCAGGACCTCTCTGTCTCTTCAACATGGTTCTTAGCCATCTCTTCACAGCCGAGTAAATGAGAGGGATATACAGTATCGTGTTTATTATTGCGAGTTCTATTGAAGGTGGATATACTCCAAGAGGATATCCAAATAAGACATTCACTGGACTGATTGCCAACCAAGCAAAATAGGCAAAGACTACCATCATCATGATAGCACAGATAGTACCACGAATGGCATCACCTCGTGGATTTCTTATTCTTGTCGGCGTTTTTTTTTGCCTTCCTCACCCATACTCATATCTGCAAAGGATCCTTGCCGTCCGAATTTACCGCCACTTCTTCGTTCTCCTGAAGTCTTCTCTCCTGATTCTTCGCCTACTTCAGTGGGAGATTTTCTTCGGTCTTGTTTTTGTGCAACATCATGTGCCTTTGAAATGGATTCATTGATTTCATTCTGTGAGGGAGGTTCCAAAAGTCCTCCACGACGCGTTCTGTGGCTCATAGTCAATTGGGCAGCCAACTGCATATCTTCAAGTTCTACACTTTTTCTACCAAAGAATGCTGCAAGTGTGACCGATGCCTTGCTGATTATTATGTCAGGGCGAACGCCATCCACTTCAAGAGCATCTGTGGCCATAGCTATTGCTCGAAGCTGAGTTTCTGATAATTCAACTTCTGGAAGTAGCATTCTCGCCGAAATGATTTGCTGCCTCAAATCACTTTGTTCTTTTTCCCATTTTTCCATGAACTCATACGGAGAGTTCTCAAAATCCAGATTCCGCCGAACGAGCTCCATCCTGTCCTCTATCGAGTAATTGGACCCAACTGATACATGAAGAGGAAATCTATCGAGTAGCTGGGGACGCAATTCACCTTCCTCGGGATTCATAGAACCCATCAACACAAAATCTGATGAATGTGAAATAGAGATGCCTTCACGTTCAATTACATTGACCTTTGTTGCTGCAGCATCAAGAAGATCGTCTACAAGATGATCTGGCAGCAAATTCACTTCATCAACATAGAGAATGTTCTGGTGAGCTTCTGCAAGGATGCCAGGCCTTAGCGCTTGAATTCCATCTTTCAGCACTCTCTCAAGATCCAGCGAACCAATTAATCGATCCTCTGTTGTTGAAAGTGGAAGATTGACAACTCTCATTTTTCCAGATAGGATGGGGAGCTTCTCTCCTGATTCGATGCGCTTGTTGCATTCCTCACAAAGGGTTTCCAGATTTCGAGGATTACATCCAAATCGGCAGCCTTCGACTACTTCAATTTCAGGTAGCAGCTCTGCAAAAGCTCTAACAAGTGTCGTCTTCCCAGTGCCTTTTGGACCTGAAACTAGTAGACCACCAATACGAGGATTAACTCCGTTTAAGATTAGAGCTAGTTTAAGTCGCTCCAATCCTACTAATGCAGTGAATGGGAGAACCATTCTCTTTAGCTGTACCATTGGTGGCTATCCTCTGCTTCATCGATAACATGTACACAAATATAATGGTACGTGTTCACGTAAAAGAGGTTCTAAAATTGATGTCGGCTATCTCACATCTTGAGTGTCCTCAGTGTCTTAAGGTGTATTCTGCGGAGCGACTTGCCACATTCTGTATTTGTGGCTCGCCTCTACTGGCAAAATACAATCTTGGTCCGGTTATTGATGCAATTGAATGTAATGAATTCCCAACCGAAGTTAATTCTATGTGGAGATACTCGATGCTGCTACCCGTAAACTCACCATCTTTTGTCACGAGCCTAGGTGAAGGATGGAGCCCCTTGGTATTAACTAGGCGCTTCGGCACTCATATTGGACTGAAAATGCTTCGCATAAAGGATGAATCAAGGAATCCAACATTAAGCTTCAAGGATAGAGGCATCTGCTGTGCAATTTCTAAGAATCTGGAACTTGGAGCCACTGCCTTTGCACTTCCGTCAGCTGGAAACGCTGCTGTATCAGCAAGTGCCTATTCAGCTGCTGCAGGTGTACCAGTGAACATATTCATGCCAGAAGATACCCCAAAGATGTTCTTTGATGATTGTCACTTGTATGGAGCATTAACTGTATCCACATCCGGTACTCTTTCTGATAGCGCCTCGACTATGAAAAAACAGAATGGGAATTGGATGGATCTCTCCACAACCAAGGAACCATACAGGGTGGAGGGCAAGAAAACCTTGGCTTTTGAAATTGTGGAGCAACTCGGATGGACGATACCTGATGTAATTGTCTGCCCTACTGGGGGTGGCACTGCAATTATCGGTATTTGGAAGGGATTAGATGAACTCGAGGGTATTGGTCTGATTGGAAGCGAACGTCCGAGACTTTACGCAGCGCAGAGTGAGGGCTGCGCTCCGGTCGTAAGAGCATATGAAACCGGGGCAGATTCAATTGAGCCTTGGAAAAATAGTTCGACTCAGGCATATGGATTAAGAGTGCCAAAACCATTTGCGGACAGACTTATTATGGGTGCATTAAAGCAGTCAGGAGGAGGTGCTGTTGCCGTGGCAGAACACGAGATTCCGCACATAATGAGTCTAGCTGGTAAACTGGAAGGCTTGGATGTCTGTCCTGAAACTGCTGTAGGTCTTGCAGGTCTAGGAAACCTTGTTGAGTCAGGACAAATAGATGGTGATGAGGAAGTTGTCATTCTCAATACAGCTTCTGGAGTGAAATATCGGGCATATTAGACCCAATCTGAGGGACAGGATTAATATCCTTGATACATCGATGGAAATCATAGAATCGCCCTAAATAGAAGGAAGTCATAGTTGGCACAAAGTAGCAACGAATTGGCTCACGAATTCAAATCTGTCAGAAAAAGTCTTGGAGTAGGAAAGAAGGAGTTTTTCATTGTAGCTCTGCTCATTGCTGCCTATGTATATTATCGATTTCTCGTTCCGCTCCCTGATGATACTACAACTATCCTAATCATTGTCCTTGGGTTGGTTGTAGGTACATGGTTTGCCTTCAGGCCGTCGGAATGGGCTGTTGAAGGAATTGAGAGCGTTGCTGGACACAGAGGTTATACAGCCTACGTAGCGGGTCTTCTCTCCAGCTTGGCAAGCAATATGCCTGAAGCTGTAATTAGCGGGATTGCAGCATGGAATGGATATAATCATCCAGACTCTGCGCTAGGAGCACAATTGCTGGACATAGCCGTCCTCTCGGTTTTAATTGCAGCAGGATTCAATATGCTATTACTAGGCTTTACGATTGTAATCGCCACACGTGGTAATGTAGAGTTGGATGTACCTCAGGAAGTCATACGCAAGGACTCGGTTCTAATCAGATGGACGATTGTTGCGCTAACTAGTATGTTTGCCTTAGGAATTGTGAATCTTGTTACTGCACTTGAGGGAAATGGACCCGTATTTCCGCGTGAGGCCTCTCTCATGCTTTTCCTATCTTATATTGTGTATGCGTTTTCACTGAAGGGAGGACATGTTGGAGAAACCAAAGGGGAAACCTCAACAATCACTCCACATTTTTCAATGAAGAACGCGGCAGTTCTGACAGTGATAGGATTCACTGGCATTTTCTTTGCAGGAGAAATGCTGACATTCTCAATCGAAACCTTGCTACATACACAAGAAGCCATCATCTCATCTTTTGGTGATCCAGTTTACATCGCTGCATTAATACTAGGAGCCGCAGGAGCTTTACCTGAACATGGAATTGCACTGATTGCTGCCGCTAAAGGCAAAGTGGGAATTGCAGTAGGAAATCTTGTTGGCGGTGTTCTTCAAATAGTACTTCTTGTAGCAGGCGGTATTGGGATATTTGTCCCGATTCCTCTTGATAGATATGTTCTCTTTCAAATAGTAGTGATTGCAGGAAGTCTTTGGTTTCTCAAGAGAAACCTGACAGATGACAACAAACTGGATTTGTTTGAGGGAATGATGATCATTCTACTTCAGGCATATGTGTTTGTCTTGCTAATTATCGGTCCAGGATAGCAGGGAGGATCTCTCTGAGATCCTTTTTCCTGATTACGATATCAGCGGCCTGAGCAACTTCCTCAGTTTCAGGATTAAAAGCGATTGACAGCGCTACAACGGGAAATACCGCAATGTCATTCTTTCCATCTCCCACAAATGCCGTTTCATCTAGCGATATCCCAAAATCTTTGCAAATCTGCTCTATCTCTTCAGCTTTTCCTCCCCATCCAACCTCAACATCGACTTTCCCAGTGATAATCCCATTCTCATGGTGTATCCTATTCACCATTACGTAATCAATTCCGATTCTTTTTGCCACACGATTAGCAAGAATATCAATTCCGCCTGATAGGACTGCCACTTGAATACCATGCCGTTTCAGTGCCTCAATGGTTTCAAATGCTCCTGGCATAAGCTCAGTTTGATCTGCAATTCTTTCGACTTCAGATAATGGCTGACCGCGCCAGAGACCTGCATCCAAGTCAGCCCATTCTTGATAGTTGATTTCTCCTGCAAAATACTGCTCATAGAAGATGCCACCCTTCTCATGGGTGTTAAAATGCTCATGAAGCCTCCACCAAGAACTATTATGAACCGTAAGGGTTCCATCTAAGTCGAAAACCGCAAGTCGAATGGGCATGCCGAATATCACAACCAGTTAATGGGAAATTGAATAGTTATTTTTGAGCCTCTCGTTCTCGCTCCTCTTTCGCCTCACGTTCAAGGTCTGCAAGAAGGTCATCGATTTTTCTCTCATTTGATTCCTTGGTCTCTGTCGCCTTCGCTTGAGATCCAGTTCCCAAAGGAGGAAGAACCCCCTCTTTTTCAAGGAGTATTTCAGCTTCCATAGCATCAAGCTGTCTATCAATTCTCTCTTCTGCCTCAAGACTCATTTCGGACCCTGAAAGGTCTTCTGAAAGCATCTCTCCGGCAATGGATATTTCTTCGAATGATTGAGAGAGTTTGTCCAATTGAGCTTGTATTTCTGCTGGATTGAGGATTGCGCGAGCAGACGTAAGTGCATCATTCGCGATTGTGAATGCCCTGAGTACCTCTGATTGATCTTTTGCTTCTTCAATATTCATGAGCGCGGTTTCCAGCGTCAGAAACTGTTGCTGATATCTACCGCGTCTATTCTCAAGATCAACTACTACACTCAAATGAGAACGGGCAACGGTTCTATCGCCGCGACCCATTGATTCTTTTGCTTTTGCCTGTTCCTCAATTTGCCTGGTTTCCAGTCTACGAATTCGCAGAGTTAGAGCATTCATTGTGCCTTTAATTTCAAGAATTCCGCGCTCTGCATCCACCTTCTTTTTACCGCTTAGAAAACCCATTTTTTATGCACCAGTTTCGCCGTTACACTGAAGAATCAGATTCTCGTGCAATTAAACATTTGTAAGTCTATGGATAGGATTATAGAGCACCAATTTTTCTCTTATTTTGTGGTTTCATCATGACAGTAATGCATGATTTGAAGAAAGCGGTTGAAATCGCAAAAAAGACTGTTTTGGAAAACATCGAATCAGCGACGCTAGTGACCGGAAATGAGAACCCATTCGGTGATGCAACATTACTGCTTGACCAAACCGCCGAAGACAATGCTGTGGAAATTCTACTTGAATCAGATGTGACCTATCAAATATTAACTGAAGAGAAAGGATTGATAGAGTCAGAAAAACCTCCGGAATACCTAATCGTTATCGATCCAATCGATGGCTCTACAAACCTGGAGAGAGGAATCCCATTATGCAGTATTGGTATTTCTGCAGTCCCTTTTTCAGAAACTATGACGACGGATGATGTCGAAATAAGCATCATTGACTCTCTGTTCACTAAAGAAACATATCAAGCAGTTGCTGGTGAAGGGGCCAAAATGAATGGGAAACGTATCTCTCCCAAACTTTCGGAATCTCGATCCAAGCTAATAATATCTTATGACACAAAAAAACCACTCATGAAGGAATTTGGTAGGCAAACCCTGCAGACACTACAATCAGTATACGATATGAGGAGGACAGGTAGTAATCTTCTTGATTTATGCTGGACTGCAAGAGGTGCCCTAGACGCGATGGTTGATTTAAGAGATATCCTGCCAATCGTACATGTTTCAGGAACCCATATTGTGTCTGAGGCAGGTGGGTTTGTTTTGGATATAACAGGGAGCAGATTCCGTCAATCCTTTGACTTGAACAAGAGAATGAGTTTCATCGCTGCCAAGGATGAATCTTTTGCAAGAACCCTACTATCTGAATTTCTAAGGTGAGTAGTAGGATCAAATCTTAGATATATCTAACAATTTTTATGGATTATTGATGAGAACAGCTCACGGCGAAAGTAATGTCAAAGGTGCAGATTTCCCCTGTAATAACTGAAGCAATGAAAAACATCAGACACAAAATAGTTGTTCTCTCAGGAAAGGGCGGTGTAGGCAAAACAACTGTTGCAACTAATTTGGCAATTTCGTTTGCAAAGAAAAAGATGAAGTCGGGCATACTTGATGTTGATATCTACGGTCCTAATGTTCCGAAGCTATTGGGGCTCGAGGGGCAGCATCCACAAATTCAGGACAATAAAATACAGCCAATCATCGGGCCCCTTGATATTAAAGTGATGAGCATGGGATTCCTTCTAAGGGATAATGATGATGCAGTGGCATGGAGAGGACCCTTGGTTGCACGAGCAATTAATCAATTTCTTTCTGATGTGAATTGGAATCATCTTGATGTGCTCGTAGTGGACCTTCCACCAGGAACTGGGGATGAAATACTTAGCATCCTTCAATCCATACCTGATATATCAGGAGTTGTCATAGTGTCAACACCTCAGGAAGTGGCCGTGCTTGATGCTCGCAGGGCCATACAGCTAGTGTCCAGGATGGGTGTTCCAATTCTTGGAATAATTGAGAACATGGCTGAATTTGTATGCCCCAACTGTGGAGAAACTCACAAGATCTATGGCGAAGGTGCTGCAAAGAACGCCGCTGCTGAGTATAACATTAGCTATTTGGGGACATTGCCAATTGACCCAAGGGTATCTAAATTAAGTGACTCCGGCACGCCATTTGTCATTACTGATCCAGACTCGAAAACTGCCAATGCCTTTGAAGCCGTGGTGCATAAACTAATGTCCAAAATAGGACTGGAAACAGATGAAACAGGATAGTCATATCAAAACCAATGACTATCCATTATTTCATTGTTCTATTCATCAATATCTGAATCTTCATCGGAAAACTCTGTTTCAGTTTCATCAATAATCTCGTCAGCTGTTTCATCTTCATCATAGGCTTCAGGAATCTCGTTTTCATCGATGTCCTCGGTTTCCTCCATTTCTTCTGTAACCTCATCAATCGTTGGCTTTTCAAACTCCGCCTTCTCGGCACCGGGTAATAGCCTCATGATATATGGATATCCAAGGATCAGACTGATGATTGCTAGTCCAATAGTTATCAAAAAGGCACCAGTATATCCGAACCAGGAAACAGGATTGACTATCAAATCTGCAGGCGCAGTGCCAAATGCGACTCTTTGAATCCACATTGGTACGGTAAATACGAGGGGCAAACAAATGAGTATTAGCAGAATAATCGATGCTGTGATCTCCAAAGTATAGATTGCTAGTTTCCGAAGGGTACTATCAACCGCTTTTTTTGCAACTGACAAGATTGCTCTCTCCAAGCCTTGCGGTTCTTTGTGTTCCTTTTAATGTTTACTTAGTACTCACTGCTGAAGATTGGGGTGCAATGGGGCCCACGTAAAAACAGCGGTAGGTTGCTGTGAGCAAACAGATGGTTTGAGAGAGATATGTAGCGGTGTGAGCCCCGCACATATAATATTATGTTATAATATTATATAAGTATAATGTGTTCCTAGCCAGTGGCATTTTGATCAGGGTACAATCAGCCATTTTATAAGAATGAGAAAGAGAGTGGCTGGGAGCCCAACGCTGGAAGGAGGAGAGAGAATGATCTTTTGGCGAGAGAGAATGACCCCCAAGCCTCTCTGGGTTGTACTATACCTAATTCTGTATATAATAAAATCTCGTGTGAGAATAAGTTTACTAGATATATTGCTGCGAAAATTTCAACTATTTTTGTTGAATGCCCTCTATTTGGAGTATAAGATAAGATGCAACGCCCTATGATATCGACAAAAATTGCGAAATATTCAATAAATACGATTATGTATTGAGAATATCACAAAGTTTATATCAATACTCTCTTGATGCTCTAAAGAAGTGCAGGAGCGTCTAAAATTCCTGAAACCCTGATCGCACAATCGTGCACACATCCTCTCCTCCTCAAGCAAGCAACTAAAACAGCCTTTCTTTTTGAGACGCTCCATGCACCTTCAAACTCTCATTGACTAATATTCTGCTGATGCGTCTATAATGATGGGAGCTGTGCCATGAGAGAAAACCTCAACCATAAATGGACTGCTGGATTCGGCCACCTTAACCCAAGTGTTTTCATCTCTTCTATAGTAACTGAATTCAATGCTATCATGCCGTATCTCGATAATTGATTTTGATGGGAGATGGCTCAAATCAGCCACTTCTAAGTCATAAATCGCCGTGCCATGCCTTCGAATTGGAGTTGACAGAAAAACGTGGAAAACAGAGAAATCAAGACTTACGAGATGAGCGACATGAGGACGATCTGTTGGATTCCACATCTTTGGGATTGGAGGCGTTTTGCAAGAGAAAGCTCCACTTGCCGAACGTAGTATTAATAGCGTGCCCTCATCTATCATCTTAGGCGTGTATCCTGATTGCTTGTTTTCACTCTCGAAAAGCAGTCTTCCGGGGTGTATGCATCTATTTTCCTGTGAGAATATAAAGGAATTCAAGCTATTAGCTTGTAGAGGTT
This sequence comes from Candidatus Thorarchaeota archaeon, assembly GCA_048884785.1. Taxonomy (GTDB): domain Archaea; phylum Asgardarchaeota; class Thorarchaeia; order Thorarchaeales; family Thorarchaeaceae; genus MP5-2226. The sequence goes on along the minus strand of JBHLQM010000006.1, from coordinate 22,068 downwards.
AGTCTCTGAAATATCCAATTTCAGCCTTTTATGTAAATGCCATCTTCCGAAAGAGCGGCAATGAAATACGCAAACTCAGAGATATAATACCTGAATAATATAATAGACCTTCTTTTAATCTAGAAACTTAACATTCGGTCACGCGTACCTGATATTCTTGATTCTTTCCAAAACAAGGTCTTTAATGTCATATATTGATGAAACAACAACTGATGCGCCTACTGAGAGTAGTTTTTGGCAGTTTGTTTCGCCCGTTGTAACACCCCAGAATTCCATTCCGGCACGTGCTGCAGCAACACCATCAATAACAGCATCTCCGACATAGACAGCTTCTGATACATCTACGCTAAGTAGTTGAGCCAGATGAATTAAACCATCAGGATAGGGTTTGGGAGAGGGCGACTCGTGTCGAGTTTGAATAATCTCAAAGTATTGCTCGAGCGGAACTTGACGTAGAATAATGTCCATGGCATCTCTGCTGTTATTTGTGAGTACTGCAGTTTTGATTCCAAGGGATCGTACCTCACTTACAGTTTCCAGAGCTCTATCCATGAGGTTAACAGACTGAGCAGAACTTGTTTCATGTTGTGACATCAACTTGTCAAGTTCCTCTTGTAGTATATCCCAATCTTGAAGTGATACTCCATTAGAAAGAAAGTAATCCTTGGCTTTTGCAGTCGAACTTGAGATCCCATCCGCGGACTCCAAAAGGTTTGCCGGTAATCCTTTGCTGATATAATATTGTTTGGCATCAGACCTCATTAGCTCTAAAGGCAATTCCAACTGAGTTATAGTCCCATCCAAATCAAATATTATGGCCCTCAACATCTTTCTCAATCACATCATTTTTGATTATAGCTTGCACTTAAGGGTAGTGTCAAGAATTTCCTCACACCTACGAGTAGAATAGGCAATATAGTTCACTTTTGTCAATCCCTAGTCAAGAGAATCGCTTTTCTACAGGCATTCTGCTGATTTGCAGGACGCACAACCTCCATCTTCGCCCCTTTGGCTACTCCAACTGCAACTGCCTCTACATAAGGCCAACAGACGGATTCACAATACAGGGTTCCCTTTTCCTTAAAGACCTCATATTGTGGACAGAAAGGATGATCGGTTTCTACTCGATTATTGGAGATCCATGTTGTGTCCATCTTAGATCCCATAACATGACCAATGACCAACCATGCATCAAGAGCATCTTTAAGACCATCCCCAAGACCCAATCGCTCTTTGAGAGTCTTTGCATCCTCTTCTCCTAGCTTTCCAAAAATCTCTGAAACAGCGGCAAGTCCTTCCTTGCCAAAGCGTTCTTCCATAACAAGAGCCATTGTGGTCATTAGACGCATCAGATTGCTACGAAGTTCGCTTACCTTATTTCCTGGCGGGATAATACCTTTCACTGCAGCACTTCTCATTAGGCCCATAATCATTCCCTCAGAATCTGTTTGATGGTTAAAGAGAAACATATGCAACGTATTAGTTTTCTGCATTATGAAAAGCCATAATCTAAGCCATCTTCCAGTTGCTTCGCCCTTAGATATAGAGAATACAAAACGGAAATCATCTTTAGTTGCTTACACATACCGTTATGCTGGTGCTCGATTTGGTTTTTGAGAAGATAAACAAGAAAAATATGCGCAGCATGGTGGAGAATTTTCCAAATATGCTAGGGGTGATTGAGCCAGAACCAAAGTCATTGAACCATGCTGAAAAGGTCAGGAGAGAGGGTATTGATGGTATTTGTCTTCTTGGGATGGGAGGATCATCAATTGCAGGAGAAATGATAAGGTGTATATTGGTTTCCAAATCGTCAACGCCCATCATTTCTGTGAAGGATTACACCGTTCCCATGTATGTGAACGAGAACTGGACGACAATAGCTGTTAGCTATTCTGGAAATACCGAGGAAACTCTTAGTGCAGCAGAAGATGCAATGCATAGAGGATGCAAGACCTTTGCAATCACTTCAGGGGGGAAATTACCGAAAATGGTTAGCGATGATGCCTATATTACGTTGCCAAAGGGATTTCAACCAAGAGCGGCACTTCCTTTGATTTTGTCAGTAGAATTGCCTCTTATCGAAACGCTTGTTGGCATTAATAGAACGGATTTGGTTGAAGTTGGAAAAAGACTGGCATTAGTGCAGAAAAAATGGGTTTCAGATGAAAACGCACCTCTCAAACTAGCTCATAAACTAGAGGGAAAAATACCACTCTTTATGGCATCAGAACATCTGGCAGCAGTTGCATATCGAGCAAAATGCCAAATCAATGAGAATGCGAAAACTGCATCATTTGCCTCTCTTATTCCAGAGGCTAATCATAATGAGATTGAAAGCATTGGATGGTTTTCTCAAAGCAATATACAACCTATCTTCCTAAGGAGTATAACCGAAAATCCAAGAATAGCCGCTCGATTTAGGGCGACATCCGAGATTTACACCGATGATGATTGCAACCCAATTCATATATGGCACCAAGCATCAACAGGGTTTGAGGAAATGATGGCGCATACATTTCTCCTTGATATGCTTTCTGTGGAGCTTGCAAAGCTTGAGGGAGTGGATGATGTGGCAGTTGAAAGGATTACCAAACTAAAAAATGCATTATCGAATTAAATCCCTTCCCAGCCGGATGGGGCACCCTGATAGCTATACGCTATAACCCTGACTTGATCACCGACAGACTGAAAGACATCATAGAATACATATAATGTCAGACTAAATGTCCACTCGTCATTGGTTGCAGCATCATAGAGAATCTGTTTATCCAAATCTTCTATTATTGTGGATCCAATTGTGTATGTTTGATTGTATTCAGGATAGATTGTTCGAAGATCTAATGGAACAGATTTCCGAAATGGAGCATAGGCTATTTTTTCTCCATTCAGATGGACTACCATTGTAAAATATGACAACTCAGCCTCACCGGCTGCTGCTGATGGAGCTACAACCTTAAAATCAAATAACAATGCGGGATTCACTGTTGTATTCTCAAGATCGAGATTCGCCACCCGAACATCCACCAAATCGATATCGAGATATCTAACAATTGTGTAGCTTCCACTGTACCAAGAAGCACTGGAAGCTAATCCTACGGCACTCACAAGCCCTACAAGAAGTGTAGCTACAAGAATTATGTTCTGGGTCTTTATGTCTGAAATCATGGCGAATCACTCCAATCTTCCTTGAATTCTGAATATCTTACTTCCGCTTGACGCATGACCGCATTCAAATAATGAACATTGCCAAAGATGCAATGTGTACTATCCATGGAAAAATACCAAGCAATGCAGGTAGCGGAATTCCAGGGAGAATTTTTCCTTCTCGAGCCAATACTAGTACATTGACAATTACCCCTGCAAGAGCCAAAAGAATAGACATTATCGAAACATGGAGAGGAAAATAGACAATTGAATGAGCAGAGAGCAGAGAAAAGGCGACATAGTCCCCCACACCAACAACAACAGATTGCGATTTTATTCGAGTGTAGTCAAATGGATCTTCACCAACCCTACCTGACATCGCCACCTCATCAACTACTGGAGACATTCTTGTGAGGAAATAATCCTCCAATATTAGAGAAATAATCAGCACAAACATCGTAGATGTGACCATTATGATTCCCAAGAAAATACCGAAAATGCTACCATAAAATGCCACAAATACGCTCTTGAGTGTAGGAGGAAATGCATCCATTAAAATCATTGCCAGCGAGAGCATTGCAATTCCTAGAGACAGTATTGAAATGAATCCCTGAAACAGATTTGCAGATCCTTTGAAGAGAATAAGCAAGAACGATTCGCCCAAGAAAATAGAAACGAAATATAGTATGGGTGAAACAACAACTGCAATCATCAATCGTTTAGCAGTCTTGCCACGCCTTTGAATAGTGTAAAATAAAGCTAGAACAATAAGTGTGCCCATGGCTGTGGATATAACGGCTTGAATAATCAACTCGAATACTGAGTATGCCTGCGCATTTCCTAAGAGATTGCCAATAACAGAGGAGTCAAGGACAAGAAGAGAAAAGCCTGAACCCAGAAAGAGAGGAAGTCCTGATAGAATTATTAGAAGTATCTGATTTCGTTGTATTTCCATGCTCTTCACGTAGTTCGAGGTATATGTTGTGTGTTAAAAGCATAGAGTACGCTGCAAGATTAAATTCTATGTCCACTTAGTCTTTCCGCATGGAATCAAAAAAGAAAGGGGGAGGGGACCAGTGTCCCCTTGAACTGGTTTATCTCTGTCTCATAAGGACATAGCCACCGACCAAGATAACAACTGCAGCACCAACTGCACCGGCAACGATTGCCATTGTGAGGTCAGTGGTTGGAGTAGTTGGACCTGTGGGAGTGGTTGGAGTTGTCCTGTCAAGACCAAAGAAGTAGTCCGGATTGTAGGTTAGCTCAGTGAACTCACCAGCAACGTAGTCAGAAACAGTGAATGGACCAGAGGTGACCATTTCCTCAGTTGGAGGATTGGGATTCCAGAGGTTCCATCCATCAAGACCAATATCCTGGAACACGTGCTTCGGAATGATTGGTTTGTATGCAACAGTGTGCAGATGCCAGAATGATTCACTTGAGAACTCAACAATCAGAGTGTACGTTGTTGGTGCGTATGCCGCTGTCATCTCAGTGAGATCAACACCGTATGGATTACCTGCTGCATCTCTGAAGTAGTTCAATGAGAATGCAACATCCTCTGCTGTGAGTGGGCTACCATCTGTCCAGGTAGCATTCTGAATCATCTGGAATGTGAATCTAGTGTATCCATCAGGCACACTTGGATTGTCATCATGGGTCTCTGCCACATATGATTCGGCAAGCCACAAGACATCATTCCCTTCCGAGTCTTGCTGTATCAGACTGTCGTATAGCTGGTTAAGAACATTCATTGTGTAAGCAGATGAGCTTACCATGAAGTTGAATGTGTCAAGGTCAAGTGGATTACTCCAGCGGAATGTACCACCAAATGGACCACCAAGCGCGTCCTTCAAGTGAACCTTGTAGTTTGTCCACCAACCTGGCACACCATCACTGACATCGTTGATGAATCCATCAAATTTGTCTGTCCGATATGCAGATAGAAGCACATTCTCGTAGCAGATGATCTGAGGTGAAGCATGCACCCAAATCTCCTGCATCTTGATAGCTGCCTCATAGACATCCTCATACTCTGTAGCATGGAGGAGCTGATCTCGCCAGGCATCATAAGAAGCGTTTCTCCAACTTGGGAAGTTCCAGTAGGGTTCATCAGCATATTCAGACCAGTACTCATATGCGAGCCAGTCAACATCGAAGTTTGTGAAGCTTGCACCAAGGAAGACAATGTCGAAGTCTCCGTGGAAGTACAATCTGTTGAGGTATTCATAGAAGTCAGTTGGTTGCGATACCGCCTGTACCCCTAGAGCAACAAGTGCATCAGCTACAAGTGCTCCAACCTCAATAGCGATGTTGGATGACTGTGCACACTCAACGAGGACGTCAAAGTCTGAACCGTCAGGTGCCTCAAGCCAATCATCATCGTCAACATTCGCGAAGCCTGCTTCAGCAAGGAGCTGCTGACCGAGTGGAATGTTTGCCTCATAATAGGTGTAAGGCAGCTGGCCTTCAATGGACATTGGGTTGACTTTTGGTACAACACTGTCCTGTGGCTCAGATAGACCATCCCAGACGTCGTCGGAAATAGCTTCCTTGTCAAGAGCGAATGCAAGAGCTCTTCGGAAGTTAGTGATGTTGAATGGATACTTGTCGGTTTTGATTACAACATAACCGTATCCGTTTCTCAATACGTTTGCTACTTCGATATTTTCAGCTTCTTCCAATGCTGGAAGGAAGCTTGGATCGACCATGTCACCAATGAGGTCGATCTCATCGTCTTGTAGAGCGAGGACTTGCTGGTCGTCTTGCGTAATCACACTAAAGACAAGTTTGTCAATATAGGGACCATTCTTTAGGGTCCCAGGGATTGTTGTTTGCGCGGTGGCAAAAATCGGTGAGATTGCCATAAACGCAAAAGCCGCAACTAACGACAAAGCAAGTGCTCTTTTAGCACGACTGCTAGCCATTATTCTCTCTATCTCCTTTTCCGAGTCGAATCGGATGTACTCAGTCAATTAATACATAATAAAAGGCTTGTGTTGTCCGAAATTCGCTATTTTCGGTTTTGCGTATAGTTAGGAAGACAGGTATTCAAATACGAGAAAGATGGAGTGAATTGGGGGCCACCCATCATCAAATCTTACCTCTCACGTAGTCGCGGGTTTAACACTTGATCAAGTGTATGCCCAACGAAGGTAAAGGCAAGGGATATGATAGTAATCATCAGGCCCGGAAATACCACAACCCACCATGCGCCTGCACTAAAGCCTCCTGTTCCCTGTGCATCTGCAAGCATTCTACCCCAACTAGGTTGGTTGGGATCGGTCAGACCAAGAAAGGCAAGCCCAGATTCAGATAGAATGGCACCCACCACTCCAAGCGTGATATCTGCAAATAAGATCGGAGTTACATTTGGAAGGATGTGCCGATAAATAATATAGGTGTCTGAAGCACCAATCGCTCGCGCTGACTCCACATACGCCTTGTTCTTCTCAGCCATCACCTGTGACCGTATGAGCCGCGACGTTCCCGTCCACCCAAGTATTGAGATGACAACGATGATATTCTCAATGGTCGGACCGAGAAAGGCAGCCAAGACCATCATGAGCGGGAGACCAGGAATTACAAGCAAGAAATCAACAACTCGCATTAGAATCTCATCAGTCTTACCACCGAAGTACCCGGCTGTCATTCCCACAATCACACCAACCACAGTTGACAATGCTGTTGCAAGTATTCCAATAGTGAGCGAAATGCGAGACCCGTATACCAGTTGGCTCCAAGCATCTGCACCCTTATCTGTTGTTCCAAGAACTCCGAAGTAGTCCCCATATGCTACCAATTCAAGCTTGGCTATAGTCACTGTAACGCTACCAGTGTATTCTTCCCATGGACTAGAACCAAGAAAGTCCTCAAAATTAGCGGACGGAGCTAGACCCACTGCAACGGTAAGAACATCCTCAGGATCTTCTTGGTCCCCATTGGTGGAAATCATTCCCCTCCATCCAGCAGAAATATCAAAATAATTCAAATCAATCCTTCGATTTTGAATGATTGTGCTATATGGCGGATTAGATGCATATACTCGTCTCCAATTTCCTGAGGAGTCAATAAGCCAGATATACACCTTGAACATCAGGCCACCATACTCCTGTGTAAGAAAATCTCCAGTCCTGGTTGTACCGAACTCAAGTGTCATATTTACATCGCTCGGAAGACGTTCATATGGCCACTCGAATGATTGCATTGTATAGATGAAATCGCCAGTATCTGGAAGCTCACGATTGGGATCTCGGGTGAAATTAAGGTTCGCTCCAGCAATATGAGTCCATGTTAAATTGACATGGCTTTTTCCCAGTGAGCTATCCGCAGTACCATGAGCCGTTGAGAATGAATCCTCAGCAGTCCCTGCAATAACAATAGCTGGAGTACTGCCAAATTTCGGGTCAGGAATACGCTGTTCTGTTACAACACCAGTTGGATCAAAGAAATTCATCCAAGCAGGAGCCAAGAAACTCGGTGCAACTTTATTGTTTGGTGAAGGATCATGCGTAGCTAGAGCAGGTGCAGTAATTGCCATTAAAGCAAACATCAGCAATACTCCAATTCCAATTAGGCCAATTTTGTGACGCTTGTACTCGCTCCAGAATCCAGATATCCCGACATACCAATTGCTGTCCTTCCAGCTGCTTTTCCTAGTCTCAGTCACTGTATTCACCTGTATCTCTAGCTCTGAGTTCTTCAATGGATAGTTACTATCAGAAGGCTGTTCGGCCCATTTTTGAGGGGCTTATCAACCTTGCTGATTTTGCATTATCATACTAATTCTAAATAAAATGAAGTTGGTATGTGCACTCCTTTCGATAAATCGGAATAACATGCTGCAAAAGAAGAAAAAAGGAAGCCCCGAGGGGCTATCCCTAGATGCGGAAAGCTAGACTATCCGTATTTGATACGTGGATCAAGTACGCCATACAGCAGGTCCGCAACGAAGTTTGCTAGAATTGCAGTAATTGCTATGATCATGAATATCGCTTGAACGACTGGGTAGTCAAGAATGAACAAGCTGTCAAAGATATACCGCCCCAACCCATACCAGTTGAAGACGGTTTCTGTAAGCGTTGCTCCATTTATCAAGAACCCAAACGTCATTGCGATGATTGTGACCATTGGTAGCATGGCATTCTTCAGTCCGTGCTTGTACAAAACTTGGTTCTCATCAAGACCCTTTGCACGCGCAGTAAGTATGTAGTCCTCGGTCATGACATCGATGAGGTTGTTTCGCATGTAAAGGAAGTAGCCACCATATCCACCAACGCCTAGAGCGATCATTGGCAGGATGAGATGATGCAAGATGTTTCCAGCTATAACTAATGCGCCAAGCGGATCAGCCTTTGCGGCAACCCAAACTGAGTAGTCAATGGTACCACCCAGTGGAAAATTAATGAAACCGCCTGTCATAGATGGAAGATAGAATGAGAATATCATCAATAGCATCATTCCCAACCAAAATATTGGGAGAGCATAGATGAATAGCGCAACAGTAACAGCACTTACATCTTTTCGAGAACCGGGGTCAGCAGCAACCTTTACACCAGTCCAGATACCAAGGATGATTGATACGATCGAGGATGTACCCATCAGTAGAAGGGTGTTTGGCAATCTTGCCATGATTTCATCCATGACTGGTTTCTGGCTGACAAAGGATATGCCAAAGTTGCCTGTGAACATATTAACGACATAGCGCCAGAACATGTAGATCCAGTCAAAGATGTCTGGATCAGGCACGAGGCCGAATCTCAAATAGAGCTGCTCAAGCGCATCTCGTGTGAGGTTCCTCCGAAGTTCCTCACTTATCATCAGGTCGACTGGACTGACACCCAGTACAAGTGTGGGAAGTCTGAAGAGAAAGAAGTTGAAGCAGACTACTGCAACAACTAATAGAAACATGTAGATGCTTCTTCTAATTACGTACTCTCGTAGTCCCATTGTCAGACTCTCCAATTACAATACCTAGTGACCCTAAGTACTGTGAGCCAATATAATGTGAAATTTACATCCTAATAAGGATAATGCTCAAGGAAGTCACTGTCGAACTATCGAGAAGCTATGACAGAATAATCCCAAAAGACATTTCTAATGAAAAAGAAAGGGAGAAGAATGATGATACCACATTGGGAATCATCATTCACTTTGGAAACTACCTCTCACGGAGACGTGGATTTAGAACTTGGTCAAGAGTATGTCCCACAAAGGTAAAGGCCAGAGATAATATTGTTATCATTAGGCCCGGGAATACTACAACCCACCATGCGCCTGCACTAAAGCCACCAGTCCCCTGTGCATCAGCCAGCATTCTGCCCCAGCTTGGAGCGCTTGGATCAGTTAGACCAAGAAAGGCAAGCCCAGACTCAGATAGAATTGCTCCGACTACACCCAGCGTGATATTTGCAAAGAGAATTGGAGTAACATTTGGAAGTACATGCCTGAAGATAATGTAGGTATCTGAAGCACCAATCGCTCGCGCTGACTCCACATACGCCTTGTTCTTCTCAGCCATCACCTGTGACCGTATGAGCCGCGACGTTCCCGTCCACCCAAGTATTGAGATGACAACGATGATATTCTCAATGGTCGGACCGAGAAAGGCAGCCAAGACCATCATGAGCGGTAAACTAGGTATAACCAAGAGGAAGTCAACAAATCTCATCAAAACTTCATCAGTCTTGCCACCAAAGTAGCCTGCAACTAGACCAACAATTACGCCAACTGCTGTTGCAAGACCAGTTGCGAGAATACCGATTGTCAGGGATACACGGGAGCCAAATACTAACTGACTCCATGCATCTCCGCCCTTGTCAGTGGTGCCTAGGACACCAAAGTAATCTCCATAAACCATCATACTAACACGTCTGAACGTGACGGTTACTGATCCCGTGTATTCGTCCTCGGGTTCTGTAGCAAGGTATGATCGGAAATTGCTTGTCGGGGCCAAACCAACGGCAACAGTTAGAATGTTATCAGGATCTTCCTGTTGGCCTGTTTCATCCTCAATCATTCCTCGCCAGGCCTCAGCGATATCAAAATAGTTAAGATCAATCCTTCGATTCTGGTAAATCTCAGTATAGGGCGGGAATGATCTGTATACTTGACGCCAGTTGCCGCTGGAATCAATCAGCCACATGTATATCTTGAACATCAGACCACCAGCTTCTTGAGTCTGAAAATCACCTGTTCTAGTGACTGCATACTCAAGGGTCATATTGACATCACTTGGCAGTCGATTGTATGTCCACTCAAAAGATTGAGTAAAGTAGATGAAACTATTACTATCAGGCATTTGACCTGACGGGTCATACAATCGCCAATCCATGGACCCTGGTGTATGAGTCCACGTTAAGTTCATGGCACCTTCGCCTTGAGTATCAGCAAAATGCTCTGCAGCGAACTCATCTTGATGAAGTCCAGATACTGGTTCTTCAATTGATATCTCATCAGCATTATTCAGGAATTCATCAGGCATGAATTCGCCAGTCGCTACACCAGTCGGGTCGAAGAACGACATCCACCCTGGAGCAAGGAAACTTGGTGCAACTTTGGCATTCGGTGAGGGATCATGAGTTGCAAATATGGGTGCACCAAATGCCATTCCGATGTAGAAAAACAAAACAATGATTCCGAGAATTCCTATCTTGTGCTTCCGATATTCCCTCCAGAATCCAGAGGCACTAACAAACCAGTTACTATCTTTCCATCCGCCTTTCTTTTTCTCTGACAAATTAAAGGCCTCCGTGTCTAGGAGTAACAGCGGGAAAACTTGCGTGTCACTCTCTATTCACATATTCTTCCGATATAGCCGCTCGTTTTTTACCATTAAAAAAGTGTCTGTTAGAGCGAGGAGTGCGAAAAATCGACCGGTTCACTATTTTCGATAATCGGCAATTATTTTTAGTAAATTTTGCCGATGATGAAATGAAGGATGTTTTCGATGTCTACTCTTCATCCAGTGTGTCTACAAATGGATCCGACTCATGGAGTTCTTCGAGGAGTTCCTTTTCATCCCCCTTCATGCGGGCTTCACGTGCTTTGATGATATCCTTTGTCCTCCGAGAAGCAGACCACAAATCTGCAAATACCATGCCAACAAGAAATACTGTGAGCACACCTGTCAGCGCGATAATGGATCCAATGAACCTTAGGGTTTCGTGGAGCAAGCTAAGTCCAAATCCGCCAAAGATCAAGATGAAAGGAACAAGGAGTATCCTCTTTCTAGGTTCCTTTCTTGTTTCTGGAAATGCTCTTACCTTCATTGACATAAGTGGTCATGTCTAGAATCAAGTGATTTCCTTTTACTGTTTTCGAACCGTGCGAACGTTTTTTGGATTCCGATGTGATAGGAATATTTGAACTCTGAGAAACTGCTAGCAAGGCCAATCAGCAACTTGTGCATGTGCCAACGTACATAACTTACAATCTTTCATCTGTAAAGCAAAACTTGGATATTGTCTACAAGACATGGCAAAAAGGAAATCCAACTCTTGCCGATGGCCTCAATCTTTGCTTCTTCTGAGACATTTTAATACAGAATGAGATGCTTTCTTTACGAATGAGCACAACAGATGGATGCTTATGCAGAAACCTATTTAAGACCTGAACAGACAGCAACGCGCGTTACGGGTGTGCATGAAACCCATTCATTTGTGCTCAGCGGAGTGTACGGAAATGAATCTCCTAGACATCAGAAATGTTCGCATGTACTACCAAACCCAAAAGGGATTGGTAAAGGCAGTCGATAACGTTTCTCTTGAGCTTGATGTCGGCGAATCAATTGGCCTTGCAGGAGAAAGTGGGTGTGGCAAGAGCTCATTAGCATATTCTATAATGCAGCTTTTACCTCCCGCAGCCAACATTGTTGGTGGGAACATCTACTTCAAGGGCGATGACTTGCTACGTAAATCAGCCAAGGAAATGCGTGATATACGATGGAAGAATGTTGCAATAGTCTTCCAAGGTGCTATGAACGCTCTCAACCCCGTTTTTGAGATTGGCGAGCAGATCGCAGAGGCTATCCTCATGCACGAGAACGTGACTGAGGAAGAAGCACTTGACCGATGCGCCAAACTGTTTGAGATGGTAGGTCTGGACCCTGGTCGAATACACAACTACCCACACGAATTCTCAGGTGGCATGCGTCAGCGTGCGATGATTGCAATGGCTCTGGCATGTAATCCAGATCTTGTAATTGCTGATGAACCAACCACCGCACTTGATGTTACTATCCAAGCTCAGATTCTGAAGCTCATGCAGAAGCTCCAGAAGGATCTGGGTCTTTCACTCATACTCATTACACACGATTTGTCAGTCATTGCAGAAACATGTGACAAAACAGCTATCATGTATGCAGGACGGATTGCCGAGCTAGCTGATGTCGTATCCGTCTTCAAGGAGCCAATACATCCGTACGCAACAGGCCTTGTCGGTGCAATTCCAAGCATGGTCAAAGCTGAGAAGAAGAAACTGACCTCAATTCCTGGTTCACCCCCAGATCTTATCGAACCCCCAACGGGTTGTCGTTTCCATCCAAGATGTCCTTACGCTGAGGACATATGTGTGAGGGAAGAGCCAACTTTTGATGAGGTGGAACCTGGCCGTTTCGTGTCATGTCACTTCCACGAACGCCTGAGAGGAGAACTCACTGTAGACCTTGATTAAGGAGGCCCAAGAAATGACAATAGATGAATCAAGAATACTCGAACAGTCAACTCATATTCGAGAAGGTGAACCACTAATCCAAGTACTTGGAATGCAGAAATGGTTTCCAGTGAACACGGGCTTTCTCTCCTCGCTCCTTTACAAGCAGGAGTTATTTGTGAAAGCAGTTGATGGAGTCACTTTTGATATTTACAAAGGAGAAGTCCTTGTGCTTGCGGGTGAGTCTGGTTGTGGCAAAACCACAACTGGCCGTTGCGTTCTAAACTTAGAAACGCCAACTAGCGGGAAGGTAGTTTATGCCGGTCAGGACCTTTCAACTCTAGATCGGAATGAAATGAAAGAGCTTCGTAAGAGAATGCAAATAACGTTTCAAGATCCTTACGAATCGTTGAATCCGAAGCAGAGCATTGCTAGTATTGTTGAAGAGCCATTGACAGTCCATAAGATTCCACTTACTCCAAGTCAACGTCGTGAACGTGTTCTTGAAGCATTAGAGAATGTGGCTCTTACACCTGCTGCGGATTACATCGACAGATATCCACACGAACTATCTGGTGGACAAAGACAACGAATTTCAGTTGCCCGAGCCCTAATCCTCCACCCCGAATTTATGGTAGCAGATGAACCTGTGTCTATGCTAGATGTATCAATTCGTGCTGAGATTCTAAACCTCCTATTGCAGCTCAGGCAAGAACTCGGTCTTACCTATCTGTTCATTACACATGACCTAGCTGTAGCAACATATATTGCAGACAGAATTGGGATCATGTACCTAGGAAAGATTATGGAGATTGGACCAGCACATGATGTTGCCTTCACTCCTATGCATCCGTATACTCGAGCGTTGATTTCAGCTGTGCCCTCAGGAGATCCGACTGTCAAAAGACGTGTGGAATCTCTTAAAGGTGAACCACCGAGTCCGATCAATGTTCCCACTGGCTGCAGGTTCCACCCAAGATGCCCATATGCTCAGGAGATCTGTGTTAGGGAAATTCCAGAGGACAGAGATATGGGTAATGGTCATTATGTCGCATGTCACTTTGCCGGGGAGCTTGGTGACGCTCCTAGCTACTAAACCTCAATGCGGGCGAACTTCAATTCGCCCCATTTCGATTCTTTTCGAAAATACCCACAGAGGGGTTATTGTTGAGTGAAGAAGCAGATCGACCACGTGTTCTACGTGCGATAAAGAAATGTCTCTCCGATTCCTACGACTTTTTTCAGGATGCAATGGATGAGCTGGACGAAATTGGGAGGAGTTCTGTGGGAACCGGAATGGCTCCTATTATTGGAGGCTACGCCATGCCAAATCCAAAAGAACGATACAGAGCCGCTCTTATCAAACTGGACTCAGCTGAGAAGGCTCTAAAGCCTCTAGCAGTCAGATTCACGGATGGGCGGGTCAATGCATCCCATTTCACCAATGAAGAAGCAATGATAATTATGAGAGATATCATTGAATTTGATTATAGTATGCTTGTTGATAGACTGTCTGAGAGAACTGGAAGAGAAACAGTTTGGTATAGGTTGAGAGAGCTCAGTGAGAAAGTAAAGAGTGTGTTTAATCTGGTTGCCAAGGAATGATTATATTCTGTGAAACCAGGCTGGCAAAAGGTAATAACCGGTCAGCTACCTGTTCATTTTGAGGACATAGGGAAAGGTTGGTTTGAAGGAATTGGGTATATCACAGAAAGACTCCTTGCAAACGGAATTACATAGAGCTAGTAGGATTCTAAAACAGACGAGAGAGACGGTTGACAGAATAATCACAATCCTAGAGCCTACGGAACGGGCTCTTCTAAAACGTGACTTTCAATCCAAAACAGTACTTGATCCAGGAGAATCAAAAGTCGTTCTTTGTCTTGAGGAAGAACTTGCCGAGTCAAAGGCTTTTAGAAAAGCAATATCGAAACTGGAAGTAAAGAAGCCAACTCTCGTCAAAATTCCAGGTGCAATTCATTCTAGACAGACAAACCTGACAGTTGCGAAAATGATTCCTGCGGAGGTTCTTGCGCGCTTTGAAGGACCGGTTCTTGTAATCAATCTGCAAAAAGAACTCATGCTAAAACAGCTTGAGAATACCAGATCGGTGATTATCGGAAAGAGGTATTTTTTGGAATCGGAGAATGTCATAGAGAAACTTACTAATGCATTACAAGTGCATCGCATTAATGTAAACATAGATTATGGCCTAAATGGAGGAGGATCACTTACATACGAATTGGTAAAGACTTTGGAAAACAGAACTAATTCATCAGTATTAGAGCTCACCCTAAGTAAGTCGATTTCTGAAAATACAGACACACTTCGGCGGGTCATTGAATCATTGCTATCATTGTAGGTGCAACGCATGACTGAGAGGAGTGAAATATCCCATGAGATGCCCCTTCCGTTTACTCATGGAATTGAAGTAGAGCTTCAAGTGATTAGGAAGGATGGCTCGTGGATAAGAGGAGAAGAAATCCTTGATATTTTTGACCGCCTTATTTCAAACGCAAAAACCCTCCTTGATCGCAGAATAAAAAATGCAGATATTACATCAGTCAGAAAGAAATACCATCACTCAACGCAGACCGAAGAGGGTGAAAGAGGATCCAGAGTCGTCGTTACCTACCAAGATCCAACTGGCGATTTTAAGGAATATACCCTAGTAGGACATGACCCGAATGTAACAAGTCTCACCTGGATTTTGGAGATAGCCACACCTCCCTGCACAACTCTTGAGGAGTTGGCTTGGTGGGTTCAGACATTAATTGCCGTATCATATGACTCTCTGCCAAAAGATACCAATGTCGCATTAATTTCAACGGGTCTAAATCCTGCTCAGGAATACTTGAAGAATCTGTCATTTGGTGAACATCATCACTTTCTAGGGCCTGATGTCCCAGATAAAGTGAAGATAGGCGTCTACAATATGGTGAGAAACTTCCTGCCACATATTATTGCACTAACAGTAAATTCTCCTTTTGAAAACAAAAAGACAACTGATGAGGTGTGGGTGGATGAACAAGGAAAAACAAGAGCACCAAAATGCAAGCGGTCTATAAGACTAGTAAAGAATACAACTCAACTTGGACCTACGAATGAATTCGAGTTCATACCTTACGTTTCCAAAAAGGATGTGGAAGGATTCTCTCTTCACGTTAATCGCAGTTTTGCTCGCATGGTGGATTTGTATCCATATACGAAAATAGGAACGATAGAACTGAGAGTATCGGACACACAGCTCTCAGTGCCTCGGCGCATAGGAATTGCTTTGCTTCTGCAAACCTTAGCTTTGAAGGCAAAACGCATGATAGAAGCTGGACAAACAATCCCAGACGTTGGAGCAGACTGCTTAGCTGGCAATAGAGAAACTTCGGTGGAAGCAGGTCTCTGGGGACCTTTTCGGCCTTCGTCGATTGATCCTAAATCACACTTCATCAAAGCATACAATATGCAGATCAATGATGATGGTACCATTAGTGAAAAGAAAAGAAATCGGTTCATGGGTGACGCAGTCACATCAATGCTTTATTTGCTGAGAGATGAGCTGGAAGAACTCAAGGTAATTGATAACCCATTCATGCAGTCCATTCTTGTTTCGATTTTTGGTAGCGAATATGTCGATCCAAAAACCACTGGAGCAGATTTTCAGCTGGATGTCTATGCGAAATCGGATATGAATCTCGTTGTACTCCTACGCAAGCTCGGTGAAATAACTCGAGAATGCTGTACAAACTGGCTCTACGATCCTCTCGTTGGGACACCCAATATGCCAACTTGGCTCTGCTGGTGGAAGGGAATAGAACCGGCAATTGTAACAGAGAAAGTAAGAGTGTTTGCAGGACAAATGGCACATTTCTCCATATCAATTCAAAATACGCTATCACGGTCAATTGAAGATTTGACTCTTACTTATGCGATTGAAGACTCCGAAAGACACGTTGTTACGAGGAATCTCATCCCAATTCCTAGCATAGCTGCTGGTGAAATTCATATTGAAAAAGTTGAATTTGATACTCAAAAAGGAATAACAGCCTACAATATTCTTGCATCTATTGGAATTGCAGGTCGGGAGCTGCAGCTATCCAGTAC
This sequence comes from Candidatus Thorarchaeota archaeon, assembly GCA_048884785.1. GTDB lineage: Archaea > Asgardarchaeota > Thorarchaeia > Thorarchaeales > Thorarchaeaceae > MP5-2226. Next base: position 5,172 of record JBHLQM010000006.1, on the reverse strand, counting down.
AATACAAACATTTTGGACGAAAGTTTCAATCAGACCAGCCACAACAACCATTTTTGCTGATGGTTCGACACAGATACCATTCTCAGGAGAGATAGAAACAAGCTATCCTGAAAATGCATTTCTAGCAGCAAAGGTCAGTGTAATAGCTCCAACTAGAGAAAAGATACTGGCAGAGGTTGAACAGCCATTATCTGTTGAGGTAGGAGGCTTAATATCATTCAGGAGTACTGATTTTCCGCCACTTGTCGTTCCCGATGATTTCAGTGAGGGCGTGGAAAGATGCTCTCTAAAGGTGAGTTTGACAGACTCTGAAGGTGAGGAGCTATCTTCTACAACCTCAAGGCCGTTCTACATTGGCTTTGTGAGAAAAGGCCCCAAAATTAGGTTAGAGGCCGAACTGAAGGAAATATACCAGCCCGGTGAAATCATTTCAGGGAAGGTATTCCTGAAGACTCAAGGTCAATCTCTATCAAAAGATGTGTCGGCAGCAGTGGTGTTTAAGGCAGATTCAGGACGCCGCCATCCAATCGCCAGTCTTACAGTGAAAGAGCTTTTAGAGAATCCAGTCGAATTTGAATGGAAGGTCCCACCAATCCCCTCGGAAAACACGTCGGAGAGGACAGGCCTTCTGACAGTTATTCTTGCGGATGGAAATGAAATCCTCAGCAGTTCACACACTACAAGATTTCGTCTTGAGCATGTCGGAATAAGAATAAACATCGATTCACTAAGAGTTCCAAAGAATTCTGAAATTGGAGGAAAAATATCAGGATGGCTCAGAATTAGACGAAACACTGAAGCCGGGGATCAGGCAAACCTTTCAATTGTCTTTGCTTTTCCTGACGGAAGTGAATATCCAGCTCTGAATCAACCGATTAAACAAAATAGAAACCTATCCATTGCGTTCGGTCCTATTTCGATTCCAGAACCAAAAGGAACCCCTCCAAATGAAGTCAAAATTGAGGCACGAATAATCTATGGTGGGGAAGTTGTGGATACCAGAGTTGAAACAATCCGTTTGGATGGCGTAGAAGAGCCACATTTCGTTAGAATATCATTCAGCGGAGTTCCTGTGTATGTAACGCCGGATGAAACCCTTCATTCAACACTCCATGTTTCCAATCTCTCTAGTGAGAAGCTTCCATGCATGCTGATTACCGAACTTGAAACAGTGAAGGGAATTGTATCAATCTGGCAAAAAGAGATTGACCTCGAACCCAAGCAAACAGGTATGTATGCAGTAAGTGTTTCTATTCCTCTTGCAGTTGAAATGAGTACAGCATACCTAACTGCGAAGGCAACAACAACAAGAGGCGCCACTAGGAGCTCAAAGAGAATTAAAATCAAGGCTGTTGAAGATGCACATTTCAATTTCCGTTTTATGATTAAAGATACTGAAGGAGTGGAGGTTCCTGGTCTTGTTCCAAGAGTAACTCCCGTCAAGTTGATTGTTATTGGCAGTGCAACAACTGCTGCTCTTGATAATGTCAAAATTCTTCTTCGGATAATGTCACGGCGCAAGGTTATCAAACTCTTTGAGGTTAGCTTACCTGCCCTAAAGAAACGTGACCGTGGAGAGTTTGAGGCAGAAGTGCCTTGGACAACTCCTGCAGTCGATGTTGTCACAGGATTCTATTTGGAGGCACTTGTAGAACAGAATGGGCAGATTCTTCCCGATCGAGCTGTGAAACAGGTCAGAAAGCAGTTCACTGTATACTGAATGTCTGTTATTTGGCTAAAGAATACTATATGGTTGTATAATACTCCATTTATGAAATGAATGGTTAAGAAGCCTCCTTTTTGATAGTCGAAATATCAAAATAGGCGATGTTAAGTTCGGCGAAATATACAGTCCATAGCAAAGGTATAATAGGGATAGTCCGAGCGTTTCTTAGTAATTGGAGCGACCTAACAACTCCTGATATATAATCATAGAATAATCGACGAATGTCAAGGATTGCGTGGAACTCGTATAAATATGGAAGTGATAGAATGCTGGAGTTGCTGTTTCACCCCGTTATCTCAGGCCTGATTGTAATGGCCATTATTGGAGCGCTAGCCTACAAGCTCCACTTTGTTGATGTTTCTGGTCTTATCAGCGCATTTGTTGTTGGATTTACTACTTGGTATACTGGAGGAGTTGCGGCGTTCTCGATTCTGCTATTCTTCTTTATGAGTTCCGGAATTGCCACCAAATACAAGTACAAGGCGAAAGCCAAGGTCAATCTGGCTCAAGAAGGCAAGGGGAAGAGATCATGGAAGAACGTCTTTGGTAGTGGTCTAGTTCCCATGCTTTTCTCTATCGGAATCTACATCGCAAGACCAACAGGAGGACTAACAACTGATCCATTCTGGTCATTTGCAATGTTTGGCGGCTTTTTAGGTGCGGTCGCAACAACATCAGCAGACACTCTCGCTAGCGAAGTCGGAGTTTTCAGCAAATCCAAACCACGGCTTATAACAAACCTTAGGAGGAAAGTTCCTCGAGGTACAATTGGCGCAGTTTCGCTTCTGGGTGAGAGCATGGCTATTTTCGCTGGAGTTTTCATAGGAGCTATGACAGTCGCTTTCGCAATCTTTGCCCCGGGTTGGGTCCCAATTTACGATACCAATCAGCTAATTGCCATATTCCCATTGGCTGTACTTACTGCCTTTATTGGATGCAACCTTGATAGCCTAATAGGAGCTGTCGTTCAGAATCGTTTTGTATGCGAAATCTGTGGTGCGGTTACTGACAAGGAGTTTCATTGCGATTATGAGACAAAATATGTTGGTGGATTCAAGAACTTCACAAACATGCATGTAAACTTCGGCTCTTCAACCATGGGAGCAGGTCTGGGGGTTGTCTTGGGAGCGGGCCTTTTCATTTGGATACTTGGGGGTCTTTTCTTCTGGATCTTGGCATCATCGAGTAACTAAGAAGCCATTCTTCTTTCATCTTCATTATTAACACCTCGTTTGATGGCCCTCTCAGAAGTTTCCCCATGCACAAGTGCATCGATGAAACCTGCAGAAAAAAGACGGGTCATGTCACCATGGTGATTTTGACTTCTAAAGGTCAATGGTTTTTGGTTCTTCATGAATACTTTATACGAATTTGATGAAGTGCGTGCTATAATAGAGGCGTCAGTGAGTTCTCTTAGTTTTATGGTGGGGTTCCTTCCGACTTTCTCCTGCAGGTATTTCCATGCATCATTTGAAAGTAGAATGAAATCAACCTGGGAAATGACTGGAATTAATGTATCAAGACCTTCTTCTAGAAATGGAATAGAACATCGATAGACAATTGGAATTCCCTTGCCCCTTGCATACCCTGCAATTGTCGATGCAACTTCAATGAATACTTCCCCGATGTAGACTAATCTTGCGGTTTCCAGCTTTTCCCAGGGAACTCGCATAGGTGTTGTGATAGACAATGCTGTTCTGGAATCAACACCTATCATCGTTCTAGATGTCTTTGTCTCATTAATGATGACTGTCTGATTGGTAGATTTCCCATCTTCAATAAATAGATCTGAAACATCGACATTTGATTTTATCAATGATGATATCACATCACGACCATCTTGATCATTACCAATTGATGATACAAAAGACACTTTCAGACCTAGCTCAGCAAGGGTTGTTGCAGTTTCGATTGTTGGTCCAGCGGGAAAACGACTGATTGATCCACATCTGGATGTTTCATCTGGAGGAGGAAACGCAGGGCATTCTATATTTGTAACTACAGCTGAAGAGCCAAATACCATGCAATCAGGAGAACTATGATCCCGGGAGCTTGATAGGAGGGCACTTGTTCTCATCCCAGAAAAGACCTCAAATATGGCGGATTCGGGAATTCCTTCATTCCTGTATATGGATACTACATGAGAGAGATAATCCTC
>JBHLQM010000006.1:0-1188 GCA_048884785.1 Candidatus Thorarchaeota archaeon | reverse complement strand
CAAGTATGGCCAAAGTTGAGTTGCGGACTCCATTATTCTATCCCCGGCATACTAAAATAGTGGTTTTCTATGGGATTTGATGTACAAACCTACCTATGTAGTTTACTAAACTACATTACAACAGTCGTGGTGATAATTTGTCCGGTCTTCCAAACTCAAAAGCATACCCATGGATTCTAACAGGAATTTTTGCCGCAATTCACACCATTCTCAGCATCATACCGGCATTTCCAGGTATAGGCGGAGGAGCCATTTCTTTGGGTATGATATCAGGGCCTCTTGTTGGATTCCTTCTTGGGCCAGTTTATGGCACATTTTCAGTCCTGATAGGATCGATTGTCGGACTCTGGGCGAATCCGACCGCTCCAATTTTAGGATTCTTTACGGTAATTCCTCCAACAGTTGGTGCTTTTGCTGCAGCAAGTGTTCGAGCCAAGAAGTCAGTTACCGTATCGGTGATCATTGCCTATGGACTCTTGCTATTCTACATTGGGCCAATAGGACAAGTGACATTCTCATTTCTTTGGCTAAGTATTGTAGCGGCATTGTTGGCTCTCTTGATGATGGTACCGAAACTGAGAGATTCATTTGATATTGGAACAGATGCAAAGCCATTCAATTATGTACTACTATTTGCTTCACTGTGGATTCTCAGCTTTGTTTCGGTTATGGCGGACCATGCGATCGGTTCTGGTATTGGAGTATCGTACTTCTATTATGCGTTAGGTTGGAATGCGACGGATTTAGAGTTCATTTTCATGAATATTGTTCTTTTTATCTATCCAATCGAGCGACTTGTAATGGCTACTATTCTGGCAATAGTTCTTTTCGCACTTGACAGAGCACTCGCAGCAAGCGATTTCAGACCCCCCCTGATTAGAGAGGAAACCCAAGCATTTCAGGAACTTCCGAGCGAGAGTATCCCCGAGAATCAGTCATAGAAATCGAAAACTCCGTAGCATTAGAACGAAGCTTCATATGCTTTCATGCCAAACCAATCTTGGAACGGGGGTTTCGAGACCGTTCAAACTCAGACCGCTCAGGTCTGGGCTTTCAGGAGTTAAAAGACATTGCAAACGGATGCTTTAGTATTTGGACTGACGTTCCTATTGATAGTCCTCGCATTCTTCGCCTTGATGTTCATAGCTAGTGGTATCAAGATTTTGAAGGAATGGGAGCGAGTGGCCA